>CANRBC010000051.1 GCA_947628755.1 uncultured Clostridia bacterium | reverse complement strand
GCAACCGATAGCATACACTATCGGCTGCACAAAAATTTTGTTATTTTAATTGTCTACTTGACAGGGTACGGTTCAACTTATGAAAAAAGGTCATAATGGGACAGCTTTATTTGATTTAGGGAAAAATTTTGTTTAGGGGAGTATCGACCCTTCAGTCAGGCACGTTCAAAAATGTCTTAATCCGAAACTTTTGACGTGCCTGCCAGCTCCCCTTCTCGTAAGGGGAGCCTTAGGTATACGCTTGCCAAAGTCGCTTATTTACTTTGAAAGACAATATCTGAGCCTTCCCCACAACCCCAGCCTCCCCTTCAGAGAAGGGGAGGGGGACCGCCGTTAGGCGGTGGAAGGGTCGACTAAACAAAAATTCAACGCAGCATTAGTATTAAAAATAATAAGCGGATATTTATCCGCCTATTTTCCGAAAAGTTTATATTTCATATAAGCTGCGCTTAGCTTTGTCAATGAGAAATCGTATATATTGCGGCTCACCTGAACATCGCAGAACCAGCTGAGAAAACGGGTCTTGCCCTTAAGTCTGTTTAAAAGAGCCTCTCTGTTGTCATAAAATTTGTTTACAAGAGTGCAGCTTTTTTCAACAGAGGATATTATGGAGGCAGTCCTTTTTTTGTATGCTTCTATGGGCTTGGAGGTCATAATACTTTCCGCCGCTGCAAGTCCCGAAAGTATGGCGTAATAAGTACCCTCTCCCGTTACAGCGTCTATAAAGCCTGCGGCGTCTCCTGTAAGGAGGAGATTTTTGCCGTTGGTAACGGTACTGCTGCCCATACCGTAGGGCAGAAAAGCGCCCTTTAGCTTAAGGTCTTCTGTAACGCCAAGGCTATTGAGATAGCTTTTGAACCAAGCTATATAATCGAAGTCCCTGTTATAGGTAAAGGCAAAGCCCACTGTCGCATAATCTCCCTTTGGAAAATGCCAGAGATAGCCGTCCTTGAAATAGCCTACCTCCAGCAGAAGCGCCGAGTTGTCCACATATTTTGCGGGAATTTCCGCTTCTATGCCGAAGGCGCAGGCAACAGGCTCTCTTTTCACATATTTTTGTGTAACGCCCTTACAGCCGTCAGCGCCTATAATATATTTGCTTTTAATTTCAGTGCCGTCGCTTAACAAAACAATATTATCCTTTATTGCCCTTACGGCTTTTCCCTCTGTTATATCGCTGCCCTTTGCCCTATATTTTTCAATAAGGCTGTTGTCAAAGGCAAGCCTGTCCACAAGATAAAAGTCGTTCTGACAGCGCATTTCGGCAATTTTATTCCCCCTGTTTTCAAGGCTTACTCTGTTTATTCTGTTTAGCACAAGGGAGCTGTCCAATTTTCCTATGGGACTGCTTTCCATTAATTCAAGTGTTTTGACGGTCAGAAGTCCGCCGCAGGTCTTTTGTCTGGGAAATGTGCTTTTGTCTATAATACATACGCTTTTTCCCTTGTCTGCAAGATATATTCCCGCAGAAGCCCCTGCTGGACCGCCGCCTATAATTATTGCATCATACATATTTTCTCCTGTTTAGGCTACCCGTTGAACCTTCTCTGCCTTACTATTTCATACATTATAAGTCCTGCTGAAACGCTTGCGTTAAGAGAGCCAATTTTGCCGTACATAGGTATTCCCACTGTAAAATCGCTTTTTTTGCGTATCAGCTCACCTACGCCTGCTCCCTCGCTGCCTATTACAAGGGCGATAGGTCCTTTCAAATCCGTGTTGAAATACTCCTTGCCCTGCATATCGGCGCAGGCTATCCATATATTTTCCTTTTTAAGCTCGTCAATAGCTCTTGCAATATTTGTAACTCTTGCTACGGGCACAAGCTCTGCCGCCCCTGCAGAGGTCTTGCTGACAACGGCAGTAAGCCCAACTGCCCGTCTTTTGGGTATTATTACTCCGTGAGCGCCGCAGCACTCGGCTGTCCTTATAACAGCGCCGAGATTATGAGGGTCTGTTATTTCATCGCACACTATTATAAATGGGTCTTCTCCCTTGTTCCGCGCATATCCTATTATATCCTTTACATCGCAGTATTCGTGGGCAGGGCAAAGTGCTATAACTCCCTGATGATTGTTGCTGCGGGAAATGGCAGCCATTTTTTCTCTGTCAATTTCCTGTACCACTATGCCCTTTTCTCTTGCCTTTGCCACTATTACCTTAAGAGTGCCTTCTATACCGCCCTTGCGCACAAGTATCTTGTCAATGGTCTTGCCGTGGTTGAGCGCCTCAAGCACGGGATTCCTGCCCTCCAGCTGCAAGCCGTCGTCAAAGGCGGTGTTGTCCTTGTACTTATGGGCTTTTGTATTGTTTTTATGTTGGGTTTGTTTTACTGCCCTAGGGGGTCTGTTGTTCTTTTTCATAAATATCCTCCGTGCCAAGTCTGTAAAGCTCTTCTATTCTGCCGTATTCTCCCTTTAAGTAAAGCCAGCCGAAAAGAGCCTCTACGCCTGTTGCCCGCCTATAGTCCACTATGGACTGATTTTTGGCAGAGGTGTTGCTTCTGGCGTTTCTGCCTCTTTTCATAACGGCAAGCTCCTCTTCGGTAAGGACAGGCTCTATAAGGAAGTATGTCCTTGACTGAGCCGTGGCGTTTACAATATGCTTTGCCTTTGTGTGCATTGTGTTTACAGGGGCGTTGCCCTCTGCTATAATATGCCCTCTTGTGAGAAGGTCGTATACGGTATCTCCTATAAATGCCAGCACAAGAGGAGAGAGCCTGTCTGCCTCTGCGCTTATATTACCGAATAACTTCATAGCTTTATTTATATGACCAGCGAACGCCGGCTCTTGTATCCTCTATAACTACGCCTTTTTCCAAAAGCTCCGCCCTTATGGCGTCTGCCCTTGCAAAATCCTTTGCCTTTTTAGCCTCGGCTCTCTTTGCTATAAGCTGCTCTATTTCCTCTGCGCTTATTTTGTCCTTGCCTACGTTGTCCTCGGGCTTTATGCCAAGTATATCGCAGAGCATAAGCATTTTTTCTCTTATTGCCTTTGCAAATTCCTTTGAGGAATTTTCGTTTACATTGACATTGGCGAAGCGGGCAATTTCAAATATTGCGGTAACGGCGTCTGCCGTGTTGAAATCGTCGTCCATTGCCTTTTCAAACTGCTCTCTGAATTTATCGGCTTCAAGGTTTAATTTCTTTTCCTCCTCGGTCATAGAGCCGGAGTTGTTGTTTTCAAAGAAAACAAGGTTTTTGTAGGCGTTCTTTATTCTTTCAAGTCCCTTGCCCGCAGCTTCCATAAGCTCTCTCGAAAAATTAATGGGACTTCTGTAATGACCGCTCAGTATAAAAAACCTTACGACGTCGTATGGTATATGCTCTGCGATTTCTCTGAGGGTAAAGAAATTACCCAAAGATTTACTCATCTTTTTGTTGTCCACGTTTATAAAGCCGTTGTGCAGCCAGTATTTTGCAAAGGGCTTGCCGTTGGCTGCCTCGGACTGAGCTATTTCGTTTTCGTGATGAGGGAATATAAGATCCTCGCCGCCTGCGTGAATATCTATGGTATCGCCGAGATATTTCTTTGCCATAACGGAGCATTCTATATGCCAGCCGGGTCTGCCCTGACTCCAGGGAGATTCCCAGTAGGGCTCTCCCTCTTTTTTAGGCTTCCAGAGTACAAAGTCCATAGGATTTTTCTTTTTCTCGTCTACGGCTATCCTTGCGCCTGCTTCAAGCTCCTCTATATTTTTGCCGGAGAGCTTGCCGTATTCGGGAAATGACTTTGTATCATAGAACACGCTGCCGTCTACTACATAGGCGTGCCCCTTGTCTATAAGCGTCTGTATCATATCTATTATGCCGTCCATTTCCTCCGTAACCTTGGGATTCTTGGTGGCAGGCTCTACATTAAGACCCTCTGCGTCCTTTATGGCTTCCTTTATAAAGCGCTCGGAAATGACCGTAGACTCTACGCCCTCTTCAATGGACCTTTTTATTATTTTGTCGTCCACATCGGTAAAATTCTGCACATAGTTTACCTCATAGCCTCTGTATTCCATATATCGCCTTATTGTGTCGAATATAACATAGGGTCTTGCGTTGCCTATATGGATATAGTCGTATACCGTAGGCCCACAGACATACATTTTGACCTTGCCCTCTTCAAGGGGCACAAATTCTTCTTTTCTGTTTGTAAGCGTATTATACAGCTTCATTTTTGTTTTCCTCCGTTTTGTATTTCTCTATTTGTTTTTCAAGTTTGTCTATCTGTACCCTGAGTCTGCAAAGCTCCATTTCAACAGGGTCGGGAAGTCTGAGCTGGTCCAGACTGTCTGAGGGCGCAAAGTCCGCAGCGCCTCTTGTGACAGAATGGGCAGGCACTCCCACTACTGTGGAATAGGGTTTTGTATCGCTTAATACCACAGAGCCTGCGCCTATTTTGGTATCGTGACCTATTGTAATAGGACCAAGCACCTTTGCCCCTGCGCCTATCATTACGTTAGGCTCTACTGTGGGATGTCTTTTGCCTGTGTCCTTACCCGTACCGCCTAAGGTCACGTTCTGATAAATAAGTACGTTTTCGCCTATCTCACAGGTCTCGCCTATTACAACGCCCATGCCGTGGTCTATGAACACGCCCTTGGCTATTCTTGCTCCAGGGTGTATCTCTATGCCTGTAAGCCAGCGTGAAAGCTGAGAAATAAGCCTTGCTATAAAGTAAAGACGCATATTGTAGAGCTTATGAGCAAGTCTGTGGCTTAGCATTGCCCAGAAGCTGGAATACAGCACTACCTCTATGCCGCTTTTTATGGCAGGGTCTTTGCGCTTTACCGTAGCTACCTCCGACCTTGCCGCAAGCGCAAAGAGTATCAATATCAGTATTATCACCGCAAGAATTATAAATATTTTCATAACTTCACTCCCTAAAACCCTAAAAATAAGAACCGCCGCCTCACATAGAGACGACGGGTGCGTGGTTCCACTCTAATTGGCATATAAATATGCCCTCTCGGATACTTTAACGCAGCAATACGTGTCCCGCTAGACCCGACATTACGCCGCGCTTCACAGGGCAGGCTCGGAAATGCACTTCACCGGTATTTGCTCCTCGGGACAATTTCAGCATATATGTCCCTCTCTGTGAGGTAAATAAGGGCTACTCTTTTCTTCATCGCCTTTATTTTATGTATATGTATTTTAACTTGAAATGTTGCAAATGTCAAGAAGTTTGTGGTATATAAAATATCCCGACTTTTTTATTGCGGCAGCGGCTCGCTGCGGCGCACATCAACATTGCCCTCCACATAAATATCGAAGGTTCTGCCCCAGGGGAATGACGTCTTTGTGACTTCTGCGGTATCGACCTTATAGCCTACGCCCTTAAAGGTATATTCCATAGCCTTTATATTATTCGTTATTGTATTTATTTCAAGCATATCATAGAGCATCTGAGAATGAGTTCTGTCCTCTACATTGGGACGGTAGCCCTTGTTGGAGAGGGCGAGCTTTCCTCTTTTGGTATATATGCCGTCTTCTATAAGGTGCTGCATAAGCATTTCCAGCTGCGCATTAAGCGAGGTAGAGGGACTGTTGGTACACTCATTTGCCACGGCGCATACCTGAGCCTGAGCTATGCCCAGCCCTATGGCGTTGGCATTTGTATTCCAAGCGGAGTATGAGCTTAGCATACCAAGCTCCCTGCGGTTTCTCATAGTCATAAAGAATGTATTTTCCTTAGCGCCGTCAAACAGCTCTATAAGTCCCGTGCTGTTTCCCTTGTCGTAGGAATTTTCAAGACGGGCGAGCATAGCCCTTGAGGTATCCTCCAGCCTGTAATCGTAAATGTATATGTCGGTTTTTTTATCGGTATATCTGCCTATGCCGCCCTTTACGAAATTAAGAGCTGTCCTCGTTATATTTCCGGGCTGAAGCACGTCAAATGTAGCCACGTTCTGAGATACGTCGTTATAGCTTACGGAAATATCCGCCGTCCTGTTTTTCCTTGAGGAATAGTCGCGGGCATATATAAGCTGCGGTATCTCGTCTGTGCCGTATATTATGTTTATGCTTTTGCCGCTGCCCACAAGAGATTTGCCAAGCTCCTTTTTGCCGTAGGTATCGGCAAAGCGCCTTTGTATAGAGGAGGGAGACGCCTCCATATACTGCCTTGCGTAGCTGAATTTTATAGGCGAGCCGTTCTTTTTCTGTACCCAGTCTGCCTTTTTGCCTGCCATGTATGTTATAAAATCCGGTATCTGCAAGTCGTCGTTGCTTACGATTATTTCCTCAAGCTCTCCAGCCTTATGCCATTTGAGAAGAGATGAGAATATAACGGAGGTCATTTCGTAGGGCTTTTTATAGTATTCCACATATTTTCTGTAAGGCTCTTTTGTTTTTATGTTGTTGTTGAAATAATGGAGAAAGCTCTTTTCCCAAGGAGTAAGAGCCTTTTCTCCAAGCTCTGCCGCCTTGCTGTCTACATAGCTGAACTCCATAATATACTGTATTGGCGTTACCCTGCTGTATTTAAGCGAAATCTCGCTGTAATCCTCGCAGTGGGGGTTATCCTTTAAATAATAGTAGGCAATGCCGTTTAGCCTTTCGTTATCGCACCATATTTCATTGAAACGTGTTTCGGGCAGAGAACGCGGCACTGAAAGGTCTACATAATACTTAGGCTTGGGAAAGTCCGTTATCAGCTTATGAAGGTCGCCGAGAGCCTTATATGTATCGTCGTAATTCACACCGCAGCGGCTGCCTACAAGTCCGTTTGTAATATATGAGGAGGTGTTTATTATAACGGTGGTATATTCATTGTTGTGAGCAGAAACTATATTATAAAGCTCCTCTCTCAGCTTGTTGCTTTTGCCTATGTGGTTATCCGGCTCATAGGAGGAGAAAAAGTCCATGTTATCCTTGGATACGGTTATATAATCGTCTCCGCCTATTTTTGCCAGAGCCTCAAGATATTCGCCGCTTACGGGTCTTCCGTCTATTGGCACGTTTATAATGGTATCGGCATATACAGCTGAGGCAAAGAGCATTGAAGCTGCCAAAGCTATGCCGAAGACAGTTTTTTTCATTTATATTCTCTCCTTCTGAATGTTTATAATTACAGTATAAGGCAAAATTCGGCGCATTACAACACTTTATTAAGATATGTTTAAAAAGGCAAAAGTTTATTTTTTTAACATATTTCATAAAAAAACTTAAAATATTTCGTAAAATATGCCGAAAGCTATGTTATTGACAAGGCTTTGCCCAGCTATTATAATTATACACAAGGGCTATGGCGCTCCGGCGGCTAGTTATAACTATGCCGCTTTAGTACGTCATAGGGCTAAAGAATAATGTAAAAACAAAAAGCACAGAACGGAGGAAACAAAAATGGGTTATGTAGACAGAGTTCTTACGGAACTTATCGCAAAGAATCCCGCACAGCCTGAATTCCATCAGGCAGCAACAGAGGTACTTAACACTATCAAGCCTGTAATCGAGGCAGACAGCTCTTACGAGAAAGCAGCTCTTCTTGAAAGACTTGTAGAGCCCGAAAGACAGATAATGTTCAGAGTACCATGGATTGACGACAACGGCAATGTACAGGTAAACAGAGGCTTCAGAGTACAGTTCAACTCAGCAATAGGACCTTACAAGGGCGGTCTCAGATTCCACCCCTCAGTAAACTTAGGTATAATCAAGTTCTTAGGCTTCGAGCAGATTTTCAAGAATTCTCTTACAGGTCTGCCTATCGGCGGCGGCAAGGGCGGTTCTGACTTCGACCCCAAGGGCAAGAGCGACAACGAGGTTATGCGCTTCTGCCAGAGCTTTATGACAGAGCTTTACAGACACATTGGCGCTGACACAGACGTTCCTGCAGGCGACATCGGCGTAGGCGGCAGAGAGGTTGGCTATATGTACGGTCAGTACAAGAGAATAACCGGTCTTTACGAAGGCGTTCTTACAGGCAAGGGTCTTACATTCGGCGGTTCTCTTGTAAGAACAGAGGCAACAGGCTACGGTCTTGTTTACCTTGTAGAGCAGATGCTCAATGATAAGGGCATGAGCTTCGAGGGTAAGACAGTTGTTATTTCAGGCGCAGGCAACGTTGCAGTATACGCAGCTGAAAAGGCTACACAGCTTGGCGCTAAGGTAGTATCCTTCTCAGACTCCAACGGCTATGTATACGACAAGGACGGCGTAGATATTGAATACGTTAAGGACCTTAAGTTTGTAAGAAGAGGCAGACTTGCAGAATATACTCAGACTCATAAGAACGCAGAGTACCACGAGGGCAAGGGCGTATGGAACATCAAGTGTGACATAGCTTTACCCTGCGCTACTCAGAACGAGCTTAACGAGGCTGACGCCAAGGCTCTTGCAGCTAACGGCTGTATAGCAGTAGGCGAAGGCGCTAATATGCCTTCTACATTAGAGGCAATAGACGTATTCTTAAAGAGCGGCGTTCTCTTTGCTCCCGCAAAGGCTGCAAACGCAGGCGGCGTTGCTACATCAGCTCTTGAAATGAGCCAGAACAGCGAGAGATTAAGCTGGACATTCGACGAGGTAGACGCTAAGCTCAAGGGTATCATGGTAAATATCTGCAAGGAAATGACAGAGCAGGCTGCTCTTTACGGTATGAAGGACAACTTCGTAGCAGGCGCTAATATCGCAGGCTTCAAGAAGGTTGCAGAGGCTATGATGGCTCAGGGTATCGTTTAATAAATAAATAGCTTTGAAATCAAGGGATGCCGTATTCAATGCGGGCATCCCTTTTTGTATATATGTATATGGTCTTAGGAGCGTATTGCCGCCTATGACACAAACTTGTAACTTGACAACACTTTTCCATTGCTATATGATATAAAAGAAAATATTGTATTTTGGGGACATACTGGAGGCATATAATTTTGTTAAGCGACATAGTTGTTATACTGTTACTTATAATAATAAAGGGTATAGTCACCTGCTGCTCCACCTCCGTATCGGTACTGGAGATAAAGCGGGCAAAATATATTTCCGACAAGGACAATCCCGACTGCGCAAGGCTTGAGCAGATATTGGAGGATTCGCAGAAGTACACCAACTCCACAGGCGTTGTCAACGCCTTTCTGGGCATAGTCATAGGCTTTATGCTGGGCTTCCGCTTTGTAGACAAGCTGGTGCCCGTAGTTGCAGGGCTTTTGGAAACGGGCAGGATGGTATCCGAGACCGTTACGGCGGCGCTTATTATAATAGTAGTAACATATTTCTTTGCCATGTTCAGCATAATAGCGCCTAAGAACATAGCTCACAAGATACCCGACAAGGTAGTGCTCAAAATGGGCTGGCTTATGAAGCTGATAATAGTGCTGCTGACGCCCTTTATGGGAATAATAAATGCGTCATGCAGGCTTTTCAATATATTTGCCGACGACGAGTACGATATTGAAAGCGACGTAAGTGAAAACGAAATACTTATGATGGTAGACGCAGGCGGCGAAAGCGGCAGCATAGATGAGCATGAAATGGAAATGATAAACAACATTTTCGATTTTGACGACAGGAACGCCGAGGAAATAGCCACTCACAGAAAGGAAATAGTGGCGCTTCCCATAGACGCCGACGTAGACGAGATAATAAACACCATAACTACTCAGAAATTTTCAAGAATACCCGTATATGAAGAGGATATAGACAATATTGTGGGTATACTCCATATAAGGGACTTTATAAACGCCATACTTACAGAGGGCAAGGAGAGCGTAAGGCTCAAGGATATTATAATGGAGCCGTTTTTCGTGCCTTCTACAAAAAAGGCGGATAGTCTTTTTGAGGAAATGCAGAAGAAGAAGGTACACATGGCGGTGGTAGCCGACGAATACGGCGGAACAGCCGGAATAATAACCATGGAGGACCTTATAGAAGAGGTAATGGGCGAGATACAGGACGAATACGACGAGGAGGAGCAGCCGGATATAACCGAGGTGACGGAAAACGTAACCGTCATAGAAGGCTCTGCAAGCCTTGACGACGTAGCCGAAAAGCTCGATATAGAAATGCCTCTTGACGAATACGACACTATTGCAGGCTTTATTGTAGGTCTTATAGACAAGATACCCGACGAGGAGGATGTTGATAAGACCGTGGACTACAAGGGCTATACATTCAGAATAGATAAGGTGGAGGATAAGAGAATCTCCCTTGTTACCGTTATCAGAAAGGAGCAGGAGGAGGAAGACGAAGCCGAGGAGGATAAAGGCAAAAAATAATATTGAGTCGGTCGGACAGTCGCGCGCATTATGTGTGAGGAAAGTCCGGGCTCCGTAGAGCAGGGTGCCTGATAACGTCAGGTGGAGGCAACTCTAAGGAAAGTGCAACAGAAATAAACCGCCTGCCCTTGGCAGGTAAGGATGGAAAGGCAGTGTAAGAGACTACCGTGTCTTTGGTAACAAAGGCAGCTCTGTAAACCCCACCCGGAGCAAGTTCGGATTAAGACATCGGGGCTGCTCGTCCTGTCTTAAGGTTGGAACGCATGAGGCCGTCGGTGACGGCGGCACAAGATAGATGACTGTCTGAAAAAACAGAACCCGGCTTATAGACCGGCTCCATTATTAAAAAACCCCGAAAGGGGATTTTTTTGTTATAAAAATATATGTAAGTAATGTGAGTATGACATTAATTTTGTATTATAACGACCCTTCCACCGCCTAACGGCGGTCAGCACTTTGCCGCAGGCAAAAGTGCTGAACTTCTCGTAAGGGGAACCTTAAAAATACGTCCTTCAACTTTTTCTTATAGTGTTAAAAAACCGGCATTTTTCAATATCTCAAAAAATGTGAAGTGCCTATACGAAAGCCTCCCCTTCAGAGAAGGGGAGGTGCCCGCCCAACCACTTCATTTGGACATAAACAACCTTGAGTTGGGCGGGCGGTAGGGTCGAATCTACTAGTATAAACAATAATTCAACGGCAGCTACAAATCCCGCCCAAGCCGAAAGTACAGCCCCGCAGGGTACTATCAAATCTGTTTATTCACCGTTTCATACTCATTGTCATAGTGGAAATAGGGGCAGGAATAATGCGAACGGGAATATTCCCTTGCCATATCGTCCTGGTCTATATTGATTTCACAAATATCGCCGAATTCCTCGTCATATACGAAATGAGAACAAAATTCGCAGCATTTCTGAGTATTCATAATTTCACCGCCTTTTATTCAAGTATAGCACATATCCCAATGTTATTTATGAACAAAAATTGAATAAATATATAAAGGGACAGCAGAAAGTGTATAAAATATGTATTTACTGCCGTTCTGCGCGCCGATATGCCTGTATACAGCCAACTGTTTATTTTTCAAATGCGATTATGCCATATTTTGTTTACAAAAAGCAAAATAAACAAAAACTACAATGAAAATACATGTACAAATGTTAAAAAAATATTCATATTTCACAAATGTTAAATTTTTCTTAAAAATATATAGATTTTTGGAGGGATAAGTAGTATAATAAACTTAATTATGAAGATAGGGGCATTGTCTGCTTCAGTATGGCTGCAGTGAGCAGTCCGACCGTATTTGAGAGAATGTTCCGCTGCAGACAGCTGCGCAAGGGTATGCGGCAGCGTTCGGGACAATGTTAAGCAGAGAGAGAATAACTTAATTCCGAAAATATAAATTAATAGGAAAGGAGTAGAAAAATGACTAAAAAACGAATACCCAATATAAAGCGGTGCTTTTTGTCGGTGCTGCTTATAATTACATTTATACTTCAGACATTTTCAATGCCGGGGGCAGAGGAGATAATTGACCCTGACGGAGGAGGCATACTGGAGGATATTTTTGACGGCATTTCTGACTTAGAAGACAGCGGAGTGCAGGATACCTCTGTTGAATTTGAGTTCAGAGCGGATATCGAGTCTGCCGATGCGTTGGACAATATTGAATCCGGTAAGGACTTTGTCCTTTATATGTCCATAGGCGGAGCTTCTGCCATTAAGACAGACAGCAAGCAGGTGAATATAGAGATACTTGATGATTCTCTTATTTTCTCTAATTTCCAAAGCGGCGGTTTTGTAGACGGAGAAAAATATCTTGCAGATGACGGTGTTACATACACTATGCACGTTGAAGACGGCAGAAGATATATTACCGTTGACGGCGGCATAACGCAGGGTGATACCCAGATACTTACATTGGCTGTTTTATTCAAGCCCGGCGTTACACAACCGGGAACAACCTCTACGGTACAGCTTGTTACATCAGGAGGAAGCGATCCTTCCCTTGATACAGATGTAAGAGCTTCCGTATCTGCAACAGCCGAGCCTAAGTGGAATCACAACCAATATCCCGACAAGGATAAGCTGGTTCTTCAGCAAGTGACCGAGGGAGAATATAAGCTCCCCGAGGATCTTGTATTCAACATAATTGAATATGACAAGAGCCTTTATAATGAAGAACTTAACGGATATGATCCTACATGGACGTCAGAAGGCACGATTTACACCAAGCAGGTAGATGTGGAGAATACCTACGAATTCCCCGATGGTATGTATCTTCCCGCAGGTACGGACATTAATTCTGCTGTAAGTGTAGAGAATCTTGAAGGCGCAGAGATAACCCCCGTTACAGACGGCGAGGGCAGGATAACAGGCTTTACCGTAAAGGGTACGGTTACAAATCCTAATCTCGAGGAATATCCCGAAAAGCAGATGGACTGCTTTAAGCCAAAGGTAAGAATAAATAAGGACAGCGTTTCATTTGACGAAAGATTTGAAAATGAAACGGCGGTAAGCTCAAAGCTCAAGACTACATATACGGACTATTTTGACGGCGAGCATGTTCTGGAAAACGATGCGGATGTTTCCGTTGTGCTTTCCCGTCCCAGACAGTTCGATGAAGAGTTGGCAAACGCTCTTACAAAGTCAATTTCCGATGTAGCCGATAAGTTTGGTACTTATACAGGCGATTGGGATTCAAGCAGCTATGTTGTTGAGGGAGATATTATTCTTTACAGAATAGCTTCTCAGAACAACGGTACCGATGTTCTTTACAGCCATAGCTTCGAGGATATGATCCCTGAGGGATTGGAATTTGTAACAGCCGATGAGCTTGAAGAATATAAGCAGTATTTCAGTGTTTGGGAAAATCAGAATCTGAATACAGGCTCACTTTCCACATTCAATGTAAACGGCAAGGATTATGTTGCATGGGTAAAAATAGAAAACAACAATAACCCGGGCAGCAGCTGCAATTTAAATTATGATTATGATAATAACGGAATCATATTTGCAGGGTCAAATATAGACCCCGATGGTATACTTGCAGGCTATATCCCATTAAAGGTAAAGAATGACAGCGACGCAAGTATTCCCAACACAGCAAAGCTTACAAGCAATTCCTATAATAAGGAAGTAGAAGAAGATATAGAGGTAAAGAAAAAGACTCCTTCCACCACATTTGAAAAGAAAGCCGACAAGGATTTCATAAGGAAGGGCGATGTTTTCGACTACACTATTACCTATAAGAATACAGGCACAGGCGATATGACTGTACCTCATGAGATAAAGGACGCACTTCCAGATTTTGTAGATATTGCAGGCGAAATTAAAATAGACACAAGCGAGGGCGTTGTTTATACAGATAACACAAATGGAAAGAATATTTCCGTTGAGGTTACAAACCTTCCCGCGCAGGGATATATTACAATAACTATTCCTGTAGCTGTAAACGATGGCTTTGAGAGTGCTGCTCCCAATAGTCTTAGGAATACGGCAGAGCTTTGGGCAGGCAGCGAAAAGGAAGGCGAATCTACCGTAACCCATACCAGGAATGAGTTCAATCCTGAAAACTGGGTTGTTACAAAGACTCCCGACAACAGTCGTGTAAAGCCCGGCGAGAAAGTTACATATACCATAAAGGTAAAGAATAATCAGGACTCTCCTGCCGAATATACAGAGGAGTATCCTCTTATAGTAGAGGACGAACTTCCAGATGGTCTTGTGTATATAGATGCTCAGGGACCACAGGGCTGGACAAGAGAGTATGACAGCGATTCCAAAAAGATAACATTCAAATATGTTGGCAAGGTAGACGGCAATCAGGAATTTACCCTTACAGTAAATGCAAAGGTTGCAGAAGATGCAGAGGTCAACTCTACAATACACAATATTGCCATACTTAAGGACGGTACATTTGAGACCGACAGTGACAAGGGCGGCGGCGAAGGTCCTGGCGGAACAATAACAGTTCCCGACCCCAATGTTAAGCTGGACGTTGAAAAGCGCGTGTTCGATTATGAGGGCAATGATGTTACGGAAAGCGGTAAGCTTCCGGAAGAAAATCTTGATAAATATGTTAAGTTCAAGATAAAGGTATATAATAATACCCTTGAAACTTATAACTATCTTGAGATACACGATGTTCTCACAGGCGCGGACAAGATGACTGCCGACGGTCCTGTTGATATTGTTGTTACAGATGTGAGCAAGATCAACGGAGTGACAAAGGGCGAAAAGTACACATTCCCCAATATGCAGTACGGTCTTGGAGAAATAAATATAAAATACTATGATTCCGATGATCCTAGCAGTCCTCAAAGTTCAGCTCCCAATACTAGTGGAAATGTAAGCTCTGTTGTAAACAGTGTTCCGGGCTTCAGTATACTTCCCGGAGGATATATAGAGCTTGAGTATTCCCTTAAGCTTAAGACCGATTTTACAACAGGCGCCAATACTGTATCCGTAAACGGCGGAAATGATGTTACGGTCAATTATGGCGTAGGTCATGCCTATCCTGTTCTGGATATAAAGAAGGAAGCCGCAGCCGTAGATGAAAACGGCAATCCTATAAAGGATGAAAACGGTTACTTCACAGACAGAGAAAACTTCTATATAAAGGAAGCTAATTCTCAGGACGAGCTGAGACAGTATCTCAGAGATATGAGATTCAGCTATGTCATAAGTCTTGAGAATCTCAGCTCCTCCGATTATGACGGCAGCGGTCTTATTGTAAAGGATAAGATCCCCGATGGTATGAAGCTTGCCAACAGAAAGAAAGAGAACTGGGAACAGGATAAGTTCATAGAAGTATGGGGCGCTGACAGTCCTTATGGAGAAAGGGAAGTCTGGGATCTGACAGGTAAAGTAACCATAGATTTCAACGAAGAGCCCGGCTCCACATTTACTGTTACTTTCCCTGAAGGCTTTACAATTTATCAGAACAGAAAGCCTACATATATATTCTATGTAACTCAGCTTACCGAAGATGAGATAGAAAAGCTTGTGTCATCAGCAGAGGTAGTTGACGGCAAGTATTACATACAGCAGTTAGATGCAAGCAATTCCGTATCCATAACGGCAAACAATGCTTTTGAAACTCCTGAAGGAGAGGTCACTACAAAGAAGACCGTAAAGAAAACCATTACCGTTAAGGAAGAAACTATGCACCCCGGAGTTGGCAAGAGAGGCATAGGCTCTTTTGCAGCCTCTTCACCTACTCTTAATAATGTAGGCGGCGTTGTTACTGCCGGCGACAGCATAGTATGGACAATAGCCGTAATAAACGAAGCAGATGAACAGGGCGGCGGCTCTGTAATGAAGGATTATAATGTAGAGGATATTCTCCCTGCCATATATACCTATATGAACGCCGATGATGTCAGCCTTATAAACTGGCGTCCCAATATTTATAAGACAAACGAGCTGACTGGGGAAAGAACGGAGCTTCCGTTTGTAGATGCCGTAGTGCATAAAGGCAGTACAGATCCATCTGCTCCCGAAGCGGAAAGACAAGACGTTGCCGTTTGGGACTTTACGGGACAGAGAGAGTTTGACCTTCAGCCGGGCGAGTTTATAGAAATTTCATTTGCTACAAAGATGAAGTCCGGTCTGGCAGGCAAGGCAGGCGTTATAAAGAACGATGTTGCCCTTAAGCTGTCAGGCAAATACGACGAAGAAAACATACCTTCCGGTCATGAGATAGAAGGCGGTATCGGTTCAAGCGGTACGTTCAATATTCTGAGCCTTGCCACAAACTCATGGAAGGAAATAGAGTATATTCCCGACGGGCATAAGTACGACCCTGTTGGAGACAAGGGTTACAGCTATAAGGACGAACCCGACAACTATGTTCAGGGTATGCAGGGCGAGACCGTTACATACACCCTTAATATAAAGAACGATTCAAATGTTGCCATAAAGAACTTCTCTGTAATAGACAGACTGCCCTTCGTAGGCGACATAGGTGTCATTACTGATTATGCAAGAGATTCCAAGTTCGACGTAGCATGGGATAACTATATCTCAACTACCGTTACAAAGCGGGATGGTACAGAGGAGCATCCTAATGTAACTCTTTCCTATTCAGACGACAGAGTGACTACATTCAACAATGAGAATGCAGAGGACTGGGCAGGCGGAAGTCAGTATATTACTGACTGGAGTACCTCACCGGGAGAGAATACTTCTCTTGTAAGATTCCTCTTTGACCCAGAGTATCAGGTACCTGCCGGCGCAAGCGTTCAAATCAAGTTTACAGGACGTGTTCCCGAGGTCGTTACCACTTTGGGCGAAAGCAATATCGCATGGAACAACTTTGCTTATTCATTTACAAGGGCGGTTGGTCCATCGGCGTTACTCAAGCAAAGACTTATAGCAGAGCCTGCTAAGGTCGGCGTATGGGTAAAGAGCAAGGGCGACGACGGCGAGATAACTCTTAACAAGACATTCGTTTCACCTCAGAACAGCAGAAAGACATTCTATTTTGCAGTATTTGAGATGAGGGACGGCAAGCCTGTAAGAGTAAGCTCCATAAAGAGCCTTACCATAAAAGGCTCAGCCGAGGGCACAAGTGATAAGGGCGTATTCAGAAATCTGCCTTACGATATTGAAAAGGGTACTAAGTACACTGTATATGAGACTGATATTAACGGCAGAATACTTGAACAGGGCGTAAATGATACTGTGGATATTGATTATACCAACAATACCGTTGAGCTTAAGGGCGATAACAATAAGGGTATTGTAGATATAAGAAATAAGGAAGTGGATTCCACAACTACTACTGAATCTACTACCGAAACCACAACTACATCAACTACCACTACGACCACAACAACTACTACAACAACTACAACTACTACAACTACAACAACTACTACTACAACCACAACAACGACGGAGTCTACAACGGAGTCGACGACCACAACAACGGAGTCAACGTCTACAACAACAGAGTCTACGACGGAGTCAACGTCAACTACAACTACGACGACGACAACGACTACGACAACAACGACAACGACCACAACGACGACAACCACAACGACGACTACAACGACGACAACGACGACAACGACGACAACGACGACGACAACTACAACAACGACTACGACAACCACTACAACGGAGTCAACCACTAAGCCGTCGCCTCCGCCGAAGGTGACAACAACAACTACCGAGGCATCAACGGAGAGTACAACAGCGTCAACGTCGACTACAACAACATCGACCACAACGACTACGTCGACAACGACCACAACAACTACAACTACAACAACGACGACAACTACAACGACCACGACGACAACCACAACCACCACGACGACTACGACGACCACAACAACGGAGTCAAGCACGGAGTCAACAACGGCTACAACTCAGTCAACGACTAAGCCGGATTCACCGCCTCCGAAGCATACGACCACAACGGCGTCAACGTCAACTACGTCAACGTCAACGTCGACAACAACTACAACAACTACAACAACTACAACGACGACCACGACAACGACCACGACTACGACGACAACAACAACTACAACGACTACGACGACCACTACAACGGAGTCTACGACGGAATCAACAACGGCTACAACTCAGTCAACGACTAAGCCGGATACACCGCCGCCTCCGAAGCATACGACTACAACGGCGTCAACGTCAACTACGTCAACGTCAACGTCAACTACAACGACGTCAACTACAACTACAACAACTACTACAACAACAACGACGTCGACTACAACAACAACTACAACGACTACGGAAACCACAACGGAGACTACGACTGAAAAGCCGCATACACCACCTCCGGGACCGAAGCCGACAACAACTACTACCGAAGCAACAACTGTTTCAACAACAGAGGCTGTAACGGAAACAAGTACAGAAGCAACAACTACAAAGCCGAGTGGCGGACATCCGCACAATACTCCGACTACCGTGGCGACAACTACGGAAACCACAACGTCAGTTCCGACTACGGAAACTACAACGGAGACAACAACGGAAACGACCACCGAGACTACGACTACTGCAGAGGCAAGGTTAGAAACAACCACCGTAAACGGCGGTACTCCTCGTACAGAGGCAACTACTGAGACCACCACATACAGCGGCGGAGGCGGCAGAACGCCTACTACCGAGAATCCTTACGGTTCAACAGGCAGAAGAGGCGGCAGACCTAACAGCTCCACCTCAGGCACACCTACCGGCTCAGCAAGCAGAACAAGCGGCAGACCTAACAGCGCTACTGCGGGCTATCCTTCAGGTTCAGGTTCTTCCTACGGCTCAGGCAGCGGATACGGAAGCGGTACAGGCAGAAACGGTTCACCTCAGACAGGCGACAATACTGCTCTTCCTATCGCATGGACTGCTCTTATGGCAGCCTGCGCTGTACTTGCATTGACCTTTCGTAAAAAGAAAGAGCAATAATCATTAAATAAAGCGGCGGTGCAATGCACCGCCGCTTTTGTAATGCTTAAAATAACCTAATGCTTGCCAGAACCTTTACCTTTGGTAAAAACCAGCCCTCACCACAATTCCTGCCTCCTTCAGAGAGTTCAGCACTTTTGCCTACGGCAAAAGCAAGCCTTCGGCTTGGCGGATAACTTCTTCCGCTGC
>CANRBC010000050.1 GCA_947628755.1 uncultured Clostridia bacterium | reverse complement strand
TTTTTGTAAAAGATTTTATACGAATACAGTATAATATATAATTATCGGTTTCTTATTTTTGTGTGATTTTTTGTGGTATTAAAGGGGATAAAATTGAAAAAAATACTAATGTTTGGTCAATTAATTTGCTTGAATATATTAAGTTGATTTTTATATGTGTTTGTGATATATTAATTTTAGAGATAATAACGGGAGGTGAATATATATGTCAGAAAGAGAGTTAGCAATAAATTTAATTAAAGAGATACCGGAAAATAAACTTGCATATATTATTTCATTTTTACAGGGGGCATTGATACCCGACGAGCCGCAGGAATATATTTTTAATGCGGAGACCATTGAAGCCTTTGAGGAAGTGGAAAAAATGAAAAAAGAGCCTTCAAAATACAAGGGCTATACGAATGTGGACGATATGTTTGAGGATATGCTGTCATGAAATATACAATAGTACCTACTTCGAGATTTAAAAAAGACATTAAAAAAATACAGAAAAGAAAATATGATTTAGAATCCCTTAGTGAAATTATCAAATTATTGGCAGAGGGCAAGGAGCTTCCCGCTAAGTTTAAAGACCATACCCTTAAAGGAAAGTATTCCTCATGCAGGGAATGTCATATATCACCGGATTGGCTTTTGATATATGAATATGATAATGATGTATTGTATCTGTACCTTGTGCGAACAGGCAGCCATAGTGATTTATTTGATATGTAGTAAAGAGCTTGTTATTTTAAGTAAAACCCCTCCCGAAAAATCGGGAGGGTATATTTTTTAGAACTGTGTAATTTCTCCGCCTTTAGCTATTTCTTTAATATTTTTCTGAGTAACGCCTGAAAGGAGAGAAATAACGTCTACAGAACTGATAACAGTAATATCAACCTCTGGTTTAGTATAAAGCTTTTTCATTGTCATTACCTCCTTATTCTGCTATCCAAGTAAATTTAGCTTTAGGTGTTGCGCCGTTTGTTCCCGTAACACAAATTGCAAAAATAGTATCTGCACCTATATCTGATGCATTAAGAATAGATTCATCTGCGAATTGTACAGCTGTATAAGCAGTATCTGTATCTGTATTTGCTATTGCAGTACCGCCGGCATTTGCAAGTGAAAGTGTGCTTTTTGCCATTTCACCTTCAGTTATAGGATGAATTATATATGTATTACCATTTACCGTATCTACAGCTGAATAATCAGAACCTACAGGTGCTGCTGTATTGGCTGTTTTAGCCTCTCCGACTTCTGTAAATTCTACAGTATACAATCTTACACCTCTACTGGTGTTGTTACCACCTTTACCGCTTTTTGGTGACAGTATTTGATATGTACCAGCCTCTAAATTTTTTACTACGTATGCTGAATGAATATCTGACGTTGAGCATGTATACACATCTCCAACATTAGTATCACCTGATGTTTTTCTAAGAACAATATCTGAAGTATTTGCACCATTGGAAGAACAAGTAATAATAACATCAAATTTCTGTGAAGTAGTAAACTCTAAGTTACCGCCTTCCTGCTTAGATGTTTCAAGAGCATAAACGCTTGTATCATTAGCTCTCATCTTTAAATAGTTTCCGCTTACAGTACCGTTATTAACAACTTTAAAATATTTACCTATAATTGTGTCATTAGGTACTTCATCATTATCTGAACCTGATAAACCTTCAACTAAATTCACCTTAACAGGAGATTCAACTGTCAATGCTTTTTCTTTTACTTTCAAATCAAAGTCAATACCTGTTACATTGTTATCAGATTCAGAAACATCTTTTGAATCACCAAAATACTCATCGGTGGCCTCTATTGAGATTGTAACCTTTTCTATATTGCCAATATTTGTAAATGTATACTTACCGCTTGCGTCAGTTGTTGCTTTTCCTTCATTAGCAACATAATCAGAACCTGTAAGAACAACAGGAATATCTGCTTTAGCCTCTCCGCCAACCTTTACCGTACCTGAAATTTCATGGTAGGAAGTAGGTGTTGCGCCTGTCTTAACAGTGATTTCTTTAATTTTTGTAGATGAACTGGTATTTCCTGTTATTGTAACAATTTTATTCTTTGGAATAACTTTAGTTGTAAATACTTCTGCTCCACCGCTGTTTTCTGTAACTGCGCCTGAATCTCCCTGATAAGAAACAATATAATCTTTTTTATTTGTATCAGTTATAACAAGCTTACAACCACTTTCGTCACTTGGTGTTAAAAGCTTAAGAGCGTATCCATTATTTTTAAGGTTTGGACCTGCACTGTCAACTTTTGCATCTGTTGTAAAATAGCCGCCTACAGATGTTGCTTTGTTTCCTTCGGAATTACTTTGTGTAAAATATGCTCCCTTGGTTGTTAGGTCATAAGTTTCTCCTATTTTAACAGCAGCAGTTGGATCATCTGGTACTGCAAAAACAGAAACTCCGCTGAGTGTCAATACAGCGCTCAAAATAGCAGATACTGCTATTCTTTTAAAAGAAAATTTCATTGAAATAATCCCCCTTTGTTTTTTTATATTTTTTGTAAAAGATTTTATACGAATAC
>CANRBC010000049.1 GCA_947628755.1 uncultured Clostridia bacterium | reverse complement strand
CAATTATACATTATGTAAAGTGACAAAAAGTGACAAACATTTCCGTATGGAGATGTTTTTTGTTTTTTAGGCAGAAATCGACCCTTCCACCATGCTTCGCATGGTCCCCCTCTTTGCACAGAAGAAGTATCTGACAGCCCGACCCTTCCACCGCAAGCGGTCCCCCTCCCCTCCGACGCCCTGACGGGCTAGGGGAGGCTGGGGTTGTAGAGAGGGCTGGCTTTTGCCGCAGGCAAAAGTGCTGAACCTTCTCTGAAGGGGAGGCTGGGGTTGTGGAGATGGCTGGCATTGCAGCGGAAGAAGTTATCCGCCAAGCCGTAAGGCTTGCTTTTGCTGAAAGCAAAAGTGCTGAACTTCTCTGAAGGGGAGACTTGAAGTGGGGAGGCGGTGGCTGCAATGCAAGTATTGATTCTCTAAGTATATTAGAGTTTTGAAGCGCATTGCAATCTTTCAGTACAATGGGGAGGCTGGGGTTGTGGAGATGGCTGGCATTGCAGCGGAAGAAGTTATCCGCCAAGCCGTAAGGCTTGCTTTTGCTGAAAGCAAAAGTGCTGAATTTGTCAAATTCAAAAGTGTTGAAACTATTGTAGAGGCTGTTAGAGAGAAAATGGCTGTCCGTGCTACCTCCTCCCCTCTAGCCTCCCCTAGCCCGTCAGGGCGTCGGAAGTTTGCATCGGAAAGCTATCCGACAAACCGTAGGTTTGCTTTTGCGTAGCAAAAGTGCTGGGGAGGGGGACCGCCGTTAGGCGGTGGAAGGGTCGATTTTCTGGCAAAAAATAACAAAGACCGAGGGAAATTTTCCTCGGTCTTTGCAGTGTTATTTTCAATATTTACACACATTAGTTTCTATGATGCATAGCCTTTGTGATAAACTTATCGTGTATAGCGAGGGCGGCTGCGTCGGCGTCCTTAGCGGATACAAGAATAGATATTTTTATCTCGGAGGTAGAAATCATCTTTACATTGATGCCTGCGTCGTAGGTTGCCTCGAACATAGCGGCTGCAACACCGGGATTGGTAGCCATGCCTGCGCCTACTACGGAGACCTTGGCTATATCGTCGTTATAGCTTATTTCCTTGAAGCCAAGCCTATCCGCGTTGTTCTTGAGTACCTCTACGGCTCTTTCCATATCGCCCTTTGATACGGTAAATGAAATATCCTTTGTAAGCTCACGACCTATGGACTGTATAATAAGGTCAACGCTTATTTTCTCCTTGCCTAAAAGTGAGAATATCTTAAAGGCTGAACCTGGCTGGTCCTTTATACCTATAACTGCTATTCTGGCAACGTCTTTATCTACGGCAACGCCGTTTACAAGCATTTTTTCCAATTTAGATTCCTCCTTAACAACAGTACCCTCTGCGTCTGTCATACTGCTTCTTACTACTAAATTAACATTGTATTTCTTGGCAAGCTCTACGGAGCGATTGTGAAGCACCTTAGCTCCAAGGCTTGCAAGCTCAAGCATTTCGTCATAAGTTATTTCTTCGAGCTTTACTGCGTCCTTTGCAAGACGGGGGTCGCAGGTATATACGCCGTCAACGTCAGTATATATCTCGCAAAGGTCTGCTCCCAACTTAGCGGCAAGAGCGACCGCAGACGTATCTGAACCGCCTCTGCCCAAAGTGGTAATGTCAAGATGCCTGTTTACACCCTGGAAGCCTGTTATTATAACTATATTTTTCTTGGCAAGCTCGTTGTTTATCCTCTCTGTGGATATTTCCTTTATTCTTGCGTTGCTGTAATTGGATGTTGAATAAATATGACACTGGAACGCATTAAGTGAAATAACGGGATAACCCAGCTTTTCAATAGCCATAGCCATAAGGGCAACTGACTGCTGCTCGCCTGTGGAAAGAAGCATATCCATTTCTCTCCTGCTTGCATTGGGATTTATCTCCAAAGCCTTTTCTATAAGCTCATCTGTTGTATCTCCCTGGGCGCTTAGCACAACTACTACCTGATTGCCTTCTTTATAGCTGTCTGTTATAGTTTTGGCAACATGATTGATTCTTTCGGCATTGGCAACAGATGAGCCGCCGAATTTCTTAACTATCAACATAATAATATCTCCTTAGCCTTCCATTCTTATTGTATTGAGTATACCGTTTATACCGTCGCAGTTCAACAGTCCCTCAAGTCTGTCATTAATATCGGATTCCTTTGCACAGTCTGTCACAAAGGCAAATTCGTCAAAGGCTTCTTCCGTTTCCAGAATATTCTCTGTACCGAATAATCTCTTTACACAGGCTGCCGCCTTATCCTTGTCGCTGTATTCCACTCTCACGAGCTTACTTACATTAACATCGTCAATATCCATAAGCTCCTGCTTATCCTCTGACCATTTTATGCCCAGATTTACATTTTTGTGCCTTACGGCGTCTACAATATCGCTTACAACGGCGCTTGCCGTAGGCAGCTTGCCTGCGCCTCTGCCGTAGAACATAACGTCGCCAAGCATATTTCCCTTAAGAAGTATGGCGTTGAATACGTCGTTTACCATACTTAACGGATTATTTGCCAACACAACGGCAGGAGCGACTCTCGCCCAGACTCTGCCGTTTTCAAAGCCTGC
The DNA here is from genome assembly GCA_947628755.1 of uncultured Clostridia bacterium. Lineage (GTDB taxonomy): Bacteria > Bacillota > Clostridia > Lachnospirales > CAG-274 > CANPXH01. Next base: position 1,884 of record CANRBC010000049.1, on the reverse strand, counting down.
CTTGCCCAGCAGCTTTACAGAGCCTCCAAGCATTTTGGCATAGAGCATATCCGTTGTGGAAATATTGGTGATGCCCTCTGTATATATATCCTCATAGCTTACCGTCTTTTCGGTAGCAAGAGAAGCAAGTATGGCAATTTTTCTGCAGGCGTCGTGACCCTCTACATCAGCGGCGGGGTCTCTCTCGGCATAGCCCTTTTCCTGAGCGTCCTTAAGCACCTCGTCATAGTCGATACCCTCTGCGTCCATTTTGGTGAGCATATAGTTGGTAGTGCCGTTGAGTATGCCTGTGACAGCCTCTATCCTGTCTGATGTAATGCTTCTGTTTATAGGACGTATTATGGGAATACCTCCGCCTACGCTTGCCTCAAAGAGAAAGTTTACATTCTTCTCCTTGGCTATTCTCATAAGCTCTGCGCCGTGAGCCGCCACAAGCTCCTTGTTGGAGGTGCATACGCTCTTGCCGCTTAAAAGCGCGCTCTTTACAAAGGAATAAGCAGGATTTATGCCGCCCATTACCTCTACCACAAGCTCTACTTGGTCATCGTTTAAAATATCGTCGAAATTATGTGTGATAATATCCTGAACAGGATCTCCGGGAAAATCTCTGAGATCCAGTACATATTTAATATTTACAGGCTGCTCTGCCTTGGACTCGATAAGCTCCTTGTTGGAGCGCATTACCTCCACAACGCCTGAACCTACCGTACCGTAGCCTAAAATCGCTATAACCGCCATTAGTTTCACTCCCTAGCTATTATTTTAATGGTTTGAACGCCTTCAATGGCTGCAATACTGCTTATAAGAGCGTTCAGCTGAATTTTCATATTGCCGGTTTCCATGCTTATGGTCACATTGGCAATGCCGTTTATAGGAATCGTCTGGTTGATAGTAAGTATATTTGCTCCGCTTTCCGCCATAGCGTTAAGCACATTGCTAAGAAGTCCCGCCTTATCCATAAGGTTAAAGGCAATTATCGCTGTCCTTCCTCTTGTGCCTGCGCTAAGCTCGGATACATAGTCCTTATACTTATAATAGGCGCTTCGGCTTACGCCTACCATATCCACCGCCTCCTGTACAGAGGCTGCAATATGCTGTTCCAGAAGTCTTTTGACCTCTACTACCTTAGTGTAGACCTCGGGCAGCGCCCTTTTGTCCACAATATAATATTCGGAAGAATTTTCCATTTCGTGTTCACCCTCTGCACACAGTTGTTTTCCATAGAGAGAAATATACCATACATTACATTAAAAATCAAGGGATTTTTTAAAAGTTTTTGTTAATGTTGAAGTGATGTGTGTGAATAAATAATGAACACCGTAAAAAGTCTTAGGATTGGGTGTTTTTTTATATGAATTTGATTGATAAAGGGAGGTAAATTGTATTTATGATGGTTGAGTTGAATGTTTGTTTAACTTATTAGAGATTATTTTTTGTTTTAAAACGACCCTTCCACCATTTCTGCGTAATGCAAGCATTACTTGAAATGGTCCCCCTTGCAGGGGAGGTTAGAGTCGACCCTATCGGCAGCCCAATGCAAGAGTATTTTAAATTCAACGAAGTGGTTGGGCTGCCACTTCCCCTTCTCTGAAGGGGAAGCTCAGGTGTACATTCTTCTCATTTCTTAGTTAGTAATAAAGTTAATTTTTCAACATTATTAAAGCCTTTAGGCAGCGTATACTTAAGGCTCCCCTTACGAGAAGGGGAGCTGTCAGCCTCGGCAACAGCTAAGTGTAACGAATGGCTTAGAGCGGGGCTGACTGAGAGGTCGACCTTATTCACCTAAACAAAAATTTATCCATAAACCAGTCAAGACCACCCTTCAAAAGGGTGGCTTGAAGGAGGGCTGTAAGCCCATGTTACCGACCGGCGCCTAAAGACGCC
>CANRBC010000048.1 GCA_947628755.1 uncultured Clostridia bacterium | reverse complement strand
GGCGTCTTTAGGCGCCGGTCGGTAACATGGGCTTACAGCCCTCCTTCAAGCCACCCTTTTGAAGGGTGGTCTTGACTAATTTACGAAATCACTGTTTAGCTTACAGTATAATTATTGCAACGCAAGTTTTGTTTTGATATAATTGAATTATAATTATAGGAGATATGCAGCTCGGTTATTCCAATATATCCGACGGAACCGGCAAGCCGCAGGTACGGTATACTTATTTAAAGAGAGGAGTGAAGCTATTGTTTAAAAAAAACTACGAAGTAATAAGAAGGATACTTAAGGATATATACATATTCGGCTGTTACACAGAAGATGAATGCTTGAAACGAATGGGCATAAGCAAAAGCGAATATGACAAGAGGACAGCCGAAATAGGCAGATATATAGAAGAGGATAAGCAAAAGTCTGTTTCCAAAGGTCACAAAAAGATAAAGGGCTTTTATTACGACAGATATAATATAAACGATAATTATTTTGTAAACAGCTATAAGCTGAAAGCCTGTAATGACAAGCAGCTTATATATATGATATATATTTTCCAGATACTTGGGGACAATAAAGCCCGCACCTTTAATGAAATAATAAGAGAGATAGAAAAGCTCCCGAATTGCCCGGACATAGAAGAGCAGTCTGTAATACGCGTGTGCAATCGTCTGGCAAATACAGGCTGTATCGAAAAAAAATACGACGGTATCCGCAATATATACAGGAGAACGCCCTGTCCCCTTGAAGACCTTGAAGAAAATGAGCTGAAGCTGTTATTTTATCTTTCAGATTTGTATTCCGTCAAGTCTGCATACAATATTCCCGCCATATTTTTAAAGGAAAGCATTGTGGAATATATGCGCGGCAAAAATATACATATAAATACCGACGAGAGCATTTTCATATATGAATACAACTTTATGCATAGGATATTCAATGATATTATAATAGCAGACCTTATTGACGCCGCTGAGAACAAAAAGCTCGTTGAGATAACGCCGTATAATGGCAAAGCCATAACGGTTCTCCCGGTTAAAATCGTAAGCGAATATCAATACGGCAGGCAGTTTGTGCTGGGCGTTGATATAAACAAGGAAAAGCCCGTAAGCTGCCATATCGAATTTATAAAAAGCGTAAAGCTCATGGACAAATGCGATGCCGATACCGCAGGCGTTATAGAGTATTTTGAAAAAAGCTGGTGCATATCCGATTATAAAAGCGATGAAAACAGAATATCCGAGCGCGTGGAAATAGATTTTTATGTAGACGAAAATGAAAGGGACATACTCTACGCACTGGATAACGAAAAAAGGTGGGGACAGCTTGAAAGGCTTGACAGTGAACAGGGCAGGGTGCATTTGCTCTATACTATCGATGTAAACGATTGTATAGAAATGAAGCCGTGGATAAGGAAATTCGGCGGACGCGCCGTTGTCAGAAAAAGCAGCTGCCACACCTTGGCTGAGGATATTGCAGAGGAATGGAAGGAGTTGTTAGAGCATGGCTATGGAATTGTTCCAGGTAAATAAAAATTTAATCACAGAACGGCTTGTACAGCTTATAAACGATATGCTTGACACCAATCAAAAATACAGCAAAAGAAATATCGAAAGCAAATGTTCTATGGAGGTATTCGATAAAATAGAACCGGTACTGCCGTATATTTTTGAGGAAGAAAACGAAAATTATTTTCCCGCTATTAAGAAGCGTATACCGGTAATGCTTACCGAGGCGGAGAGAAATTCCATTAAAATGATGGCGGATGATGAAATAGTGGGAGCGCTTATGCCTCCCGATATGGCAAAACGGCTTAAGGGAGAATACAAGGGCAAGGGTATTTTTGTTGATGAATACAGATATTCGCCTCCCGCTGCCTACAAGACCGACAGCAGCCTGCGGGAGAGCTTTTATGCCATTGCGGAGGCAATATCGAAAAAACGGTATATAGCTTACAGCTCCCGTATAATAAGAAACGTACCGAATGGCAGTCTGAGAGCGATGCCCTATAAATTCGTTTATTCTTCAAGACTTAATAAGCTGCAGCTCATTATTGTGCCGGAAAATGAAAAAAGACTTGTGCTTGTTAATCTGGACAGCATTTATGATGTGTCCGTCACTGAGGATAGCTTTGATATGGATATAGGTATGCTTCTGAAGGAGCAGGAGGATACCCTTGTGCTTAAAATAAGGAAGAATATTCGTGATAAAGAGGATAAGTACAGAAATATAGTGGACAGATGCTTTTCCATATTCAGTCATCTTGACAAGGAGTCTGTTTATGACGAGGCTACCGATACATATACCATAAAGGTACGCTACTACAAATTTGACAGAAAAACCGTAATAAGAGATATATTGTCTATGGGAAGCTCTGTTGTTGTAACAGAGCCGGAGGACATAAGGAACGAAATTATAGCCGACATCAGAACTCTGGTTGAAAGAAATTTATAGCTGCCTTGCAGTATAAGCAGTCGCGATACCGTAGAAAAATCAAAAACCTTGGCTGTGTGGAAAGCTTCGCTCTTCCGAAATCGTAAGAAAAATCAAGAGCTTGACCGTAGGGGAGAGCTTCGCTCTCCCTTAATCACAGTTGCGGCACCGTAGAAAAAAACGATAGCTTCGCTCTCCCGTTTTTCGATTTATAACTCAAATAATTTTGCATATTTTGTTGACAAAAGTGCGAATGTGGTATAAGATTGAAGCAGGGAAGGACAAAAAAACGGCGATTCGCACTTTTGCCCTCTGTAAGCCTCATGAAATGCGGGCTTGAGAGGCAGGCAGTCGCAACCCGCGCCCCGCAAGGGGATTGAAACCTTTATAATATCATCGTCGATTCCAAACAACTTTTGTCGCAACCCGCGCCCCGTAAGGGGATTGAAACGATATTACAGTTATCATCATCAACTCCCTTTATCGTCGCAACCCGCGCCCCGTAAGGGGATTGAAACACAGAAGAGTATATCTCCTCTTCAATACCCTTAAGGTCGCAACCCGCGCCCCGTAAGGGGATTGAAACCATAATTGGCGTTAGACATATAATAGAAGGATATGTCGCAACCCGCGCCCCGCAAGGGGATTGAAACGATATACCGAAACGGATTGTAATGCATACTTTGGTCGCAACCCGCGCCCCGCAAGGGAATTGAAACAATTCGGCTTTAGAGTATTCGCTATTCGGTTTAATCATGTCGCAACCCACGCCCGCAAGGGAATTGAAACAGGTTGCGGAGCTGCCGCGTTATGATTTATGAGTGAAAAAGTCATAATGTGACAGCTTTATTTGATTTATGGATAAATTTTTGTTTATATTAGTGAAATCGACCCTATCGGCAGCCCAATGCAATATTATTTTAAATTCAACGAAGTAGTTGGGCTGCCACTTCCCCTTCTCTGAAGGGGAAGCTCAGGAGTACGCACTTCTCATTCTTAAATTGACAATAAAGCCAGCTTTACAACATTATTAGAGCATTTGAGGATTATCAACCTAAGGCGTCCCTTCAGAGAAGGGAAGCTGTCAGCGCAGTCAAAGACTCTGAAACAATAAGACTTTGAACTGCGCTGACTGAAGGGTCGACTTTATTACGCTAAACAAAAATTCAGCGTGGCAGTCCTATATAGGCTTCAACCCGTGCGCCGTAAGGGGATCGAGAAAAAAGCTCTCCATTAAGGAGGGTTCTTTTTTTGCAAACTTTTCATGTTTTTTGATTGGTGAAAAAGAAAAATGTATTGTAGAATAATGATGTAAGGCAAAGAAAAACGATGGAAAACTTTTCATGGTTTTTGATTGGTGAAAAAGAAAAATGTATTGTAGAATAATGATGTAAGGCAAAGAAAAACGATGGAAAACTTTTCACGTTTTTTGATTGGTGAAAAGTAAAAATGTATTGTAGAATAATGATGTAGGGCAAAGAAAAATGATGGAAAACTTTTCACGTTTTTTGATTGGTGGAAAATGAAAATGTGTTGTAAAATGGAAATACAGGAAAGAAGTAACGGTAAGCAGTAAGAGTATATAAAGGAGGTGAAGAGCATGACTGCAATTCCGGAAACGGTGTTAACAATGACGGCAAAGGAAAAAATAGTGTTTACATTCTAATGATGTGATTTGAAAGGAAGTGATAATATGAATAGCTCGCACAACGGTTTTTTAGATAAAGTGAAAATTGCAGGAAAGGAGGCAATACTATGCATGAAGTTGATAAAATAGAAAAGGCAATATTATTATTAGCCGAAGTTTTAATACATAAGGTCATAGTAATGATAAGGGCTTAAAGCCAAGCAGAAGAAAAATAAGGAGGTGAAAATATGCTGGAAATAATAGTACCTATTGTAATAGAAAAGATAGTAGAAGAAGTGTTAAAGTAAGATAAGCAAAACAGTGAACAGTAACAAAAGCAGAGAATGTGAAATAAGGAGGTGAAGGTATGAGAATACCACCGATAATAGTATTTTGATAAAGTCGTTGTAAAGCTGTAAAATTAAAGGAGGTGAAAATATGCTGAAAATAATAGTACCTATGATAATAGAAAAGATAGTAGAAGAAGTATTAAAATAAGAAGGAAGTAAAACAATGGACAGTTATCAAAGCTGAGAGCCTGTGGACTTTATAGTTTGCAGGCTTTCTTTTTTTGGATTATGAATCAAGGTTTTTTGGCATATTCTGTTGACAAAAGTGCGAATGTGGTATAATATTGAAACAGGGAAGGACAAAAAAACAGCGATTCGCACTTTTGCCCTCTGTAAGCCTCATGAAATGCGGGCTTGAGAGGCAGGCAGTCGCAACCCGCGCCCCGTAAGGGGGAGACTGTGAAAAAAACTCTGTAAATAAAAGTATTAAAAACAGGCCTTCTATGATAAAATAAAAACATAGGAGGCCT
>CANRBC010000047.1 GCA_947628755.1 uncultured Clostridia bacterium | reverse complement strand
ACTGCTCAACTGCCCACCAATTATTCTTTGAAATTATCATAGAAAGCCAATTTACAGAAATTTTTTCACACAGCCGAGGTTTTTCGTTATATCTTCGGATATTACAATACCATCAGGGTAAACAGCTTTAACCCTGATGGTATGCCGCCTGTTGCTTATAGAAAATCAATGAGTAAAAAACTCTCAGCAGCTTGATTTGCTGCTATTCAGAATTTTGGGTGTTTTTTACTCTGCACTTTTCTTGACAATTCCAAATACCCCAGCCTCCCCTAGCTCTTCAATAAAACGCAATGTGTTTTATTGAAGGCGTCGGAGGGGAGGGGGACCATTTCAAGTAATGCGTGCATTACGCAGAAATGGTGGAAGGGTCGATTCGATACCAAACTAAAAGATTTGACCTGATACCCGCCAAAAGTTCGCCACGCATTTACTTAAAGCTGTTCATAAAGAAATCCGTCATTTTATCAAAAGGTATTATATCCGTTTTGTCATACAAATCCGTATGAACGGCATTTGGTATTATATACAGCTCTTTGTTGCTTCCCTTGAGCTTTTTGAAAGCGTCTTTGCTGAAATAACAGGAATGAGCCTTTTCACCGTGTACTATGAGTACGGCGCTTCTTATTTCGTCGCTGTAGCAGAGTATAGGCATATTCATAAATGAAAGGGCAGAGGTAGTATTCCAGCCGTCGTTTGAATTAAGTGAGCGCTTGTGATAGCCTCTGTCGGTTTTGTAGTAGTCGTAGTAGTCCTTTACAAAGAAAGGCGCGTCATCGGGGAGAGGGTCTACGACACCGCCTGCTCGCTGATAAGTCCCGTTTTTGTAGTCTGCTGTTCTTTGAGCGTTAAGAGCCTTTCTCTGCTCATAGCGGGCGTCGGAGTCCATTGAATCAAAGTATCCGCAGGCGTTTACACGGCACATATCATACATCGTAGAGGCAACAGTCGCCTTTATGCGAGTATCTATGGCTGCGGCGTTAAGCGCCATACCGCCCCAGCCACATATTCCTATAATGCCTATTTTTTCGGAATCGACATTTTCCTGTACGCTCAGAAAGTCTACTGCTGCGCAGAAGTCCTCGGTATTTATGTCGGGAGAAGCCACATAACGGGGTTCGCCGCCGCTTTCTCCTGTAAAGGAGGGGTCAAAGGCAATGGTAATAAAGCCTCTTTCAGCCATTGTCTGAGCGTAAAGTCCTGAGGACTGCTCCTTAACTGCGCCAAAAGGACCGCATACCGCTATGGCAGGAAGTTTGCCCTCTGTATTTTTCGGCGTATACATATCTGCCGCAAGAGTAATGCCGTATCTGTTGTGGAATGTCACCTTTCTGTGCTCCACCTTATCGCTTTTCGGGAAAACCTTATCCCATTGGTCTGTCATATTAAGCATAAAAATCATCCTTTCTTGGTATAAATATAACTTATCTGAAGATAAATTACAATCGGAACATAGTTCCGATAATATAACTTATTTGTTTATATTATAGCATTTGGCACACATATATGCAAAATACTTATATCTTATATCCTGTTATTCTTGACACGAATAACTGACTGTATTATTATATATATGAGGTGATACCATGGAACTGAGAACACTTAAATATTTTTTGGAAACTGCCAGAGAGGGAAATATGTCAAGAGCGGCGGAAAGACTTCATGTTTCTCAGCCGACATTATCCCGTGTAATGAAGGAGCTTGAGGAGGAGTTGGGACATCAGCTCTTTACAAGAAGCAGTTACAGTATTCATCTGACAGACGAGGGTATGCTTCTGAGAAGACGGACAGAGGATTTGCTCGAAATGGCGAACAAGATAACGGAGGAATTCAGAACATTGGGAGATACCGTAAGCGGAGATATTCATATAGGCTGCGCCGAATCTCATCTTATAAAATACTTGGCAAGGGCAGTCAGAAGCCTTAATGAAAAATATCCTCTTATACACTATCATATAGTAAGCGGCGATACGGAGCAGGTAAGCGAAAAGCTCAGAAGAGGCATATATGACTTTGCCTTTATAGTAGAGCCTCCCGATTTGTCCCAGTACAATTACATTGAAATACCCGAAAGCGACGTATGGGGAGTGGTTATGCCTATGGAGCATCCCCTTGCCGAAAAAAGCGAGATAAGTCCCGAAGACCTTATACCTTATCCCATTTTTACATCAAGACAGTCGCTTAAGGCGGATTTGCCAAGGTGGGGAAGCAATATACTTGACAAGCTGAATATAATTGCCGATTTCAATCTTTCAAACAATGCGGCGGTATTTGCAAGAGAAGTGCCCGGTCTTGCTCTCACCTTTGAAAATCTTGTAGATACAAGCAGGGAAAGCGGTCTTGTGTTCAGACCTCTTTATCCGCGGCTTGAAAATAAAATGTACGTTATATGGAAAAAATATCAGATATTCTCTTCTGCCGCAGAGGTCTTCTTGGAGGAATTCAGAAAAGTGCTGAAAAGTACCGAGGTATAAAATTTCAAAATTTGTTGTAAAAAATTATAAAATATTGTATACTAAAATAGACTATGAATATGGAGGCGTATTATGAATTTTTTCAAACAGCTTTTTGCGGCTATATATAAATTTGAAAGCTATCCTCAGCTTATGAGGAACAAGACATCAAGGGTCGTAGGTTATCTTATTATTTTTACTGTACTTACCGCTTTTGTTTCTCTTATACCCTTAGGCGTCAGATACCACGATATGGGCGGAATGAAGGGCATTACGGATAAGTACATACCTCAGTTTTCTCTTACGGACGGCAAGCTGAAAAGCGATAAAATAGACATTGATTCCAAGGAGACGGGACTGAGAGTGCTCATAGATACCGACAGCGATATAAAAGAGGATATGACTAAAAGCTATCAGTTCTATATTATGGCTGACAGCGACGATATGTATATAGGCAACGGTATGCAAAGACAGAGCTTCCATTTTGCCGATTTTAAGGACAATATTACAAGCGACGATATAAAGGGCGTACTCAACAGCAGAACATTTAAGGTGATGATAGCTTCACTTATGGGCGTAAGCATTTTAATATCTCTTTTGCTGGGAACGGCAATAAATATTGTTGTACTGGCGCTTATAGGAAATCTTGTAAACATGATGTTTACAAAGGCGCAGATAAAATTTGGCTCACTTATGAAGCTGGCTGTATACGCAAGGACATTCCCCAACATATTGGCTCTTGCGGTAGGTCTTATAGGCTTTAGCTACAGCGGTATAATTACATGGGTAATCACAATTACCTATATTTATATAGGACTTAAAAATTACAAAAAGAGCAGCGGCATTATCATAGCCGAGTTATAGGAGGTGTGCCTTATATGGCATATCAGGCATTATACAGGCGCCTAAGACCACAGCGCTTCGAGGATGTTGTGGGTCAGGAGCATATTATAAGAACACTTGAAAATCAAATAGAAAGCGGCAGGATAAATCATGCCTATCTTTTCTGCGGCACAAGGGGTACAGGCAAGACAACGACTGCCAAAATTTTTGCCCGCGCTATAAATTGTATAGCCGAGGAGGGTACAAAGCCCTGCAATCAATGCCGTGTGTGTAAGGATATACTCAGAGATACAAGCGTCAATGTAATAGAAATAGACGCCGCCAGCAACAACGGCGTAGAAAATGTCAGAACTATAATAGACGAGGTGAAATTTCCGCCTACGGACTGTAAATACAAGGTATACATTATAGACGAGGTACACATGCTTTCGGCAAGCGCTTTTAATGCCCTTCTGAAAACTCTTGAAGAGCCTCCTGAGTATGCGGTATTCATATTGGCAACCACAGACCCTCAGAAAATGCCCGTAACAGTGCTTTCCAGATGTCAGCGCTTTGACTTCCACAGAATAAGCAAGGAGACTATGACAGCGGTGCTTAAGGAGTATATAGCGGGAGAGGGCGCAGATGTTACAGACGACGCTGTGGAATATATAGCCGAGGTTTCTGACGGCGCTATGAGAGACGCCCTCAGTATACTTGACCAATGCATCAGCTTTTACTTTGACAGACAGATAACCGCAGCCGAGGTAAGAGAGGTCACGGGTGCGGCGGACACCTCCGTGTTTTTTGAGCTTATGAATGTAATAAATGACGGAGACTGCGGAAAGGCTATGGATATTATAGACAAAATCGTGCTGCAGGGCAGAGATATTGCGCAGTTTATAAACGATATAATAACTCATCTTAGGAATCTTCTTCTTGCCATATCCATTGGACGGGAAAGCAAGGCTCTGGACTATTCCAAGGAGTATATAGATAAGCTCATACGTCAGGGAAAGGCTTTGGGCTACGACTATATAATAAGCCTTATAAACAGCTTTTCACAGCTGAGCAATTCCGTAAAATACAGCTTTAGTCCCAGAATATTGCTTGAGGTATGTGTTATAAAGGCGTGCGACCCTGTTACAAGCTGCGATATGGGCAGCGTCGATAAAAGGCTTAAGGAAATAGAAGCCGCTCTTGAACGGGGAATACCTAAAGCGCCAAGACCGGAGGTCACCCCTACGGTCAAGGAGGAAAAAAAGGAGGAAAAGCCTGTTGTTGTGGAAAAGGCTGTCCCCGCGGATATTAAAAATGTCATAAACGGCTGGAAAAAGTTTGTAAAAAGTCTTGACAAGGGCGTATTAAGGTCTATGCTTGCCAATGTAAAGCCGTCCTATATAGACGAGGATTTTCTGACTCTCGTATGTGTAAACAACGGTCCTAAAATTACAATAGACAATCATCTGACAGAAATAAAGGAGCTTTTAAAGAGCTTTTTTGCCAAGGAATTTTTGGTAAAGACTATGACGGAGGAGCAGTATACTGCCCGCCATATAGAAAAATACGGCGTAGGAGACGAGGCTGTAAAGGTGATAGTGCAAGACGATTTTACAAAGGTATTCGGCGATATAGTTACATTTGAGTAGGTACTTGAAAAAATCGGCAAAATCAATTATACTAAATACAAACATATTTGGAGGTAAATGACAATGGCAAAAGGATTTAACGGCGGCTTCGGCGGTATGAATATGAATAATCTCATGAAGCAGGCTCAGAAAATGCAGAAGCAGATGGAGCAGGCTCAGCAGGACCTTGAAGCAAAGGAGTTTGAGGTCACAAGCGGCGGCGGTGCGGTAAAGGTAGTTATCACAGGCAAAAAGGTGATAAAGTCCATAGAGATAGACCCCGACGTAGTAGACCCCGACGATGTGGAAATGCTTCAGGATCTTGTGCTGACAGCCGTAAACGAAGCTATACGTCAGGCAGACGAGGCTGCCGCTTCAGCCATGGGCGGTATTGCAGGCGGCTTGGGCGGAGGAATGCCGGGACTTTTTTAGGAGTGAACAGCAATGAATTATTACGGTGACTCGGTCAATAGGCTTATAGAACAGCTTTCAAGACTTCCGGGAATAGGCGGCAAGTCGGCTCAGCGTCTTGCCTTTCATATTATAGGTATGCCAAAGGAGGAGGCGCAGGCTCTTGCCGAAAGCATTATCCAAGCAAGGACAGAGGTAAAATACTGCTCTGTTTGCTGTAATCTTACGGATTCCGACCCCTGCGGCGTTTGCTCCGACCAAAGAAGGCAGAGAGATGTCATAATGGTAGTGGAGGACCCAAGAGATATGGCAGCCTACGAAAAGACGAGAGGCTATAAGGGACTATATCATATACTTCATGGTGCAATAGCCGTTACAAAGGGTATAGGTCCCGAGGATATAAAGATAAGAGAGCTAGTAAAAAGGATAAATGACGATATAAAAGAGGTCATAATAGCTACCAACCCTACTGTTGAAGGCGATGTGACAGCCGCCTATATAAGCAAACTCTTAAAGCCTTTGGGCGTTAAGGTCACAAGGATAGCAAACGGCGTACCCGTAGGCAGCGATTTGGAGTATATAGACGAGGTCACTCTCTCAAGAGCCTTAGAGGGCAGAAGCGAAATGTAAAGGAGAAATACTATGCGAATTATAGAACCGTCATATATAATCGAGGACGAGTTAGACCCTCAGAGAATGATGAAAACAATAGAGCGCGCCGGAAGAACCTGCTACAAGAGCGAAAGTAATATTTCCGACGGCAGCGCAGAGAAGTTCATAGCAAACATTATAGGCAGAGGTCATGAGTCGGTAATAGAGCATGAGAAAATAACTGTCAGATTTATATGCGACAGAGGAGTTACCCATGAGCTTGTAAGACACAGAATTGCCAGCTACTCACAGGAAAGCACAAGATACTGCAACTATACCAATGATAAATTCGGCAACGAGCTTACATTTATACGCCCTTGCTTCTGGGACGAAAGCACAGAGGACGGAAGGGCAAAAATGGCAGTATGGAAAGAGGCTATGGAGAACATAGAGAGGGAGTACAACGAGCTTATAGCTATGGGCGCAAAGCCCGAGGAGGCAAGGAGCATACTTCCCAACAGCCTTAAGACGGAAATAGTTGTGACTATGAATCTGAGAAGCTGGAGACATTTCTTTGAACTGAGGACATCCGAAAGGGCACACCCTCAGATAAGGCAGATAGCAAATATGCTTCTGGCAGACCTTAAGACACAGCTGCCCGTTATATTCGGTGATTTATAATATTTGATAATAAAAATCGGCTGCTTTGCCAATTATGGCATATCGGTCGATTTTTTGTATATGTGAATGTTACTTATAAAACGGGAGATTGCAAATTTCTTCTGCGCTTATAGGCTACGAAAAACTTGAAATATTGAATTCTTTAATTGTAGGGGAGACCTGCGGTCTCCCGCTGAGGAATTCATAGAATTTCTAGGGTATGCCCGCATATAAACAATAAAATAAAGCTGCCGCATTATGACCTGAACCGTACCCTGTCAAGTAGACAATTAAAATAACAAAATTTTTGTGCAGCCGATAGTGTATGCTATCGGTTGCAT
>CANRBC010000046.1 GCA_947628755.1 uncultured Clostridia bacterium | reverse complement strand
CGAGGAAATGCCCGATGCAATGGTATCGCTTATGGCAGGCTATGCAAAATTACTTAATATGTATGATATTTATTAAGGTTGGTATACAAATCGACAAAATACGACAAAAACCACCGCAAAAAAACAGGTCGAGGACTTCCTCGACCTATTTTATTAATTGATTATTTTGAAAAACGATATATTGCGCAAGCAGGGCATTTAAGCCATTTTATTAACAGCCTTGGCAAGTCTTGACTTCTTGTTGGCAGCAGTATTCTTGTGCATAACGCCCTTAGTAGCCGCCATATCAATAGCCTTAGTAGCTGCTCTTAATGCTTCGCTTGCAGCAGCCTTGTCACCTGCGGCAACAGCTGCATGAACCTTTTTCATAGCTGTCTTTGTAGCAGATGATATACTTTTATTTCTTAAAGTTTTCTTATTGATAACTAAAATTCTTTTCTTTGCAGACTTAATATTTGCCACAATTATTTCCTCCTAAAAAACTACATACGATTATCTTTACGGCAAATCGGGATAGAGGGGTTTAAAACACAGAACGACTGCGTTTTCCCAATCGCGCTCATACTATTATATACAATAATTGTCTGCTTGTCAATGAATATTTTCCGTTTTTATAAAAAAAATATATTCAAGGAGATGATTGTATGAAAAAATTTTCCCCCTATACGGACTTGGCAATAGAGATTGCCGAGAGCATTACCACCGAAGCTACGGAAATAGAAGGCGTAGAGGTAGGTCAGGAGCAATGCGATATGTCCGATACCACGGTTACAAATGTGAGAATAACGAACGAAAAGGGCGCAGAGGCAATGGGAAAGCCTATTGGCAGCTATATTACCCTTGAAAGCGGTCATATAAAGGAAAATGATATTAACGCCCATGAAAGGATAATATCCATACTTAGCAAATATATAAAATACCTTTGTCCCGAAAAGAAGCAGCCCACAGTGCTTGTAATAGGCTTGGGCAACAGGGATGTTACCCCTGATTCCCTCGGACCGAAGGTGGTGTCCAAGATACTTGTAACAAGGCATATAAAAAATACAGTACCCGAGGATATAAACAATGCCGTATCCTCTGTTGCAGCCCTTGCCCCGGGAGTTATGGGAATAACGGGAATAGAAACCCTTGAGGTGGTAAAGGGCGTTACGGAAAGAGTGCAGCCCGATGTTGTAATTGCCATAGACGCTCTTGCCGCAAGAAAGGTAAGCCGTATAAATGCAACGATTCAGCTAAGCGATACGGGAGTTGCCCCCGGCGCGGGTATAGGAAATAAGCGAAAAACCATAGATAAACAGACGCTTGGCGTACCTGTTATAGCCATAGGTGTGCCCACAGTCGTAGACGCCGCCACAATGGCAAACGACGCCATAGACAGAATGCTTGAATCCATGAAAAGCAGCGCAAATAAAGGCTCTCAGTTCTATGAAATGCTCTCCGAGCTTGCCGATGAGGAAAAATACAGCCTTATTAAAGAGGTGCTTGAGCCTTATTCCGAGAATATGTTCGTGACGCCAAAAGAGGTGGACGCCGTTATGGAAAACCTTGTAAATATTATTTCAAACAGCATAAATATAGCCATTCACCCAGGCATTACACGAGAGGATATAAACAGATATAAATTCTAAAAATATCTGCTGTGATATTAAGGGAGAGGTGTTTTTGCGGATAGATACGCTTAAGGGTGATGTGTTGGAGTTTTTGTTTATATGTGTATCGACCCTTCAGTCAGTCACGTTCAAAAACATTTTAGTCCAAAATTTTTGACGTGACTGACAGCTTCCCTTCTCTGAAGGGACGCCTTAGGAATACGCCCTTCAACTTTTTCTTATATTGTTGAAAAAACAGTATTTTTCACTTTCTCAAAAAATGTGAAGTGCCTATACGAAAGCCTCCCCCTTCAGAGAAGGGGAGGTGCCCGCCCAACTGCTTCATTTGGATATAAATAACCTTGAGTTGGGTGGGCGGTAGGGTCGAATCTAATTATATAAACAAAAAATCCCGTCCAAAATCAAAACGAGCTGTCCCATTATGACCTTTTGCTCATAAAACATAATGGGGCAGCTCATTTAATATTGCTCTTATCTTGCGGTATTGAATACCGTTGTAATATATACCTCTCTGAAATGGAATTTATTCTTTATGGCTCTAAGTCCCTTTAGCGCTGTTTTATAGTCGGTGTATAAGCCGAATACCGTAGGACCGCTGCCGCTCATCATACTGCCTATGGCGTCGTTTTCAAGCATTGTTTTCTTGATGTCGTCTATAATGGGGTAATTCTTTATTGTAACGCTTTCCAGAACGTTGCACATATTGCGGCATATACCCTCCAAATCCTTGTCCTTTATAAGCTGCGTCATTTTTTCGTTGTCGGGGCGCTTTTCCACATTATTTATGTCAAATGCGCCAAAGACAGTTGCCGTAGATACGTTTATAGGCGGCTTTGCTATAAGCACGGTACAGTCGGGAAAGGGAGGAAGAGGAGTAAGAACCTCGCCTATGCCCTGGGCGAGAGCAGTTCCTCTCATAATGCAGTACGGCACGTCTGCTCCAAGCTCCTTGCCTATTGCCATAAGCTCGCTGTCCCCGACATTTATTGAAAAGAGATTCCTTATGCCTATAAGAGCGGCGGCGCAGTCCGTACTGCCTCCCGCCATGCCTGCGGCAACGGGTATATTCTTGGACAAATCTATGCTGATACCCTCTTTTATGCCGTATTTTTCTTTCATTTTAACAGCGGCTCTGTATACGAGATTCCTTTCGTCGCAGGGCAGCCAGCTGAGATTGGAGTTCATTTCCACAGCGCCCGTATCGGTCTTCTTGATATAGAGATTGTCGCAGAGATTAATGGTCTGCATTATCATTGAAAGGTCGTGATAGCCGTCCTCTCTTTTTCCCAGTACGTCAAGTGTAATATTTATTTTTGCTCTTGCATTGAGTTTAATGGAATTCATTTGGTTTTCTCCTTATTTATGTACTTAAGCTAAGTATAGCTTTTTACAGGGCGGTAGTCAAATGATTTTTTTAATAAAAAAGTTGAAAACTACCGATAAATATGATATTATAAAATCAAATAACTATGATTTCATGCAATAAGGAGGTAAATATGAGCTATAAAAAGGAATTTATAAAATTCATGTGCGATGCGGGAGTGCTTACATTCGGCGAATTTACACTTAAAAGCGGAAGAAAAGCGCCTTATTTTATAAATACCGGAAATTATAAGACAGGAGAGCATATTGCAAGACTGGGCGAATTCTATGCAAAGTGTATAGAGGAAAACGGAGTTGACGCCAATGTGTTCTTCGGACCTGCGTACAAGGGTATCCCTCTTGCCGTAGCTGCATCCATTGCTCTTTACAACAGCACAGGCAAATCTGTGAACTACTGCTTCAACAGAAAAGAAGCAAAGGACCACGGCGAGGGCGGCGTAATAGTAGGTCACAAGCTCCAGGCGGGAGATAAGGTAGCCGTTATAGAGGACGTTATAACGGCAGGTACTGCCATAAGAGAAACTCTCCCTATACTTAAGCAGGCTGCCGATGTGGACGTAAGCTGCGTTATAATCTCCGTTGACAGAATGGAAAAGGGCAAGGGAGATAAGTCGGCGGTACAGGAGGTATATGACGAGTTTGGAATCAAGGTATATCCCATAGTCACCGTATGCGATATTATAGAATGTATAGAGGACGGCACTATTGAGGGCAAGGAATACCTTGAGGCTATGAAGGAATACAGAAAAAACTACGGCATTGAAATGTAATTGTAATAATTGTCATATAATGGTATTTGATTAATGGACAATTATCTGTTATACTTAATTCATAAGGGGCAGGAAATTATAACCTGTTATTAAAAAGAAAGGTGTGAAATTTATGAAGAGAGTTGTGAGCTTATTTATAACTATGGCAATGATGTTATCGGCAGTTTGCTTTCCGTCAGTTGCCAATGCCGCTACTGAGTATGTAACGGTATATCTCAATGAAAAGGCTATTGACTTTCCCACAACCGACGCCAGACCTCAGATATTCAGCAACAGGACTTATGTTCCCGTAAGAAAGACCTGCGAGGCTCTGGGACTGACAGTCGATTGGAATTCCAAGACGGAAACACTTACGTTTAACAGAGCAGGCGTTGTTATTTCCCATACAATGCGCTCTACCATAGTTTATGTAAACGGCGAGGCTGTCAATTTTGACACTCCCTCTATCAACAAGAACAACAGAACGCTTATGCCTATAAGAATGTTGGCTGAGTCAATAGGCGCTGTTGTTACATGGGACAATCCCACAAGAAGCGTACATATTACCACAAACGAATCTGTTGTGGTTACTCCTACTACTCCTACCACTCCTGCGGCAACGGATGTTATGATCAACTCCCTTACCGTAGACAAGCAGAGTGCAGGCAATGACGATACTGTTACATTTACCGCCATAGCCAATGGCTCAACGGAAAAGGTAAGGTTTGTAAACGCTTCCAACAACAATGTGCTTGGCGAGGCAGACGAATTTGTTTCCAACAGCGACGGCACAAGAACGTTTATATACGAGCACAAGTGCGTAAATGATACAAACAATCAGATAAT
Organism: uncultured Clostridia bacterium; assembly: GCA_947628755.1. Taxonomy (GTDB): domain Bacteria; phylum Bacillota; class Clostridia; order Lachnospirales; family CAG-274; genus CANPXH01. The sequence goes on along the minus strand of CANRBC010000046.1, from coordinate 2,662 downwards.
ATTAAACGTACAGGCTATACCCGGTACGGCTTCTGCTTATTCCGATACTGCTTCCGCTTCAAAGACGGTAGGTCTTATTGTTTCAAACGAAAAGACAAGCAGCGACAAAGAGGAAGAAAGCGGAGATTATAAGTCAAAGTATATGCTCAGCTGCAAGCTCCTTACTCCAAAGGTACAGACTGACAGCGACGCAAGAATAAAGATAAAGACTACCGATGACGTAAGGCGCGTAAGAATAACAAATGACTTCAACAGCCGCGCAGCTACTACCGATGAGTATGACGAGGACAACGACGACAACAGAACCTTCAACTGCGAAGTGGAGATGACCGAGGAGGGCAAGCATAAGCTCTACGTATATCTCTATATAACAAGAGACGGAGATTATGAAGAGGTCTATGAAACTCTTACCGTAGATGTAGACGATGATTACGACGAGGACGACATAGAGTATGACGACCTTGAAATAATAGATATGTGGCTCAATAACGACTATGGCTACAAGGGCTACGACACCACCGTTTATGTAAAGACATCTAAGGATGTTGACTATCTTGAGCTTCTCAGAGAGGGACAAGAGCCTGGCGAGGGTCTTACACGTTCAGCTACGGCAGAGAAATTCTCAAGCTATTATTACTGGGAATTCCCATTTGAAGTAAAGCAGACGGGAAGTACGAAGTATACTCTTCTTGCATATAATGAAGACGATGAATACGTTTCCGAAACATTTAAGCTGGAGGGACGTCCCTTTGACAGATACGAGCCTGCGGTGCTGAATATAGACCAAAGGTCATCTACTGTAATAGAAGGCGACGATATTACTATAAGCGTTACCTGTACAGGCGTTACCGAGAGAATAAGGGTTACAAGAGGCAATTCAAATACCTTATACGAGTCCGATAAGCTGGGCTCAAGCTCAAGCACTACAAGGACATTTAAGGCTACGTTTACCGTAGACGATATAGATGCGGATTATTACGTAACAGCATACGATTCATCTGACAACTATGACAGAATGAAGTTCAGGATAACAGGTGATGTTTACAATGAAATAGAAATCGTGGATTACGATATCGAAGACGACGATATTGACGAGGGCGATATGGTAAATGTTACCGTAACTACCACCAATTCATGTGAAGAAATATGGATTGCCAAGAGAAATGACAGAGTATCCGCTGTTTACAAAAAGCCCAAGAGAGAAAAGAACAACAACTATGAATGGGAGATAACATTCTCGCCAATCGACGACGGCAGAACCACATATACCATAGTTGCTGAGGACGACAACAATAATTCGGATACAGAGGACTTTACAATAAGAGTAAGATAAAAGGACAAGACAGGCTTCTGCAGTCAGCAGAGGCCTGTTTTTACAGGAGGGCATTATGCTTCATATACTTTGCGGCGAGGGTAAGGGCAAGACCACATCTGCCATAGGCATGGCGATAAGGGCGGCAGGCAGAGGCAAGAGAGTCGCCTTTGTTCAGCTGCTTAAGGGAATGGATACAGGAGAGATACACATACTTTCCGCAATGGAAAATATAGACGTTATAAGAAACGATTCGCTTAAATCCTTTGACTATAAAAATACTCCCGATATTGACAAGCTGCACAACGAAATGCTCCAAAGCATTGCCGTTGAAAGCTATGATATGGTCATACTGGACGAAATAGCAGCCGCTTATAACCACGGCTATATAGACAGGGATAAAACAGACAGCTTTATATTCGGCTTTCCCAAGGATAAGGAGCTTGTGCTGACAGGCAGGGAGCCTGCTCCCCAATGGATAGAAAGAGCCGATTATGTAAGCGATATAAAGAAAATAAAGCACCCCTATGATAAGGGCGTAAAGGCAAGGGAGGGTATAGAGCTGTGATAAAGGCAATCATATTCGATATGGACGGCACGCTTATAAATTCCCTTGAGGATATAGCCTTTAGCGTAAACTGCGCCCTTACGGAATTCGGCTATAAGAACAGAAGCATAGAAGAGGTAAGGCGCTTTGTGGGAAACGGCGCGGATATGCTTATAAAAAGAGCGCTGCCCTCAGAGGGACAGAAGGACTTTGAAGTAGTGTACAATGCTTACAGAGGCTATTATAAGCAAAATCTCTGTGTAAGGACAAGACTGTATGACGGTATTGATGAGCTTTTGGATACACTTAGAGAGAAGGGCATAAAAACCGCCGTTGTTACCAACAAAAACGACGACGACGCAAAATATATTGTGAAAAGGCTTCTAAAGGGCAAAATAGACGCCGTTGTAGGCGCGGACATTAAAAAAAGAAAGAAAAAGCCCGACCCAGAGCCTGTGCTTATGGCTCTTGATATGCTTGGCGTCAATAAAGATGAGGCGTATTACGCAGGAGATTCCGAAACGGATATAGAAACTGCGGAAAACACAGGCATGAAGTGTATTGGCTGCAGCTGGGGCTTTCGCGAAAGAAGCGTACTTGAAAAATGCGAGTTTATTGCCGATAAGGCAGAGGATATAGCTATGTTCGTATCGGAAAGGGCAAGTGAAGAATAATGCTATATGGGCTGTCGCACTGAGCAAAAAAAAGAAGCTGCCGCGTTATGATTTTGATATAATCCCCTTAAAGTAGACAATGGAAATAACAAAAATTCCAAACTACATTAAGGGGATTTTAGTATGGGA
>CANRBC010000045.1 GCA_947628755.1 uncultured Clostridia bacterium | reverse complement strand
AGAAATTCAAAAGCCTGTATGTGCGTATATTGCGCGCCCGAAATCACAGTTGCGACACCGTAGAAGAATCAAAAAAAACTTGACCGTAGGGGAGAGCTTCGCTCTCCCTTAATCACAGTTGCGGTACCGTAGAAAAAAACGATAGCTTCGCTCTCCCGTTTTTCGATTTATAACTCAAATAATTTTGCATATTTTGTTGACAAAAGTGCGAAAGTGTTATAAGATAACTTATCAGAAGATAAAAATGGAACTTGTTCCGATTTTTATCGAAGATAAGTTAACGATATGTTTTTCCTGTTTTGGAGCATAGCGACAAAATGTACTGCGTAAGCAGTAAAAGGCGAAGCATTTTAGGAAAAACATAGAGTATCAGAAGGTGAAAATAAAGCTCGCTTTAATTTGCACCGAAGATATTAAACTATGGAAAGACAAAAAACGGCGATTCGCACTTTTGCCCTCTGTAAGCCTCATGAAATGTGGGCTTGAGAGGCAGGCAGTCGCAACCCGCGCCCCGTAAGGGGATTGAAACCCTCTTGAGAGTCGTCGATGATGGGATCTTCGAAGAGTCGCAACCCGCGCCCCGTAAGGGGATTGAAACTATGCCATGCCGTCAAAGTCTTTGTACCAAAATGTCGCAACCTGTGCGCTGCAAGAAATTCAAAAGCCTGTATGTGCGTATATTGCGCGCCCGAAATCACAGTTGCGACACCGTAGAAGAATCAAAAAAAACTTGACCGTAGGGGAGAGCTTCGCTCTCCCTTAATCACAGTTGCGGTACCGTAGAAAAAAACGATAGCTTCGCTCTCCCGTTTTTTCGGTTTATAACTCAAATATTTTGCATATTTTGTTGACAAAAGTGCGAATGTGGTATAATATAACTTATCCTCGGCGCAAATAAAGCTTGCTTTAATTTGCGCCGAGAATAAGTTAGCAACACGTCAGTGGAGGTGTTAAATTTAGATTCACAAGCAGAGCGAAGTGAATTTAATAAATTATGAAATCACTTATAATAGCATTATCGGTATTCACACGTATACCCATGCCTAATATTGAATGGAAAAAGGAGAATATGCGCTATATATTCTGCTTCTTTCCGCTTATAGGCGTTATACTGGGTCTTATTGAATATATATGGCATTATGCTGCTCTCCGTTTTGGTCTTGGCTGCTTTATATACGGCGCTGTGGCAACTGTGCTGCCCGTAGCTCTTACGGGAGGCATACATATTGACGGCTTTATGGATACCTGCGACGCTCTTTCCTCTCACGGCGACAGAGAAAAGATGATGTCCGTACTCAAAGACCCTCACACGGGAGCCTTTGCCATAATATACACATTCGTTTATTTTATACTGTACTTCGGCGCTCTTACTCAGCTTTACGGCAATACAAGAGGCGTTGTATGCTTCTGCGCAGCTTATGTCCTTGTGAGAGCAATGACCGTCATACTTATAACAAGCACGGAATTCTCCAGCAAATCGGGACTTTTGTACAGCCTTGCGGAGCATAGCTCTGCCATTGTTACATCTATTATAACGGTAGTATGGATAATGGGCTCTCTGTCTGCTATGGAGTGCGCAAGCGCGCTGCCTGCCCTTGTGGGAGTTATTGCTATAATACTTTTTAATATTATTTTCAGAAGAACAGCTCTTAAGAAATTCGGCGGTATCTCAGGCGACCTTGCAGGCTTTTTTATATGTGTGGGAGAGCTTATGTGCATACTTATTGCCGCCATAGGCGGTGTTGTGCTGTGATACTCTACACGGGAGGCTTAGGTCAGGGCAAGCTGACTTATGTTCTTGAAAGACATAAGGGCAGCGTATTTGACGGAGCAAAGGACGATATAGCGGATATAGGCAGCTACAATATTATAAACAAATATAATCTGCTGGTAAAAAGACTTATTGCAGAGGGCACAGACCCTCTTGAATTTACAAAGAGTGTAAATGCCGACATAGTAATAGGCGACGAGGTAGGCTGCGGTATAGTGCCTGTAAGCAAAGAGGATACCATATACAGAGAAAGCGTAGGCAGATGTATGTGCCTGCTGGCTGAAAAAAGCGAAGGTGTAGTAAGAATTATCTGCGGAATGGGAATGGTCATAAAATGAATATAATTCTGATAAGGCACGGCAAAACACAGGGAAACGCCTTGGGCAAGCTCATAGGCGTTACCGACGAGGAGCTTTCTCCCGACGGTATAGACGAAATACTCTCAGTAAAATATCCCGAGGCGGATATTGTGTTTTCCAGTCCTCTTAAAAGGTGCAGACAGACGGCGGAGCTTATATACGGCAAGCCTCCCCTTATTGAAGAGGGGCTCAGAGAAATGAACTTTGGCATATTTGAGAACAAGAGCCACGAGGAGCTTAAGGAAGAGCCTCACTATATTAAATGGCTGGAAACCAACTGCGAATCGGAAATACCTCAAGGCGAGACCAAAAGGGAGTTTACAGACCGCTGCGCCGCCGCCTTCAAAAAGGCGCTTGAGAATCTGGACTGTAATAATGCAGCCTTCGTTGTGCATGGAGGTACTGTTATGGCTGTGCTAAGCGCCCTTACAGGCGGAGATTTCCACAGCTTTCTCCTTAAGAACGGACAGGGCTATGTGTGCGAATACGACGGTGAAAATTTAAGCGTTTTATATAAATTGGAGTAAAAAATGAATGTAATTTCTGTTGCAGCAGGCTTTTTGCTGGATATTATAATAGGCGACCCATATAAACTGCCTCATCCTATAAGGTGGATAGGCAGTTTTATTTCATTTCAGGAAAGGGCAGTTCGCAGAATATTCAAGGGAAAGGCTCTTATATTGGGCGGAGCTTTGATCACGCTGCTGACTGTATGCGCAAGCGCAGGTATAGCTTTTGCGCTTTTGTATGCGGCGTACAGCATAAATATTTTTTTGGGAATTGCGGCGGAAAGTATAGTTTGCTTCTATATGCTTGCCCTTAAGTCGCTTAAAAAGGAAAGTATGGCAGTATACAAGGCTCTTAATAAAGAGGATATAGAAGAGGCGAGATGCGCCGTTTCAAAAATAGTAGGCAGAGATACCCAAAGTCTTGACAGAAAGGGCATTATAAAAGCTGCCGTTGAAACTATTGCAGAAAATACCTCCGACGGCGTGACCGCACCCCTTTTTTATATGCTTATATTCGGCGGTGTAGGAGGCGTTGTATACAAGGCTATAAATACTCTTGATTCAATGCTTGGCTACAAAGATGAAAAATATATTTATATAGGCAGAATACCTGCAAGGCTTGACGATATTGTGAATTTTATACCCTCAAGACTTACGGCTCTTATTATGATAGCGGCAGCCTTTATTACAGGCTGCAACGGCAGAAATGCCGCAAGAATATTTTTGCGTGACAGGAATAATCACAAAAGTCCGAACTCCGCTCAGACCGAAGCCGTATGCGCAGGGGCTCTTGGAGTGAAGCTGGGCGGCGACGCATACTATTTCGGTAAGCTCTGTCACAAGCCCGAAATAGGCGATGATATAAACGAAATTTCCCCAGAGGATATTCCGAGAGCAAACAGGCTTTCGTATACCTCCGCTTTTCTGACAATAACAATAGGTGTGTGCATAAGGCTGGTGATTTTATGGCTAAAGCGATAATGATACAGGGAACTATGTCCGGCGTCGGCAAAAGTCTTGTGACTTCGGGACTTCTGAGAGTTTTCAAGCAGGACGGCTACAAGGTCGCCCCCTTTAAGGCGCAGAATATGGCGCTTAATTCCTATATAACCGAGGAGGGACTTGAAATAGGTCGCGCCCAGGCTGTACAAGCCCAGGCGGCAGGCGTAAAGCCAAGCGTATATATGAATCCCATACTCCTTAAGCCCAATTCCGATACAGGCTCTCAGGTAATAGTAAAGGGCGTACCCATAGGCAATATGTCGGCAAAGGCGTATTTTGAGTACAAAAAGGAATTGAAGCCTATTATTGCCGACGCCTTCAATAAGCTGAGCAGCGAATACGATATAATAGTAATAGAGGGCGCAGGCTCTCCTGCGGAAATCAATTTAAAGGAAAACGATATTGTGAATATGGGTATGGCGGAAATAGCCGATTGTCCCGTTATACTGGTGGGAGATATAGACAGAGGCGGCGTTTTCGCTCAGCTCTGCGGCACGGTTCAGCTTCTTTCCCCCTCAGAGCGCGACAGGATAAAGGGTCTTGTAATAAACAAGTTCAGAGGAGACAAGTCCATACTGGAAAAGGGTCTTGCCATGCTTGAAGGCAAGTGCAGCAAAAAAATAGTAGGCGTGCTGCCCTATATCCACGCGGATATTGACGACGAGGACAGCCTTTCCGAAAGGTTTAAAGCCAGCAGCAGCTCACCTATGGACATAGCCGTTATAAGACTGCCCAGAATATCCAATTTCACGGACTTCATACCCCTTGAAAAATACGGTCTGAGATATGTGGACTCTCCCCATATACTTGGAAAGCCTCATGTAGTCATTATACCGGGCACAAAAAACACTCTAAGCGATATGAAATGGCTTAGAGAAAAGGGCTTTGAGCCTGCTATACAGCGCCTTGCCCATAGCGGCACTATTGTCATGGGTATATGCGGCGGCTATCAGATGCTTGGAAATGAAATACGCGAGGACAAGGACAGTATAAGAGGCATGGGACTTCTGCCCGTATGCACAGCTATGTCCGAGGAAAAAACGAGAAAGCAGGTAAGGGGCAAAATACTCTGGAAGCCCCTTGAGGGTGCTGAATTTGAAGGCTATGAAATACATCACGGAGTTACAGAGGGCGGTACACCCTTCGACAATATGGGCGGCGCTGTATCTGATAATATACTTGGCACATATATACACGGAATATTTGACGAAGGGGATTTTTGCCAAAGATTTATAGACTATATCTGCAACATAAACGGTATTGATATGAATGTATTAAGTCAAAGCCGCAGGGAGTACAGAGAAAAGCAGTACGATATTCTGGCGGATATGATAAGACAGAATATGGATATGTCTAAAATATATGAAATACTGGAAAACAGACCCTCTGAGGAAATTAAGCACGTTCTTCCCGCAGACATAGAAAAAACAAGTATGGAAATAATAGAAAAGGAGCTTATTGCCAATATCCCCGAGGAAAATAAGGATATTGTAAAAAGGGCAATACATACCACAGCCGACTTTGACTATGCTGAAAATCTGTATTTTTCCGAAAATGCCGTAAGGCTTGGCAGAGAGGCAATCAGACGGGGCGCTTCCATTATTACGGATACCAATATGGCAAGGGCGGGAATAAACAAAAAACGCCTGGCGAAATACGGCGGAAGTGTGCTGTGCTTTATGGCTGACGAGGATATTGCAAAAAAAGCGGATAAAAACGGCACTACAAGAGCCGCCGCGTCTATGGAAAGGGCTGCTGAGCTTGAGGGCGAGTATATTATAGCAATAGGCAACGCTCCTACTGCGCTTATTAAGCTAAAGGAGCTTATCGACGAGGGCAGAATACGTCCCGCGCTTGTTATAGCCGCTCCCGTAGGCTTTGTAAACGCCGCAGAATCCAAGGAGCTTATTATGAAATGCAATATTCCACTTATTGCCGCAAGAGGACGAAAAGGCGGCAGCAATCTGGCAGCCGCTTTGTGCAACGCCCTTATATACGGCGCATAAGCATATAATTTAGTTATACAAAACAAGCCGAGGAAATTTTCCTCGGCTTCATCATGTCAATTTTTGCCTATATCGACCCTTCAGTCAACGCAGTTCAATGCCGTATTATTGTAAAGTTTTTGACTGCGTTGACAGCTTCCCTTCTCTGAAGGGACGCCTTAGGTTTACGCTTTCTAAAGGCTTTAATAATGTTGAAAAATTAACTTTATTACTAACTAAGAAAGGAGAATGACGTACTCCTGAGCTTCCCCTTCAGAGAAGGGGAAGTGGCAGCCCAATCAATTCATCGAATTAAAAATACTCTTGTTTTGGGCTGCCGATAGGGTCGATTTTCTGTCTAAAAAACAAAAAAACATCTCCTTATGGAAATGTTTGTCACTTTTTGTCACTTTACATAATGTATAATTGTGTTACATCAAGTATATGTAAAAAGTTCAGTAAATATACGGGGTTGATTGAATTCCCAGAAAATTACTTTTTCGGCTTACAATGTAATTATAAATTGAAATTAATTGTTTGTCAATAGCTAGTTTATTAGTTTTTTTTAAAAAGTACATAGGTAACACAATTATACAATGTGTAAAGCGGAGGTAAATATATGAACACGACATACCCCATAAGGGAGTACAGGGATATAAAGCGCCTTGAGGATTATTTTCTCGGCAGAAGTGAATACAGGAACTATTTGCTGATAGTTTTTTGTCTTAACACAGCTCTGAGGATAAGCGACATTCTGAAAATAAAATGGCAGGACGTATGCGGCAAGGGCGGAAAAATAAACTCGCACATTATAATAAGCGAGGGCAAGACAGGAAAGACTGCCAAGGTATATATAAACAGGCAGATACGCTCAGCAATAGCTCTTTATCTTAAAAACTCAAAAAAGAGCATATACCTATTTGACAACGGAATGGGTGAGCACATTTCAAGAGTACAGGCTCACAGAATAATACATTCCGCAGGAAGCGTACTGGGAATGGGAGATTTAAGCTGTCATTCTCTCAGGAAAACATTTGGCTATCACGCATGGAAAAGCGGCGTTCCCCCTGCTTTGCTCATGGAAATATATAACCACAGCTCCTACAACGTGACCAAAAGATATTTAGGTATAGCTCAAGAGGATAAGGATAAGGTATTCAACAATGTAGTGCTGTGATTTTTGTCGATAAGTAAACGGTTCAGAAAAAGTTAAAAGGAATGTGGTTATATGGACGAATATACTAAAAACATAGGTTCAAACATAAGGCTTAAAAGAAAACAAAAGGGAATGACAATTGACGAGCTTGCAGAGAAGATCGATTTAGCACCGGGCTTCCTCGGACTGATAGAAAGAGGACAAAGGGGAACTTCTATGAGCAATCTGGTGAAAATATCCGATTTTTTTGGCATAACAATGGAGCAGCTCATAAGATACGACCTTAGCACGGGCGAGAAAAAGGGAGAAATAAAAATGACTAAGGAAAGACAAAACTTTAAGAAGATGGTCGAGGAAATGCCCGATGCAATGGTATCGCTTATGGCAGGCTGCGCAAAATTGCTTAATATGTATGATATTTATTAAGATGGTAAAATCGACAAAAATTGACATAAAAAGATAAGCCGAGGAAAATCTCGGCTTGTCTTTGTATGAATAGTTATAAATCGACCCTTCCGTCAGTTCTTCGGACTGCCACCTCCCCTCCGACGCCTGCAATAAAACACGTTGCGTTTTATTGCAAGGCTAGGGGAGGCTGGGGTGGTGGAGAGGGCTGGCATTGCAGCGGAAGAAGTTATCCGCCAAGCCGAAGGCTTGCTTTTGCTGAAAGCAAAAGTGCTGAACATTGCAGCGGAAGAAGTTATCCGCCAAGCCGAAGGCTTGCTT
>CANRBC010000044.1 GCA_947628755.1 uncultured Clostridia bacterium | reverse complement strand
ACGACTTAATTGTATGACACCTATGGAATATCATGAATTTCTTAAAACGGCATAATACATAAACATCAACAAAAAATACAACCGATAGTACACACTATCGGCTGCACAAAAATTTTGTTATTTTAATTGTCTACTTGACAGGGTACGGTTCAAATATCATTGAGAACATATACATAAGCAAAGACTAATTTTTAGATATCGTAGCAGAGGAAGAAAGGCGGTTAATCAAATCAACAACATTTTCAATCATACACTTGAGTTTTTATTTTAAATAATTATGCTAGGTAATGCAATTTATAAAGCCTATTCTATGTCCTTTGACAGCTTTTTTATAATTAATTATTTGTATTTGAAAGATAATCAATTATTATAATAAATCAATTATAATAATCTGTACATTATTTCATGTTCTATTGGATAATAAAATTATTGATTAAATATAAATTTATTTAAAGTATTACCCCCCCCCTAAATTTCTAAAACATATATATGCTCTTTAACTTTTTAAATTTGCGCATTATATACTTATGGAGTATTATATACATACTTTTGCATTTTTTTGTTGATTTTAAAAGTTATCTGTGATAATATAATATAAAAGCTATATTATAAATATTTAATTAGTTTTAGCATTTTGAAGTCGAATATTTTTCAACATATCAGGAGGTACTACATGAACATACTTATAATCGGAAATGGCTTTGACTTAGCTCATGGACTACCAACAAAGTACACAGATTTCCTGAACTTCTGTGATTGTGTATTAGAAATATTTACCAATCCTTTGGACAAATCCTTTAGTTTGAATAAAGGTACAAATCCCCATCAAAGATCTATACATCCATCTTTAAAACACTATTTGCGTAAAGCATACGCAAACAGAAGTAAAAACTATGACAGAACAAAAATAATGTTATGGGATTTTAACGACCTTAATGAATTGTTTGAATGTATAGAGGATAATTTATGGCTGTTATATTTTCTTCAATGTGATATGCATGGAAAAGAAAACTGGATAGATTTTGAAAAAGAAATTTCATATGTTGTTCAAGATTTTGATAATTTCCTCCATAATAATGAATTTACACTGTATACATCACTTACAGAAATTGCATCTATTGATATATCATTGTACAGTAAATTCAATACAATAAAAAAAATTTGGAAGAGTGTTTTTAAACCTAAAAACGAAGATAACTTCAACTATAAGTATCTAATGGATTGGCTTTTAGAGGATCTCAATAAATTAACAAGAGCATTTGAAATATATCTTGGGATAATTATGAAGAAAATTACTATTGATAAAGTATCTCCTGATATAACAAGATTAAAAATAGAACACGTTCTTTCATTTAATTACACGCATACTTATGATATGATATATAGGAATAAAGACAACAGTTCAAGTGAAACTTATATCAAGCGTGATGCATACGTGCATGGGGAAGCAGACCTATCCAACAGCATCGAAAGTAACAATATGGTTCTAGGTATAGATGAATATCTTGAAAATGACAGGAGAAATAAAGAAACAGATTTTATAAAATTTAAGAAATTCTATCAAAGATTATATAAGGAATGTGATTCCAATGCAAAGGACTGGATAGCCGAAATTAAACGTGATGCAGAATATGCAGCTTACGGAAGAAAAATCCTACTGGAAAATAGTATAAATGGGCAAAATGATAACGAAATTTACCCTGATATAAGAGAAAGAGCAGAGAAAATGATTAGAGCTCATGATTCTAAATACGAAAAAACTCATCCTAAACATAATCTTTATATATTTGGACACTCTCTAGATATTACAGATAAAGATATTTTAAGAGATCTTATTCTAAATGATAATGTAAATACTACTATTTACTTTTATTTAAGAAATGGGAGCAAAGAAGACTTGGGTAACAAAATAGCAAATCTTTCAAAAGTAATTGGACAAGATGAGTTAATCAAAAGAACCGGTGGAAAAAATCCTTCGATTAAATTTGTTAAACAAAATAATATGATAAATATTAATCAAAATATACTATAACTCAACCGTAAAAATAAATTATTGCATTTTTATGAGTCCGTTTCAAATTTTATGTAAACTCAAAAACTGATATATATATTAAGCAGGGGCGGAACAGGCAGATTCTGCCCTTGCTTTATGATACAATGAAAAAAGCGGCTTTGTCAACAATTATTCAATTTTTCAAGCCTATCCTCAAAATAAATCATAAGCTGAGCTCTGATTTTACCCCCAGTCTTGTCTATACCTCGTCCATTTACGGGTTATGCCCATAGCAGACAAGTACAACATTTTCAGAATTTTGTCATCAGTAGGAAAGATTGATTTATTTTTGATTACCTTGCAAAGCTGACGGTTAAAGTCTTCAACGGTATTTGTTGTATATATTCTTTTTTATACTTCTGTATGATGAAATAAGTTAATACTGTAATTCTACGACTTAGAAATTGTTGGATACTTGCTGTCCCACTTTTCTGCAAATGCTTCTGATTCAAGCAAAGCTATTTCCTCTGTTGAGGCAGTACAAACACGCTTTAAATCAGTTATAAGAGCTTTTATCCTTATATGACACAAACCTTGTGGAGTTTCTTATCTGATGAATAATACAATGCTGTATTTCTGCTTCGGGGAAAGCAGCCGAGATAGCCTGCGGAAAGCCTGTAAGTCCATCAATGCAGGCTATGAGAATATCTCTGACGCCTTTGCTTTTAAGTCCGTTCAATATAGAAAGCCAGAATTTTGCGCTTTCGTTTTTGCCTACATATATACCGAGAACATCTCTTCTGACGTTCATATCTATTCTCAAAGCTATGTAAACAGCTTTTTTTACGATTCTTTCATCACTGCGCACATAAAAATGTATCGCCTCAAGATATACCACGGCATAAACCTCTTCAAGAGGTCTTTCCTGCCATTCTTTAACGATTGGCAGCACTTTATCCGTTATACGGCTTATATGTCTGATACATCAATATCGTATAATTCCCGTAAATGACTTTCAATATCACCGGTCGTCATACCCTTTGCATACATGGATATGAGCTTTTCCTCCATATCCTGTGTAAGAGTATTCTGATATTTCTTGGCTGCACGAGGTTCATACTCACCGTTTCTGTCACGAGGCATATCCATCCCCATATCGCCATAGCTTGTATGCATTGTTTTTCTGCTGTAACCATTACGGTTGTTACCTATGTCTTTATTCCAATAACAAAGCTACTCGTCAAGCTCACCGTCTAAATCACCTTCAAGTATCACCGACATCATTTCTCTTAATGCCTGTCTTTCAAAACATTCATTTCTTTTTCTTCTTGCTGTTTTAAAAATCTCCAAACTGATATTTTTATTATCTTGACCGCAAGAAGCTACAATTCCTTTGATTTATCTTTGTTTTTCAACCATCTGTAATAACCTGATTCGCTTACTTTCAATACCCTGCACATAACATTTACAAGGTATATTTAAGTTTATTACTTTTAATAAAATCGGCATATTGCCACAGCGTTTTTACTGCATATCACCCGAAAATCTTTACCATATACACTCCGCCGTAGCTTACTACAAGCATAATGGCGCTTGCCAGAAGCACGCCGCATATTATGGCGGGTATTGCTTTTTTCAGCTTAATTCTCAGCAGAGAAGCTATAAGCGCGCCTGTCCAGGCTCCCGTGCCGGGAAGAGGTATGCCTACAAAAAGCATAAGTCCCCAGAATTCGTATTTCTGTATTTTTTCGCTTTTGCCCATGGCTCTGTCCTCCAGCTTATTCACCAGCTTAGCCGTAGGCTGCCATTTTTTCATAATATCGAATATCTTATTTATAAACAAAAGTATAAAGGGTATAGGCACAAGATTGCCCACTATACATATAAGCCAGCCTCTCACAACGGGTACTCCAAGAAGGGCTGCGGCTATAATTCCGCCTCTCAGCTCTATAATAGGTATCATTGATACTATGAACAGCGTAAGGTCCTTGTTAAGTCCGTTGAGCAGCTCCAGCATAAAATTTAAAAGTGATTCCATACTTATCTCCATTCAATTATTTATTAAGTCTTGCAACGCCTGATTTTATAGCGGCTTCGGCAACAGCCCTTGCTATATCCTTTGATACGTTCTTGTTGAGAGCGGAGGGTATTATTATGCCCTTTTCCAAATCCTCGTCTGTAACAAGTCTTGAAATAGCGTCAGAAGCCGCCAGCTTCATCTCGTCGTTTATATCGCTTGCCCTTACGTCAAGAGCGCCTCTGAATATGCCCGGAAAAGCCAGAACATTGTTTATCTGATTGGGATAGTCGGAACGTCCCGTCGCCACTACTCTTGCTCCTGCTTTGAGAGCCTCCTCGGGCAGTATTTCGGGATTGGGGTTTGCCATAGCGAATATTATGGCGTCCTTGTTCATTGTCCTTACCATATCTCCGGTAAGTATATTGGGAGCGGATACGCCTATAAATATGTCTGCGCCCTTTACAATATCCGCCAGTGTGCCGTCCTCACGGTTGGGATTTGTAATGCTTGCAAGCTCTGTAAGGGACGCGTCCTTATATGTTTTGTCGGCTGTGATAACGCCGTCTATATTTCTCATAACTATGTTCTTGAAGCCTGCTGTAAGCAGCAGCTTTGCAATAGCCGTGCCTGCCGCTCCCGCTCCACTCATTACCACCTTGCACTGTTCGGGCTTTTTGCCTGTCAGCTTAAGGGCATTTCTTATGCCGGAAAGCACTACAACAGCCGTGCCGTGCTGGTCGTCGTGGAAAATAGGTATACTGCATTTTTCCTTGAGCCTTCTCTCAATTTCAAAGCACCTAGGTGCGCCTATATCCTCAAGGTTGATACCGCCAAAGCTGTCGGATATTCTGTATATGGTTTCAACTACCGTATCCACATCCTGAGAATTAACGCAGAGAGGAAATGCGTCTACATCGGCAAATTCCTTGAAAAGCACGCATTTTCCCTCCATAACGGGCATACCTGCCATAGGTCCTATATTGCCTAAGCCAAGCACGGCAGAGCCGTCTGTAATAACGGCTACCATATTGTGCTTTCTCGTAAGCTCATAGATTTTGTCTGGGTCTTCCTTTATGGCAAGGCAAGGCTCGGCAACGCCCGGAGTATAAGCCACGGACAAGTCGTCTGCGCTGTTTATCTCCGCCCTTGATATTACTTCAATTTTGCCTGCCCATTCCTTGTGCTTTTCCATTGCGGCTTTCTTATAATCCATATCCTGTTCTCTCCTTTGTATTTCTTGTATGTTATTATTGTTGTATAAGCGGCAATTATTAATCATTGGAACTTTGCCTTGAATTCCTTCTGAGCCTCTCTCTGCTGGTCTTTCTTGGCAATATCCTGGCGCTTGTCGTAGAGCTTTTTGCCCCTTGCAATGGCTATATCCACCTTTACAAGAGAGCCTTTGAAATACACTCTGAGAGGAACTATTGTCAGCCCGTCTCTTGTAACTGCGCCTATTAGCTTATTGATTTCATACTTGTGGAGAAGAAGCCTTCTGTCTGCAAGAGGGTCATGATTAAAGCGGTTGCCCTGCTCATAAGGGCTTATGTGCATCTGCTTTATAATAGCCTCGCCGTTTTCTATTTTCACAAAGCTGTCCTTCAGATTACACCGTCCCGCTCTCATGGACTTTACTTCAGTGCCCGTCAGGGCGATGCCTGCCTGAAAGGTCTCCAGTATGAAATAGTCGTGATGCGCCTTTTTGTTGGCGGCAATATTTTTTATACTGTCCTTACCCATATAATCTCTCCTTAAAACTCTCCAATACCTCATAGGGCACAGTCAAAGAGCCCATGCCCGAACCCAAATCTATATGAGGCTTATTTTTGCCGTGAAAATCACTGCCTCCGCTGAGCAGAAGCCCGTTTTTTTCCGCAAGTCTTTTTATATACTCCGTATCCGAGGGGCTGTGTGTGGAATAATACGCTTCTATACCCCTAAGACCATTTTTTGCAAGCTCCGATACCATATTTTCAAGGCGTTCCTTACCCAGTTTATACAAAAATGGGTGCGCCAGTACGGCAACAGCTCCGTTTTTGCCCAGAATATCCAGAGTCGTCCTCCAGTCGGGTACTTCTCTTCTGATATACGCAGGCTTATGCTTGCCTATATATCTGTCAAAGCCCTCCTTAATAGTGGCTGTGCAGCCCTTTTCCATAAGCACTCTCGCCACATGGGCTCTTGTTGCAACGCCGCCATCGGCAGCCCTTACTATATCCTCATAGCTTATATCAAGTCCAAGCTCTTTCAACCTTTGCGCCATAAGGACGTTTCTTTTTTCCCTCTTTTGGCGAAGTCGGGAAAGTGTGTTCAGAAATTCGCTGTCCTTATCATTTACAAAAAGACCTACTATATGAATATCCGTTTCATCATACTCCGTAGACACCTCTATGCCTGGTATAACCTCTACTCCCGCAGCCTTGCCTGCCGCCTTGGCCTCGCCGATACCCTCCACAGTATCGTGGTCAGTTATGGCTATGGCGGACAATCCCTTTTCCGCAGCATATTCAACAAGCTCTGTGGGCGTGTATGTACCGTCTGAGCAAAGGGTGTGGGTATGCAAATCTACTGTTTTCATATATGCCGCCTCCCCGAAAAAAATCCTTACCTTAATAATATAAAACAAATTTTGGAATAGTACAACTGTTTTTTTATTTTATGCTCAAAATTTCTGTAAAAAACACGTTTTATACTAAATATTTACTTGTAAATACTTAAAAATTGAGATACACTAATATACTGAGGTGATACCTATGTACAAGTCCGGCTCAGCAAAGGCAAATACGGAAATGATACTTGGCGGAAACATGACGAAAGCCCTGCTTTCTCTTGCAGTCCCCATAATGATAAACAACCTCATACAGACTATGTATAACCTTACGGATACCTACTGGCTGGGAAAGCTGCAGACTACAAGAATGGCAGCCATATCCCTTGTATCGCCCATGCAGAATGTAATAATACAGTTCGGACAGGGCATAACAATGGCAGGCGCTATATTAATAAGCCAGTACGTAGGCGCAAGAGATACAAAAAACGCAAAAATAATGGCAAACCATATTTTTGTCTGCTCTATTATATTTTCAATAGTATGCGGTCTTCTCTGCTTTCTCTTTACTCCCGCAATAGTAGGCTGGCTCGGCGCAGAGGGCGACGTATACGCTCTTGGTATTACATATATAAGAATAGTAATATGCGATTTGCCCTTTTTGTTTATGATAAACATATATTCGGCAATATCCCAGGCGCAGGGAGATACTCTCAGACCTATGCAGCTGAATATGCTGGGCATACTTATAAATATGATACTTGACCCTCTTTTTATAATGGGCTTTAAATGGGATATAGCGGGAGCGGCTTTCGCCACATTCCTTGCCAAGATTCCCTGCGCTCTTATTGCCTTTATGGCAGTTACAAGAGGCAGAAACGAAATAAAAATAAACCTCAAAGGCTTCAGCTTTGATGGCAGAATGTTCGGCAATATAGTATCCGTAGGCTTGCCTACGGCTCTTGGCAGCTCCACAATGCAGCTGGGCTTTCTGCTTATGACCAAAAACGTGCTTATGTACGGCGACGCCGCTATGGCTGCCTACGGCATAGGCAACAGGATAAACGGCATAATAACAATGCCTGCCAACGCTCTTGGCGGCGCAGTTTCCACAATAGTGGGACAGAACGTAGGAGCAGGACAGCTTGACAGAGCTGTGGATTCCTACAGAAAGGGCAGGCTTATGTCTGTATTATTCCTTTTTACGCTGGGACTTATACTCTCTAAATTCCTTTCAAGACCGGTGGTGGGAATATTTACCCATGACGAAAGCGTTATACTTATGGCGTCGGACTTCCTCTCCATAATGGCGTTCTGGTGCTTTACAAACGGCGTATACAATACGACTACGGGAATTTTCAACGGAGCAGGCAATACCATAGTCACAATGATAGTTGAGGCAACAAGGCTGTGGGTATGGAGATTCTTCACGCTCTACGTTTTCAGAACATTCTTCCACATGGGTGTAGAAAGCGTGTGGTACTGCGTGGTAGCCAGCAACGGCATATCCGCTCTTATTATATATCTGCTTTACAGAACAGGACTGTGGAAAATACGTATAGGGAGGCTTGTAAATGCTCATAACTGACATAAAACCCCAGGCAAGGGACAAAAACAGAGTTTCCGTATACATAGACGGTAAGTTCGCCTTTGGCTTGATTGAGGCGGACAGGCTTTTCTACAAGCTTGAAGTGGGTAAGGAAATAACAAGGGAAAAGTATGACGAGATAATAAACGAAAACATATATACAAAGGCAAAAAACAAAGCCGCCGGATTTCTCGGCTTCAGAATGAGAAGCGCAAAGGAGCTTCGCAATAAGCTGAGAGAGGATTTCGATGAGGAGGTCACGGAAAGGGTCATAGAGCTTTTCAAGGGCTACGGCTATATAAATGACCTTGAATTTGCAGAGGCATTCGCAAAGGACTGCCTGAATATAAAGAAATGGGGTACTGTCCGAATAAAACAGGAATTGCGGCTTAAGGGCGTAAGCGAAGAATATATAAACACCGCTCTGGAAATCCTTGAGAATACAGAGGATGCCTGCGAAAATATCCGAGGACTTCTTGACCGCCGAATCAAAAATACACCTATCGACCTGAGAGAAAAACAAAAGCACTTTAATTTCCTGCTGAGAAGAGGCTTTAAAACAGAGGATATAAAAAAAGTACTGGAGGAATACTGCTAAAGGGCTGTGTGAAAAAATTTCTGTAAATTGGCTTTCTATGATAATTTCAAAGAATAATTGGTGGGCAGTTGAGCAGTT
>CANRBC010000043.1 GCA_947628755.1 uncultured Clostridia bacterium | reverse complement strand
ACTTTCAATGCGTACCCGCATAGCGGGTAGTTTATTGTTTCGCTCCTTCTCTCGCTCAACTGTCTAAAGACATTAATAAAATTAACCTCTCCCTTTTGGGAGAGGTTTTTTTATACAATAAAGCTACCCCCCACCAGCCTCCCCATTGCACCGAAAGATTTATCGGAATTGAATCGGAAGATTTATCCGACGATACGAAGTATCGCTTTTACCGAATGTAAAAGTTCTGACAGCCCGACCCTTCCACCGCCTAACGGCGGTCCCCCTCCCCTCCGACGCCCTGACGGGCTAGGGGAGGCTGGGTTGTGGGAAGGGCTGGCATTGCAGCGGAAGAAGTTATCCGCCAAGCCGTAAGGCTTGCTTTTGCTGAAAGCAAAAGTGCTGAATTTGCCGCAGGCAAAAGTGTTGAATTTCTCGTAAGAGAAGCCTTAAGCATACACTTTCCAAAGTTGCTTATTTGCTTTGAAAAACGATGCCTAAACTGTTGCCAATACCCCAGCCTCCCCTAGCCTTGCAATAAAACACAACGTGTTTTATTGCAGGCGTCGGAGGGGAGGGGGACATTGCACCGAAAGTTTATCGGACAGCCGCAGGCTGGCTTTGCCGCCTCCCCACTTCAAGCCTCCCCTAGCCCGTCAGGGCGTCGGAGGTTTGCATCGGAAAGCTATCCGACAAACCGTAGGTTTGCTTTTGCGTAGCAAAAGTGCTGGGAGGAGGACATTGCACCGAAAGATTTATCGGACAGCCGAAGGCTGGCTTTGCCGCCTCCCCACTTCAAGCCTCCCCTAGCCCGTCAGGGCGTCGGAGGGGAGGGGGACCATGCGAAGCATGGTGGAAGGGTCGTTTTAAAAAAAATAAAGTTAATATTACTTTAAGTAAAAATTTTCCACAAATTAATAAAGCTGTCGCATTATGACCTTTTTCTCATAAATCATAACAAGACAGCTCTTTCCCTATTTTACTTTTTTACCCAAAGGGTTGCCTTTTACCATCAATAATTGCTCTCAACATAGCTGTAATTATTTGCAATATTTACGAAAACAGCCATATTCTCCTCCATTTCCTCAAGGCTGCCGCCTTGGTCGGCTACTGTATACAGTCCTTCTCTTATCCTATTGTATACCTGCTCGGAAAGCGCCTTTGTTTCGGCGTCGTCATTGTTCATAGTCATTTTGAAGTATGCCACTCTTGCCTGTACCATAGAGGACATACATTGAGCAAGGTCGCTTATAAAGCGCTCCTCCGTATCGTTTGCCGCCTCGTTTTTCCACTTAACAGCCAGCTTGCCTATTTCTGAATTTCCAATATCCTTTATATAATCGTTGAGCACGCTTGGAGAGGATATAGCCGCAATATTGTTTAAAACACCCTTGTATTCGGAAACTATACGATTATATCTGTCTGTATCCATACCGGGTATGCCCTGTGATGAGCTTGCGACTGTCTGAGGCTGATCCTCATAAAGATATTTTTCTATTTCCGGAGATGTAAGTATAGCCGCGGTCTTTGTGTTTGCGTCCCATGATATATCACACTTGAACATCTGGCAAATATCTCTTACGGCTATCATATATTTGCCGTCCTTCTGCTGAATAGGTACGCTAATGGGTACTTCAAATTTTTCCGTATAATTAAATGAGCATCTGGCAGGAGTGCCGTCAAGAGGTATATTAGCAGCTGCGTTTGTGCTGCCTATTTCAAGTCTGTCGGCGTGGGAATTATACTCGGCAAAAACGCCTATTGCCTTGCTTATTTCATCGGCTGCGGCAACAAGTCTGCCATCCTGATTTACAACAGTTCCGCTAAATACCTTTCCGTCAACTGTTATTACAGGCTTCTGAGCGCCGAATACGGGAAATGAAAATAACATTGCCATAGCCAGCGCAAGTGAAATAACTCTTTTTTTCATAAAAATTCCTCCTTGATATAAAAATTTAAGTGCTATCATTATATCAAAGAGGACTTTTTTTGTACTATGCTAACAGCATAAAGCCGTATTAAAACCGATTACTTAAACCACCTACATACTATAAAGAAAAAATCATAACACCTCTCCCGTATATGCGTTTACAAAATATTCTCTGTTTTCAACCCTTATTACATAGCAGGGTACGGCATAATTTTCATCAGCGGCGGACAGCTCGCTGTCGTAATACCCCAGCTCCACATCGGAAATAATGGATTTCTGCGAATAGTCCGCCTTAATGCTGTCTGCTGCCGCAAACAGAGCCTCGTCGCTTCCTATTATGCCTTCCTTTCTGCCTGCTGTTCCGTTTATTTCACTATAATTAAGAGAAATATTGACATTTCCGCCCTTTATGGTAAAGTACAGAAAATTGCTGAAAACATTTTTACTGTCGTATTTGGAATAATATTTTATACTGTAGCCGCCCTCCACAGCCTCATTGGAATAAAGCTCATAGCTGCCGAAAAGCTCGTTTATTTTGTTCGCCATTTCCGCTGCGTATGCTGCGGCGTCCTCCGACGAGGTCAGCTCTCTGTCCGCAGCTCCCGTATATTCAATGCTGCTGCCGTTTATTACAAGGCTGTCATTTCCCGATGCAAATACAACGCTGCTATATTTTTCCGTTCTTGTTATATCCGTTCTTCCCGACATAAAGAGATTCTGCAGCTTTATATAGTCGAAGCTGTAGCTGTGGGTATTGAGCTGTGCCATAGGTCTGTATTTATTGGGCAAAGAGCAGTTAAGCGTAATATCCCTGTCCTTTAAAAGGACGGAAATATCCGCAATTCTTCCTGAGCTTACCACAGTAGAGTTTGCCTTATACAGATTAAGGCAAAAAAGAACTGCATTCACAGCCAGAAGCATTATTATAATGTATTTCGTAGCCTTTCGCCATTCCATTTAATCACCTGCTTTTGTATCTACAATATGTGAGGTGTTTTCAATATCTATTATCCAGCTCAGACCAAAGCTCTTATTTTCCGCAATATAGCAAAGAGAAATATCGTCTACCGTCTTTGTAACGCCGTTTCTGTAAAGCCTTGAATACAGACCGTCTATGGCCGTTATAAAGTCTGTATCGGCAATTTCCTTGTCCTTGGGATTTATGGAATATCTAAAGGCATATTTCCTGTATCTGTCTATTTTGCCGTTTGTAGCGGTTATTTCGATAAAGCTCTGCATACCCGTTTTTTCTCTCAGACCTTCGCCCGGTATTACGGAAAGGTCGTTTATCTTATAATTAAAGCGGAATATATATGTTCCGTCATTATGCTCATAGCTGTCCAGATAATACTGATTGGTCACAAATGTATCGGAGGCTATAAGTCTGACTGCCGCAGCATAGTTATCTGAAAAGCTGCTGCCCTGATTTTCCGCCGCCCTGTAATTGGAATACTCCAGTACGCCTGTATTATAGTACCTTACAACAGCCGTTTCGTCGCTAAAGGTATATGTTCCGCCCTGTCTTGACATGGTTTTGCCTGCGGGATTGTCAAAAAATATATTGGCATTGCTCTCTACGGTAGCGGAATCCGTAAGCACGCCTCTTGGCTCTATAAGAGGATATTCATAGGTATCCTCCTGCCACCTAGGTATGAATCTGTTGCCGCTGAATATACTAAAGCCGTTCTGTACGCTTGAAATATAGTATATGCTCTGCTCATCTCGGTCAAAGCGCGAACACTCCTCAAAGCTCTGACCTATTATTTTGTTGTTCCTCAGCTCCAAAGCAGCGCTTGTATTCTCTCTTGAGTTATAGAATATAACAGTCATAAGCGAGCTGTCCGCCTTTGGCGAAACTATTATTTTGTCATATTCGCCTATTTTGTCCGAATTATCGCTTCTTGCGCTGAATATACCCGAAATATCCCCGCCTGAGAAAAGACAGTTGTATTCATATATTATACAACGGCTTTGCAGCAGGGTATTCCAGTTTACGCCGTCAGATGGAACGAGCGTACCCTTTTCAATGGCAGCCTCAACTGCTCTGTCGAATATTTCCTTGTATTCGCTGCCGTATACATTGTTCGCTCTGCACACTATCTTATTGTCGCCTAGGTTTATAATAAGCCTGTCGAGAATATAGGGCGTATTTTTATCTGAGGAAGCATTTTCCGAAAAGAACGAAAAAAAGTTATGGTCTGAAAATCCTCCAAACCATAACTCACCTGTCTGATAAATAGCCAAAACCATCAAAAAAGCAATTATAAAATTCCTTCCGAAGTTTTTCATATATCTGATCCTTTGCCTTATACATTACCAGTTGCTGCGTCCCGGTACTGCTATACTCTGGGAAAGAGTAGTCTTAAGCACCTTATTTTTCCTGACTATGGTAGTTCTTACCTCCGAACTTCTTCCGTCCTTGCGCGCAGCCACAACAACATAGTTGCTGCCCTCTTTAAGAGCTACGTTCTGGCTGTATATTCCGGTAGAGCCGACTGCAATATTGTAGTTCCTTATGAGCTTATAGGAAGTGCTGCCGTTTACTGCAACAGGCTCGAATATATTAATGGCTATCTGAGCGCCGGGCTCAGCCGTGCCTGATATTACCTTGTTGGAATCAAATGTAATTTCCAAAGACTTAGAGGTGTCGATACCACTCGTTATCTTGAAATTATTAACGGGCGCAGCCTTTACTGCTGCGGGAAATGCCATAAAGCAGGATATAACGGCAACTAATGAAATCAATGTAATTATGAGCTTTTTCATACGTCTATCCTCCTTTTATATTTTTGGTGTCGTTATTATATCAGAAAGAGGAATATGACCTCTCCCTGATACAATAATCGAAACCTCTACACTATGGCATATTTTATATGCTAAATACATTATACACCACTAATATTACAGAAAGGTTACAACAGCATTACTTTTCAGTTAATTTTCCACAAATGGGAGCAAGGCGCAAAAATACCGATGTTTATAAGACCTTTACTTTCTCTGCCATTACTGCCATATACGCCTTAATAACTTAATAAGCGGAAAATACACTTATTGAAAGAAATGCTTTTTGGCATTTCTTTCAGTTAGCTAAGGTAGGAACCAGCCGTGTTTTCCGCAATTTAGGCATAAATGCCTAAATTACAGAAAAGTTCCTGTCCTCGGAGGAAGTGAATTCCTCCTGCGGATTAAAGTCTGCGACGCTTTTTTGCAAACTGTTCTTTATTTGTAATTCATATTTACTGTCAAAATATTGTTTTATCGACATTCTAAAGTATCCTTTTTATATCTACTTTTCAATAATATCCACATATCTTTTAACTGCATCCTTCCAGTCCGGAAGTCTTTCAAAGCCTTGTTCGCTCAGCTTTTCCTTGCTCATTCGGCTGTTTTCGGGACGTTTTGCCTTGGCGGGGAATTCGCCGCTTGACACAGGCGTAACGCTTACGTCCATACCTGCCGCCCTGAATATTTCGCAGGCAAATTCATACCATGAGCAGAAGCCTCCCTCGTTGGTGGCGTGATATATGCCGTATTTGTCGCTTTCCGCCATATCCGCAAGAAGCCTTGCCAAATCATAGGTATAGGTAGGCGTGCCGAATTGGTCGTTCACAACGGAAACAGCGCCTCTTTCCTTGCCCAGTCTGAGCATTGTCTTTATAAAATTCTTACCGTTTACGCCGAATACCCAAGCTATTCTTACAATAAAGAATTTATCCAGATATTTCTGCACAGCCTGTTCTCCCTCGTATTTGGTAAGACCGTATACATTAAGAGGGTCTGTCCTGTCCTCCGGCTTCCATGGGCGTTCTCCCTGTCCGTCAAACACATAATCCGTTGATATATATATCATTGCAGCGTCTGTTTCCCTGCAAGCCCTTGCTATGTTTTCAGTACCGTCCTTATTGATTTTTCTGCATAATTCAATATTATCCTCGGCGTTGTCCACAGCAGTATAGGCTGCGCAGTGTATTACCATATCGGGCATATATGCCTTTATAGTTTGCTCTACGGCAGCGCCGTCTGTTATATCCATATTGTGAACGTCTGTGCCAAATACGTCGTGTCCTCTCTTTTCAAGCTCATTCACAACATCATAGCCCAGCTGTCCCTTTACTCCCGTTACAAGTACCTTCATATCTATCTGCCCTCGTACATTTTCTTATAATAGTCCTTATATTCTCCGTTTATAATGTTTTCCCACCACTGTCTGTTGTCCAGATACCATTGTATTGTTTTCTTTATACCGTCCTTAAACATGGTCTCCGGCAGCCAGCCAAGCTCATTGTGTATCTTGGTCGGGTCAATGGCATAGCGCATATCATGACCCTTTCTGTCCGTCACATAAGTGATAAGGCTTTCGGGTTTGCCAAGCTCCTTACATATTATCTTTACAATATCTATATTTGCCATTTCATTGTGACCGCCTATGTTGTATACCTCTCCGACCTTGCCCTTGTGAATTATAAGGTCTATTGCCCTGCAATGATCCTCTACATAGAGCCAGTCTCTTACGTTTTCTCCCGTGCCGTATACGGGAAGAGGCTTGTCGTTAAGAGCATTGGCTATCATAAGGGGTATCAGCTTTTCGGGAAAGTGATAAGGTCCGTAGTTGTTTGAACACCTTGAAATAGTCACAGGCAGAGAAAATGTCCTGTGATATGCCAGCACAAGGAGGTCTGCAGACGCCTTTGAAGCGCTGTAAGGACTTGACGTGTGTATTGGCGTTTCCTCGGTGAAGAAAAGGTCGGGTCTGTCCAGCGGCAGATCTCCGTATACCTCGTCCGTAGACACCTGATGATAGCGCGTTATACCGTACTCTCTGCAGGCATCCATCATTACCTGAGTACCGAGTATATTGGTTTTCAGAAAAATACCGGGGTCTTCAATAGAGCGGTCTACATGGCTTTCCGCTGCGAAGTTCACAACTATATCGGGCTTTTCCTCACGGAATATATTAAATATAGCGTCTCTGTCTGCTATATCCGCCTTTACAAACTTAAAATGGGGATTATCCATAACGGGAGCGAGAGTCTCCATATTTCCCGCATAGGTCAGCTTGTCCACACAGAGAATATCGTAGTCGGGATGCTCCTTAAGCATATAGTGTACAAAATTTCCGCCTATAAAGCCGGCGCCGCCTGTAACAAGTATTTTCATTATCATATCCTCCGTCAATACAAGTATTTATTGTCCACAACATTTTTAAGATGCTGACCATAAGCAGACTTGCCGTATGCCTTTGCTGCATCCTTGAGCTGTTCCTTTGTTATCCAGCCGTTTCTGTAAGCTATTTCCTCTATTGCGGAAATCATTATTCCCTGTCTGCTCTCTATTACCTTTACAAATTCGCTTGCCTCGTTAAGAGCATCTACCGTACCGGTATCGAGCCATGCGTAGCCTCTGCCCAACGTAATAACGTCGAGAGAGCCTTCCTCCAGATACATTTTGTTAAGGTCGGTTATTTCCAGCTCTCCTCTTGCAGAGGGCTTTACTTTCTTTGCCTTTTCCACAACGGTATTGTCGTAGAAATACAGTCCCGTTACACAGTAGTTGGACTTGGGATTTTTGGGCTTTTCCTCTATGGACACAGCCCTTCCGTTCTCGTCGAACTCCACAATGCCGAAGCGCTCCGGATCGTTTACATAATAACCGAATATGGTAGCGCCGTTTTCCTTTGCCGCAGCGTTCTTAAGATGCTTTGAAAGATGGCTACCATAGAAAATATTGTCGCCAAGCACCATAGCGCAGCTGTCGCCAGCTATGAATTCTTCTCCTATAATAAATGCCTGCGCCAGTCCGTCGGGGCTAGGCTGCACCTTATAGCTCAGATTTATGCCGAATTTTGAACCGTCACCCAGAAGTCTTTCAAAATTAGGCAAATCCGTCGGCGTTGATATTATAAGTATATCCCTTATCCCTGCCAGCATAAGCACGGAAAGAGGATAATATATCATAGGCTTGTCATATACAGGCAAAAGCTGTTTACTCGTAACCATAGTAAGGGGATAAAGTCTTGTTCCGCTGCCGCCTGCCAATACTATTCCTTTCATAGATAAAGACCTCCTTTGTAAATCAACATAATTTTAACACACAGTAAATTTATAGTCAAGGTATCATTGACTTTAAACACAATATGGTGTATATTTATAATAAATCAAAAGAAAGGCAGAACGGTTTATATGAATAATTCAGAGGATTTAGAAAAGGATATTGATTATGAGGATATAGCTCCCGCCGAGGATATAGATGCCGAGGATATGTATGACGAACAAGAAAACGGCATACTTGCAGAAATCATAAGCTGGATAAAGACAATAGTAGTAGCGGTAATAGCCGCCTATCTCATCACCCACTTTATAATAGTAAACGCCAAGATACCCTCCGCCTCTATGGAGACCACCATAATGACGGGAGACAGGCTTATTGCAAACAGAATATCCTACTATATGGATGTTCCTCAGCGCTTTGATATAGCCGTGTTCGAGTTTCCCGACGACCCTAATGTGCTTTATATCAAAAGAGTTATAGGTCTTCCCGGCGACAAGGTGGATATAAGAGATAACGAAATATATATAAACGACAGCGCAGAGCCTCTTGAGGACAGCTTCGTAAACGGCTCTATGGAAACGAGAGACGAAATATATACCATACCAAAGGCAGGAGACAGAATCGAAGACTTCTCTCAATATATAGAGGACATCTCCATATACGACAAGGATAACGACGGTCTTTTCGACGAAAACTGCTACTTCATGCTGGGCGACAACAGAAACAATTCAGCCGATTCCCGCTATTGGAGAAATCAGTTTGTGCCGGAAAGCTATATTCAGGGCAAGGCAATATTCAGATACTTCCCCTTTAACCAAATAGGCGTTATTAAAAATGACTTTAATCAATGAGTAAAACTCATAATATAATACCAAGGAGGTAATACAAATGGCAAAGACAATAGACAAGAATATGATAATTGGCGACCTTATTATGGTAGACCGCGGTATCATACCCATACTTATGAGCGCAGGAATGCACTGTATAGGCTGCCCTTCAGCTCAAGGCGAAACCCTTGAGGAGGCGGCTATGGTACACGGCATGGATGCCGACGATATAGTGGATACTATCAATAAATATCTGGCAGATAAATAATTACAAATCTGCCGCGCTTAATTTCCATACACCTTGCTTTTACTCGTGAGAAGCTGTCCCATTATGATTTGTGAGAAAAAAGGTCATAATGGGACAGTTTTATTTATGGGGGAAATTTTTGCTTATCTTAATAGAGTTTTTTTGTTTTAAAACGACCCTTCCACCGCCTAACGGCGGTCCCCCTCCCCTTCTCTGAAGGGGAGGCTGGGGTATGGACAATGACTTAGGTATTGTTATTTCTAAGTAAATAAGTGTGGAATTGTCAATAAAAGTGCAGAGTAAAAAACACCCAAAATTCTGAATAGCAACAAATCAAGCTGCTGAGAGTTTTTCACCCATTGATTTTCTATAAGCAACAGGAGGCATACCATCAGGGTTAAAGCTGTTTACCCTGATGGTATTGTAATATCGGCTGTGTGAAAAAATTTCTGTAAATTGGCTTTCTATGATAATTTCAAAGAATAATTGGTGGGCAGTTGAGCAGT
>CANRBC010000042.1 GCA_947628755.1 uncultured Clostridia bacterium | reverse complement strand
ATTTGGGCTCTGCACGAATCATTCCCTGTTTTGGTTCAAAATCGTTAACGAGCCTGGCGAGTTTCGCAATTACCTATGATAAGATTATAAAACAGACGGTAGAAAATTTCAAGCTATGTTGTGTAATTAATTGAGGGTCGACCTTCCTCAAAAGGGGAAAACATCAGCCCGAAGGACTTACGATAATTGCTCTGAATAATGATAAGCCGCCCCAAGCGGTTTTTATACCGTTCTTACCCTAAGAGAAAGCTGTCTGTATGCGGATATGATAACAGCGGCTGATATAAATGCAGTAAGGAGGTCGGACACGGGCATTGAATACAGTACGCCGTCAAGTCCGAAGAAAATAGGTAATATAAGCGCAAAGCCTACGCCGAATACGATTTCTCTTACCATAGAAAGCATAGTTGAAGCAGCCGCCTTTCCCATAGCCTGCAGGAATATGAACGCAGCCTTGTTTATACAGGCGAATATCATCATGCACAGATATATGCGAAAGGCTTTTACGGCAAATTCCGTGTAGTATATGCTTTCGTTGGCAGCGCCGAATATAGCTATAAGCTGCTTTGGGAACAGCTCCACTATAATAAGGGCGACAGCTCCGACGGACGCCTCGGCGGTAAGGAGATATGAGAACAGCTTTTTTACACGCTCGTTAAGTCCTGCGCCTATATTAAAGCCTACTATGGGTATACAGCCAGCCGCCATGCCCACAACTATTGAAATGACTATCTGGAAAAACTTCATCACTATGCCCACGACAGCCATAGGTATCTGAGCATATTGCTCCTGTGAGAAAATAATATCCATTGCGCCGTATCGCCTTATCATATTGTTTATTGCAGCCATTGCGGCAACAAGAGAAATCTGTGACAAAAAGCTGCAAATACCAAGTGTAAGAGTTCTTGTTATTATATTGGGACAGAGCTTAAAATTGCCTTTTGATATTTTTACGGACTTGGTATGGCATAAATACCAAAGGGCAAGCGTCGCCGTTACTATCTGACCGATAACCGTGGCAACTGCCGCTCCCATCATTCCCCATTTGAATCCGAATATGAATATAGGGTCGAGAACTATATTTGTAAAGGCTCCGCAAAGCGTCGATACCATGGCAAAGGCAGGGCTTCCGTCAGCCCTTATTATAGGATTCATTGCCTGACCGAACATATAGAAGGGTATACCCAAAGCTATCCAAAAAAAGTATTCCTTTGAATTTAAAAATGTTTCGTTGTTTACTCTTCCGCCGAATATTGTTATTATAATATCGCTGAAAAGAAGATATACTATGGCAAGAGCTATGCCGGATATTATTGTCAAGGCTATGGAATTGCCTACGCTTGCGCCTGCCTCCTCAGGCTCTTTTTTACCCAGACTTATGCTTACAAAGGCACAGCAGCCGTCGCCTATCATAACGGCAATGGCGAGAGCTATTACAGTAAGGGGGAATACTACTGTGTTCGCAGCGTTTCCGTAAGAGCCGAGATAATCGGCATTTGCTATGAATATCTGGTCTACTATGTTATAAAGAGCGCCTACAAGAAGCGATATTATACAGGGAACGGCATATTTAAACATAAGTATGCCTATTTTTTCCTTTCCAAAATAAAATTGATTTTGTTGTTCCATTTTTATTACCTCCTAAAAATAAAAAAGGTGTAAATCCGAGCCGGACTTACACCCATAGGGTCACACACCGATATTATTTTAACATAATTCAATACTCTATTCAAAGGCATTAATGCACAAATTTTATACTGTACATATTTGGATATTATGCAGTATTTTATGAAATTCTAATCAAAAATTTACAAAATATATATTGACTGTAAGCCTGCTTTAACTATTATACTTTAATTAGTATGGAAAGCTCTCTATAATATCTCTTTTAAGGGGCTTGATTGTAAATTTTTTGTTATAAATTTGGTTTTACGTGGTTTTAGGCTTCACAGTATTTGACAAATTTCCAATAATAGAATATAATAAACAAGAGTGCGCAAGCATAATAAAAGAATTTCAAAAGGAGAAAGAAAAAATGGTAAAATGGTTGATTCTGGCATTATACCTTTTGCTTATGGTAGCAATAGGCGTATACTGCAACAGAAAAACAAAAAGTGTAAGTGACTTTGTTCTCGGAGGAAGGAGCATAGGTCCGTGGTTTTCAGCATTTGCCTTTGGTACATCATACTTTTCAGCTGTTGTATTCATAGGATATGCGGGACAATTCGGCTGGACCTACGGTATATCAGCATTCTGGATAGGTATAGGAAATGCTATTTTAGGCTCTCTCCTTGCATGGATAGTTCTTGGCAAGCGTACAAGAACAATGACAAAATATCTGGATGCAACTACAATGCCCGAATATTTTGAAAAGCGCTATAACTCAAAGGGACTTAAGATAGCGGCTTCTCTTATTATTTTCCTGTTCCTTATACCTTATACCGCTTCGGTATATAACGGTTTGTCTCGTCTTTTCGAGTCATCATTGGGAATACCCTACATATATTGTATCATAATTATGGCTGTGTTCACCGCTATATACGTTATAGCAGGCGGCTTCCATGCAACTGCCCTTAACGACTTTGTACAGGGTATGATAATGCTTGCAGGCATTTTAATCGTAGTATTTACAGTGCTTCACAAGGCAGGCGGCTTTGACGGAGCTATGGAGGGACTTGCCGCCATAGCCGACGACGCAGGCAATACGGGAACGCTTAATTCCCTTTTCGGACCAAGTCCCGCAAACCTTCTTGGCGTTGTTATACTTACATCTTTGGGAACATGGGGACTTCCTCAGATGATACAGAAATTTTACTCAATATCCGATGACGCCGCTATAAAGAGAGGTACTATCATATCAACGGTATTTGCTCTTATAGTAGCAGGCGGCAGCTATTTCCACGGCGGTCTTGGCAGACTTTTTGCCACTACTGACCCTGCCGATACTACAAAGACTCTTATAAATGTCGTAAACGGAAAGCTCGAATATGACGCCATTGTTCCGTCAATGCTTGAGAGCGTGCTTCCCGATATTCTTCTGGGACTTATAGTAGTGCTCGTTCTTTCAGCGTCAATGTCTACGCTTTCATCACTTGTTATGACATCAAGCTCTACGCTTACTCTTGACCTTATCAAGCCCGCTATGCTTTCAAAGGGCAAGGGCTTTGACGAAAAAAAGCAGGTGTTCTTTATAAGAGTGTTTATAGCCATATTCCTGGTTGTATCCGTAATAATGGCGGCTAAGAAAAACGCTTATATCACTACTCTCATGAGTATATCATGGGGCGCTCTTTCAGGCTCATTCCTTGCGCCGTTCATGTACGGACTGTTTTCAAAAAAGGTCACTCCAAAGGCAGTTGGAACGTGCTTTGCCTTTGCGGTAGGCTTTACACTTATACATACCTGTCTGTTCCTGCTTGGTTGGTTTCCGGAGCTTACAAAGGCGGCGGCAGCATTGCCTATCCCCTTTACTGTAACGTCACCTCTTAACGCAGGCGCATTCTGTATGGTATTTTCACTTATACTCTGTCCCCTTGTAAGCAAAATTACAAAGCCCCAGGACAAGGAGTATGTCGAAAAGATTTTTGAATGTTATAAATAATACATATACGGTTCGGAGGATGCGACGCTTCCGAACCGTGTTTTTGTGAGACATTATGAGAACATGGATGCTGCAAACAGAGACGAAAGCTGTTGGCTTTTAAGGCTTTTGCCCTGTTTGGAGAGATCCATGCAATAATATGGAAAAAACGGTAAATTAACGGCACAAACGGTAAAGCTAACGGCATAAACAACATAAAAAAATCAAATTTAATGTGATATAATATTAAAGTAGAAATGTAATAAATATCCGGAGGGTCATATAATGTATAAAACAAGAATCAAAGCCTTTGTATTATGTATGATATTTACATTGTTCAGTCTCAATGTATATGGGGCAAAGGTTTTATACCGATTTGGCTAAGGACGGCAAGTACACCGTTGATGATTTTGAGATAATGCCCGTATTTTTGAATACTGTTGAAAACGGTACTTACGAAGGCGGAAATCTCAATATGATGATGGTGAATAAAAACGGTAAAAATGTTGACGCCTGTTTGGATTTCCTTTCCTTCTGCGCCGATGAAAAGAATTATAATATTGCCTTTGACGGCATATCTACGGTAAAGTGCTTTAAAAATCAGACTACCAATATACAAGCGCCTATGCTTACAAACGCAGCTGCTTCGATAGAGAAAAATCTGCGGGCGTCTACATCTGCTTCAAAGGTAAAGGGCTTCAGTGATAACGATGTAGCCGCTGCTCTCGATAGCCTTTTCAGAAAGAAAACCGACGTGGCAGGCTGTGTAGAGCTTATGGATAAAGCCAGAAGTAAAGCCGCCGCGGCTCAAGGCGTTCAGGGCTTCTGACGGATAAATGTACCTTACAATTATTTAAAATTCTTTATTCCCCCTATGCTCTTAAAGTAAGAGAGTAGGGGGTTTTGATTTATATTGCCAATAAATTTTCACCTTAGGCGGCGGCTCTGCAATTCATACCGAAAATGTAATTAAAAATACTTTACTAACTAATTGAAATGTGGTAAAGTAAGCATAAGAATGTATTTTAATGCAGAGCAAACATATATTATTAGAGCTTGTCAAAAGGAGAAACAGCATTATGAGCTTTAAAAAAAATTTGGACTTTTTGCGCAGAGCCGCCGCATTATGTATAGGAGTGGCGCTGCTTATTACATATATATTCGCCGTATCGCCTGAGGCGGCAGAGGATAAAATAAAGGTAGGCTTTTTTAAATTTTCCGGCTATCACGAAATATCCGAAGACGGCGCAAGAAGCGGCTATGGATATGACTTTTTCCAGAAAATAAGCGCCTATGACGACTGGACATTTGATTATACAGGGTACGACCTTTCCTATTCGGATAATCTGGATATGCTTGAAAGAGGAGATCTGGACGTTGTTACGTCTGTTTCAAAAACTCCCGAAAGAGAGAAGCTGTTCCTTTTTTCAGACGAGCCTATCGGCACAAATGCCACTATTTTTACGGTAAAGGCGGGAAATATGAATGTCGTTGCGGGAGAGTATTCCACCTATGACGGACTTAAAATAGGTATGCTGGAGGGCAATTCCAAAAACGACAATTTCCACAGCTTTTCCTTAGAGCACGGTTTTACCTATACTCCCGTTTATTTTGAAACGGAGGACGAGCTTTCGGACGCCCTTGATACAGGCAAGGTAGACGGCATTGTTTCCGGCAGCCTGCGCGCTCTCCACAACGAATGGCTTATTGAATCCATGAACGAATCGGATTTTTATGTCGTTGTGAACAAGAATGATTCGCAGCTTATGGAAAGGATAAACAATGCTATACATGAGCTGGATTTTAATGAGCCGGATTGGCGCAATATGCTTAACCGCAAGTATTATTCCCTTGATACGGAAGGCTCTGTTATGCTTAATGCCGACGAAAGGAATTATCTAAATACTCTTATTTCATCGGGCAGAAAGCTGAAGGTTCTTATGAATCCCGATATGTCGCCCTATTCCTATTTTGAAAAGGGAGAGGCAAAGGGAATTTTCCCCGCTATATTCAGAGAGTTTGCGGACAAGAACAATATTCTATACGAATTTATTGAAACTAAAAGCCATGAGGAATACCACCGCATAAGAGAAAGCGGCGAGGCGGATATTGTACTGGATTTTACAAATTCTTATTATGATGCCGAAAAAGAGGGCTATAAGCTGACTGATGTATATCTGGAAACAGACCTTGCCCGCCTTACCCGTAAAAAATACGACGGAGATGTCAAGAAAATAGCTCTGATAATACATTCGGAGCTTCTGCACAGCTATATTGCAGAGATGTATGCTCCCGAGGATATTATAAACTACAACAGTATTGACGAATGTATAGAAGCCGTGGATAAGGGAACTGTTGACTCCGCTATATTGTGCGCATATACGGCAGGGCAAATCATAAGGCGCGACCTTAAAAACAGATACAGCTATTATCTTATGGGCGATCTTGCCATGTCCTATTGTATGGGTGTAAACAGCAATGAAAACCACCTTCTTATATCTATACTCAATAAGGAAATAGCAGGCATGGGAGATGAAAGACGCTCCGAGCTTATAATGACGGAGACAGCCTTGCGCAGCTCGGACAATGAGAACGGTCTTGTTGCCTTTCTGTACGGACATCCTATTTACGGAATGTTGGCGCTGCTTTTTATAAGCCTTTTTGCAATAGTATGTATAATACTTGCATCAAGACTTCATTTGCAGAAAATTCTTGAAAAGAGAATAAAAGAGGTAAGCGAAAAGTATGAAATAAAGGAAAAGGAGCTTTCTGAGGCTCTTATTATGGCAGACCAGGCGAACCGCGCCAAAACCACGTTTCTTAACAATATGTCTCACGATATACGAACGCCTATGAATGCTATTATAGGCTTTACGGCTTTGGCGTCATCTCATCTTGACAATACGGAAAGGGCAAGAGATTATTTGTCCAAGATAGCCCAGTCCTCCGACCATCTGCTTTCGCTTATAAATGACGTTCTGGATATGAGCCGCATAGAATCAGGCAATGTGCGTATAAAGGAAAAGCCTGAAAACCTTGCGGATATTCTTCACGGGCTCAGAAATATAATACAGGCAGATGTCCATGCAAAGCATCTTGAGCTTTTCATCGATACGGTAGACGTGACGGACGAAAATATATACTGCGACAAGCTGAGACTTAATCAGATATTGCTGAATCTGCTCTCAAACGCCATAAAGTTCACAGACCCCGGCGGCTCTGTAAACCTCAGAGTTACTCAGAAGCCTTCGAGCAATGAAAACAGCGGCATTTTTGAGTTCGTTGTAAAGGATACGGGCATAGGCATGAGCCAAGAATTTGCAAGAACGATATTTGAACCCTTTACCCGCGAGAGGACATCTACTGTCAGCGGTATACAGGGTACGGGGCTGGGAATGTCCATAACAAAGAATATCGTAGATATGATGAACGGCACTATTAATGTCAGCAGTAAGCCGGGCGTAGGTACTGAATTTACAGTAGAGCTGGAATTCAGACTTCACGGCGAGTCACTTAAGCTCTCTGAAATATCTGCTCTTAAGGACAAGCGCAGCCTTGTTGTGGACGACGATGTAATAAGCTGTCAAAGCATATCCAAAATGCTTCGGGAGCTTGGACTTCGCTCTGAATGGACAATGTACGGCAGGGAGGCAGTTGTACGAACGGAAGAGGCTCTTGACATGGGCGACCCCTATGAGGTCTATATAATCGACTGGTCTATGCCGGATATGAACGGCATTGAGACCGTAAGACAGATAAGACGCGTAATAGGACATGACGCGCCTATAATACTGCTTTCAGCCTATGACTGGACAGATGTGGAAAGCGAAGCGCGTTCCGCAGGAGTTACAGATTTTATAAGCAAGCCTCTGTTTGCCTCAGACCTTCACTATGTGCTTGAAAAAACGACAAGCGGTGAAAATAAAGAACAAACAGCTGCGTCAAATGATGTTTCCTTTGAGGGCAAACGT
Source organism: uncultured Clostridia bacterium (assembly GCA_947628755.1). GTDB lineage: Bacteria > Bacillota > Clostridia > Lachnospirales > CAG-274 > CANPXH01. Next base: position 3,324 of record CANRBC010000042.1, on the reverse strand, counting down.
ATACTGCTGGCAGAGGATAATGAGCTTAACCGCGAGATAGCCGTAGAGCTTCTTGGAAGTATGGGACTTATTGTGGATACTGCTGAAAACGGCAAAGAGGCTTATGAAATGATACGGGATTCCAAGGCGGGGCAGTACGGCCTTGTGCTTATGGATGTTCAGATGCCTGTAATGGACGGCTATGAAGCTACCAAAAAGATACGTCGGCTTAAGGATACTGCTCTCAGCGGCATACCGATTGTTGCCATGACTGCCAATGCCTTTGACGAGGACAGAATAAAAGCCATTGAATCGGGAATGAACGAGCATCTTGCCAAGCCTATTGACATGGAGAAGCTGACAGATATTCTCAGAAGACTGCTGTAAATCATAATATATGTATAATTATACCCTTACACTATAATTTCTATGGGAGGAGATAAATATGAAGGAACAGATATATACGATACCTGTAAACGAAGGCTTTGAAGCGGGAGGCGAGTGTCCGTTCTGCAATATGTATCATGCTCTTGAAAAGGACGCCATAGACTATATGCTCGGAGCGTCCTACATGGAGGACGATATAAGAGCGGAAACCGACAAAACAGGCTTTTGCGGAAAGCATTTTGATATGATGTACAAGGAGCAGAACAGACTGGGAGTTGCCCTTATGGTGCATTCCCATCTGCAAAAAATAAACAGAGACCTTTCCTCACTTTGCGACGGACTTAAGTCAAGGGAGAAAAAGGGACTGTTCGGAAAAGGCTCAAAGGGAGAAAACAGGGTAAGTCCCTACCTCAATAAAATAGGAGCGTCCTGCTATGTATGTGACAGGATACACAATAATTTTGACAGATATTTCGATACTTTTTTCTTTATGTGGAAAAAGGACGATGCCTTTAAAGAAAAGGTAAAGGCGTCAAAGGGCTTTTGTCTGGAGCATTTCTCCATGCTTATAGAACAGGGCGCAAAAAAGCTCAGCGGCAAGGATTACGACGAATTCATAGATATTATCGTACCCGTTCAGCTTGAAAATCTCAAGCGCCTTGAAGGCGAGGTAGACCATTTTGTGAATAAGTTTGACCACAACTATAAGGACGCTCCATGGGGAACGGCAAAGGATTCCCTTGTAAGGGCAATAACAAAGTTGTCGGGCGAATTTGTGGAGGAATAGTATGACATTTAAGGATTTGAATTTCAAAGCTAAGCTGGAGCATATATGGATATATTATAAGCTGAAAATATTTATGATAGGCTTTCTTATAATAGCGGGTCTTTCAATAATATACACCGTTTTTGTAAAGCCTCATCCCGACAACTACTGCGGCGTTGCAATGTACGGACAGTTTCTTTCCATGGAGGACGACGATGCTATAACGGCAGAGCTGGATACGCGTCTGGGACTTGACCCCAATAAATACACCGTAGAGGTAGAGTGCTTTTATTCCGACGAAACCGATGTTATGATAGAAGCCGAGCTGAATCAGAAATTCAATACGTATCTTTATGCCTCTCAGTTCAATATGATAATGGCTGACAGCGAATATACCGATAAATTTATAAAGGCGGGATATTATGTGCCTTTGGAAAAATACATAGGCGCAGAGGCGATAAATCAGCTGGCTCAAAAGGGACTTGTACTCAATGGATCAGACCCTGAAACAGGAGAAAACGTCCCCATAGCCGTAAAACTTTCAAACTCTGCTCTGCTTAAAAAATATAATCTCTATCAGGATAGGGATAGCTATGTGGGCTTTGTTATAATGCCCGAGGAATATAAGGAAAGCACAGTAAAAACATTTAATATTATTATGGCTGAATAAAGTAAAGAAGCTGTTCCATTATGATTTATTAAAAAAAGTCATAATGGAACAGCTTTGTTTGGTTTAGGGGTAAATTTTTGTTTAACGGAGAGGTTTAATACTAAGGTATTGCTTTTGTCTTATAACGACCCTTCCACCATGCTTCGCATGGTTCCCCTCCCCTCCGACGCCCTGTCGGGCTAGGGGAGGCCGGAGGTGAGGAGGTAGTGCGGACAGCCCTCTCCTCTCTAACCTGCTCTAAAATAGAGTTCAATATTTTTGCTATCACAAAAGCCAGTCTTCACCAATTGGAGTGATATACTAAAAGTGCAGTCGCAAAAGACCCAAAAATCTGATAGAATAGAAATAAAAAGAAGAAAGGAGAAAGGGAAATGAAGTACAGCATAGAATTCAAGACCGAAGCTTTAAAACTATCAGATGAAATAGGGATAAAGAAGGCGGCGGCACAATTAGGAATACCATACTACACATTAGCGGACTGGAGAAAGGACAGAAGCAGAGGGAGCAATGTAAAAAAATCAGAGCTGAGTGATGATGAACTGCGAAGGCGCAACATTGAGCTTGAAAAAGAAAATGCGGAATTGAAAAGAGCAAATGACATATTGAAAGATGCACTAGGTTTTTTCGCAAAAGACCGGAAGAAGTAAAGCCAAGGGAATTATATCTGTTCATCAAGGACAATAAGATTAAATACTCTGTAAATGCTATGTGCAAAGTATTGAAAGTAAGTGAATCAGGTTATTACAGATGGCTGAAAAACAAAGACAAACTAAAGGCATGGCAGCTTCTTGCGGTCGAGATAAATGAGATACTCAACACTCATCCCGATAATGATAATTATGGTGTTAAAAGGATGAAAACAGCTCTTGAACGTAAAGGCATAAAAACAAGTGAAAGAACTATATACAGAGCAATGAAAAAATGTGGTTTGCTTCACAGGATAAGAAAGCCCCATGGTATAACAAAAGCAGATACCGAAACACAGGAAAGAGAAAACATTATAAAGAGGGATTTCTCAGCAGACAGACCTTATGCAAAGCTGCTTACAGATATAACAGAAATACAATGCTCAGACGGTAAACTTTATATTTCTGCCGTGCTTGATTGCTTTAACGGGGAGATAGTGGCTCTTGAAATGCGTGATAACATGAAAAAAGAGCTGTGCATCGATACAATAAAGCAATTAAAAAATATATGTAAAAAAGATAACAAAACGATTTTACATAGTGACAGAGGTTGTCAATACACCAGCTATACATTTAGAGAAGAGCTTGTAAAATGTGGATTGATACAAAGCCTGAGCGGAACGGGTCATTGTTTTGACAATTCACGAATGGAGAGCTTTTTCGCAACATTGAAGAAGGAAAAGCTTTACAGAATACCAACATATAAGATGACACAAGAATAGGTAAAAACAGAGGTTTTTCGTTATATCTTCGGATATTACGAGACTGTGAAAAAAACTCTGTAAATAAAAGTATTAAAAACAGGCCTTCTATGATAAAATAAAAACATAGGAGGC
>CANRBC010000041.1 GCA_947628755.1 uncultured Clostridia bacterium | reverse complement strand
ACAGTATCTTATACATTATAACATAAGTCCTGATTCAGGGCTTTAAACACTATAACTATATAATACGAGGAGGTAATTTTATGTTAAACAGTCAGAAGGTGAGAGGTCTTGCGCCCGAAATGGACCCTCTCAGGATAGGTATGGGCTGGAAGGTGGAAGACCTTTCAAAGCCCCAGGTCATAGTCGAAAGCACCTTCGGCGACTCTCATCCGGGAAGCGCCCATCTTCTCGGACTTGTTGAGGCTGCAGTAAAGGGCATAAACGACAGCGGTGCCAAAGCGGCAAGATATTTTGCCACAGATATATGCGACGGTATGTCACAGGGACATGACGGTATCAATTATTCGCTTGCCTCAAGAGATTCCATATGTAATCTCATTGAGATGCATGCCAATGCCACCACATTTGACAGCGGAGTATTTATAACCAGCTGCGACAAAGGAGTTCCCGCGCATCTTATGGCAATAGGCAGAATAAACATTCCCTCGGTCGTTGTAACGGGCGGAGTTATGGAGGCAGGTCCCGATCTTCTTACATTGGAACAGATAGGCGCCTACTCCGCAATGCAGCAAAGAGGCGAGATAACAGACGAAAAGCTTACCTATTATAAGCACAACGCCTGTCCCGGCTGCGGCGCCTGTTCATTTATGGGCACAGCCTCCACTATGCAGATAATGGCAGAGGCTCTGGGTCTTATGATACCGGGCAGCGCACTTCTTCCCGCAACCTGCGAAGACCTTAAGAAAATGGCATACGAGGCAGGAGTAAAAGCGGCTGCCCTTGCCGCAAAGGGTATTACGGCTAAGGATATAGTGACCATGTCCTCCTTTGAAAACGCTATAAAGGTACATGCCGCAATATCCGGCTCTACCAATTCACTGCTCCATATACCTGCTATTGCCCATGAATTCGGTTATTACATCGATGCGGATACCTTTGACAGGATACACGCCGACGCAAGCTATCTTCTGGATATCAGACCTGCAGGAAGATGGCCTGCCGAATATTTCTACTATGCAGGCGGTGTGCCCAGGATAATGGAAGAAATAAAGGACCATCTGGACCTTGACGTTATGACAATTACAGGCAAGACGTTAGGCGAAAACCTTGAGGATGTAAAGAAGAACGGATATTACGAAAGATGTGATGAGCTTCTTGCAAAAACGGGGCTTAAGAGAACGGATATTATAAGAAGCATAAAAGAGCCCATAGGCAAAAACGGAACAATAGCCATTCTGAAGGGAAATCTTGCTCCCGAAGGCTCCGTTGTAAAACACAGCGCAGTACCTAAGGAAATGCACTATGCCATATTGAAAGCAAAGCCCTTTGACTGCGAGGAGGACGCTATAGCGGCTGTACTCCACAGGGATATAAAGCCCGGTGACGCAGTAATAATAAGATACGAGGGTCCAAAGGGAAGCGGTATGCCCGAAATGTTCTACACCACAGAGGCAATTTCCTCCGATGAGGAATTGGGCAAATCTATTGCGCTTCTTACGGACGGCAGATTTTCTGGAGCCTCAAAGGGTCCTGCTATAGGGCATATTTCTCCCGAAGCAGCGGAGGGCGGTCCAATTGCCCTTGTGGAGGAAGACGACCTTATAGAAATAGATATAAAAAACAGAATACTGAGAATAATAGGAGTAAAGGGCAAAAGGCTTTCTCCGGAAGAAATAGACAGTATACTGGAGGAAAGAAAAGCAAAATGGCAGCCTAAGGAACCCAAATACAAATCGGGAATACTGAAAATATTCTCAGAACACGCCGTTTCACCTATGAAGGGCGGCTACATGGAATAAATATAAAAAAGTAAAAAATGATTTTGTGAAATAATAATACTGATAATATATGAGGAGGTCAAATTATGTATAATATTGCACTATTAGACGCAGCTGCTCACACAACGGTTTCCACAGGGCAGCTTGTGTTCGCAGCTCTTGCAGGTCTTGCAGTTTTACTTATACTTATAATCGCAGTTAAGCTTCACGCAATGCTTTCCATACTTATAGCAGCCTGCGTAATAGGCTTTTTATCAGGTATGGATATACAGACAATAATAGATTCCGTAGGCGAAGGCATAGGCTCCACACTTAAGAGCATTGCACTGCTCATCGGTCTGGGCTCCATGTTCGGCGCAATACTGGAAATATCGGGAGGCGCACAGAGAATAGCCTCTACTCTCGTAAAATGGTTCGGCGAAAAAAAGGCGGCATGGGCGCTGGGCATAACAGGTCTTGTAATAGCTATGCCCGTATTCTTTGACGCAGGACTTATAATACTTATACCCCTTGCTCTTTCTCTTGCAAAGAGCACAAAACGTTCTTCACTTTACTATGTGATACCTCTTCTGGCAGGTCTTGCAGTAGGTCATGCTTTTATACCGCCTACACCGGGTCCTATACTTGTGGCAAGTCTTTTAGGCGTTGATTTAAGCTATGTAATAGTTGTAGGTCTTGTCTGCGGTGTTATAGCTATGATACTTGCAGGTCCCGTTTTCGGCTCATTTATAGGCAGCAAAATATTTGTGCCCATACCCTCAAATGTAGCCGATACTCCCGAATATGAAGAAAATAAGCTGCCGGGCTTCGGCACGGTTGTAGGTATAATATTCATACCCATAATACTTATCGTTATAAAGACTATAGCAAATGTTGTGGCGCCCGAATCAGCAATAATGCCTGTACTTACATTCCTGGGCGAGCCCTTTGTAGCCCTTTCCATAGCAACAATAGCAGCCATGATAATACTTGGCATAAGACACGGCTACACAAGGGAAGAGCTTGAAAAGGTAATGTCAAAGTCCCTTGAGCCTACAGGTATGATACTTCTTGTAACAGCCTGCGGCGGCGTTCTCAAATATATGCTCCAGTCCTCAGGCTTAGGCGATGTTATAGGAAACGCAGTATCAAGCGGCGGTCTGCCCATGGTAGTAGTTGCCTTTATAATAGCTGTACTTGTAAGGCTTTCAGTAGGCTCTTCAACAGTTGCCATGACTATGGCAGCAGGCATAGTGGCAGCCATTCCCGGTATAGGCGAGCTTTCACCCCTTTATCTTGCATGCTGTACCGCAGCCGTAGCAGGCGGCGCAACCGTATGCTCACACTTTAATGACTCAGGCTTCTGGCTTGTTAAATCACTTTTGCAGATAGATGAAAAGACCACTCTTAAATCCTGGACCATAATGGAAACCATTGTCGGTGCATCGGGTTTCGTAGTTGCTCTTATTATTTCATTCTTCGCTTAAGGCATATAGAGGCTGTTCAATATTGAGCAGCCTTTTTTAATTTAAAACTTGATTTTATTGCAGAAAAAAGCTATAATGTTTACGAGCTGTAAGGAAATGGGGAATTTTTATGTTTTCTAACAAAATAAAGACTTTGCCTGAGGTAACGGCAGACAGAATAATAGAATACATTATAGAAAACAGACTTGAGCCTGACGACAGGATACCCAACGAAACCGAGCTTGGGCAGATACTGAGCGTAGGCAGAAGCACAGTAAGGGAAGCAGTGCGCCTTCTTGTCAGCAGGAATGTGCTTGTAATAAGAAGAGGCGCAGGCACATATGTTGCGCAAAACACAGGAATACCCGAGGATCCCCTCGGTCTGGTATTCTCAACAGACCGCTATAAGCTTGCCAAGGACCTTCTGGAGATGAGAATAATATTGGAGCCTGAGATAGCGTCTATGGCAGCCAACAGAGCCGATGAAAGGAACATAGCGGAAATATGGAAATACTGCCGTATGACAGAGGAATATATAGCAAGAGACGAGGACCATATGCCTCCCGATGTGGAATTCCACAAGGCAATAGCCAAAAGCACCGGAAATAATGTAGTTGAAAAAATAATACCTATTATAGATACCTCCGTTGCCGTATTTGTAAATATTACATACGGCAGACTGAAAGACGAAACTATTACCACTCACAGACTCATTGCAGAGGCTATAGAACGTCACGACGCCACAGCGGCAAAGCACGCCATGATGATGCATATGCTTTATAACAAGTACAGGATAGAAGAAATAATAGAAAAACACAGCAGCAATATGACGCAATTCAATACTGTCATATAAGATATGCCTGTATTATAAACAAATTATTGTGAAAACGAAAGCGCTTGTATATAAAATACAGGCGCTTTTATAATGGTAAGGATATGAACAATAAAATATTCCCCTCAGAAAAAACTGAGGGGAAACCTAAGGGCATTTTAGGAAATGCAAATTCCTTTTTCATATTATTCCAGCCATTAAACGGGGAATTGCTTTGAATTTTAGCTGTGGTGTTTAGTATATAGTTGGAAAAGTTTTTTACAGGATCATAACCTACATACCAATTGGCAAGAGTTTTCCAAAAATCTATATCTCTGTCCGAAATAGATTTATTTCCAAAATGATGTTTTACTTCTTTCTGAAAGCGACCGCTTACATCATTTATAATACTCACGTCACCATATGTCTCAATTAGCAGAGTATCGCCATCGTTCAATTCAAAGCAATCCTTTAACGCTATTAAATATTGGTATATATCACCAGCTTTATTCAGAGTTGCATCATTAACTGCTTTTGTCACAGCCGATACCTCCATTCGAATTTGACCATCCGCTTATATTACATTCCCAGTTTTGCTGCCATTCTTCCTCATTAACTATCGAATCAAACACAGGCTCAAGGAAAGTTTGAATTTCCGCAATCACAACAGAAAACTCAAGCGTATTGTCTTTAATGCTCTTCAAAAAATATTTCCAACGCTTTTGCATATCCTCATCTTCAGCAAGTGTGGCAACACGCCCAAAACTATCTCTGTTATAAGGTGTGCCACGCTGCTGCAAGGTTTCAAAGATAGCAGCTTGCAGTTTTGCTCCGTCAAAATCAAATGTTCTTGAAAGATAGTAAATATCGTAAAAATCCTTCATTCTGCTCGTCAGTTCAAAGCGTTGCAAAATAGCGTCAAATTTTTCAGCTATGGTACTTTCAATGGAATAGGTTTTTATTACGGGAGCCTCGAAGCCCGGAAGCTGCGTATTAATTTTACGCTGTTCTGCCTTTGGCACAATAACATCCCCAACACCTATATCGACATTGAATGGCACACGAACATTTTTTATTTGCGCAATAATCTGTGTACTGATTACCGTGATATTTTCTTTGAGGAGAAATTTCCTCAAAGCCTTTTGCTTTCATTTCAATATAGTCGTTACCTGTCGGGGTGTCGATTATTTTAAAAATCAAATCTTTTACATCATCTATTGAATTAGAATATCCATGCAGTAAAAAATCGACATCAATGGTAGCTCGACTTTCAAAATTAGTTAAAGTATAAATGAACAATCCACCTTTGAGTACTAGCATATCTTTATACCCGGATTTTGATAACTTTCTCAAAAATTCCTCCTGCACAAAAAGCTGTAGGCACTGCTGATAACTAATACCAGAAGCTTTCGCTTTATTTCTAAGCTTAGCGAGGACAGAAACGGCTATATCTGCCATTACAACCACACTCCAATTAATTCTTTAACTTTTTTCTGTACGCGAAGTTTTTTTGCATACAACATAAGGTTTGGTATATTCTTTTTAGGGTCATTAACATACCCTTGTATTGCTTTGTTGAAAATTTCTTTATCCATTTTGCTCATGTTTTTCAGAACATCACAAATTGTTCTATCACGGTCATAAATTCGCACTTTTGTAAAATCAATCTCACCTGTTGTTTCCCCAAGCGTAACCAAATCGGACTCAATGCGGTATGCCTTAATGAAGGGATATTCTATATTTGTTCTCAATTTTGAAACATTCTTGTCTATGGTAAAATTCCATGCAGCAGGGTTTCTATCACTGTATTCATAATAGAATAGAGCAGTCTCCATGCAAAGAACAGCATCGGGAAACAAACTATTGATGATAACTATTTCTTTGACCTCACAGTTTTCAATCCAATGATAGTAACCTCGTCTTATTCTTTCAATAAAACCTTCATCCAAAAGTTGTTTAATATTTGCATAGTATAGCTTAGCTTCAAGAAGTTCCGCAGTAGTCATTATATAGTGATGCCGATTGAATAACTTTTTTACATTGTTTATATCGTTTTCACGAAGCATTTGTTCACCTCTATTTAATTGCCTTAAAATTGTTTATTGGTCGGACACTTTATTATATTATATGCGATTTCCATATAGAAAGTCAATAGTAAACTGCCTACTTGAAAATAAACAAGTGGGCAGTTTACTATAAAAAATAGGCGGATTGTATGTGAGTGGAAACCTGTAATTTATCACACAATTTGAAATTTTGCAGAAGTAACATTGTATAAATTTATAGTTTGTTTTGTTTTTCTACCCTTAATACAATGAGGTTTTCGTGACTTTTCTCATTGTCAGATTCATCACATTTTTGATTTTATAAAAAGGTAAAAAGCTATGTGCCTTTAAAGCTAAAGACATCACGCTTGTCCTCATATTTAATAAACTGTAATATTTCCGATGTTTCTTTAGGTAGAGAATCCACTGAAGCATTCCTTTCAGGAACTAACGCTTTTTTTGATGCTTTTGCAACCGTATAGTTCCATTTCAAAGGAAGTAAATTCAAATGTACATCAATATTGTCCTTATTATTAACAACCATTTAATTTAAGATGTGCTTGTGAAATTCATCTTCATATTCAACTCTACCAACAATCTCGTTAATAGCTTCTATGATTTTGATGGTTTGCTTCCGTCTATCGTAATGATATTGACGCCAATTCCCTAATAATGACAGTCTTCTAAAAATGTTGCTCTTGGCTATTATGGGCATAACCTAAAATAGACAGTCCATAGGAAGGATTGGAGTAAAATAAGGACTTAGCTTATTATTTATTTTGAGGATAGGCTTGGATGCAAATATGAATAAGGCATTATAATACTAGTTATGACTTTATACTTGAGAGGAATTAATACACACTTGAATATGTGCTTAAAAAACATAGACTATAGTAGTTTTGCTTAATATATATTATAAAAATAAGACGTTAAAACAAGATTTTTCATTCCCGTTACGTTGCCGTTATTGTACTAAAAATCCTATGAAATTGTTAAAAGCTATAAATAAGCCGAGAGCAAGAAACTCAGTAAAATAGCGGGTTTGAGTATTGTGTAAAATGACGAAATCTGAACTAAGCAACTCTCATAACCCGAAGGTCGGTGGTTCAAATCCGCCTGCTGCAACAAAAAGCCTGTAAACATTTGCGTTTGCAGGCTTTTTTGTTAAAAGAACCTCCCAGATAGTCCGGTGAGTTAAAAACTTAAGCGATGAGTATCAAAGATGTCATCTTTGGTATAATAGAGAGCAACTGGCATTGCAAAAGAAATCAAAGGCGACTTACGTATGTCAAAAGAGATTCATAAAAAATGAAATTGCAAGTATCACATAGTGTTTGCACAGAAGTACAGAAGGAAAGTATTTTAAGAAACAGAAAGATTAGAAACAGGCGTGATATTAAGGAAACTATGTGAATGGAAGGGGATAAACATAATAGAAGTGGAAGTAAGCCCCGACTATATACATATATTGCTGGAGATACCATCGAAGTACAGTGTATCAGGAATAATGGGATGTCTGAAGGGTAAAAGCAGTCTGATGATATATGAAAAGTGGGGAAAGATAAGATACAAATATAGGAACAGACAGTTTTGGCGCGGAGGGTACTATGTAACACAGTAGGAAAGAACACACAGGCGATAAAAGAATATATTGCAAATCAGTTAAAAGAAGATGAAATGTCAAATTAGATGACACAGGAAGACATAGGATCCGTTTGGTAGGAAATAAATAAGCCCGTGCCAACGGTCAGCAGGCAAAATGATTCGCAAATGCCGATTAAAAGTATGCTTTAGGCTTTGCTGGTAAAAAGAGTTTTAAAGACGTAATGCCACTGTTTCACCGAGGAGAGGGATATTTATTCGTTAATATTTTTTTATAAAAGTTTATTTACAATATCTGTAATCTAATATAAAAAAATTTGAATCGAAATGAATATTGCAATATATTTTTTATTTTGATATAATAAAACTATTATCAAAATGAAAAGCCTATATAATTTAAAATGTTACAAATAGTTTGTCGAAAAAGTCAGATTATGTTTTTTAATTGAATAAGCATGATATTATGTTACAAGAAAAATAGGAAGCTGAATAGATATTGAATATAAATAATTTAGTAATTTACGACAGAAAGACAGAATTACTGAATGTGCTTGTTTTAAAATATTTTATTCAAATTATTAGTCATTACGTTTGAAAATACTTATTTGATTTTAGCGTAGATTATTTAAAAGGGATTTATAATTTATTAATACTATAAAAGATTTTTGGGATTGTATAATAAAATGCAGAGAAACTTTATATTAAGGAGTTGGCTATGGACAATTTGCATATATATAAAATGATATTTAATGATATTTTTTGCAAAACATTTAATCATTCTTTTTTTGTTTTTTTGTGCGGAGGTGCAAATAAACAACATATCAGAAATAAGATAAGAAGTCAACTTGAAGAAGGTGGTTTTCAAGTTTTATATCCGGAGGATTTATTTATGGATATGTTTAATAGAAATAAGAAAACCGATTTATTAGAATATGAAAACCTTTTAGCCAATAATGCAGATAGAATATGTATTATTTGTGAAAGTATGGGGTCTGCGGTAGAATTGGGGGCTTTTACTCAAAATGAAAATATTGCAAATAAGTTGATAGTTTGTATTAACCAAAAGTATTCCAGAGATAAAAGTTTTATTATGATGGGACCCGTCAAGCATTTAAAAAAGAAAGATAAATCATCTGTTTTAACTTATAAAAAAAGCGATTCTAATTCACTGGGAATAGAATTATGTAAAAAATTAAGACATTTTCAAAATATGTCAGAAAAATCAAATAAATATTTGCCTTTTGATAATATGTCTGCCTATATTACATTTATACCAATAATAGTATATTTTTATAAAACGTTGAAAAGGAAGGAACTACATAAAACTCTAAGAGAATTGTTGAAAGAACAAAATACACTTCCATCGAAATATAATCAACTTTTCAATGCTTCAATAAAATATTTAATAAAATCGGGTGAAATAGTTACAAAGTTTGAAGATTTTAAATTTGAAGATTTTAAAAATGATGAAACACTTTCCCTTTCCCAGAATGGATACAACAAAACATTGAAGCTGTTAAAATCTTCACAGGCATTAAACAAAAATATGTTGCAGGATAATATAAGATGTGTTATACTTAAAGAGCAATTAAATAATTAGTCGCTCTTTTCAGTTTATACATACTTTTGTATGTTTGGGAGATGATTTCGTCTCCTTTGGTGTATTGCCGGCATTATTCTTCAAGTTTAGATGTCTATATAACATTAGATTAAATAACCATCTAAACTTAAAGAAAAACTTATGGTGAAAGGAGCGACTTTTTATGTATGAAAAAATACCCAAAATGGTGATAAAATCATTAAACTTGCCTTATTTTGAAACAATGAATGAATTATCGGAACTTACAAGATTAAGTCCAAACTTATTGTATTGCCTTTCAACGAAAGCCAATAATTATTATACTATCAGAAAAATCGAGAAACGAAGCGGAGAATTTCGTGAAATTGCAATTCCTTCATATACATTACATATTGTGCAGCGGTGGATTTTAGTTGAAATATTGAATAAAATTATGCCAACCAGTTGTGCTATGGCTTTTAGAAAGGGGAAAGAATTTGGGCACAAACAAAATGCTTTTTTTCATGCTTTTACCCTATATGGATTAACAATAGACTTGAAAGACTTTTTCCCCAGTATAACAGCCGATAAAATTTATACTATATTTTCTTGTCTTGGTTACAATAATTTTGCCGCTACAATTTTAACAAATCTTTGTACGTTGAATGGAAAATTACCACAAGGAAGTCCTTGTTCTCCGGCTTTATCAAATATAATTTGTATTACATTGGATGATCGGCTTATCGGTTTATGCAAAAAACGAGGGATCAGATATTCTCGATATGCTGATGATATGTATTTTTCTTGTGATGATAAAAATTTGCTGCTAAAAAACTTTAAGATTATTAAGAAAATAATTGAGGATGAAGATTTTACCATTAATGAGAATAAAACTCATTTTCATACACCTTCCAACAAAAAGCTAATAACAGGAATAACAGTTTCTCGTATTGATTCAGGGGATAATATTGAGTTGAAGGCTCCCAAAAAGTTAAAACAAAAAATACGAGAAGAAATTTTTATTTGTCTTATATCGGGACACTATGAAAACAAGGAACATATTTTAGGAGAAATAGCCTATGTTGAATATATTGAGAAAGAAAATAAAATTACTTATTTAGAGCGAATAAAAAAATATATAAATGGACAGCTTGCCAAAATACAATTATTCCCGGAATTGGTTAACGCATATAATAGTAATAAATTTTATGACGATTTATATAATGCCCAATCAACTGATATAAGAGTTGATACAAAAGATGAGTTGGAAAGTCTTGAGTCTCTATTTAATAGACGAAAAAATTTTCTTGAAAAAAAAGGTATAGAAGATATTTGCAAATATACCAGTTGGCCAGATAAAATCATAAACCCTATATTAAATGATGCAAATTTATTAGAAGGTAATTGATATTTATAGCGAAAGTTTTGTATTAATACATTTTTTAGCCGACGGGTAAGTCTCCCGCTTCTATAAGCGATGAAGACCTTGGTAAAACCGTCGGTTAATTTTCTGATTTTAAAAGAGAGAATAAGGATTTTGATGATTCAAAGCTATATATAATATTAGCTTTAGCAGAGACTGTGAAAAAAACTCTGTAAATAAAAGTATTAAAAACAGGCCTTCTATGATAAAATAAAAACATAGGAGGCCT
>CANRBC010000040.1 GCA_947628755.1 uncultured Clostridia bacterium | reverse complement strand
GCAGCGGAAGAAGTTATCCGCCAAGCCGAAGGCTTGCTTTTGCCGTAGGCAAAAGTGCTGAACTCTCTGAAGGAGGCTGGGATTGTGGTGAGGGTTTGTTTTTTGATTTTATACAAAATATGTTTTTAATATTTATTTGCTTTTGCCCAGGTAAAGCTCCTTGACGCGTTCGTTTGCCAGAAGCTCTGAGCCTGTGCCCTCCAGACCGATATTGCCTGTTTCCATAACATAGCCGTAATCGGCTATTTTAAGGGCGGCGTTTGCGTTCTGCTCAATAAGGAGTACGGTCATATTCTGCTCTTTGTTTACCTTTTGTATTATTCTGAAAATATCCTTTACAACAAGGGGAGCAAGACCCAGACTCGGCTCGTCCATCATAAGTATTTTCGGCTTGCTCATAAGAGCGCGGCCTACGGCAAGCATCTGCTGTTCGCCGCCGGAGAGAGTACCGCTGAGCTGCTTTGAACGCTCCTTGAGTATAGGGAACATCTCGTGTACAAATTCTATATCCTTTTTGAAATTTTCCTTGTCCTTTCTGAGATAAGCGCCTATGATAAGGTTCTCATCAACAGTCATATCGGCAAAAACGTGTCTGCCCTCCGGAACAAGGGTTATGCCCATTTTTACAATATCCTTTGTATTAAGACCTATAAGCTCCTTTCCGTTATATTTAACAGAGCCGGATACGGGACTTACAAGTCCTGTGATAGTTCGGAGGGTAGTGCTTTTGCCTGCGCCGTTTGCGCCGACAAGGGTTATTATCTTACCCTCCTCGACCTTCATTGAAATGCCGTTAAGGGCGGTGATTCCGCCGTATTTTACGACAAGATCCTTTATCTCAAGCATCAGTTGATCTCCTCCTCTCCAAGATAAGCCTTTATAACAGCGGGGTTAGCCTGAATTTCGGAGGGAACGCCCTTTGCTATTGTTCTGCCATATTCCAGTACGTATATCCTGTCTGAAATATCCATAACAAGCTGCATGTGATGTTCTATAAGTATAATAGTGAGGTGGAATTTATCCCTTATCTCTCTTATGAATTCTGTCAAATCAACGCTTTCCTTTGGATTCATGCCTGCGGCAGGCTCGTCGAGAAGCAGCAGCTTCGGTCTTGTGGCAAGAGCCCTGGCTATTTCAAGACGCCTTTGCAGACCGTAGGGAAGACTTGAGGCTATGTCGTCCTTATGCTCTATAAGTCCTGTTTCCTCTAAAAGAGAGCAGGCAAACTCCCTCATTTTCCTTTCCTCCTTAATAGCGGGAGGGGTATGAAGTACAGATGAAAAGAAGCCTGTCTTTATATTAAGGTGGGTAGCTATAAGTACATTTTCAAGAACGGTCAAATCCTTGAAAAGACGTATGTTCTGGAAGGTTCTGGCAATACCCATCTTGGCTATACGGTCGGGACGTCTGCCGTTAATGTTCACACCGTTAAAGAGTATATCTCCCTCTGTGGGAGTATAAACGCCCGTTATAAGATTGAATGCCGTAGTCTTGCCTGCGCCGTTAGGTCCTATTATGGCGACTATTTCGCCGTCGTTTACGGTAATGTTAAGGAGATTAACGGCTACAAGACCGCCGAAACGTATGGTTACATCCTTTGTTTCAAGTAAAGCAGACATTATTCGGACACCTCCTTTTTACCGAAGGCTTTGCGGAGCCTTGAGCCTATTAGCTTAAAGAATCCGCCTATACCGTCCCATGATATTTCCTTGTTGCCGAATATACCCTTACGCCAGAGTATTATTACAAGCATAAGAAGAGCGGAGAATACTACCATTCTCATACCGCCTATACCCGGATAGCCTATTGCGGGGATAGGCTCGTCCAGAAATCTCAGCTTTTCCAAAGCTATTCTTACTATAAACGCGCCTGCAATAGAGCCGGATACAGAACCCTGTCCGCCAAGCACTACCATAAGCAGTATCTCGTAGGCAACGGTGAACTTGAACTGGTCCGGACCTATGGCGCCTACAAGCGAAGCAAGCATACCGCCGCCTATACCTGCCATAAAGCCGCTTAATACAAAGGCAAGCATTTTGTGCTTGAAAAGATTAACGCCCATTGCCTGTGCCGCTATTTCGTCTTCTCTTATGGCAAGAAGCGCCCTGCCATAGCTTGTGCGCATCATGGCAAGAGTAAATATAACTATTATTGCAAGTATAAGCAGAGATACCCACATATTTATATGTGAAGGTATTCTGTTGATACCAGTAGGACCGTTTGTAACGCCCTGCATATTTGTAATGCAAATTCTTATTATTTCGGAAAAGCCAAGTGTGGCTATTGCCAGATAGTCGCCTCTGAGCCTAAGTACAGGGAAGCCTATAAGGAAAGCAAACACCGCAGCCACAAGTCCGCCAAGTATAAGAGCGACAGGGAATGGAGCTGACAGATTTGCCATAAAGTCCGAAATGGGAATTATTTTGTATATAGATACCTTATCCGCCGTAGACACGGTAAATATAGCCGTTATGTATGCGCCTATTGCCATAAAGCCGGGCTGACCCAATGAGAAAAGACCCGTAAAGCCGTTTACCATATTCATTGAAAGGGCGCATATAGCATATATGCAGCAGGTATTGAAAATTCTCTTGTTATAGGGATTGAATGTGGCATTTGCCCAGAACATAAATCCTATAAGGGCAGCTATGGCGACTATGTCCAGTATAATATGCAGCTTTTTCTTATCCATAGTACCGCACCTCCTCAGACCTTCTCGGCGATTTTCTCGCCTACAAGACCGTTAGGTCTGAACAGCAGTATGCCTATAAGAAGCACAAATGAGAATATATCCTTGTAGGCTGAAATTTCGGGGAAAAAGGCAACTGCCATTACCTCTATAAAGCCAAGAAGCAGACCGCCTATAACTGCGCCCTTTACATTGCCTATACCGCCTATAACTGCGGCTATGAAGCACTTAAGACCCGGCATAACGCCTACAAGAGGAGAAATCTGAGGGTACTTAAGACCCCAGAGTATAGCGCCAACCGCCGCAATAGCAGAGCCTATGGCAAATGTAAATGAAATAGTGCCGTTTACATTTATGCCCATGAGCTTGGCAGTATCCAAGTCCTTTGAAATGGCTCTCATCGCCATACCGCTTTTTGTTTTGTTGATAAGGAAAAGCAGTATACAGACAAACACAACGGTTATAACGGGTACTGCTACGGCAAGCCTCTGTAATCTTACAGAGCCTATCTGCATCATATCCACAAAGAAGGGTATCTGAGGGAATGTCTTGGGCTTTGCCGTAAATATGACCGTCGCTAAATTTTCCAGAAAATAAGAAGCGCCTATTGCTGAAATAAGCATTGAAATCTTAGGCGCATTCTGATGCCTTAATGTACAGTACGCCACCTTTTCAAGTCCCATGCCGAGTACCGCCGTAGCCACTATGACTGCAACAAAGCTCAAGGGCCACAGTCTGAAATCCTTTGCCACAAAGAAAAAGGCAAAGTACATACCCATCATGAATATATCGCAATGGGCGAAATTTATAAGTCTGAGTATACCATATACCATGGTATAGCCAACAGCTACAAGAGCAAACAGACTGCCAAGAAGCAAGCCGTTGCATAGCTGCTGCAATAAATCTGACCATGCCATACAGGTCACCAACCTTTCGTCTGATAGTAGGAGATATGGTTATTTCAAAATCACCTTCCGAATGTGCCGAATTTTGAAATAACTATATATTCAAAAATTCGGGGTGCTTTTATTTAGCACCCCGAAGTATTGTAGGGTAAAAAATTACTGAACAGTAACCTGGTCTGCAAATACAAACTTGCCGTTTTCAACCTTCTTGATAACGGCAGCCTTTGTAGGATTACCGTTTTCATCGAATTTAACAGGACCTGTAACGCCTGTGAAGTCGCTTGCTGCAATAGCATCTCTTATAGCAACGGGGTCAGTAGTGCCTGCTGCTTCGATAGCGTCGCATACAAGGTTGTATGCATCGTATCCAAGAGCGGTAACGCCTGCAGGGTCTTTGCCGCCGTTAGCATCTCTGTACTTCTGAACGAATTCCTTTGTAAGAGGAGTAAGCTCTGCGTCGGGGTCGAAGAATGCTGAGAATAATACGCCTTCGCTCTCTGCGCCTGCTACATCAAGGAATTCCTGTACCTCATAGGTATCGCCGCCAAGTAAAGGAACGGTTACGCCGTTCTGCTTAGCCTGCTTGATGAACATAGCTGCCTCTGTAAAGTTACCGGGAACGAAGAATATATCGGGATTGTTTGCCTTAAGGCTTGTTATCTGTGCGTTAAAGTCCTGGTCGCCTGTCTGATAAGCTGCCTCGTATACAGTACCGCCCAGCTTCTCAAATTCAGCCTTGAAATACTGAGCAAGACCTACTGAATAGTCGTTACCCTGCTCTGTGGTAACAGCGGCTGTCTTTGCGCCTAAGGTGTTGTATGCATAATTAGCCATTACCTGTCCCTGATATGGGTCGATAAAGCAAACTCTGAAATAGTTGTCGTTGCCCTCTGTAACGGCAGGGTTTGTACAGCTAATACCTACTGCGGCAACATTGCCGTTTCTTATAACATCATAAGCGCCCAGAGAAGGCGTAGATGAATATGAACCGAGAATTACGGAAACCTCATCCTGCTCTATCAGCTTTGTTGCAGCATTTGCAGCCTCTACCTTATCTGACTTGTTATCAGCCTTTACAAGCTCAACCGTAACGTCCTTGCCGCCTATGTTGACCGTAGGTCTTTCGGAGTTGGCAAGCTCAATGCCTTCTATCTCTATTGCAGCGCCTGCTGCCATACCGCCTGTTATAGGCTGAAGCACGCCTATCTTAACAGTATCCCCTGAAGCTGCTGCGCTGTCTGTACCTTCCTCAGTAGCAGCACCGCCGCCGCAGCCTGTAAGTGAAGTAAGAGCTAAAGCAGTGATTAATGCAACTGCCATAAGTTTTTTCTTCATAAAAATTTTCCTCCTTATTTATTTTCTTAAAAATATAAGGACACCTAAAGATGCCCTCATTGACTTTATTATTATAGTTTAACAGCCTTTATTTGTCAATAGAAATATAACGATTGCTTCTTATTATATTTCGATTTTAGTACATTTGTGAATTTTTGAAGTAAAAATCCTGCAAAATCTGTGAAATTTTTATCTTGCAGTTTATAAAATAAAATTGACTGTCGTGTTGAATTTTTGTTTAGGTGAGTATCGACCCTTCAGTCAGCCTCGCTCTAAGCTATTCGTTACGCTTAGCTGTAGCCGAGGCTGACAGCTTCCCTTCTCTGAAGGGAAGCCCAGACTGTCGAAAAAACAATATTATGACAGTAAATATGAATTAAAATAAAGAACAGTCTGCAAAAAAAGCGTCGCAGACTTTAATCCGCAGGAGGAATTCACTTCCTCCGAGGACAGGAACTTTTCTGTAATTTAGGCATTTATGCCTAAATTGCGGAAAACACGGCTGGTTCCTACCTTAGCTAACTGAAAGAAATGCTAATAAGCATTTCTTTCAAGCGTGTCGATTTTATCGACACGCTGAGCTTCCCTTCTCTGAAGGGAAGCCTTAGGTATATGCTTTCCAAAGGTTTTAATAATGTTGAAAAATTAGCTTTATTGCTTACTAAGAAATGAGACGAACGTATTCCTGAGCTTCCCCTTCAGAGAAGGGGCTGGTCGTAACACTTCGTGTTACTGCTCGCCTAAGCAACCAAGGAAGTGGCAGCCCAATAATTTCGTTGAATTTAAAATAATCTTACATTGGGCTGTCGATAGGGTCGATTTTACTAAGATAACCAAAAATTTACCCCCTAAATCAAATAAAGCTGTCGTATTATGACCTTTTTTTCATAGATCATAACGCGACAGCCTATTAATAATAGATTACTCTGCAATATAAGCCATAAGAGCAACGTGTCTTGCTCTCTTTACGGCAGTAGTCAATAATCTCTGATGCTTAGCGCAGTTACCTGTAATTCTTCTGGGAAGTATCTTACCTCTCTCTGAAACATATCTGCGTAACTTAGCTACATCCTTATAATCAATAGATGTTGCTTTCTCGGCACAGAAAGCACATACCTTCTTTTTTCTGCGACCACGCTTTTTATTGATCATGATATAGACCTCCTTACAAATTTAGAATGGTAAATCGCTGTCGTCGGTATCGCTGTCTACACTATAAAAGCCCTCCGGCTGAGCTGATGGAGCGGGCTGCTGAGGCGCAGTATAACCGCTGCTTGCCGCTGATTCACTTCTGCTCTCGCAGAAGTCGAACTCGTCTATAACCACATCTGTGGAATATCTCTTATTGCCGGACTGGTCTGTGTAATCGCTTACCTGCAATCTGCCTGTTACAGCGATTCTGTTGCCCTTGCGGAAATACTGACCTATGGTCTCGGCTCTTCTGCCGAAGCAAACACAGTTGATAAAATCTACATTTTTCTCTGTGCTGTCTCTTCTGACAGGTCTGTCTACGGCTATTGCAAATCTGCATACTGCCATAGGCTCGGAGCTTTGTGTAAATCTGACCTCGGGATCTCTCGCCATACGACCCAATAACATTACCTTGTTCATAAAGCGACCTCCCTTAATTCTCTTCCTGAGCAACGATAAGATAACGAAGAACGTTTTCCTTGATTCGCATACGAGATTCTATCTCGGCAGGAGCTGTAGGCTCTGCGCTGAAGTCGATAAAGCTGTAAAAGCCTTCGTTTACCTTCTGAATTTCGTAAGCAAGTCTGCGTTTACCCCAGTCGTTGACATTTTCCACAGTACCGCCGAATCTCTCTATAAGAGCCTTAACGGATTCCTTCTCTGCAGCTAATGCCTCCTCGTCTAAGTTTGGGGATAAAACTAAAGCAAGTTCATACTTTTTCATTTTTTGCACCTCCTTCTGGTCTTTGGCCCTCATACACGATGAGAGCAAGGATATGCGCAGCATTGCGCACGAATGTTATTTTATCACATAAATTTCCATAAGTCAACCCCATATTTTGGGACAAAGCGCCTTAATAAACATGACAGCTCTATACAAAAACAGCCGCCCTATACAAAGAGCAGCTCAGACTGTCGAAAAAACAACATTTTGATAAGAAATATGAATTTCAAGTAAAGAACAGTTTGCAAAAAAGCGTCGCAGACTTTAATCCGCAAGGCGAGCTTTGCCCGCCTGAGGACAGGAACTTTTCTGTAATTTAGGCATTTATGCCTAAATTGCGGAAAACACGGCTGGTTCCTACCACAGATAACTGAAAGAAATGCCAAAAAGCATTTCTTTCATGCGTGTCGATTTTATCGACACGCAGAGCTGCCCCTATACAAAGAGCCGCTGTTTATTATAACAGATTAAGATGATGTCTTAATATATATGACGTAATGAGCCAGTATACTGCAATAGTACCCAGATTTATAAATGTGCATTTTGCCGTAGATGCTATTGCAAAGGCTATGAGCTGATTGGGGTCTGCGTCTGCAGGAACGGTTATTCCCAAGGCTCTTGCCGCAACGTACTGCAATGCAAGACTTATAACAAATATACCCACAAAGCTCATAAGTATTATAATATTTCTAAAGGAGTTGGACATCTGACCTATCATCTGTGAGAGAAAGCAAAGAGTAACAATGCTGGTTATTGCCGTAGCCACACAGAAGCCTGTTGAAATCAGAAGTCTTGGCATACTTATATGTATATTGTTGTTTATGCTGACCTCGGCAATAGCCTTTGCAAAGGTCTCGAATATCTTTGTCTGCACCATTACCACAGAGGCAACGCCTATTGCCATAAGCACTATAACGATACTCCAGAAAAGTGACACTATTATTTTGCTAAGCACTATTTCAAGACGTGAAACAGGCAGCATATTTGTAAGCTGACCCTGGGGAGAAAGAATATTCTCATCAAACCATTGAGCCTGACGCACAATGGTGACAATAGCAGTCAAAAAGCCCAAAGCACCCAGAAAGCCTGCGGCTGCGAATTTGATAATACTGCCTATGTAAAAATCCGTGTTTCCGAAAGCCGCCATAAAAGCGTCGCTCCAGAGGAAGCGCACAAAAAACGCAAATATACATATCAGCACAAGATAACCCCACAGCTTTTTAATAGTTGCTTTAAGGTCGTAATAAATAAGATTAAGCACGTCTGTATACCTCCTTGTATAAGGAACTTACGCTGTTGCCGTACTTTTCTTCAAAGCTCTTTTTATCGGCTGAAATATATATCTCTCCGTTGCGCATAAATACGGCTTTGTCAAGAAGCTCGTCAAGTCCTGCCGCCACCTGTGTAAGTATGATAACTGCGCCGTGCTTCTTGCAGCCGGACATTATCCTGATAATGGCGTCTCTGTATTTAGGGTCTGTATGCACAAGGGGGTCGTCAAAAACATACAGTGACGCCTTTCTGCAGGAAACAACTATGGTTTCCACTATCTGCACAGCCGTGGTGGAAAGGTTGTCGAACTTGGTCTTTGGCGAAATTTTGAAATGCTTGAGCAGCTTAAAGGCTCTCTTATAGCTGAAATCCTTGAAAAATCTGCTGTACTGTGTAAGCAGCTCGGATACGCTGCCCTCATACCTTACAAAGGGTATTTCGGGAAGATAGCTTACCATAGCGTTAGTGCCGTTGCCTGCAACCTTGTCCCTAATGGTGACAACGCCCTTGCCCGGATGTATAAGACCGCATATTATTTTGGCAAGAGTAGTCTTGCCGTTGCCCTCGGGAGCAAGTATTACAACAGCCTCGCCCTTGTTTACGGTTATGCTGCAGTCGTTAAGAACCTTTTTAAGTCCCAGCTTCTTGCCTACCTTGGTGCATTTCAATATGACCTTGGGTTTTTTCTCGGCAGGCTCTTTTACTCCCGTATTCTTAGGTATAGGAGGCAGAGATACCTCTGAGCTTATATTCTGTTTGTCTGATTTTTTGTTTTGCTTGGCAGAGGTCATGTTCTCAGCTCCTTCGCCTGTGTACAGGCAGATATATATATACATAATACTACAATTCCGTATAAATTGCAAGAAATTTGTTAAAACAGGGAAATTACAGATATTTTGCCTAAATTATCTTGACTATTCAAAATACTGCCTTTAAAATAAAATTAAGATATTTAAAAGGGAAGGGGTATTATTTATGCTTATACCAAAATTTTTTGACGTTATCAAAAATCACCCCGACGATTTGAAAGGGAAAAGACTGGCGACGGATATTACAGCCGGCGTTATTGTGGCTATTGTGGCTCTGCCGCTTTCAATAGCTCTTGCCATATCCTCCGGAGTAAGTCCCGAGGTAGGACTTATTACGGCTATTGTCGCAGGCTTTCTTATTTCATTTTTAGGCGGCAGCCGTGTGCAGATAGGCGGACCTACTGCGGCGTTTGTGGTGATAATATGCGAGATAATAGAGCAGTTCGGAATAGACGGACTTATTATAGCCACTATTATGGCAGGCTGCTTTCTTATACTCTTCGGCATATTCAAGCTGGGCGACGTTATCAAGTTTATACCGTTCCCCATTACGGTAGGCTTTACAACGGGTATTGCCGTTACGCTTTTTTCCACACAGCTCAACGATTTTCTGGGACTGGATTTACAGACTAGCTCGGAATTCATACCCAAGTGGAATACATATCTCCATAATCTTGACAAAATAAATATTCAGGCTCTTGCAATAGGCATTATTGCAATACTTATAATAGTGCTTTGGGGCAAGGTCAATAAAAAAATACCCGGCTCTCTCACGGCGCTTGTAGTCACTACTCTTGTTGTGTATATTGCTCAGAAGCACGGTATGCTCACAGGCGTGCAGACAATAGGCTCTAAGTTTACAGACCTTAAGGGTACTGTGCCTATGCCTCATATTCCTCAGCTTGAGGGAGTGAATATTCCTGCGCTTATACAGCCTGCTCTTACTATTGCCATACTTGCAGGCATAGAGTCCCTGCTTTCTGCCGTGGTTGCGGACGGTATGACAGGCGATAAGCACAATTCCAATCAGGAGCTTATAGGTCAGGGCGTTGCCAATATATGCAGCGCGCTTTTCGGCGGACTTCCTGCCACAGGCGCTATTGCAAGAACCGCCGCCAATATAAAAAACGGCGGCAGAACCCCCGTCGCAGGCATGGTACACGCTCTTGTCATACTTATAGTAATGCTTGTTGCTATGCCCTTGGCAAAGCTCATACCTATGTCTACCCTTGCGGCTATACTTATTGTCACAAGCTGGAATATGTGCGAATTCAAGGAATTCAAGGAGTTATACCACACCACCAAAAGCGACTTTGCAATACTGCTGCTTACGTTTTTCCTTACAATAGTATTTGATTTGGTCGTAGCCATAGAGGTGGGAATGGTACTGGCTATGTTCCTGTTCATGAAGAGTATGTCAGAGAGCTTCAATATCAATACCGTATCAAAGCTGAATGAAAACGACACCTATAAATACATAAATAACGAAATAATGGTATACGAGCTGGCAGGTCCTATGTTCTTCGGCGCATCTACGCGCTTTGTGGATACCATGAAGAAAATGAATGTCAAAAGCGACGTGCTTATACTGAGAATGACAAATGTACCCTCCATAGACGGCACATCTCTGGATTCTCTTAAATTTGTTATAGAATACGCCAAAAGACACCATATTACTGTGCTGTATGCCGAGCTGCAGCCCCAGCCCTACGAGGTGCTTAAAAATTACGGCTGCGAGGACAGAATGGGCAAGGAGAAATTCTTCGACACTATGGATTCCGCATTCAGATATGCCGAAAACATAGTTGAGGAGAAAAAGCTGAATAAGAAAAAGAAAAAGGAAAAGAAGGCAAGCTGATGATAAGAAAAGCCAAAGCAAGGGACATAGACGCCGTAGAGGCAGGCTACAACGAGCTGCTTCTGTACGAAAAGGAAAACGGCACCTCCTCCAACTGGGTATTGAATCTGTATCCCGTGAGGGCGACTGCCGAAAATGCTCTTAAAGAGGGAACGCTTTATGTTGCCGAGGAGAACGGCGTTATATGCGGAAGCGCCGTGCTGAATCAATTTCAGCCGGAGGAGTATAAGCTGGGCAACTGGATATACGACGCTGCGGAGGATAAGGTACTGGTAATACATACTCTCTGCATACCTCCCTCAAAAAAGGGCAAGGGTATTGGAACTGCCTTTGTAAAATTTGCGGAGGCGCTAGCAAGAGCTATGGGATGTACAGTAATGCGCTTTGATACCTGGGCAGGAAACAGCGCCGCAAAAGCTCTGTACACCAAGCTGGGTTATCGTGCCGCAGGCGGCGCAGATGTTATGCTTGCGGGAGTTATACCCGAAGAACAGATATTTTTTGAAAAGAAACTGTAAGGTTGGGGGAGGTAAATTTTTGTTTATATTATTATGACATTATTTTTTGTATTATAACGACCCTTCCACCATTTCTGCGTAATGCAAGCATTACGCAGAAATGGTGGAAGGGTCGATTTTTTCTTTAAAAACAAAAAAACATCTCCAAGTGGAAATGTTTGTCGCTTTTTGTCACTTTACATAATGTATAATTGTGTTACATC
>CANRBC010000039.1 GCA_947628755.1 uncultured Clostridia bacterium | reverse complement strand
GCACTGCAAAATCTCCACCTTTCCCTTGACAACCTACCTTTCAAAAAAAGTGTTACCAATCATTGACACTTTAACAGGCGTCTGCGAGAATATATGCCGTACAAAGGCCATTTCATTTGAGGGGGAAAGGCTTATACTTGACGAAAGCAAATGCAATTACTGCGGACGATGTACAAAGGCCTGTCCTTCCGATGCATGGGAAAACAACGAGGGCTATATTCTTTCCTTCGGCGGTCTTTTTGGCAACAGAATACATAAGGGCGAGGAGATAGTACCTATAATACATGATAAAAAAACTCTTTTCAGGGTGATAGATGCTGCTGTCGCCTTCTTTGGCGAATATGCCGAGTCGGGCGAGAGATTTCGCTTTACAATAGAGAGGATAGGCGAAGATAAATTCAGGAAAATAATTGAGGAGGCTTATAATGGCTGATATTAATATAGATGAATATACGGATATAACGGACGTGGTCTGTCCCGTTACATTTGTAAAGGCAAAGGTCGCCATAGAGGAGCTTGAGCCGGGACAGGTGCTTTCTATTCACATGAACGGAGGAGAGCCTGTGCAGAATGTTCCCCGTTCTATGAAGGAGGAAGGACATAAGGTACTGAAGCTCAATAAAAACGACGACGGAACATACGATCTGATAGTGGAGAAAGGCGATGAATAATATGAAGGTAACGGTAAGCGGAGAATTAAAGGAATATGATGACGGTATTACCCTTTTAGAGCTTGTGGAAAGGGAAAATGTGGAAACACCCGAATATGTAACGGCGTCAGTAAATGACGATCTTCTGGGTTATCATGAGTTTGAAAAAACTGTTCTCCAAGACGGAGATGTAATTGAATTTCTGTATTTCATGGGCGGAGGAAGTATATAATGGCGTTTACAAACGAGCAGATAGAAAGATATTCAAGACACATAATACTTAAGGAAGTAGGCGTAAAGGGACAAAAAAAGCTCCTTGATTCAAGTGTGCTGATAATAGGCGCAGGAGGATTGGGAGCGCCTGCGGCTATGTATCTTGCGGCGGCAGGAGTAGGGACAATAGGCATAGCCGACGCTGATGAGGTAGACCTGTCCAATCTCCAAAGGCAGATAATACACGCTACAAAGGACTTAGGCAAGGCAAAGGTCATTTCTGCCAAGGAAACGATGGAGGCTATGAATCCCGATGTGAATGTGAATACATATCGCACATTCGTAAGCGCCGACAATATTATGGAGCTTATAAAGGACTACGATTTCATAATAGACGGTACAGACAATTTTCCTGCCAAGTTTCTTATAAACGATGCCTGTGTAATGGCGAAAAAGCCTTTTTCCCATGCAGGCATAATACGCTTTCAGGGACAGCTTATGACATATGTTCCGGGAGAAGGCCCGTGCTATCGCTGTATATTCAAGGAGCCGCCTCCGAAGGACGCCGTTCCTACCTGTAAGCAGGCGGGAGTTATAGGAGCTATGGGAGGTGTAATAGGAAGCTTACAGGCAATGGAGGCTATAAAATACATACTGGGCGTAGGCAAGCTGCTTACAGGCAGTCTGCTGACCTATGACGCCCTCAGTATGGAATTCAGAAAAATAAAGCTTCCCGAAAAAGTAAAGGATTGTCCCGTATGCGGAGATGAGCCTACAATACATCAGCTTATAGACTATGAACAAGCCGAATGTGACGGAGCTTTATAAGGAGTGGATAAAATGAAATACGATACGGCGCTGCTCCACGGTAATTTTAAGGGAGATAACAATACGGGAGCAACACTTGTACCTATATATCAATCAAGCGCCTTCGGACAGAATACCGCAGAGAAAACAGAGGATATATTTCACAATAAGGCGTCGGGCTTTGCCTATACAAGAATAAGCAATCCTACCGTTGCTTCCTTTGAAAACAGAATAACATATCTGGAAGGCGGCATAGCCTCTGTTGCCACTTCATCGGGAATGGCAGCCATAGCGGCGGCTTTTCTGAATATACTGTCCAAGGGTGATGAAATAATTTCAAAATCCTCGGTTTTCGGCGGAACTCTTGATCTTTTAAAGGGTTTTGAAAATCTGGGGATAAAGACACGCTATGTAGAGGACATTACAAAAGAGGAGCTTGAAAAGAATGTAAATGAACATACAAAGCTTGTATTTGCGGAAACCATAGGCAATCCCCGTCTTGATGTTACCGATATAAGCGAGGCTGCAAGGCTCATACACAGCTTCGGTATTCCCTTTATACTGGACAATACTACGGCTACTACATATATTGTGAAGGGCATTGAGCTTGGAGCGGATATTATTATAAATTCCGCCTCAAAATATATCAACGGAAACAGTAATTCCATAAGCGGTATCATTACGGACAGCGGAAGCTTTAAATGGACAGAAGAGAAATATCCAATAATGAAGGAGTACATAAGGTTCGGGAGGTTTGCCTATACCGCAAAGCTGAAAAACGACACATTCAGAAATATGGGCTGCTGCTTAAGTCCTATGAACGCCTATTACAATTCGCTGGGTCTTGAAACTCTCAGCCTAAGAATGGAAAGGCATTGCAGTAATGCCCTTAAGCTCGCCCAAAGTCTTGAGCAGGCAGAAGGAATAAGGGAAGTGAATTATCCTATCCTTCCATCAAGCCCTTATTATGACAGGGCAAAGAAGGTACTCGGTGATAAAGGCGGAGGTATACTTACCCTGAGGCTTTACACAAAGGAAAGAGCCTTTGCCTTTATTAACAGACTTAAATATGCTGTAAATATTACCAATATAGGAGATACCAAAACTCTTGTTATACACCCTGCCTCAACTATTTATGCCCACAGCGGCAAAGCTGAGCAGGAGAAGGCGGGAGTTTATGACGACCTTATAAGAGTAAGCGTGGGAATAGAGGATATAGACGATATTACAGAGGATTTCAGACAGGCTCTTGACTATGTAAATGAAAACTTCGCTGCTGAAGGGGAGATGATCGATGTATAGGACAATGCTGGTATTTGACAGCTATGAATTATCTGCCGCAGTACGAAGGCTTCATATATGGGGAGAGTCCTCGGGCTTTGAAATTACGGATATAGTAAACGACGGTATAACGGCATATAAAAAAATGAAGAAAAACCATTACGACCTTGTTATAACCGAAATAAGGATAACGGGAATGGACGGTTTGCAGCTTCTTAGATGTGCGGGGAAGGAGGGACTGTGCAGCCATGTAGTGCTGTGCAGCGAATTTCCCGATTTTAACTATGCAAGACAGGGTATTATACTGGGAGCATTCGACTACTGTGTTATGCCCTTTGAAGAAAGTCTGTTTTTTTCCATGTTCAGCAGGATAAAGAATGAGGACTTTGAAAACGAAGCGGAAGCCCTGTATTATACAGACGAAATAACAGCCCTTTTTGAAAGCAGGAGCAAAGCTATATATCCCTATGTTTCAGGCATAATGGAGGAAATATACAGCGAAGGTACGGATAAGCTGGCGACGGATAAAAAGGCAAGGAAAATAGTAAAAAAGGTATCGGACGAAATATTTCGCCGAAACGAATGGCTCGATCTGTATATAGGCGAGCAATATTTTTACGGCTTTGACGGTATATCCGAAAGCGACAACGAAACCTATAAAAAGAAATATTATTCCATAATATGCTCATTTTTTGAAGAATATTGCTCTCTTTGTCCCAATGCGGCAAATTCAAAAATACAGGAGGTCATACTTTACATACTCAATAATCCCGAAAATAATCTTAAGCAAAAAAGCATTGCAGATGAGCTTTATATAAACAGCTCCTATCTGAGTACGGTTTTTGCGGCTCAAACGGGTATACGCTTTGTGGAATATCTCACAAATGTAAAGTTAAAACGGGCTGCATGGCTTTTAAAGGAAACGGATCTTAAAATAACGGAAATAGCCGAAAGACTGGATTATAGGGATATAGGCTATTTTTCAAGGCTTTTCAAAAAACAGTATAATATGACGCCTACGGAGTACAGACTGCCCGAGGGCTATAACTATCAGATATAAGGACTGCTCTGATCTTGACGATCGGCAGTCCTTGTTATTAATTTTTTTTTATTTATAGGTTTTAGTTATATTAAATATATCCTCATAGGTTTTGTCGTCAAGGCTCTTGGAGTCCATAGGGTACGGGCGTCCGAGGGCTTTGTATTTACCCTTGCCGAAGGTATGGTATTTCAGAAGTTCGTAGGTGACGTTCGGTTTATCCCTCAGAAATTCAAGTATGGCTTTTATGTCGGATACAGTATCGTTAAAGCCCGGAATTATGGGAGTGCGGACTTTTTTGGAAAGGTCGGGGAAGTCATTACATAGCTTTTGGAAGTTATTCAGTATGACCTCGTTTGAACAGCCTGTGTATTCTATATGCTTTTTATCGTTTAAGGATTTTATATCAAACAGAATTTCGTCAAGATAATGGGCGGCGGCATTCAGGATCTTATAGCTGCCAAAGCCGCAGGTTTCCATGGCGGTGGAAATTCTCCTTTGCTTTGCTTCTTTAAGAAGTGAAATGAGAAATTTACCGTGTGACAGAGGCTCGCCACCGCTTACGGTAAGACCGCCCTTGCCTCTGCTGTAGAAAATACTGTCCCTTTCTACCATATCCATTATTTCTTCTATGGCATATGCTTTGCCCTCGGTCTTTATTGCCTTAGAGGGGCAGACTGCGGAGCAAAGAAGGCAGTCGGTACATAATGTCCTGTCTACAACTGCTTTTTCTTTTATTGTAATGGCATTCTGAGGGCAGATATTTTGGCACAGGCTGCACTCCGGAGAACCTATACATCTGTTTTCCGTATAGGATATTTCCGGAGTGAATTTCTGCGATTCGGGGTTGCAGCACCATCTGCACCTCATAGGGCAGCCCTTCAGGAATACTATTGTCCTTATGCCTGCCCCGTCGTGAAGGGAATAGCGCTGTATATTAAATACATATGTTTCTTTCATAATTTTAGTCATACCGCTTCGTGTTCTGTCCGTGATATTATATCGTCCTGAAGGTCTTTAGTAAGCTCCGTAAAGTATGCCGAATAGCCTGCTATCCTTACAAGCAGGTTTCTGTAATCCTCCGGGTGCTTCTGGGCTTCTCTTAATGTGTCCGTATTTATAACATTGAACTGGAGATGCCACAGCTTAAGGTCCCGCCAGCTTTCTATAAATTGTACGAGCTTTTCGGTGCCTTCCTCACCCTTTACACAGGACGGACTCAGCTTGATGTTAAGCAGTCTGCCTGCGTGCTGATTTCTGTCAAAGTTTTTGGTGGCGTAATTTGAAAGAAGTATTGCAGTAGGCCCATTAATATCCGCTCCCTGAGACGCGCTTGAACCGTCTGAAAGGGGAGTGTAGGCAAATCTGCCGTTTGGTGTGGCGCTGACTACTTTTCCAAAGGGTACATGAGAGGTAAAGGGTACAAGACGAAGGTCCATATGCACGCCTAATTCATCGCCGTACTTCTTTGTAAAAAGCTGGGCTTCTCTGTCAAGAGCTTTGCCTATAATATCCGTATAAGAGTCGTCGTTTCCGTAGCTTGGAGCGTTCAGCATAAGCTGACGTATCAATTCATAACCCTCAAAATTGTGATAAAGAGCTTCCTTAAGCTGTGCCAGAGTGATCCTCTTTTCTTCAAAAACGACCTTTTTAATGGCTGCAAGGGAGTCTATGACAGTTGCATAGCCCATATATTCAAAATAGCCAAGGTCTATCCCGCCCTCTATTTTGGGCTGATGAAGGTCCGTGTAGGTGTCTCTGCACAGCTTATGAAGGGCAGAACCCAAGGGCTGAGCGAAATGCTGTGCTCTTAGCCTTATTATTTCTCTTTGCTGTATGAAGGCGTGCTTTATGAAATTTCTCTGCTGCAAAAGGAAGGCGTTAAAAAGCTCATCAAAGGTTTTAAAGTCCTCAAATCTGCCTGTTTCAAGACCTAAAAGTTCATCGCCGTATTTTAACATTCTGCCGTTGTAAATAACCATTTCAAGAGCAGCCGCAAAGTTTATATAGGCATTAGGGCTTGTATAGGTGTCCCTGTTCGGCATACGGCACTCGGCGCAGCCCGAAACGCTGTAGTCATATGCTTCCTCAAAGCTTGCACCTTTAGAGAGAAGTAGCGGTATAACGTCCTCATCGTTTAACAGCTTAGGAAAGCCTTCCCCTGCCTTTATTGTTTCAGCCACCTCATAGAGGTATCTCTTGGGGCTTCTTGTGTGTATTCTTGCCGCAAGGTCAGGGTAGTTCAAGGGGAATTCTCTCTTTGATTTCAGAAGAATGTAGGTAAGCTCGTTTGTGGCGTCATAGCCTTCCTTCGTCTGTCCGCCTATGGTCACTGCCTCCCAATGGGCATAACCCTCGTTGAAGGCTCCGCCCGTGTCGGAAAGGTAAAGGTCTATAAACTGCGCCATAGCCACCCACATACATTCAAAAAGCTCCTGTACTTCATCATCGTTTATTATCCCCTTTTCAATATCATTTTTATAGAAGAGATAAAGGTATTGATCCATTCTGCCGTTTGAAATTATGGTGCCTGTTTTCTGCTCGACTCTTGAAAACATCTGCGTAAACCACTGTGACTGCATAGCCTCGTAGAAGCTTCTGGCAGGATTTTCGGGCACATAGCGGCAGGTATCGGCTATTTTTTGAAGCTCTGCTTTACGCTTAGGGTCCCTTTCCTTCAAGGAAAGCTCCTGCGCAAGGTCTGCGTGCCTGTTAGCCCAAAGAACGATAGCGTCGCAGGTTATTATCGTAGCCTCCAGGAAGGGGCGTTTTTCCGTATAGTCGATAGGTGAATAGGGATCCAGGGCGTTAAGCCTTTCAAGAGCTTCCTCCTTTATGCCCTTAAAACCCTTGTTCAGCACTATTTCATAGTCATGTACCCATTGCAGAGAGGAGCGGAAGGAGGCTGTTTCATTTACAATATATCTTGAAGTAAGCTCCTTGTCAGGATTATATGTCAGACGAGTTGTTTCGGGAGTGAGAGACTTTGCAAAATTTTCGTGGAAGGTTTTGCCTACCCAATAGGGAGCTATTTCCTCTATGACTGTTCTTGCGTCGTCTTCGGAAATATCGAAGGGAGAATTGTCCCTTGAAGGCAGCTTTTCAACGGCTTCTTTAAGTATGTTTCCGTCAAGCTCGGGATAGAGTATGCCATAGCGTCCCTTTTTGCCGCATCTTCCTACCAGAAGCTGATCCTCGTCAATATAGACCGTGGCATTTTTTGCATAGTGATAGAGCGCCTTTGCCCAGCGGAGATTAAGGGGCTGCCCCTCTGTTTCTTTAAAGGACTGTGTAAAATAATAGCCTCTTTCTATATCTATCTTGGGCTTTTGGTCTCTTATCGTCTTTAATATTTTTGCAGCCCTGTTGGGCTTTTGGAATTCTCTGCTTTTTGTTTTTATCTCAACGGCTATTCTCTCTTCCTGTGGTGATAATACCTTAATGCTCATAATACGCCTCCTTATATGTTGTATGTAAACGGCAGTTCCGTTTCTTTGAAAAATTCTTTATAAATTTTATCCCTTTCCTGAGTGAAAAGGCTGCCTGTTCTTCTTCTAGGGGTGCCAAGCTCTATTTTTTCTATTCTTTTTATTCTTCCGGGGCGGGGCGTCATAACAACGACCCTGCTTCCGAGATAGACGGCTTCGTCTATGTCGTGAGTGACTATTATCATTGTTATTTTTTCTTCCTTCCATATTCTCAGAAGCTGATCCTGAAGGTGGATTTTTGTAATAGCGTCAAGTGCGCCGAAGGGCTCATCTAAAAGGAGTATACGCGGCTTGTTGGCAAGGGCTCTTGCTATTGCCACCCTCTGAGCCATTCCGCCTGAAAGCTGTGAAGGATAGGCGTTTTCAAATTCTCCCAGTTCCACTATTTCCAGGTTTTCTCTGATGAGAGAGTCGTTATTTTTCTGCTCTTCGGGAAGGCTTAGGCGTATATTTTCCTTTACGGTAAGCCATGGCAGCAGTCTGTGATCCTGAAATATAAAACCCTTTTCTCTTGAAGGACCTGTGACTGCCTTTCCGTCTACAATGATCTCTCCCTCATATTCTGTTTCAAGACCGCCTATTATTCTGAGCAGTGTGCTTTTACCGCAGCCGCTGCCGCCTATTACGGAGACAAGACTGCCTTCTTCTATACTCAGGTTTATATCCTCAAGGGCATTTACAACATTTGATTTATCTTCAAATGTTTTTTTAAGTCCCTTTATTTCCAGAATTATTCCCATATATATCCTCTCCTATTGCCATTTTATAAGTCTTTTGTTGAGCGCCTTTAAAAGGTCATCCATTATTTTGCCGAAAATGCCTACAATCAGCATACCTAAAATAACTATGTCGGGACGTGAAAGGCTCCTGCCGTCGGAGAGCATGAAGCCTACACCGCTTGTTGCGCCTATCATTTCGGCTGCTACAACACAGACCCATGCATTTCCAAGCCCCAGCCTGATGCCCGTCATAATTTGGGGCAAAGCTCCGGGTATGACTATTTTTGTGATAAGCTTTTGCTTTGGTATTTCGTATACCTCTGCCAGTTCAAAAAATCTTCCGTCTATGTTTTTGACGCCTTCGGTGGTGTTTATAAATATAGGGAAAAATGCTCCGAGAAAAATTATAAACACCTTTGAACCCTGACCTATGCCGAACCACAATATTGCAAGAGGTATCCATGCTATAGGGGGAATAGGACGGAGCGTTTGTATAACAAGGTCGGTGAATGTGTCGAATTTAGGAAATATGGAAACGCCTATGCCTATTGCAAAGCCAACGGCAAGAGCCAGCAAAAAGCCTTCTACAACTCTCACAAGGCTTACGCCTATGTTTGTAAGGAGCTTTCCGTTTTGCAGATATTCAATAAATGTGTTTACAATAGCTATTGGCGCAGGCATTGTATAGGACTTTAACAGCCCTGCTATATCAGCCCATTCCCATGCTATGAGAATTATAATAGGCAGCAGAAAATAAAGTACATAGTGACCAAGTCCCTGTTTTATATTATTTTTCATAATATCCTCCATAATATAACTGCCTCTGTATGTGTATAATACAGAGACAGTTCATTTTCTTTTATCCGTGGACTTCGTCAAGATATGACTTATTTATAAAGCTGTCAATATCTACATCGCTGCTTATTATGCCTGCGTCAAGGGAGAAATCCTTTACCTTTGTTATTTCGGCAATATCATCATCGGTGAGGTCTGTGGAAAATGTGAAGTTTCCTATTATCTGCTTCATAAGCTCGGGAGTAACGCTGAAATCCTCGGCTACAAGCTGAGCAGCTGCTTCGGGGTCTGTGCTTAAAACTTCGTTTGCTCTATCCAAAGCCTTTATATATGCTTTTATGACATCGGGATTTTTTTCTGCATAGTCGGTTACAGCGTATGTTACCATATTTCCTCTTTTTACTCCCGTTCCGTCAGCAAGTACCCTTGCCTGACCATCGCTTACAAGCTGTGATATGTACTGCTCCCATATGACGAGAGCGTCTACCTCTCCGCTTGCAAGGGCGGCAGGTTGATCTCCTGCGCCTAAATTTATAGATTCAACATCGTCAAGAGTAAGACCTTCGTTTGAAAGGAGAAGGGCTAAAAGATGCTGGGCATAAGAACCTGTTGCGTAGGCTACCTTCTTTCCTTTGAGGTCTGCAACGCTTTGTATGTCCGAATCGGGCTTTACAAGAACTGCAAGTCCCTTTTCGCCGTAGGCTACATTTGATATTACCTCTATGGGCTGACCCGTTGACTTTGCAATGATAGCAGGAAGGTCTGCCATAAAGCCTAAGTCTGCTTCTCCTGCCGCTACCGCTTCGTTGACTAAAGGACCTGACTTAAATTCCTGCCATGTATAGTCGGCTCCTACAGCGGAAAGCTCCTCGTCAAGAAAGCCTTCCTCATATGCCACATAAACAGGCGTATAAAGCGGGAAGGGTTGAGCCGCTATCCTTAATGTCACCTCTGCATCGGCTTGGGAGGCTTGTGTCTCTGTATCCTGAACCGTCGCACCGGAACAGCCTGTAAAGCCAATAAGGGCTGCAACGGATAAACCAAGAATTAATTTTTTCATATTATTTTTCCTTCTTTCTTATAAATTTACCTAATATTATATAGGAAAAATAGGATTTGTAAATACGAATAATTTTTAAAATTTTTCATATATCGGGACTTTGGAGAATTTCTCAATATCCATTGAGCTTTTGTTGATTATGGCTTTTATTATGGAAGAAAGATAGGGATTTATATTTAAATGGATTTGAAAAAATTGTCTCTTTTTATAAAGCAACAGACTTATTTTTTTAAGAAAAAAATCAGAGATATTTCTCAGAGATATTTCACAAATATTTTTTCTTTCTAATTGAATTTTCCATAAATCAAAATTTAAAATTCATAAAATTCCCCAAAAGGGTTTCAGGGATTTTCCCTGAGTCGAAATGCACAAAAGTGCATTTTATTTTTTTGCAAAATCGGCAAAATCCGATTTTCAAAATTTGCAAAGTGGGAGCCCACTTGCTATGCTTGCAAACTAGTAAATTAATAATTATGATAAACCGATTTTTTAATTTTAGGAAATGCTTATTTTTCTGTTGTGATATTCAATGTTTTTCTGTTTTGGTTTTATGTTTGTTTGTATATTTGTGATAAAAAGTTTTTAATTTTCAAATTTTTGGCTCGGAAGTGTCCAAAATTTTGAAAAACGGCGTCTTATTTAGTCAGAAAGAAAAAACAGCAACATAAGTTGAAACGGAGGGGATAGTATGAATGATATAACAAAAGACAATGTCGCTGTAGAAAACAAATATGCTTTGACGATAAAGGAGGCAGCCGACTATTTCAATATAGGCGAACACCGTATAAGGGAGCTTACGGATAAAAGAGACTGTCCTTTTGTGCTTTGGGTAGGAAGCAAAAGACTTGTTAAGCGAAAAGTGTTTGAAGAATATCTTGAAAAGCAATTTTCGATATAAACCCTTAGACTTATCGGCTGATATGTGATATAATACATTTACATCATATATTTGCCGCCTGTTCAGAAATGGGAGGTAATTATAAATGAAAAAGAGAAAGGATAAATACGGCAGAGTTTTAAAAGAAGGTGAAAGCTTACGCAGCGATGGCAGGTATCAGTATCGTTACAATACCATTGATCATAAACGCAAAACTGTTTATGCCAAAACTCTTGATGAACTGAGAGTAAAGGAACGGGAAATACAGAACAATCTATACATTGGTTTATGCAATACCGATCAGAACATAACTGTCGATCAGATGTTTGGGCGCTGTGCTGCAAACAGGCAATTCCTCAAACCTCGTTCAAGAGAAGTTTATGAATATAGCTATAACAAACACGCAAAACCTGTTAGCGGTAACAGGCGTATAAGAGATATAAAGTATTCCGATATGATGATATTTTTTTTATATCTTTTTGAGGAACAGAAACTTGGAATAAGCGGTATGCGTTCCGTCAATCATGCCTTAACGCCTGTGTTCAGAATGGCAGTGCGTGACAACATCATCAGGACAAATCCAATAGATGGTGCATTTACGGAAGTAAAAAAGATGTATGACCTGAAAGAAAATAGGCGCACGGCTGTATCAAAAGAGCAGCTTAAGGCGCTCATAAGTTTTATATCTTCATCGCCAAAAGACAGCAAATATTTCAATATATTTTGCACGCTGGTATTTACGGGAATGCGGGTTTCGGAAATGTGCGCCCTGATGTGGGAAGATATTGTTAAAGTGTCAATGATTGGTAACACTTTTTTTGAAAGGCAGGTTGTCAGGGGAAAGGTGGAGATTTTGCAGTGC
>CANRBC010000038.1 GCA_947628755.1 uncultured Clostridia bacterium | reverse complement strand
TCGAATGCCGCAGAAAATGTGATTTTTGCATTATCTGTCAGAAGTTGTTGAATACACAGAAAAATTTAAAGAGCCATTTCTTTATGTCAAAGCTCCAGTATTATTCTTGCAATATCCGCCAGCTTTCTGCCCGTGTCCATGCTTTTTTTCTGCATATATCTGTGCGCCTGCTCCTCGGACATAGAATAAATATCTATAAGCGCCTGCTTAGCTCTTTGTATAAGTCTTTCGTCACTCTGGGATTTATGAGCTTTAGGCTTATACCCCGTTTCTATGGTCATAAGCATTTCCACGGAGCAGAGCAAATCCGTTTTGTTCAAAGGGACTGCCAGTTTAAATATTCTGTCGTCGTCACAGAATTCCAGCTGTTCCCTTTTGCCTATACATATAACATTGAAATTACCGTGTATATGGTCGATAATATCATTTATGTACTGATTATCAAAGCAATATCCCGTTATTATTATACCCGAATTATAGTATCTGTTCACATACAGTATATCGGAGACGCTTTCCGCAATTTTATTTACCTTGATACCATTGGATAAAAGAATTTTAGCAACGCTTAGCGATACCTTTTTGTTGTCAAAAGCAATAAACAAGTTTTGTTCGCTCATAATTTGACTCCTTAAATAAAATCATTATGATTATATCACTTTAGAACGCTAAAATCAATATTATATATTTTTGAAAAAAAGCCATTCCGAGGAATGGCTTTTTACAGTTATACTTAATTTTATTAATAATTTACAAGATATTCGTCTATTTCCCACTTGCTTACGAACATTCTGAAGGCGTCCCACTCGGCTTGCTTTGACCTAACAAACGCCTTGTATGCGTGCTTGCCCAGAACCTCCTTAACAAGACCGTCAGCCTTCATTACCTGAATAGCCTCGTATAAGTTGCCCGGAAGACTCTTAACGCCTAATTCATCTCTTTCGTCCTGAGTGGACTTGAATAAGTTGATGTCAACGCTCTCAGGTGCGGGAAGATTATTTCTGATACCCTCAAGACCTGCTGCAAGACAACAAGCTAAGCAAAGGTATGGATTTGTTGACGGGTCGGGGCTTCTCAGCTCTATTCTTGTACCTGCGCCTCTTGAAGCAGGTATTCTTATTATATCTGTTCTGTTGGAAGCAGACCAAGCGATATAGCAGGGAGCTTCATAGCCGGGAACAAGTCTCTTATAGGAGTTTACAAGAGGATTTGTAATAGCTGTGATGCCTGCAACGTGCTTAAGCACACCTGCGATAAAGCTATATGCAGTATCTGATAACTGTAATTCCCCTGCGGGGTCGAAGAAGGCATTTTTGCCGTCCTTGAAAAGTGACATATTGGTATGCATACCTGAACCGTTTATACCGAATATAGGCTTTGGCATAAATGTTGCGTGTAAGCCGTACTTCTTGGCAATAGTCTTTACAACAAGTCTGAAAGCAACAACGTTATCGGCTGTGGTAAGAGCGTCTGCATACTTGAAATCGATTTCGTGCTGACCCTCGGCAACCTCATGGTGAGATGCCTCTATCTCATAACCCATTTTTTCAAGATTCATACATATATCTCTTCTTGCCTCTGAGCCTAAGTCAACAGGGTCAAGGTCAAAGTAGCCTGCCTCATCGTTAGTTGTAATGGTTGGCTTTCCATCCTCATCGGTCTTGAATAAGAAAAACTCACACTCATTACCTACATTGAATGTATAGCCCATTTTTTCAGCTTCGGCTATCTGTCTTTTTAAAATACCTCTGGGGTCGCCTTCAAAGGGCTCGCCGTCGGGAGTATATACATCGCATATAAATCTTGCGACCTTAGCCTTCTGAGGTCTCCAAGGATAGATTACAAATGTATCAAGGTCGGGTCTTAAGTACATATCAGACTCCTCGATTCTTGCAAAACCCTCGATAGAAGAACCGTCGAACATCATGCCTTCCTCAAGAACCTTCTCCAGCTGAGAACGGGTAACAGCCACGTTCTTGGGAATACCCAATACATCGATAAACTGAAGTCTTATAAATTCTACATCCTGCTCATCACAAATCTGAATAATTTGTTCCTTAGTGTACTTTGCCATTTAGAAATCTCCTTCCAAATTGAATTTTTAAAAACAAAAAGGGAATTCAGATACAATCAATGTGTCTGAACTCCCTTGTTCTATAAACCATTATAGTGACATTGTATTTAATTGTCAACTCTAAAATTGCATTTTGAAATAATTTATGCAAAATATATAAAATTTCAATTAAAAACAACTGATTTTACAACATTTTTGAAATTTTTGAACTTCAATCCTGCAAAATCGACCTATCTGTAAAGTATTTCCTCTCTGCGAGGACCGTTGCTTACCATAGATATTTTAACGCCTATTTCCTTTTCGACAAACTCAACATAGTCCTTTGCTTCCTTGGGAAGCTCATCATAGCTCTTTATACCTCTTATATCGCACTTCCAGCCCGGAAGCTCTGTATATACGGGCTTTGCCTCATAGAGCTTGTCTGTTGTAAGGAATTCCTTGTATACCTTGCCGTTCCACTCATAGCCTGTGCATACGGGCAGTTTGTCCATATAGCTGAGAACGTCAAGACAGGTCATACAAACCTCTGTCGCTCCCTGTATCTCGCAGCCGTATCTTGTGGCAACGGCGTCAAAATAGCCTACACGTCTGGGTCTGCCTGTGGTAGCGCCGAATTCGCCTTTATCTCCGCCTCTTTTCCTCAGCTCGTCAGCCTCCTCGCCGAATATTTCGGAAACAAAAGGACCTTCGCCTACGGCAGAGGAATATGCCTTTGTAACGACTGTAATATTGTCTATGGCATAGGGCGGTATTCCTGCGCCTACGGCAGCATAGCCTGCAAGAGTTGATGAGCTTGTAACATAAGGATAAATACCGTGGTCAGTATCCTTAAGTGAGCCAAGCTGACCCTCAAAGAGTATGTTTTTGCCTTCCTTTATGGCGTTTCTCAGAAATTTTGAGGTATCGGCAACATTATCCTTTATAAAATCGGCATACTCAAGGAGAGTATTATAGACCTCTTTATAATCTACCTCCGGCTTGTTATAGAGATATTTAAACTGTATGTTTACCTTTTCATACAGATGCTCCAGCTTGTCCAGAAGTCTTTCCTTATTGTAAAGCTCCCACACCTGTAAGCCTGTCTTGGAATATTTGTCGGCATAAAACGGAGCAATACCGCTTTTTGTAGAGCCGAATTTTCTGTCGCCCAGTCTTTCCTCCTCATATATGTCCATAAGCACGTGATGGGGCAAAAGCACCTGTGTTCTCTCTCCTATAAGGAGATTGAATTCTATACCGGCGTCCTTTAGGGTCTGCATTTCGTCCTTAAGGGCTTCTATATTGAGAGCAACGCCGTTTGCTATTACGTTTGTTATATTCTTATGGAAAACACCGCTTGGCAAAAGATGAAGTGCAAATCTGCCGTATTCGTTTATAATGGTGTGTCCCGCATTGGCGCCGCCCTGAAAGCGTACTACTATATCGGAAAGCTCGGCGCACATATCCGTTATCTTGCCCTTGCCCTCGTCGCCCCAGTTGGCGCCTACAATAGCTCTTATCATATCTTTAACCTCCCTAGACAGTCAGCTCAGCATCAGCAATAAGGCTGTCTTTATTTTTATCTAAAACAGGCTTTACCTGTCCCATAATATACTCCTCTGTCTGCTGAGGCGCTCTGCCTACAAAATTTTCCGGCTTAAGTATTTTCTGAAGCTCTTCTTTACTCATGCCGAACATTTCCTCTCTTGCGATTCTGTCTATAAGGTCGTTCTTTCCGCCCTCCTGCTTCACAACTGCGCCTGCCTCCATGGACAGCTCTCTTATTCTCTCGTGAAGCTCCTGTCTGTCTCCGCCTCGCTTAACGGCGTCCATCATAATATTTTCCGTCGCCATAAATGGAAGCTCCTCCATAAGACGTCTTTCAATTACCTTGGGATATACCACAAGACCGCCGGAAACGTTTATATATATATTGAGTATGGCGTCGCAGGCAAGGAATGCCTCGGGAATCGCTATTCTCTTGTTGGCGCTGTCGTCAAGAGTTCTCTCAAACCACTGTGTAGCCGCCGTAATGGCAGGATTGAGAGCATCTACCATAATATATCTGGCAAGAGAAGCCATTCTTTCGCTTCTCATGGGATTTCTCTTATACGCCATAGCAGATGAGCCTATCTGATTTTTTTCAAAAGGCTCTTCCATTTCCTTAAGATGCTGCAAAAGACGCATATCGTTTGAGAATTTCGTACAGCTCTGGGCGATACCGCTCAATACATTCAAGAATATGGAGTCCAGTTTTCTTGTATAGGTCTGACCGCTTACGGCAAATACACCGCTGTAACCCAGCTTCTCGGCTATCATATTGTCAAGGCGCTTTACCTTGTCCGTATCACCTTCAAAAAGCTCCATAAAGGAAGCCTGCGTACCCGTTGTGCCCTTTGAGCCCAACAGCTTTGCGTTTTCAAGTACAAAATCTATTTGGTCAAGGTCCATCATAAGGTCCTGTATCCACAGGCAGGCTCTTTTGCCTACGGTAGTTGTCTGAGCAGCCTGAAAATGGGTGAAGCCCAAGGTGGGCATATCCTTATACTTCATGGCAAAGTCAGACAGCTTGCTTATTACAGAAAGCACCTTTTTTCTTATGAGCTTCATAGCCTCCACCATTATTATAACATCTGTATTGTCGCCTACATAGCAGCTTGTAGCGCCCAGGTGGATAATACCCTTTGCCTTGGGACATTGTGTGCCGTAAGCATATACATGAGCCATAACATCGTGACGTACAAGCTTTTCTCTCTCTGCCGCTACATCGTAATTTATATCGTCCTTATGAGCCTTTAATTCCTCTATCTGCTCCTCCGTAATATCAAGACCAAGCTCTTTTTCACACTCGGCAAGTGTTATCCAGAGCTTTCTCCATGTTCTGAACTTCATATCGGGAGAAAAAATTTCTTTCATTTCCTTGCTTGCATATCTGGAATTAAGGGGACTTTCATAAACGTTTTTCATCAGTATATCCTCCGTATCAATCAAGTAAGTGGGAAACCTCTACGCCGTATTTGCCTGTAAAACAGGCATCACAGAAGGTACAACTGCTGTTTGGCGCTATTTTGTGGAGATTTTCAAGACTTAAGTAGTCAAGAGAATCCGCGTCTATTATTTTGGCTGTTTCCTCTATGGTATGGCTGTTGGCAATAAGCTGGTCTCTGTTGGGAATATCCGTACCGAAGAAGCATGGCCATGTAAAGGGCGGCGCTGAAATACGCACATGGACCTCTTTTGCTCCGGCTTCTCTCAGAAGCTTTACTATCTTGCCGCTTGTAGTGCCTCTTACTATACTGTCGTCTACCATTATAACTCTCTTGCCCTTTACAGCGCTCTTTAACACATTGAGCTTCATTTTAACGGCTATTTCCCTTTCGGATT
Organism: uncultured Clostridia bacterium; assembly: GCA_947628755.1. GTDB lineage: Bacteria > Bacillota > Clostridia > Lachnospirales > CAG-274 > CANPXH01. Next base: position 7,229 of record CANRBC010000038.1, on the reverse strand, counting down.
GTGTAGGCTTAATAAATGTTCTTGCAATATATTTATTCTTAATAAAGCCTGTGTCAATAGGAATACCGCTGTATTCCGAATAGCCCTGTGCTGCGGAAAGTCCCGAATCGGGAACGCCTATAACTATATCCGCTTCAACGGGAGACTGCTTTGCAAGAAAAGCTCCCGCTCTTTTTCTGCACTCGTGTACGACCTCGTTGGCAATAGTGCTGTCGGGACGGGCAAAGTATATATGCTCGAATATGCACAGCTGACCCTGCTGAGTGCCGCACATCTCTCTGTCGCTTATCATTTCGCCGTCTTCTATTTTTATTATCTCTCCGGGCTCTACATCTCTTACAAACTCTGCGTCTATGGCGTCAAAGGCGCAGGTCTCGCTGGCAAATATAATGGCGTTGTCCCTCTTGCCTATTGAAAGAGGTCTGTAACCCCAAGGGTCTCTTGCAACTACCATTTTGTTGGGACTCATTACAAGAAGAGAAAAAGCGCCTTTAAGCCTCTTCATAGCGTTTTTAACAGCCTTTTCAATAGAGCCGCTTGTAACTCTTTCCCTTGCAATAAGATATGCTATTATCTCCGTATCTGCCGTTGACTGGAAAATAGCGCCGTTATGCTCAAGCTCTCTGCGAAGCTCTCCCGCATTGGTGATATTACCGTTATGAGATATGGCAAGCTGTCCCTTTATATATCTTAATACAAGGGGCTGCACATTTTCTCTGAGCGAGCCTCCTGCAGTAGAATATCTTACATGACCTATTGCCATTCTTCCGGAGAGCTTTGCAAGCTCTTCTTCATTAAACACCTCATTGACCAAGCCTATGTTTTTGTGGAAATATATATCTCTGTTTCTGTTTACGGCTATTCCGCAGCCCTCCTGACCTCTGTGCTGCAGAGATACAAGACCGTAATATGTAGTTGAAGCGGGATTTCCCTCCGGGTCGTATATACCAAATACGCCACATTCCTCATGTATTTCGGACATTGCTGCTCCTCCTTCGGTCAAATTACTTTCCGTAGTGTTCGGTAAGTCTGCCCCATACCTCTCTGTATACGTCGCCGAATTCGCCTAAGTCCAGTCTGAACCTGTCCTTATCCAGCTTTTTGTTGGTCTCGGCATCCCATAATCTGCAGGTATCGGGACTTATCTCGTCGGCAAGCACTATTTCTCCGTCGGCTGTCTTGCCTACTTCTATTTTGAAGTCTATGAGCTTTATACCTATGTTAAGGAATATTTCCTTAAGTCCCTCGTTTACCTTAAATGCCATGTCGGAAATTTCGTCTATTTCTTCTCTTGTGGCAATTCCCAAGGCTATTGCGTGATAGTCGTTAATAAGGGGATCGCCAAGCTCGTCGTTTTTATAGCTGAATTCAAGTGTGGGAGAATTAAAGGGAGTGCCCTCTGCCACACCGTATCTCTTTGAAAATGAGCCTGCCGCCACATTTCTTACTATTATTTCAAGTGGAATTATATCTACCCTTTTAACAAGAGTTTCTCTAGGAGAAAGCTCCTCGACAAGATGAGTTTTTACGCCTGTATTCTTCTCCAGAAGCCTGAATATAAAATTAGCCATCTGATTGTTTATAATACCCTTGCCCTCAAAAGAACCCTTTTTCAAGCCATTGAATGCAGTAGCGTCGTCCTTGTACTCAAATATGCACAGTGTCGGGTCGTCTGTGGCATATACCTTCTTTGCCTTGCCCGTATAGAGTAAATCCAGCTTTTTCATATTATTACCTCGCTTAAGTAAATTTCTCTGTTCCCGAAAGAACCCATTACCTATATATAATAGCAGAATTCCTGCCAATATTCAATCATTTTTCATCAAAAATTAAAAAACCGCAGAAAGTCTTGTATAACAGTGCAAAATGATTATTTTGTTAAGAAAAAGAGAGGGTCTGATCCGGCATATTCTTAAATCACACAGCGCCGCACTCTCCCGCACTATGGGATATTTTACGCCGTTAAATTTACTGTTTGTGCCAATTTATTGTAATCCTTTTTTTGCTGTGATATATTATTATCAACAAAAAACACGATAATTATATTGTGAACATCACAAGAAGGAACAATATGACATTTATAAATATAGCCCCAAACGAAAGAAGAAAAATATATGACTATGCTCAGGGCATGAGAGAGGAAGAAATTCTTGCCGATGACGAGGAAATTATGCGCAGAAAAGACGAGCTTACGGCAAAATTTCACGAAACCTTTGCAAGAAAGCCGGAGGAAACGACAGATGAGATGAACAAAAGAAGGCTCGACGCTCTTTTCTCCATACAGGCTGAAATAATGTTCCCGAAAACGAGGTGTACCTTAACGCCAATCTGGGCTTCAGTTACAGAGATACTTTTGCCAGTAAGGAAATCGCACTTGATAAATACTTAAACACTGATTATAAGGGCGTTGACATCATAAGGGAAATTACAAGTATATCCGTTTCAAATGAAAACAGCGAAACCAATCTGAAGCTCCTTCGCGCTGCTGCCGATGTGATATACATAGGCGGCGAAACCAACGACTATGTTATGGTAAAAATAAACGACTTTCCAAATAACGGAGTTCAGTTCAATGCCGTCAATATTCACGCTATAATGGCATATCCGCCAAAGAAGGTCGATGAATTGCCATGGTTCAAGAAGATATTTGGTTCAAGCGAAGAAAAAGAGCAGAATAAAAAGGATTTGGAAAATTACGCTAAGGCTCTGAAGGAATATGAATTGAAAACAGGAGTAAATAAAAGAAGCGCGGATGCTAAGAAGGCCGCAAGTCAATTTGCAGCGGAAATGAACAGCGAGCTCAGAAATCAGCACAATGTTGTGACCCGTAATTTAGACGAAATAGCGCCGAGCACAAGCAATAATCTTGCCAGAACTCAACCGCAGCCCACTAATACAAACGAAATGACCCGCCGAACAGACATGGGAAGCCCAAGTTGATATATCAAAAGGGCATAAATTTACCGCATAAAAAACCGAGGAATAATTCCTCGGTTTTTTCTCGGAGTAAACTCTCTGATACAGCTTAAAATTCAACTGTTTCACAATTTTCAACAGCCTTGTCTATAAGCTCGTCAAGTCCATCTATTTTACTTTCCATGGATTCTATAATGCTTTTTTTAGGTCTTGTTTCCGGATGCTTTGCCACAAATATGGTACAACAGTCCTCATAGGGTCTTATTGAAATATCAAATGTGCCTATTTCCGTTGCAATATCCACTATATCCTGCTTATCCATAGAGCAGAGCGGTCTTAAAACAGGAATGGAGGCAGCAGAGTCTATGGCATATATTGCCTCCATGGTCTGGCTTGCAACCTGTCCTATGCTGTCCCCTGTTACAATAGCGTGGCTCTTGTTCTTAAGGGCTATTTTTTCTCCTGTCTTAAGCATAGCGCGTTTTAAAAATATAGTCATTTTTTCCGGCGGAGTATGTTCGTATATACAAAGCTGAGTTTCCGTAAAGGGAACTATATGCAGCCTTATACTGCCTGTAAATACAGAAAGTCTTTCGGCAATGTCCATTACCTTCTGCTTTGCCCTTTCCGATGTATAGGGCGGCGAATCAAAATATACCGCCTCTATTTCAACTCCCCTCTTTGCCACAAGAAATGCGGCAACAGGACTGTCTATACCTCCCGAAAGCAGTACGGTTGCCTTTCCGCTTGAGCCGTAAGGCAGACCGCCATAGCCCTTTATGAGCTTGCTGTATACATAGACGTTGTTTCTAAGCTCCACCATAAGCTGTACTTCGGGATTATGAACGTCCACCTTAAGATTATCTATGTTGTGGAGAATATAGCCTCCGACGTCTGCGCTTATCTCATTTCCCGTCATAGGGTATCTTTTGTCCGAACGCCTTGTTACGACCTTAAATGTAACGCCGCCGTTGGGAAAATGCTCTTTAAAATGTATAAGAGCGTGTTTTCGCAGACTTTCTATGGAGCGGTCTTCAAACTCTATACCGGGGCAAACTGCCAAAACACCAAGTATATTCACCACAATAGGTATAACCGTATCGTAGTCAAAATCGCCCTCCTCGTTTACAACAAGTATTCTGCCCTGCTCCTTGTAAACTCTGTAACCCGGGTATTTATCAAGTCTTTTTATTATTGTTCTTATAAGGCGATTCTCAACAAGGTATCTGTTCTTTCCTCTTGTTGCGATTTCACCGTATTTTACAAGTAGTACATTTTTCATTGCGCTGTCCTCTATCTCGGTACAAATCTTCTGAGCAAGGGCACATTCTTGGCAAGGCTTTCGACAACTCTTTCGGCTTCCTCCACCGTATTGTCTGCCGAAAAGCTGAACCTTACGGCGCTTGCTCCTCTGCCGTCTATTAAACGGTCAACTATTTTCTTCTTTTCCTTGGCTCTTGTGGAACAGGCTGCGCCTGTGGCGGTATATATATCTTCATTTTCAAGGGCGTGCAAAAGCACCTCGCCCTTTACGTCCTCAAAGCTCAGATTCAATATATAAGGACTGCCCTTCTCACTGTCGCCGTTTACATATACGTTTTCAAGTATGTCCGTAACTTTTAAGAGAGTGTTTTTTACTTCCGTTACTTTTTTAAAATTGCTTTCCATATTCGCTATTGCAATTTCAACAGCCTTACCCATAGCCGCTATGCCGTAGGAATTTTCTGTACCCGGACGAAAGCCCCTTTCCTGACCTCCTCCAAAGTGTATATTGTTCACTCTGACGCCTTTTTTTACATACATAGCGCCTACGCCCTTTGCCGACTGTATTTTGTGTCCACTCATTGTGATAATATCTGCAAATTTGCTGTTTATAGGGTGCTTGCAAAATGCCTGTACACAATCTGTATGGAATACGCAGTCTGGATTTCCGCTCTTTACTGCGCCGTATATTTTTTCAATATCCTGTACAGTTCCCACCTCATTGTTGACATACATTATGCTTACAAGTATCGTGTCCTCGTTGACAGCCTTTTCAACCTCGTCAATATTGACATAGCCCTTTTCGTCAACATTAAGCGTTACGACCTCAAAGCCTCTTCTTTCAAGCTCCTTAAAACTGTCCGTCACAGATGGGTGTTCTATATTCATTGTTACTACTCTTTTTCCTCTTCTGCGATATGCCTCGGCTGTGCCCAGTATAGCGGTATTGTTTGCTTCTGTTCCGCCGCTTGTGAAGAATATTTCCTCAGGCTCGGCATTTATTGCCGAAGCGATTATTTTTCTTGCCCTTGTTATTTCCTTCTCCGCCTCAAAGCCAAGACTGTGAAGCGACGACGGATTGGCAAAATTATTTTTCATAAAACCATACATATATTCCATAACCTGCTCCGACATTTTTGTAGTGGAAGCATTGTCAAAATATATCACGCCAAATCCTCCAGTTCATATAGCAGTATTACAGAGGCGACAAGTCCTGCCGTTTCTGTTCTGAGTATTCTCTTGCCCAGCGTAACGGACACCACGCCCTTTGAAAGAGCGTATTCAATTTCAGCATCGGAAAAGCCGCCCTCAGGACCTATGAATATGCCTATACTTTTGCCCTTAAAGCTCTTTACATAGCTTTTAAGGGTATTGCCCTTTTCTTTTTCATAGGGAATGATTGCTCCGTCAAGACTTAAGGCGTCGTCTATTGCCGCTCTGAAGTCCATTACACCGTCAACATTGGGTATTTTACCTCGTCCACATTGCTTTGCGGCTGCCTCGGCTATTTTGCTCCAGCGGGCGAGCTTTTTATTTTCCTTGCCATTGAGCTTTACAACGGTATGCTCCGTGTTTACGGGAACTATTCTGTCAACGCCTATTTCAATACACTTCTGTATCACAAGCTCCATTTTGTCGGACTTAGGAAGCGCCTGGTACAGAGTTATCTTTAAATCGGGCTCATTTTCATTTGAAAATATGTCCACTATCCTTGCAGTCACTTCACTTTTGCTTATATCTGTTATTTCACATTCGTAGTCCCTGCCCTGTCCGTCGCATACTGTAATAACATCTCCTGTTTTGCCTCTAAGCACATTTCCTATATGCCTTGCGTTATCTCCGCTAAGTATAACGGTATGGTCATTTATGCTTTCGCCGTTTACAAAAAATTTAGGCATAGCTTACTCCTTTACGGATGTGATACACACCCATTCGTCCTTTGTATTTGTACTGACTACCTTAAGATTGCATTTATCGAGAGCTTCATATACATCGTCCACTCTATCCTTGATTATTCCCGAAGCTATGAAAACTCCGCTCTTTTTTAGCTGCCTTGGCACAAGAGGACTTATGGCGCATATAACGTCGGCTATAATATTTGCCACAACCACATCGTATTTGTCATAGCCTATTTCATTCTGCAATTTCTCATCGTCTATTACATTTCCGCTTGTAACATAATATTTTGACTTGTCCACGCCGCTAAGCTCTGCGTTTTTGTACGCAGTCTTTATGGCATTGGCGTCTATATCCACGGCAAAGGCGCTTTTAGCTCCAAGCAAAAGAGCCACTATGGAAAGAATACCGCTGCCGCAGCCCAAGTCCGCAACTACCGAATTTTCATTAACATATTTTTCAAGCTCCAGCATACAAAGCTGCGTGGTCTGATGAAGTCCCGTACCGAAAACGTGACCGGGATTTATGTTGAACACTACCCTGCCCTCTGGATTTTCAACCTCCTCCCAAACAGGCTTTACTAGTATTCTTTTCCCTACATTAAAAGGCTTGTAATATTCCTTCCATTTATTGAGCCATTCCTCGTCGTTAAGTCCGCAGGAGGTCTCTATGGCAAGTCTGCCCATATCAAGACCCAAATCCATAGTCTTTAGTCTGTTTATTGCATCCTTTATATGAAGCAGTATTTCCTCGCCGTATATATTATCGCTAACGTAGACGGTAATTTTAGTCTCTTCCACAGGCTTATTAAGTAATTCCTCGTCAACATAGTCCCAGTATTGAGAGCTTGTGGTGAGAAAATCCTTAAGTTCATTATCGTCCTCTATCTGAATACCGGTGACGCCGGTTTCGAGCAGGGCTGCCGTTACAGGCTCAATGCCTTCGGTGGTGGTATATATTTTTACCTCTGTCCATTCCATACAAATTCCTCCTAGACAAATTAACGCAATATTATTATAATTATAACAGATATGCAAATAAATTACAAGAATAAGAGGAAAATGTACATGAGCAAAAATGTTAAAGTGTCAATGATTGGTAACACTTTTTTTGAAAGGCAGGTTGTCAGGGGAAAGGTGGAGATTTTGCAGTGC
>CANRBC010000037.1 GCA_947628755.1 uncultured Clostridia bacterium | reverse complement strand
AGTAAATAAGCCACTTTCAGCATAATCACCATATAACTATACGCCAAATTTCAGTTTCGCGTATAGTTGGCGGGTAAAAAGGGGTATATTGGTGAAAAAACGGCGAAAATTTGTGCAAAATGTACAATGAAAAATGGGGTAAAATTGCGAAATACAAAAAGAAAGGGTAAAAAGGCTATGTGCAATTTTTTGACAGAAAACGACAAAAAAGAACATATAAGTATCAAAGTGAAAATACAGAGTATTTAAAATAAAAAAAGCTCAGCCCGTATGCTTGAGCCGAGAGGGGAAATTGTTTACAAATTTATGGGATAATGATATAATTGATATGATAGCAATACGGCGTATTGACTTAGCCTATGTCAAAAGGAAGCAGGCAGAAGGCAATTATACCGAAAATCGTAAATGTAAATACCAAATCAAAATTTAAAGGCTATGGGCAGTATTGATACACCATAGCCTTTAAAAATATATATGGACGAATCCGGGACTCAATAAGAGTATATTACAATTTGCACCTTAGTATAATGCCCTTTGGCACAAGGTACATTACGGCATCCTCATCTAATCGGATGCGAATATACCTAGGTCGAAAATGTTCGACTATCGGTGCGTTGAGTGGAGATGACGAGAGTCGAACTCGTGTCCGAAGATCTGTCGGCAGGAACTTCTCCCATTACAGTCTGTCTATTGGGTATTCCCTCCGTCTGCCGCCGACAAACAGGCTACAGACATCAGTAGCTTCATAATATCTTTTTTCCGCCCGAAGCCCTGCGGAAAAAGTGCCCCGCCAGGTCGACGCCGAACACTCAGACTGCGGGAGGTCTAAGGTCGACGAGCAGCGCAATTAGGCTGCTAAAGCAACGTTAGATTCGTCGTTTATTTTTAAAGATTTTGGGCTTTTAAGGAGTCTCCCGCCTCCAATGGCTATTCCCGATTTCAAAATCCCCGTCGAAACCGTTGCATCCCCATATTGTAATAATAGTATAAAGGATTTTGGGGAAATGTCAAGGGTATAAAGATAACAATTTAATTACAAAAAACTTAATATTAATGTATTATTGCAAAAAAGTGTTTATTTTGGTAAAAATATAGTGTATAATTATATAATTGAATGGTTGAATATATTTTTTTATGAGGTTTGGAAATGATAAACGTAAAAGGGTTTTTGTTTTATACGGTCAAAACGATTTGTTATATACTGCTTTTTATAATAACATTTCTTTTGTGTCTTAATTTTTTCGATTCGTTTTACAGAGGCTGCAGGCTTAGTGTAGATATGGAGGGCAGCGGAGTATACGAAGGACCTTTCCAGGTATATTACGCTCTTGAGGAAGGTCAGGGCTTTACTCCCGATATGTGCGACAATGTTAATCTGAATCTGAAAAACGGCAAATTTAAATTTAACGAAAAAATAAAGCTCACTCCTTTAAGCGCGTTTAAATTAAGGCTCGATATGGGAGGCAGCGAAAACGCAAATATCACTGTAAACAAAATGCGCTATCAGGACAACAGAGGCTACTGTAATATAGATTTGTCCCGTGTGGCAAATTCGGGGCTTAACGCCGATGTGAATACATCCTTTGAAAACGGCGTACTCAATATAGCTACAACGGGAAAGGATCCCTATATTGTAATTGACGAAATTAATATAACGCCCTTTGAAAATCATAATAAAATATGGGCGGGACTTTCCGCCCTTGTTATAGTTTTTCTCATATACAGATATGTAAGGCTCAAGGCTGTGTACTCCATGGCTATTGATTTGTGGCAGAGCAGACGGCTTATATTTTCTCTGGCGGTAAACGATTTCAAGACGAAATATTCCGGCTCTTATTTCGGAACGATATGGGCGTTTATACAGCCTGTATGTACAATACTTGTGTTCTGGTTCGTATTCCAGGTAGGCTTTAGAAGCACCGATGTGGGAAATGTACCCTTTATAATATGGTTTATAGCAGGCATAATACCATGGTTTTTCTTTTCTGACGCATGGAATTCCGCATCCAACTGCCTTATAGAGTATAGCTTTCTCGTTAAAAAGGTCGTATTCAAGGTGCATATACTTCCGCTTGTAAAGATAATCTCCAATTTGTTTGTGCATATATTTTTCGTATGCTTTATGCTTGCCATATACTGTATATACGGCTTAAGACCAAGTGTTTATGCCATACAGATACTTTATTACAGCCTTTGTATGATAGTGCTTGTAATAAGCCTTAGCCTTATAACGGCGCCTCTTATGGTGTTTTTCAAGGATTTGGGGCAGATAATGAATATAATACTGCAGTTCGGTATGTGGCTTACGCCTATACTATGGAATATAGATATAATTCCTGCCCGTCTTCAGGGCATATTCAAGCTGAATCCCATGTACTATATTGTACAGGGATACAGGGACAGCCTTATATATAACGTAGTATTCTACAACAACATAAAGCAGACGCTGTATTTCTGGATAGTTGTTTTTGCGCTCATGCTTATAGGCTGTATCATTTTCAGAAAATTAAGACCTCATTTTGCAGATGTTTTGTAAAGGGAGTTTACAATGGCGGATATTTCGATAAAAGTTGACAATCTATATAAAGTGTATAAGCTCTACGACAAGCCTACGGACAGGATAAAAGAGGCTCTGAGTATGTCAAAGAAGGTATATTATAAGGAGCATTACGCCCTGAACGACGTGTCCTTCAGCGTGGAAAAGGGTGAGACCATAGGCATAATAGGAGTAAACGGCGCAGGAAAATCCACCCTGCTTAAAATAATCACCGGTGTGCTTACGCCTACAAGGGGAAATGTGGAGATAAACGGAAAAATATCTGCTTTGCTGGAGCTTGGCGCAGGCTTTAACATGGACTATACGGGAATGGAAAACATTTACCTTAACGGCACTATGATGGGCTTTTCAAGGGCGGAGGTAGACAAAAAGGTCGACGAGATACTTAAGTTTGCCGATATAGGCGATTTCATAAATCAGCCTGTCAGAACCTATTCAAGCGGTATGTTTGTGCGTCTTGCCTTTGCAGTAGCCATAAATATAGACCCGGATATACTGATAGTGGACGAGGCTCTCAGCGTAGGCGATGTATTTTTCCAGGCAAAGTGCTACAACAAGTTTGAGGAATTCAAGAAAATGGGCAAGACCATACTTCTTGTAAGCCACAGCCTTAGCTCTATAAACAAATACTGCGACAGAGTTATACTGCTGAACAAGGGCAGAAAGGAAGCAGAGGGCTCTGCTCCCGATATGATAGACCTTTTCAAGAAAATACTTGTAAATCAGAACATAGATATGGCAGAGGATACGGAAATTGAAGCCGAGAGCTTTTCCGAGGAAAGCTCCTCCGGCTTCTGGAAGGACAGTATGCTTCTCAATCCCGTGCAGAATTCCTATGGCGACGGCAGAGCCGAGATAACAGATTTTGCCGTTATAGATAACAAGGGCAGAATAATTAATCAGATAGAAAAAGGCTCGGAATTCAAAATAAAAATGAAGGTGCGCTTTAATGCGCCTTTGGAAAGTCCCATATTTGCCTTTACCATAGTCGACCTTCAGGGCACAGACGTAACGGGCACGAATACTATGTATGAAAATACGCCTATAAGCAAGGTACAGGCGGGAGATGAAAGAACGGTCACATTTGAGCAGAAAATGGATATACAGGGAGGAGAATATCTTCTGAGTTTGGGCTGTACAGGTTATAGCGACGGCGATTTTACAGTATATCACAGGCTCTATGAGGTGTGCAATATAAGCGTTATTTCGGACAAAAATACGGTAGGCTTTTACGATATGAATTCTAAGGTCACGGTTGAATAGCAGAAGCGGTATAGGAGTGGTATATATGACGGAAAAAATAGGAAATGTCATACTCAATAAGGATAATTACAGCGGAAATGATATGTATTCCGACGGCGATATAGAGAACATTCTTCTTGAAATAGTGCAGAACAACAAACGGGAGGATTACGAGGGCATAATAATGGAAATGTGCAAATGGTCTGTTTTTTATCACCTGTCAGAGCTGAGATGCAACTGTATAGAATGGATAGACTTCGGCAAGGACGCCGATGTGCTTGAAATAGGTTCGGGCTGCGGAGCGCTTACAGGCTGCCTTGCCGATAAGAGCCGTTCCCTTACCTGTATAGAGCTTTCAGAAAGAAGAAGCAGAATAAACGCTTACAGAAACAGCGATAAGGATAATATAGAAATATATGTAGGGAATTTTCAGCAGGTATACCGGCAGCTTAATAAGAAATTTGATGTGATTACGCTTATAGGCGTTCTGGAATACGGACAGCTGTATATAGATTCCGCCAACCCTTATGTGGATTTTCTCAAAAGTATAAAGTCCTTGTTAAAGCCAAACGGACGCCTTGTAATAGCCATAGAAAATAAACTGGGCATGAAATACTGGGCAGGCTGCAAAGAGGATCATACCGGCAGATATTACGAATCCATAGAAAACTATCCCTCCGATACGGGCATAAGAACCTTTGGCAGAAGCGAGCTTAAGGCTATTCTAAGCTCTGCAGGCTTTGACGACAACAGATTTTATTATGCGTATCCCGATTATAAATTTACCACGACCGTATACAGCGACGAGCATTTGCCCGCCAAGGGAGAGCTTAACAACAATATGCGCAACTTCGACGGAGAAAGATTTATTGCCTTTGACGAAAAGAAGGCATTTGATACCGTAACGGAATGCGGACTTTTTCCGGAATTTTCAAACTCCTTTATTGTAATAACGGGAGAGCAAAAGGACACCGAGTATGTAAAATACTCAAATGAAAGATGTCCCGAGCTTTGCATAAATACCAAAATAACAGAAAATGAAAAAGGCGAAAAACAGGTGATAAAATCGCCTATGTACGACGGAAAAAAGCATATATCCGATATGGCTGAAAATTGCAGGAAAATAAATGAAATATATGGAGAAAGCGGTTTCAGAGCGGCGGAATGTCATATTGAGAACGGCAGCGCCGTATTCGAGTTTATAAAGGGCATAACTCTTAAGGAAAAGCTGGAGCAGGTTATGGAGGGTAACGATATTCATACGGCTTTCATGCTTATGGACGATATAAGGCAAAGACTTGAAAACAACAAATATACAAAGGATTTTGTACGTACAGAGCAGTTTGACGAGATATTCGGCACAAAGCCTTTGCCTAATGGACTTAAGGCTATGGATTTCTGCTGCTTTGATATGGCGTTCGACAATCTTATAATAAATGAAAAGGGTATCAACATAATAGACTATGAATGGTGCTTTGACTTTCCCGTGCCTATTGACTACATTATATACAGAGCCATGAAGCTGTATATAGAGCTGAACAACAGGACGGAGCTTAAGGAAAGGGATATTTACGGTTATATGGGCTATAACAGCAGACTGGCAGAAGCCTTTGACAGCTTTGAGGAAAACTTTCAGCAATATGTCAGCAAGGATGCCTTTACGACACAGGAGCTTTATGACAGATACAGAGGGAAAAATTACAGTATTTCCGATATTATAAGCAATGCGGATACAAGTGAGGATCACTACACTCAGGTATATCTGGATAAGGGAACGGGCTTTAACGAAGAGAACAGCTATCGCCGTATATTTAACGCCGGAGAACAGATGGAGATAAATATTCCGCTTACAGAAAATGTAAAGGCTTGCAGATTTGATCCTGAGGACGACAGCTGCATTATGATAATAAAGCGTATTGCTGCCTGCAGCGACGAGGGTATGTATGTGCCTGAATATACTACTAACGGTTGCGAAAGTCATGGCACAATATATTTTTCACAAAGCGACCCTCAGATAGTATTCAAGGATATTAAAAAGGGTACAAGCTCCTTACAGCTTAAATGTATAATATATACTATGGACAGCAGTCATATAGACGGTATAGCAAAGGCGGTATATGACAATTCAGGGCTGAAGGAACAGGTCAGACAGCTTACAGACGTTTCTCAGACTCAGCAGATGAATATTGAAAAGCTCTTATTTGAAAAGACAACACTTGAACAGCAAAGAGCAGAACTTACTGCCCAACTTGAAAGCAGCAACGCATATCTGAAAGACAGAGAGCAGTATATTTCCGCTATTGAAAACAGCAGAGCATGGAAAATGATATGTAAAATACGACGCCTTTTAGGAAAATAAAACGAGGATGGAAACAGAGATGACGAACAGAGAAAATAATATAGGCAAGTTTTTCAGGAGATTAAAGGAATTCGGCTTTATTACAACGGCTTTTTTAATAAAAAACAAGTTGAAAGCAAAGGCTGCAAAAACACCCTATGAGATATTTATAGGCAACAGGGAGGAAGATATTCTCAAAACCGAGGAGCTTCCCTACAAACCTTTGTTTTCATTTGTTGTGCCTGTTTATAATGTGCTTAGCGACCAGCTGGAGATGTGTATTGAGTCTATACTTTCCCAGACATATAACAATTTTGAACTTATACTGGTAGATGATAAATCTACATGGGAAAATGTACCTAAGATACTTAGGAAATATGAAAAAAATCCCAAGGTCACAGTTATATACCGCGAGGAAAACGGACATATATCAGAAAGTACCAATACAGGAATAGCGGCAGCTAAGGGCGAATATATTATTTTTACGGACTGTGACGACATTGTGGCGCCGAATTCCGTGTACGAATTTACGAAAATAGTAAACAAGGACAAGAGCATCGACTTTATATACAGTGATGAGGACAAGCTCTCGGACGACGGAAAGGTGCGCAGCGACCCCTTTTTCAAGCCTGACTGGTCGCCTGATACGCTTATGAGTATTATGTATACAAGCCATCTTTCAACATACAGAAGAAGCATTATAAATGAGATAGGGGGCTTGCGTACTGAATGTAACGGCTCTCAGGACTATGATCTTACCCTGCGCTTTACAGAGAAAACCGACAGAATAGCCCATGTGCCTAAGGTACTTTATCACTGGCGGCAAAGACAGGGCTCCACATCCGTGTCCGTAGGAGCAAAGCCCTATGTAATAGAGGCAATACGCAGGCTGAAGGCTGAGGCTATCGAAAGAAGAGGTCTTGATGCCCGTATCGAATATATGCCCGAACTTTCTCAGTTCAAGGTCATATATTCCCCGCCTAAAAATACGTTGGTAAGCATTATAATACCATCAAAGGACAATTACAACATAATAGAAAGATGTCTGTCAAGTCTTGATAAAATAACAGCCTACAAGAACTATGAGATAATAGTAGTGGACAACGGCAGTACAGATGAAAACAGGGAAAAATACAGTAAGCTGTGCGAAAAATACAATGCGCAGTATCATTATGAAAAAATGGTATTTAATTTTTCCAGAATGTGCAATATAGGCGCTTCCCTTGCAAAGGGACAATACTTGCTTTTTTTGAATGACGATATAGAAATAATAGATAAGGACTGGCTCGGAAATATGCTGGGTCAGGCTGCTCTTAAGCATACAGGCGCGGTAGGCGCTAAGCTCTTATATCCCGACAGTACAATAATACAACATGACGGTGTAATCAATCTGCCTGTGGGACCTAGTCATGTATTTTCACGCATGGATGACAATGTGACATATCCCTTCTGCAGAAACAGACTTGAATTCAACTATATTGCGGTTACGGCAGCCTGCCTTTGTGTCAACAGGGATAAATTCTATGAGGCAGAGGGCTTTGATGAAGATCTGGCTGTGAATTACAACGATGTGGATCTTTGCGTGAAGCTATATGAACTGGGATATTTTAATACCGTAAGAAATGATTCCATACTGTATCATCACGAATCCATAAGCAGAGGCGTGGACACGGAGGATCCGGAAAAGCTCAAACGGCTTGTAAGAGAAAGAGAAAGACTTTATAGCAAGCATAATGTACTCAGGACAACAGATCCGTTCTACAATATAAATCTTGCGAACAACAGAACGGATTTCAGCCTTGATATTGAATATAATGCCGAAACGGATAAGCCCATAATGGCTAACGCCGACGTAATTCCTTATATTGACAATGAGCGTGTTAAAATATATTTTGACAGGTTCGAGCAAAGAGATATGATATATATTACCGGCTGGGCGTTTGCGGCGGCAACGCGTCTTAATAATATGAATAAAAAATATGTATTCTTGCTGGATAAGGATGACAAGGCGGTAATTTTCGGGACAAAAACCATGCTTCGTACAGATGTGACCTGCGCTTTCGGAAGGCGCAATAATCTTAATCTGGCAGGCTTTACGTGTTGCATTGATGCTTCCGATATTGCTCCCGGCAGATACAGAGTGGGAATTCTTCTTAAAAACATAGTCACTTTCAGAAAATCTTCTATTATTTCTGACAGATGCGTGACTATACGCTGAGGTGTATTACATGAATAATATTATAAAAAGGATAATATTTTCGATAACGGCTGTACTTATACTTATAGCGGTTCTATGCTTATCTGTACACAATAATCTAAAGGAATATAAGGAAAAGTCCTTTACATTCAGCCAACTTACGGAAAATAATGCCGTAAATAATTTCACAATAAAGGATAACAGACTTATTGCGCTTACAGATGACCCGGGAATATTATATACAAATAATGACGGTATAGATAAAGTAAAGTCTGTGACAATATATGTAAATTACCTTTCAGATAATTATACTTTTTCGGAAATATATTTATTCAATGATAAGAAAGAGTTTGAAAGAAAGTATATGACTCTTACAGAGGGTACAAATTATGTTGACATAGATTCGGAATACAGCTCTCAGCTCAGATTTGACCTTCTTACAAAAGCAGGGTCTGAAATAGGGATTGACAAAATAGTAATAAATGAGCATAAGTCCATTATTGCTCACAATATTTCGTCAATACTGGACAGCCTGGCAGAAAATTCAGACAATATTATGGAAAGCATATTGCTTATAGCGCTTGCTATATTTTTATATATGCTCATAAACGGAAGGATACATTGTAGCCTCAGAAAAGCCATATTGCTCCCGTTGGTAATGATACTTTCGTTCTGCATAGTAAATATTGGCGTGGCAGTTCTTTTGCTCAATGAGACCAACCCCGAAAAAAAACTGGATTTTGATGATATTACAGGCAATCTGTCTGCGCTGAAGGACTTTGAAATAACAGAGGGCAGGCTCAAATCAGTGAGCAACGACCCATGGATATACTATTACGACAACAATATTGACAAGGTAAGAACCGTTACCCTAAATGTCAGCTATATGTCTCAGGACAGCACAGACTGTCAGCTTTTTTCATTCTACGAAAACGACGAAAACAATTTCATAAATATAGTGCTGCATGAGGGCAGCAATAATATAGTGCTTGACAGGAGCAGAGAAAAAAAGGAAAGTCTTAGATTCGACCTTACGTCTGTAATGGGACTTGAACTGGGTATAGACAGCATTGTACTGAATGAGCGCGCTTTGGTACGTTTTGTAAAAGCAAGTGATATAATAAAGCTTTATACCCACATAATAATATGGCTTATATTTGTATTTGCTCCGATAGTAGCGCTTATTTGCTCAAGAAAAATAAAGCCGTATGCCAAACTGCTTGGCTTTATGAACCGTTTCAGAAAGCCTATTATGGCGTTCGGTATGCTTCTCATCTATTTTTTTAGCTTCTATTCAGGCGTGACTGCAATATTGCCTGTAATATTTATGGCTGTTTATTTGGGTCAGACGGTAAAAACAAAAAAACTATATGGTATCAGACATAAATTCCTGCTTGTTGTAATGGCAATTATTATGTTTATTCTTCTGCCACGGGAAAATATAGGCAGTCTGCTTATTTTTCCCGACAACAGCCTTAGTATAGGAATATTTATTTCCGCTCTAATCTCACAGGCAATCATGTATTCATTTGTAGATTCGGAGGAAAGCAGGCTTACCGTGCGCAGGGCTGTGGATTTTGCCGTTATATATATTATGACAGTATTGCCCGAAATATTTGCGGACATATACCTTAACGATATGTTGCCCTATGATGCGATTATTACATCACTGTTTGCGCGCAACGTACTTCTTAACACGCTTCTTTTAGGCGTGCTGTACTATCTGTTCAAGGAGCTTCTGGGCGGGATAATAGGACGTATTGCCGTTGCTTTCATATACTTTGTGTTTATTGTAGGCAGCTTTGTGAAGATGAAATACCACAACACAATATTCAGTCCCGTGGATATTCTGCAGATAAAGGATTTTATGTCCGTGGTGACCAGATATGTGCCTGCCTTTGTTATATATATGCTGGCGGCGCTGATAATCGCAGCTATTGTTATTATTCTTTATAAGAACAGAAAAACAGTCGCCCGATACAAGCCCGATATATATATGGCAGTAGTAGTATGTATAATGACTGTTTCCCTTACGGGAAAGCTAAGGGCAAATGCCTTTATAAACACAGGCGCTGACCTTACAAGACTGTGGGCAGGCGTAGAGGACTGCGTAAACGAACAGGGCGTAGTGGCATACAGCTATATAAAATTCAAGGATGTATTTGAAATAATGCCAAAGGCAGATGAAAATTACAGCAAGGAATATATGACCGCTCTTAAGAAGGAGGCAGACAGCCTGCACAACAATACGGTTTCCGACGAAAAACCCAACGTAATACTTATAATGGAAGAATCAATGTTTGATGTTTCGAGAGTCCCTGATATAAATATATCAACGGAGGTTGACGGCAATATTAAAAAATATGAAAAGGCAATGTCTGTATCTCCCAAATACGGCGGACTTACATCTACAATAGAATTCGAGGCGCTTACAGGCTTTTCAAACTACTTCTTCCTTGATACGGTAGTGCCATATATTACCTATTGGGACAGCGAAGACGATGTAATACCCTCCATTGCGTCGGAATTCAATAAAAACGGCTACAACACCACGGCTATACACCCCAATGAGGGAACTATATACAACAGGGATATAGTATACAACGCCATGGGCTTCAAAAAATTCATAGACAAGGACGATATGGATTTTTCTCCGGAGAATCTGACGGTAGACAGCTATTTCAAGGATTCCGCTCTTGCCGATGTTATAAAAACTCAGCTTGATTCCTCAGACGAGCCTCAGTTTATATTTACTGTAACCATAGAAAACCACATGCTCTATGACAATAAGTATAACGACACCGAGGTAAAGGTCACCTCCGACAAGGTAGGAGGAACGGAGCTTCATCAGCTGGAGCAGTATACTCAGGGCGTTCTCAGCGCAGACAGATTTATAGAAAAAATGGTCGATATAGTAGACAATGCCAAGCGACCTACTATTATGTATGTGTGGGGAGATCATCTTCCTCCTCTTACTGCATTCAACACGCTGGGCTATATAGACGACAAGTACAGTAAATACACAACGCCCATAGTTGCTTATTCCAACTACAAGGACATAAATATAGACAGCGAGTATATAAGTCCTGCTCAGCTTGCGCCCCAGGTGCTCAGAGATGCAGGAGTGGAATACAGCTCATATTTTGACTATATATATTCCCTCAGAAGCAAATACCCTGTTGTACACAAGGAATTCGGCATAGACGAAAATGACGAGGATATTATAAGATACGGCGAAATACAGTACGACGTTCTTTTCGGCGAGGGCTATATGCTTGAGGATAATTCAGAATAAGTATATAAAAGGGAGACGACTATGTTTCCTTTTTATATATGTAATAAAAAAAGACAGCCTCTTATATATTATAATGAGGTGATATTATGAACGATATTATAGCCGTTCAGCTTATGAGCTGGGGAGTATTCAGCGGAATACTCTTTGTGTTATGTATATTTTTTGCAGGCAGGATACAGTCCTTTGGCAGGCTCTGTATGAAAGGAATAATGGGAGTATCCACCATATTTATTTTTAACTGCCTGCTTTTCAAGACGGGAGTGTTCTTAGGCATAAACTGTGTTACGGTGCTTGTTTCGGCATTACTGGGACTGCCGGGCACAGCCCTTATGTACGGCTTCCTGTTCCTGCCCTAGGAGGAAACGATATGGCATTTATAAGAAATTTAACGGAAAGGCTTCTTGCCAATGAATTCAGACCCATAGCCAATTTCTATGACAGCAGAAATATAGGCGACGATACGCAATATCTGGGCTTTGCAAAGCAGACAGGCAGTATCGTATACGGCGTCGTAATTATAAATGCCGACAGGAAATACGACTACCGTGGATTTTACAACGATGTGCTGAGCTTCTTCTCACGTCTTGAGAAAACAATGGTGCTCGGTATATTCGTTAGCTCTTCGCCTGACGATGAGCTTGTTTCTTTCTGTACAAACGATATAGAGGACTATCAGTCCCCACTTATAAGCATAAAATGGATAGCCGATACGGAAAAAAACGAGCTGACGGTAAAAGGAAGTCAGCCCGACGAGTTTTTGAATATACACAATATGATAAGAGACTCCTTTGGTGAGGGCTATACCCCTGCCTCGGATATAGGCGAGCTAAGCCGACGTCAGAGTGAAATAAGGGACAGCTATATAAAGAGCAGGAAATTCCCCGTGACCTTGGCGCTTATGCTCATAAACGGCATAATACTTATAGCCATGGAGCTGTCGGGAGGCTCTCATAATACAGATGTGCTTCTGAGCTTCGGCGCTCTTGAACACGGACTTATATTCGGAGAGCGTCAGATATACAGAATATTTACCTATATGTTTCTGCATATAGGACTTATGCACTATCTGGCAAACAGCTTTTCGCTCTATATACTGGGAAGCCGCGTGGAAAGATATTACGGCAGTATAAAAATGCTTGGCATATATATTTTTTCGGGACTTTTCTGCGGTATAATAAGCGGTCTGCTTTCGCAAAGCGTATCCGCAGGAGCCTCCGGCGCTATATTCGGACTTATGGCGGCGGTATTTATATACACAAGGGTAACAGGCAGAACTATGGACGGCTTTGACAACTACATTGTGGTGCTGTTTGCAATAATAGGTATAGGAAGCGGTATGCTTATGGAAAATGTAGACAATATAGGTCACATAAGCGGCTTTATAGGCGGGCTTGCAATAAGCAGACTGCTGTTGACAGGTGATAGAAATGAATGAATTTAACAAAAGAATGGAAGAGGAAAGCAAAAAAAGATTCGGCGAGCGCAGAGTGGTATTTGGCGACGGAAAAATAAATGCCGAAATAATGCTTATAGGCGAAGCTCCCGGCGGTGAGGAGGAAAAGCAGGGACGTCCTTTCGTAGGTAAGGCAGGCAAAAATTTAGACGAGTTTCTGGAAATTGTAGGACTTGACAGAGCAGATTTATATATTTCCAATGTCTGTAAGCTAAGACCCTTTAAGCTCAGTCCCAAAACGGGCAAGCCCGTAAACAGAGCGCCTAACAGAGAGGAGCTGGACTTTTTTGTGCCCCTGCTCCACGAGGAAATAAAAATAGTTATGCCAAAGCTCATAGTGACCTTGGGGAATTTTGCCCTTAACTATGTGCTTATGGACAAGTCTGTGAAAATAGGCGATTGTCACGGCAGGCTCATGGAAAAGGACGGTATGCGGATATTTCCCCTTTATCACCCTGCCTCCGTTATATACGACAGAGCCAAAGGACCTGTATACATAGAGGACCTACACAGGCTGAGGGAAATACTATGAGAAGGCTTGTAATATACGGCGTGCCTGCGCTTACCATTGCAGCTATTGTATTTTTGTATTTTACGGCGGATAACATAGCGCAGATACTGCCCCAATGTATAGTTCTCAAGACAACGGGCTTTTACTGTCCGGGCTGCGGAGCTACAAGAGCTGTGCATGCGGCGCTTCACGGCAGATTTATTATGGCTGTGAGGTACAATCTGGGACTGTGCGCCCTTGGCGTTATATGCATTCTTACATACCTGGAATACGCTTTGGGCAAAAAAATACTACCCAGAAATCCGTATTTCTGGATAGTATTCGGTATTGCTTTGTTTTTATACTATGTGCTCAGAAATTTTATAGAGCTTTTCTAATAATGTATACTCATGTTGTAAAGTCCCGTAATGGCAGAGCCTATAAGTCCGAATATACCCATTACCGCGCCTATGGCAAGACCTATGGAGCAGAGGACTATGCCTGCCGTTGCCATTGATTTTCCGCCATAGTTGTTTTTAAGGGATATTATGCCCAGTATAAGACCTATGGCGGCGGCGGATACTGCGGGAACTACCGTACAGCAGCATATAAGAGAAAATATGCCAAGTACAAGAGAAATTATAGCCATAGCGGAGCTTGGCGCAGCCTCCTGGGTAGTATTTATATTCTGTGACGCTGAAGTCGTACCGTCGGCTTCTATTTTTTCGGCGCTTTCGGGAATACTGTCTACTACGCTGTCGGCAGTATTCTGAGTATTATTCTGAGCGCTGTTTTCGGGAATAACGTCGTTATTGATATTGTTTTCCATAATATAACACCTCCTGTTTTCATAATACCACAGGAGGCATTTAATTTCAACAAAAGGAGAGATTTTTATGAAAAAATTAATTATTGCGGCTCTTATGCTTTGTATACTGCTTTCCGCCTGCGGCAAAAAAACGGAGGATACCAATACGCAGGATACGACATTTACACAGTCCGTAAGCATATCCTATAGCATGGACAAGGATTTTGGGGATATGCTTGTAAAGCTGCTGAATTCCGTTGCCATAAAGCAGAAAATAGGCATAGCGCCCTCAGATGTGAACAGCATTACCGTGGAAAGAGAGCCGGAAAAGGAAAAGCCTGCAGAAAACGGCAGATACAACAATGTAATAAAGGTAACGGTAAACACAGAGGACAGAAAGCGCTCTCAAGAAATATTTGATACATTTTACGACAAGGCTAAGAAAGGCGTGGCAGCTCTTGTGGAGAGCGACAATGTGACTGTAGAAAAGGTTGATTGATATGAAAATGACAACTCTGTGCTATATAGAGCGCGACAATAAATATCTCATGCTCCACAGGATTTGCAAGGAGAACGATATAAACAAGGATAAGTGGATAGGCGTAGGCGGACATTTCGAGGAGGGAGAAAGTCCCGAGGAATGTCTTTTAAGAGAGGTATACGAGGAAACGGGACTTACGCTTATTGATTACAGCTTCAGAGGAATAGTTACATTTATAGCGGACGACTATGAAACGGAATATATGTGCCTGTATACGTCGGATAAATTCGTAGGGGAAATGACGACCTGCAACGAAGGCGTGCCAAAATGGGTGGACAAGGACAAAATATACGATTTGGAGCTATGGGAGGGCGATAAAATTTTTCTCAGACTTCTTGCTGAAAATGCGCCTTTTTTCTCCCTTAAGCTGAAATACAAGGGAAATGAGCTTACGGAAGCCCTTCTCAACGGAAAGCCTGTTTAAATTTGCCTCAAAACGGGTATAAATCTATTGAGGTGATTTTATGAGAGTACCAAAGCACATAGGTATTATACCCGACGGCAACAGAAGATGGGCGGTATCCAATTCCATGACTAAGGACAGAGGCTACGAAAACGGACTTCTGCCGGGACTTTCGGCATTCAGATACTGCAAGGAGTTGGGAGTAAAGGAGCTGAGCATATACGGCTTTACGACAGACAATACAAAAAGGCCTAAAACACAGCGCCTTGCCTTTACAAAAGCCTGTGTTGAAATGGTGAATATTATAAAAAAAGAGGACGCCGAAATACTCGTTGTAGGCAATACGACGTCGGATATGTTCCCCTGCGAGCTTATGGAGCTGACTGAGCGCAAAAAATTCAACAACGGCGGCATGAAGGTAAATTTCCTTATAAATTACAGCTGGGAATGGGATTTGAAAACACAGAATAAGGATATTTCCTACTACAACACGGCGGATATTTCCCGTATCGATTTGATAATACGCTGGGGCGGAATGAGAAGACTTTCCGGCTTTCTGCCTGTTCAGAGCGTATATGCAGATTTCTATGTTGTGGACGATATGTGGCCGGAATACCGCAACGAGCATATAGATATGGCTCTCGACTGGTATAGCCAGCAGGACGTAACACTGGGAGGATAGACATTACCATAGCTTAAAATTATACTTTTATGTTATAACCTAAAGACTGTCGAAAGACGGTCTTTTTTTTGCCCAATTATACATAAAACTGAAATTTGGCGTATAGTTATATGGTGATTATGCTGAAAGTGGCTTATTTACT
>CANRBC010000036.1 GCA_947628755.1 uncultured Clostridia bacterium | reverse complement strand
TTCCCATACTAAAATCCCCTTAATGTAGTTTGGAATTTTTGTTATTTCCATTGTCTACTTTAAGGGGATTATATCATGTCATAACGAGACAGCTCTTTTACTTATATTCAATTATATTTTAAGCCTAATCCACATCTTATAAACAAATACCTACATAAATGCTCCGCATATAATCTTGACTGCAAAGGCGCAGACCCAAGCTATGGTACATTGCTCCAGCACTATTGCCGCTGCCCATTTTCCTCCAAGCTCTCTTTTTATAGAAGCGACTGCCGCTACACAGGGAGTATAGAGCAGGCAGAACACAAGCAGAGCGAAAGCCGAAACGGGAGATATAAGCGCCATAAGTCCCTCCGTAGAGCCAAAGAGTACAGAAAGTGTTGATACAACGCTTTCTTTAGCGATAAAGCCGGCAATAAGTGATGTGGATACTCTCCAGTCGCCGAAGCCAAGAGGCTTGAATATAGGCGCTATCATGCCTGAAATAACAGCCAGTATACTGTCCTGTGAGCTGCTGACAACATTTAATCTGAAATCGAAGGTCTGCAAGAACCATACGATTATTGTAGCTATGAATATTACAGTAAATGCCTTCTGCAAAAAGTCCTTTGCCTTGTCCCAGAGAAGATGAGCGACATTCTTTGCTCCTGGCATACGGTAGTTTGGCAGCTCCATTACAAAGGGAACGGCTTCGCCTTTGAAAAGAGTGCCTTTAAGTGTAAGAGCTGTAAGTATGCCCACAAATATTCCTATGAAGTACAGGCACACCATAATAAGTCCGCCGTATTTCGGGAAAAAGGCAGCCGTAAAAAAGCCGTATATAGGCAGCTTTGCCGTACAGCTCATAAAGGGCGTCAGCATTATAGTCATTTTTCTGTCTCTCTCAGAGGGGAGAGTACGGCTTGCCATAACTCCAGGCACTGTACAGCCAAAGCCTATGAGCATAGGCACTATGCTTCTGCCCGAAAGACCTATCTTTCTTAGCAGCTTGTCCATTACAAAGGCTACTCTTGCCATATATCCGCTGTCCTCCAGAAGAGAAAGGAAGAAAAACAATGTAACGATAATGGGTATGAAGCTGAGAACGCTTCCCACGCCGTTGAATACGCCGTCTATAACAAGAGAGCGCAGAGTATCGTTTACATTGGCGGCAACAAGAAGTGTATCTACACGGTCTGTCAGTATACCGATAATCGTTTCAAGAAGTCCTTGAAGCCATGCGCCTATTACATTGAAGGTCAGCCAGAACACAAGAGCCATAATGCCTGCAAAAGCGGGGATAGCGGTGTATTTGCCCGTAAGTATTCTGTCCGCCTTTCGGCTTCTTTCATGCTCCTTGCTTTCCTTGGGCTTTATAACGGTGCTGTCGCATACCTTTCTTATAAATGAGAAACGCATATCGGCAATAGCCGCCGCCCTGTCAAGACCTCTTTCCTCCTCCATCTGGGCAATTATATCCTCCGTAAACTGCTTTTCCTTGTCAGACAGCTTAAGAGCCTCAAGCACTCTTTCATCGCCCTCTATAAGCTTGTTGGCAGCAAATCTCACGGGAATATCCGCCGCCTTGGCGTGGTCTTCTATAAGGTGCATTATGCCGTGTATACATCTGTGTACCGCTCCGCCGTTGTCGTCCTTGTCGCAGAAGTCCTTTACAACAGAACACTCCTGGTATTTGGCAACGTGGAGGGCGTGCTTTACAAGCTCGTCAACGCCTTCGTTTCTGTTGGCGGCAATAGGCACAACGGGAATACCCAGCATAGCCTCCATATCGTTTATTCTTATAGAGCCGCCGTTTCCCCTTACCTCGTCCATCATATTAAGAGCCAGTACCATAGGTATGTCCAGCTCCATAAGCTGCATAGTAAGGTAGAGATTTCTTTCTATATTAGTTGCGTCTACAATATTAATAATGCCCTTGGGCTTTTCCTCCAGTATAAACTGACGGGATACTATTTCCTCGCTGCTGTATGGGGAAAGGGAATATATACCTGGCAAATCCGTTACAAGAGTGTCCGAATGTCCCTTCATAGCGCCGCTTTTCCTGTCTACGGTAACCCCGGGGAAATTTCCCACGTGCTGATTGGAGCCTGTAAGCTGATTGAAAAGAGTGGTCTTTCCGCAATTCTGATTGCCTGCAAGGGCAAATGTCAGCATTGTGCCTTCGGGCAGAGGATTTTCCGTTTCCTTTATATGATATTTTCCGCTTTCGCCAAGACCGGGGTGAGGTCTTTTCTTTCCCGCAGGCTTTTTGGCTCCCTCCTCTGTTTTGGGCTTCACAAGAGAGGTGTCTATTTCTATTTTTTCTGCATCTGCAAGGCGGAGCGTAAGCTCGTAGCCGTGTATCATAAGCTCCATAGGGTCGCCCATAGGCGCGTATTTTATAAGCGTTACCTCAACTCCCGGTATAACGCCCATATCCAGAAAGTGCTGCCTCAGAGAGCCGTCTCCGCCTACGGAGGTGATAACAGCCGATTTTCCTGTTTCCAGTTCCTTAAGTGTCATAATATTGTACCTTTCCGTTTAATTTGATAGAATTGATAGAATAATTTTATTCCAGGTCGAAGGCTTTGTCAATATTTTGGCGCAAAATTCGTCACGTTACCCACACAAATGCACAGCAGGAGGAAATTACAGCCGTATTTTTCATGAAAAACTTAATAAATATTTAAAAAATTTCTAATTAAAGGTTGACTAGAGCCAAAAAATTGTGTATAATTTTGTAGTGTGTAAAAAAGGGGGAGACCTAATTACACAGGATTGAGTAACCGGAGGGAGGGAAGTAACATGTCTGAGGTTAGAGTAAAAGAAAACGAATCATTGGATAGCGCTCTTCGTCGTTTCAAGAGAAACTGTGCTAAGGCAGGTATCATGGGCGAGGTAAGAAAGAGAGAGCACTATGACAAGCCGAGTGTAAAGCGTAAGAAGAAGTCTGAGGCTGCAAGAAAGCGTAAGTACAACTAATTAATTTACACAAAGGAAAGTGATGGCTATGTCATTAAAGGAGCAGCTTTTTAACGACCTCAAGCAGGCAATGAAGGAAAAGGACACCGTTAAGAAGGAAATAGTCCAGATAGTTCGTGCCGGCGTGCTGCAGATAGAAAAGGACAACCATATAGACGATCTTGACGATAGCAGAGTTTTGGATGTAATATCCAAGGAAATAAAGAAGCTCAACGACGTTATGCCCGATTTCATAAAGGCTGAGCGTCAGGATTTGATAGATGTTGCCAATAAGAAACTGGAAATTCTCAAGGCTTACCTTCCCGAGCAGTTATCCGAGGATTCCATAAAGGAAATAGTTGACGAAACTATTAAAAAGGTCGGCGCTCAGTCCGTAAGGGATATGGGCAAGGTCATGGGCGCTGTTTCAGTTCAGACAAAGGGTCGTGCCGACAATAAGCTGGTAAGCGATATTGTAAGGAAAGCGCTTATGCAGCTCTAAAATTGTGTACCTAAGGATGGGTATTTTGCCCATCCTTTGTATTTGCCTGTCTTAGGATAAGGCGAAAATATTTTATAAATTGGAGGAAACAAAAATGAGAAAAAAGTTATGTATGGCGCTTGCTTTAGCTATGGCTATTGCTACGGTAATGGTTCCCGTTCACGCAGCAGACGACAGCGCAGCTAAGGCAACACTTGTTACAGCTCCCGGTCCTGTAGTATCAGGCGCAGCCGTTACAGTTATAGTATCAGGCGCTGCTATCGAGAGCGACCAGCCTGCCGTTATAGTAAACGACAGAACTATGGTACCCTTCAGAGTAATAGCAGAGGCTCTTGACTGCACAGTTGACTGGAAGGCAGCCACAAAGACTGTTGTTATGGAAAAGGACGGTCTTACAGCTTCTATGAGTATAGGCGAGCCTAAGCTGGTTTATAACGACGGAGACACAGAATATACTGTGGATATCGACACTCCCGCAACTATTATAAACAACAGAACTATGGTACCTGTAAGATTTCTTTCAGAGTATTTTGGTTTTGACGTAGAGTGGGACGCAGCTACAAGAACTGTAACCGTAAACGCCGCTAAGACAGAGGAAACTACTGTTGAAGCAAATACAGAGGAAACTACCGAAGCAGTAACAGAAGCTGACGAGGAGACTACCGAAGCTGCCGACGAGGAAGAAACTACTGCCGAGGATAACACAGCAGAAGAAACTACCGCTGAGGAAACTACCGAAGCAGAGTAATCTGTAAATATCTGTAAATACTAAAGAAGCTGTCGCGTTATGATTTATGAGCAAAAAGGTCATAATGCGACAGCTTTATTTGATTTAGGGGTGAATTTTTGTTTAGGTTAATAAGGTCGACCTCTCAGTCAGCCCCGCTCTAAGCCATTCGTTACACTTATATGTAGCCGAGGCTGACAGCTCCCCTTCTCGTAAGGGGAGCCTTAGGTATACGCTTACCAAAGTCGCTTATTTACTTTGAAAGACGATACCTGAGCTGTCGTCAATACCCCAGCCTCCCCTAGCCTTGCGATAAAGCGCAACGTGTTTTATTGCAGGCGTCGGAGGTTTGCATCGGAAAGCTATCCGACAAACCATAGGTTTGCTTTTGCGTAGCAAAAGTGCTGGGGAGGGGGACCATGCGAAGCATGGTGGAAGGGTCGTTTTAAAGTAAATAATGTTATACTAATATAAACAAAAATTCATCTCCCCTATCCCTGCATACCCCCTCTCTATCCGCAGCGTTCCGTCTCCGTGCCCTCTCCCTTGCAAAAACTTTAAATTTTCCCATAAAATGTGTTGACTTTACATAAATTAGGTGTTAAAATAACTTTTGTGTGCGTAATCAATGGGATAACTATGCCCACTGCTTATGTGCAGAACAGATAATATCATTATTTAAGGAGGTGCAGTTAATGCCAACATTTAATCAGTTAGTAAGAAAGGGCAGACAGACAAAGGTATCCAAGTCTACTGCTCCGGCTTTACAGAAGGGTCTTAATACTCTTAAGAAGAGACAGACAGATGTAAGCTCACCACAGAAGCGTGGCGTATGTACATCAGTTAAGACTGCAACACCTAAGAAGCCTAACTCAGCTCTTAGAAAAATTGCCAGAGTTCGTCTTTCTAACGGTATCGAAGTAACAGCATATATCCCCGGTGAAGGTCACAACCTTCAGGAGCATAGCGTTGTTCTTTTAAGAGGTGGTAGAGTAAAGGACGTACCCGGCGTACGTTACCACATCATCAGAGGTACACTTGATACAGCAGGTGTAGCAGACAGAAAGCAGGCTCGTTCCAAGTACGGCGCAAAGCGTCCCAAGAAATAATAAGTAATAGGTTTATTTCTTGATGCCTCGTATATTAATGATATGATCTGTTGTGCAGATTGGGTCATTGGTAGTACAGGCATGTATAGCAGACAATAGTTGTATTGCTCTGCAAGTACCGTTGAATTAATAAGATTATGATTAAGGAGGGAAGAATCGTGCCAAGAAAAGGTCATGTTTCAAAAAGAGAGGTACTGCCTGATCCAATGTATAAGAGTAAATTGGTTACAAAGCTCATTAACTCTATTATGTTAGACGGTAAGAAGGGTATTGCGCAGAAGATAGTTTACGGCGCATTTGCCACAGTTGAGGAAAAAACAGGAAAGCCGGCACTTGAGGCTTTTGAAGAAGCATTAGGCAACATTATGCCGGTTCTTGAGGTTAAGGCTCGTCGTGTAGGCGGCGCTACCTATCAGGTGCCTATGGAGATAAAGCCCGACAGAAGACAGGCTCTTGCTCTCAGATGGCTTACCTTATTCAGCAGAAAGCGCGGCGAGAAAACAATGGATGCCCGTCTTGCAGCTGAGATAATGGATGCTCTTAACAACGCAGGCGGCGCAGTTAAGAGAAAGGATGAAATGCATAGAATGGCAGAAGCTAATAAGGCTTTCTCACATTACAAATGGTAATTATAAGGAGGATATATTAATATGTCTACGAGAGAATTCCCATTGGAGAGGACTCGTAATATCGGTATTATGGCCCATATCGATGCAGGTAAGACTACTCTTACAGAGAGAATTTTATTCTACACAGGCCGTACTTACAAGATAGGAGATACTCACGAGGGTACAGCTGTTATGGACTGGATGGATCAGGAGCAGGAGAGAGGTATCACTATCACATCTGCTGCAACTACTACTCAGTGGCATATTGGCGATGCTCCTATGCACAGAATAAATATAATCGATACTCCCGGTCACGTTGACTTTACAGTTGAAGTTGAGCGTTCTTTAAGAGTTCTTGACGGTTCTGTAGCTGTTTTCTGTGCTAAGGGCGGTGTTGAGCCTCAGTCTGAAACGGTTTGGCGTCAGGCTGACAGATATAATGTACCCAGAATGGCTTTTGTAAATAAGATGGATATTATGGGTGCGGATTTCTACAACGTTGTAGATATGATAAAGACAAGATTAAATGCCAATCCTATTCCCGTTCAGCTGCCCATAGGCGCAGAGGACGATTTTAAGGGTATTATAGACCTTATGGAAATGAAGGCATATTTCTATAATGACAAGCAGGGTACTGATATTTCAATAGAAGATATTCCTGCCGATATGGCAGACAAGGCGCAGGAGTACAGAGAAGCTATGGTAGAGGCTATCGCCGCTACCGACGAGGCTCTTATGGACAAGTATTTCGAGGAGGGCGACCTTGAGATAGACGAGATGAAAAAGGCTCTCAGAAAGGCTTGTATAGCCTGCGAGGCAGTTCCCGTATTCTGCGGCTCAGCTTACAGAAACAAGGGCGTTCAGAAAATGCTTGACGGCGTAATTGAATATATGCCCGCTCCTACGGATATTCCCGCTATAAAGGGTCATCTTCCCGGAGATGAGGAGCATATTATCGAAAAGCATTCTTCAGACGAAGAGCCTTTCGCAGCTCTTGCCTTTAAGATAATGAACGACCCCTTTGTAGGAAAGCTGGCGTTTTTCAGAGTTTATTCAGGTGTGCTTGAATCAGGCTCTTATGTATACAATTCCGTAAAGGGCAAGAAGGAAAGAATAGGTCGTATTCTCCAGATGCACGCCAATGAGCGTAAGGAAATAGACAAGGTATACGCAGGCGATATAGCCGCAGCCGTAGGTCTTAAGCTCACTACTACCGGCGATACTCTTTGCGATGAGAACAACGAGGTAATACTTGAGTCTATGAACTTCCCCGAGCCTGTTATATCAGTTGCCATAGAGCCCAAGACAAAGGCTGGCAGAGATAAAATGGGCATAGCTCTTGCAAAGCTGGCAGAGGAAGACCCTACTTTCAAGACTTATACAAATGCGGAAACAGGAGATACTATAATAGCAGGTATGGGCGAGCTCCATCTTGAGATTATTGTTGACCGTCTTTTACGCGAGTTTAAGGTAGAGGCAAACGTAGGCGCTCCTCAGGTTGCATACAGAGAGGCGTTTGGTCACAATGTAGACCAGGAGCACAAGTATTCCAGACAGTCCGGCGGTCGTGGTCAGTATGGTCATTGTAAGGTAAGATTCGAGGTAATCGAAGCAGATGCCGAGAAGGAATACGAATTTGTAAACGAGGTTGTCGGCGGCGCTATCCCCAAGGAGTATATCCCTGCAGTAGACGCAGGTATACGCGAAGCAATGCAGGCAGGCGTTATAGGCGGCTATCCTGTAGTCGGCTTAAGAGCAGTTTGCTACGACGGCTCATATCACGAAGTCGATTCTTCTGAAATGGCGTTTAAGATAGCAGGCTCTATGGCATTCAAGGAAGCCATGAGAAAGTCTGACCCCAAGCTGCTTGAGCCTATTATGAAGGTTGAAATCACTATCCCGGAGGAATATCTTGGTGATGTAATGGGCGATGTAAGCTCCAGAAGAGGCAGAATAGAGGGTATGGACGACCAGAACGGCGCAAAGATAGTACACGCTTATGTACCCCTTGCCGAAATGTTCGGATACTCCACGGCTCTTCGTTCAACCACACAGGGCAGAGGTACTTACAACATGGAAGTACACCACTATGAGGCAGTACCTAAGTCAATTCAGGACAAGGTTGCAGAAGGCAGAGCCTCAGAGAGATAAAATTATTAATTTGTGGGTATAATTAAAAATAATACTTGCAAATTTTCATAAAATTTACTATAATAAGGTATAGTGTTAAAATCAGTATAGTTTATTGATGAAACTAAAAAGAAAAATTTATTTAATTTAAGGAGGAAACTTTAAATGGCTAAGGCAAAATTTGAAAGAACCAAACCTCATGTTAATATCGGTACTATCGGTCACGTTGACCATGGTAAGACTACATTAACAGCTGCTATTACTAAGACATTACATGACAGATACCAGTTAGGCGAAGAGGTTGCTTTCGATAATATCGATAAGGCTCCCGAGGAAAGAGAAAGAGGTATCACTATTTCTACAGCTCACGTTGAGTATGAGACTCCCAATCGTCACTACGCTCACGTTGACTGCCCCGGTCATGCCGACTACGTTAAGAACATGATCACAGGTGCTGCTCAGATGGACGGCGCTATCCTTGTTGTTGCTGCAACAGATGGTCCTATGGCTCAGACAAGAGAGCATATCCTTCTTTCAAGACAGGTTGGCGTTCCTTATATCGTTGTATTCATGAACAAGTGTGATATGGTTGACGATGAGGAATTATTAGACTTAGTTGAAATGGAAATCACAGAGCTTCTTGAGGAATACGGCTTCGAGGGTTGTCCTATCGTTAGAGGTTCAGCTTATCAGGCACTTCAGGATACAAGCGGCAAGTGGGGAGACAGTATCGTTGAGTTACTTGAAGTAGTTGACGATTATATTCCCAATCCTGAAAGAGATACAGATAAGCCTTTCCTTATGCCGGTAGAGGACGTATTCTCAATCACAGGTAGAGGTACTGTTGCAACAGGTAGAGTTGAGAGAGGTGTTCTCCACGTATCTGAGGAAGTTGAAATAGTTGGTCTTGTTGAAAAGGCAAGAAAGGTAGTTGTTACCGGTATCGAAATGTTCAGAAAGCTCCTTGACGAGGCTCAGCCCGGTGATAACATCGGCGCACTTTTAAGAGGTGTAGCTAGAGACGAGGTTGAAAGAGGTCAGGTTCTTGCAGCTCCCGGTACTATCACTCCTCATACTAAGTTTACTGCTCAGGTTTACGTTCTTAAGCAGGATGAGGGTGGTCGTCATAAGCCATTCTTCAACAACTATCGTCCACAGTTCTATTTCAGAACAACTGACGTTACAGGCGTTATCACTCTTCCCGAGGGTACAGAGATGTGTATGCCCGGCGACAACGTAGAAATGACTATCGAGCTTATCAGCCCTATCGCTATGGAAGTTGGTCTTAGATTCGCTATCCGTGAGGGCGGTAGAACAGTTGGTTCAGGCGCTGTTGTTAAGATTCTTGAATAATCAGTGTTTTATACTTTAAAACCGCAGGACTTATGTCCTGCGGTTTTAATTTTGCTTAAAATCATACCGTAGGCTGCCGAAACGTCTTCCCTTGTAGAGTATAGGCAGTAAGCCAATCTCTTCGTTATCCCCTGCTTAAATGCGCAGCAAGCGGTATTGTAAAACGCTTTGATATATAAAGAGAGGAGGGTAAAAGGCACTTTATTTACTCTCCTCAAGTCAAATTCTATATTAAAAAAGCTAAAGCGCTGCATTATACAAATGCAGCGCTTTGCTTTATCTCCCCACTTCGGGTCAGACCCGAAGCCCTTTGTCTTATAGTGAATTTATTAATTACTCAACATCCTGGAGTGCGTCAAAGTCCTCTTCGCCTGTACGTACCTTAACGACCTTTTCAACTCCGTATACAAATATCTTGCCGTCGCCAATATGACCTGTGTAGAGAGTCTTCTTGGCTGCTTCGATGATTTTGTCAACAGGTATCTTGCTGACAACGACTTCGACCTTAACCTTAGGAAGAAGTGTAGCGTCCATTTCAACACCACGATACTTTCTGCCTGTACCCTTTTGTATACCACAGCCCATTACCTGGGTTACGGTCATACCGGTTACGCCCAAATCGTTCATTGCCTTTCTCAGATTGTCATATTTATCCAGCTTTGCAATAATAACGACCTTGTGTATGCCAGTAGGAGAAACAGGACCTGACTCAACAGTAACGGCAGCGTTTCTCATAGCCTCTGAAGCTGCCTCGTAGTCTGACTGACCAAGGCTTGTGTTCTCGTTTACGTCCATAACCATAGTGTTTGAAATATCCATAAGTGAGAAGCCTGCGTAAGCTGACGGTAAACCGTGCTCCGTAGCGTCCAGACCCATAATTTCCTCATCCTCAGTAACTCTTAAGCCAACAAGAGCTTTTATTACAAGGAAAGCGATAGTAATTGTAACTGCTGTCCATGCTGCGGTTGAAAGCACTCCCAAGCACTGTAAACCAAGCTGGTGGAAACCGCCGCCGTAGAAAAGACCTTCGCCTGCTATCTGGTTAGCGCCAAAGGAAACACCGTCGCCTATACCTCTTGCAAAGGCAGGAGCTGTTTCAGTAGCGAAAAGACCTACTGCAATAGTACCCCATATACCGTTTAAGCAATGTACTGCAACAGCGCCAACAGGGTCGTCTACACGGAGCTTGTTGTCCAGGAACCATACGCCGAATACTACGAGCAGACCTGCAACAGCGCCTATTATTATTGAGCCGAAGGCGTCGCATACGTCACAGGGAGCTGTAATAGCAACAAGACCTGCAAGTGAAGCGTTCAGACACATTGATACATCGGGCTTGCCGTACTTTATCCATGTGAATATCATACACACTACCGTTGCAACAGAAGGAGCGATAGTAGTGGTAAGGAATATAGAGCCAAGCTCTGAAATAGATGTAGCTGCTGCGCCGTTGAAGCCGTACCAGCCTAACCACAGTATAAATACGCCCAGACAGCCTATGGGAAGGTTGTGACCGGGGAAGGCGTTTACCTTTGTAACCTTTCCGGATTTATCCTTTACGAATTTTCCGATACGAGGTCCAAGTATGGCAGCGCCTATAAGAGCTGATATACCGCCTACCATGTGAATACAGTTAGAGCCTGCAAAATCGTGGAAGCCTAACTGAGCAAGCCAGCCGCCGCCCCATGTCCAATGGGCTTCAATAGGATATATTACAGCTGATATAACGCCTGAATATATACAGTAGGATAAGAACTTTGTTCTCTCTGCCATAGCGCCTGAAACTATTGTAGCTGTTGTTGCGCAGAATACAAGGTTGAATACGAAGTTTGAAAAATCAAACTCTGCAAAGTTTGTGAAAATATCAAAACCCGGCTTACCTATAATGCCAAGCATATCCTCGCCAAGCAAAAGGCTGAAGCCTATTAATATGAACATAATGGTACCGATACAGAAGTCCATAAGGTTCTTCATAAGTATGTTACCTGAGTTCTTTGCTCTTGTAAAGCCTGCCTCTACCATAGCAAAGCCTGCCTGCATCCAGAATACCAGCGCTGCTCCTATAAGAAACCAGACGCCGAATACTTCGCTGTTTAATGTGCTTAAAATTTCTTCCGTCATATTAATTCCTCCCTATAAAACAAAAATAGCGATACTTGGAACATCTTAACGAAGCCCCATTGCATCGCTTAAAAGGAAAGGCGCTATGAATATCCCGGGTTAATTCATAGCGCCTTTGCATGGAATTAGTATAGCACTTTGAAATTTGAATGTCAATCATAAATATTGAACAGTTTTGCAAGAAATTTTAATAAAAAATTCGTTATTGTGTACATATTTGTATAAATCAAGCATATTTTGTTGCTTACACAAGGGCAGTAGGCTTTGTGGGCAAGGGTCGTATATATGTGTAAATACCTGAGAAAAGCCTTGTAAAATACTTGTTTT
This sequence comes from uncultured Clostridia bacterium, assembly GCA_947628755.1. Taxonomy (GTDB): domain Bacteria; phylum Bacillota; class Clostridia; order Lachnospirales; family CAG-274; genus CANPXH01. The sequence goes on along the minus strand of CANRBC010000036.1, from coordinate 5,519 downwards.
TAAAATACAGCGGCATTTTACGGTATATTACATGACAGATAGCCGATATTGTATGTCCTGTATCGGCGTAAAAATCAAAAATGAATTTTTTGAGACTTTATATTGCATTTTGCTTGACATACATATTATAAAGAGAGTATAATGATTTTAATTGGTATTTCATTTATGTGAATATTATGTTATATTTATATAGGAGGGGATAATATGACCTTTTCATCTGATATAAAAAGGGAGGAGCTTGAAGGCATAAAGAAGCAGCTTTCAGCTGCCTTCGATATAATTAAAAGCAAGGGACTTGATTTGGATATGTCAAGGGGTAAGCCTGCGGCGGAGCAGCTGGACTTATCCAACGGTATTCTTACCCTCCCTATACATAACTATATTAACTGCGAGGGCATAGATGTAAGAAACTACGGTATATTAGACGGCATAAAGGAATGTAAGCATCTTTTTTCACAGCTTCTTAACATAAAGGAAAGCAATATTATTATAGGCGGCAATTCTTCACTTAATCTTATATATGACGCCATTGCCAGATATTATATTTTTGGCAAGCTGGGCTCAAAGCCGTGGTGCAGACTGGATAAGCTCAAATTCCTCTGTCCCGTTCCCGGCTACGACCGTCACTTTGCAATATGCGAGGAATTCGGCATAGATATGATAAATATTCCCATGAGGTCTGACGGACCGGATATGGATATGATAGAGGAGCTTGTTAAAAACGACGATTCCATAAAGGGCATATTTTGTGTTCCCCTTTATTCCAATCCCACAGGCACTTGCTACAGCGACGAGGTCGTGGACAGACTTGCCAAAATGAAAACCGCGGCAGAGGACTTTACCATATTCTGGGACAACGCCTATGGCATACACCATATCTACGAGGAAGAAAAATTAGCCGATATATTCGAGGTTTGCGCCAAGTACGGCACAGAGGACAGAGTTCTTTATTTCTTCTCTACCTCAAAGGTGACATTCCCGGGTTCAGGCGTCGCTTTTATAGCATCCGGAGATAAGGCTATTGCCGAGATAAGAAAGCGCTTCGGCATACAGACCATAGGCTATAACAAAATAAATCAGATGAGAACATACTGCTTCTTTAAAACTCCCGAGGGAGTCAGAAAGCACATGAAGGCTTTGGGCAAGCTGTTAAGAGAAAAATTCGACATAGTGCTGGATAAGCTGAACAAAGAATTCGGAAGCAGCGATTTGCTTACATGGGAGCACCCCAAGGGCGGATATTTCATATCAGTATATACGCTTCCGGGCTGCGCCAAGGAGACCGTAAGGCTTGCAAAGGAATGTGGACTTGTGCTTACGGACGCAGGCTCTGCTTATCCCTATCACAACGACCCGGACGACAGAAATATAAGAATAGCTCCGTCATATCCTGCAAACGAGGATCTTAAAAAGGCTATGGAGGTATTTTGTATATGCGTTAAGCTGGCAGCAGTCAATAAATTAACAAAGGAGAACTAAAATGGCAAAATTCAATGAAAACTATCTGAATCTTAAAGAAAGCTATCTTTTTTCAGAAATCGCAAAGAGAGTAGACGCCTTTACAAAGGCTAATCCCGATAAGAGAGTTATAAGACTTGGAATAGGCGATGTTACGCTTCCCTTGAGCGGCAAGGTCATAGAGTGCCTTCATTCAGCTGTTGACGAAATGGGAAAAGCGGAGACATTCAGAGGCTATGGTCCTGAGCAGGGCTATGATTTCCTCAGAAATGCCATAAAGGACTATTATAATAGAAACGGCGTAGAGCTTGATGCCGACGAAATATTTGTATCTGACGGAGCAAAAAGCGATACGGGAAATATAACAGATATGTTTTCGGTAGACAATACGGTGCTTATTCCCGACCCGGTATACCCCGTATATGTGGATACGAATACCATGAACGGCAGAAAAATAATATATATGGACGCAACTGCCGAAAACGGCTTCCTTGCTATGCCGGATTACAGCGTACACGCAGATATGATATATCTCTGCTCTCCCAACAATCCAACAGGCGCAGTATATAATAAGGAACAGCTTAAGGAATGGGTAGACTACGCTATTGCAAATGACGCCATTATTCTTTTTGACTCTGCTTATGAGAGCTTTATACAGGACAAGAGTCTTCCCAGAAGCATATACGCCGTAGAGGGCGCAGAGAAATGCGCTGTTGAATTCTGTTCTCTTTCCAAGACGGCAGGCTTTACGGGTACACGCTGCGGATATACCATAGTGCCCAAGGCTATTGTGCAGAAGGCGTCTGACGGAAGCGAAATGAGCCTTAACCGTATGTGGAACAGACGACAGACCACTAAATTCAACGGTGTTCCCTATATCGTTCAGAGAGGCGCTGCCGCCGTATTTACAGAAGAGGGCATGGCAGAAGCACAGGCTATGATAAGCGTATACAGAGAAAATGCAAAGATAATATCCGATACTATGGACGAGCTTGGCGTAAGATACTTTGGAGGTATCAATTCACCTTATATATGGTTTGAATGTCCTTTCGGAATGTACAGCTGGGATTTCTTTGACAAAATGCTCAACGATATTCAGGTCGTAGGTACTCCGGGCGCAGGCTTTGGCGCAAACGGCGACAACTTTTTCCGCCTTACTTCCTTTAACAATAAGGAAAATACTCTTGAGGCTATGGAAAGATTCAAAACTCTTTTTAAATAATATGACCGACAGACAATATCCGCGATATTTCAGCCCTTTAAGACTGTGTACAGTCCAAGTGCAGTAAGGGCTGTTGCGTTGTATTTTTGTTTATGCGTAGTAAAGTCGACCCTATCGGCAGCCCAATGCAAAAGTGTTTTTTACTCTCAGAAATGGTTGGGCTGCCACTTCCCCTTCTCTGAAGGGGAAGCTCAGGAATACGTTCTTCTCATTTCTTAGTTAGCATTAAAGCTAATTTTTCAACATTATTAAAACCTTTAGGAAGCATATACCTAAGGCTCCCCTTACGAGAAGGGGAGCTGGCAGGCACGTCAAAAATTTCGGATTAAGATATTTTTGAACGTGCCTGACTGAAGGGTAGATATTCGCATAAACAAAAAACTATCCCAAACCAAACTAAGCTGTTCCCTTATGACACTTTTACTAAATGTCATAAGGGGACAGCTTTTTTGCTTTCAACACAGCGGCGACACAAAGGGAGTTTTTCTCTTTAATAAAATGTATTTTCAATAATACTTGACTTTTTGGGGAAAAAGGAATAAAATATAAAGCGTAAATATAAAAATATATGTATACGTGCATTATTACATATATTTTTTACACGCATATAAAGTTATCGGAATTGTTCCTGTTAATGCTGCAAGAGGAACGGTTCCGGTACTTTATGGGTGTTGACTTGAACATTGAAAATTTAATAAGGAGGTGTCCGGACTGATTACTTTGACCCCAATTATATGGTTATGTATAGTCTTTGCTTCCGTTATTATTTCTTTGATAATAGGTATCTTTATAGGTAAGGCTTTAAGAAAAAAATTTGCCGAGGCAGAAATAGGCTCTGCTGAGAGAGAGGCTGAAAATATCAAGCTTGAGGCTAAGAAAACCGCCGAGGCGGACAAGAAAGAGATTCTTGTAGAGGCCAAGGAAGAGGCTATTAAGATAAAGAATGATGTAGAAAAGGAATGCAGAGACAGAAAAAATGAGGTACAGCGCCTTGAAAAACGTATTACTCAGAAGGAAGATGCTATCGATAAGAAAACAGCTTCCTTAGAGAAAAAGGAGGAGCAGCTTGCTGCCAGACTTGAGGCTGTGGAAAGCCAGAGAAAGGAAGCGGAGGCTCTTAAGCAGAAACAGCTTGCGGAGCTTGAAAGAATATCAGGTCTTACTGTGGAACAGGCAAAGGAATACATAATAGAATCTGTAAGAGACGAGGTTCAGCATGAGGTGGCTGTGTTAATCAAGGATATGGAAGCCGCTGCCAAGGCAGAGGCGGACAAGAATGCAAAGGAAATAATAGCCGATGCTATTCAGCGCTGTGCATCAGATTATGTAGCAGAAACTACCGTTTCTGTAGTAAACCTGCCTAACGATGAAATGAAGGGTAGAATAATAGGTCGAGAAGGCAGAAACATCAGAACCCTCGAGCAGCTTACAGGCATTAACTTTATCATTGACGATACCCCCGAAGCCGTTATTTTGTCAGGCTTTGGCGCAATGAAGAGAGAAATCGCAAGGATAGCTCTTGAGAAACTTATCATTGACGGACGTGTTCATCCGGGAAGAATTGAAGAGATGGTTGAAAAGGCGAAGAATGAAGTTGAGGCTTCCATTAAGGAGGCAGGCGACAATGCTACCTTTGAAACCGGTGTACACGGACTTCATCCTGAATTGATTCGATTTTTAGGTAAGATGAAATTCAGAACAAGCTATGGACAGAATGTATTGCAGCATTCTATTGAGGTATCGCATTTATGCGGTATTATGGCGGCTGAACTTGGCGTGGATGTAACGCTGGCAAAAAGAGCAGGCCTGCTTCATGACATAGGCAAGTCAGTTGACCACGACATTGAGGGAACTCATATTGAACTTGGTGCTTCATTATGCAGAAAATATAAGGAGTCACCTATTGTAATAAATGCTGTAGAAGCACATCACGGTGATGTTGAACCGGAAAGCATTATTGCAGTATTGGTACAGGCGGCAGACGCTATTTCCGCTGCCAGACCCGGAGCCAGAAGAGAGACTCTTGAATCATATATTAAGAGACTGCAGTCGCTTGAAGCTATTGCAGACTCGTTTAATGGAGTTGAAAAATCTTTCGCAATTCAGGCAGGTCGTGAGTTGCGGGTTATGATAATACCTGAAAAGGTATCTGACGACGGTTTGGTATTAATGGCAAGGGATATTGCAAAGAAAATTGAAAATGAACTTGAATATCCCGGTAACATAAAGGTTAATCTTATAAGAGAGACCCGAGCTGTGGATTATGCCAAATCCTCTAAGGTAAATTAATTTGATTCAAAAATAAAGGAGATGTCATTTTGGCATCTCCTTTTTACTTTGTTTTTTAACGTTTTTTACTTTGTTTTTTACCGCTTTTTGTCTTTGTCTGTTCATAGCTCATATCCAGCAGCATTTTTATTTTGTCTTCCTCGGCGCTGCCGTCAAGAGCGACGGATATCCAATGAGCCTTATTCATGTGATAGGCGGGGAATATGCCTTTCTCGGCAACAAATGAATCTATGAGCAGGGGCTCGCATTTGAGATTGACAATATCCGTTATATCCGAGCGCGGTATACCCAGCTTGCTATATGATACCGGCATAATAAGTGCAAACCATTTTTTGTTGTCTCTGTGACGGAATACCACGTTGTCAGGATATTTTGCCCAGGGACGTTCAGCCTCTGCGTCGTATATTTCCGAAATATAGCTTATTAATTCTGTTCTAGTCATTTTATCGTACTCCTTACTGTATGATAAGATTATAGGCGTTTGCGAAACGCCATAAGCCGCATAAATACGGCATTTTTTACTACAAAAAAACAAATAACTCCTCACAGG
>CANRBC010000035.1 GCA_947628755.1 uncultured Clostridia bacterium | reverse complement strand
TCCCATACTAAAATCCCCTTAATGTAGTTTGGAATTTTTGTTATTTCCATTGTCTACTTTAAGGGGATTATATCAGGTCATAATACGACAGCTTTATTTTTTACTGTGTAAATGTAATTATTCCTCTTGAAATGCCTATGGCGCATCTTTGTCTGAAAGCAGGCGAAGCAAGAAGCGCCGCCTCTTGGGGATTGCTTATAAACGCCACCTCCACAAGTATCGCAGGCATATTCGTTAGCCTTAGTACGGCAAAATTTGCCTGTGACGCTCCTCTGTCTCTTGTGTCTATTTCAGCCACGAGAGAGGTGTTTACCTGGAGAGCAAAGGTCTCCGATACGCTGCCCTCTCTGTAATAAAATGTTTCCGTGCCTTGATATATGGGATTGACATTTGAATTACAATGTATGCTTACGAAGTAATCGGCGCCCCATTCGTTTGCAAGGGCTGCTCTACTTTGCAGCGAAAGGCTTTCGTCTCCCACACGGGAAAATCGCACGCTGTAACCCTCGCTTTGCAGAAGTCTGCCTGTTCTCAGAGCTATATCCAGATTTATATCGGCTTCTCTTATACCGTTTGGTCCTCTTGCTCCGGGATTGTTGCCGCCGTGTCCCGGGTCTAAGAATATTTTCATATCATTCCCCCAAATAGAGATAGAACAATATATGATATATCAGCCGATTTTATGCTTATTTATCAGTCAGAAAGATATTTGTTAAGGACTTCAAACAGCTTCTCCATGTTGAGAGGCTTGGCAATATGGTCATTCATACCAGATTTAAGGGCAAGCTCTCTGTCCTCGTTAAAGGCGTTGGCGGTCATTGCAATAATGGGTATATCCGCAAGCTCCTTATTTTCAAAGCTCCTTATGGCTATTGTAGCGTCGTAGCCGTTCATTTTAGGCATCTGAATATCCATAAGTATAAGGTCGTAATAACCGGGTCTTGAATGTCTTACCTTGTCAACGGCAACGCTTCCGTCGTTGGCGGTGTCTACAAAAAGTCCGCTTTCGGTAAGTATCGCTTCGGCAATCTCACTGTTAAGCTCGTTGTCCTCTACAAGGAGTATTCTCTTGCCCTTTATTTTTTCCGAAGCCAAAGGCTCAGCCTCTTCTGCAAGCTCCTCGGTATGCTTTCCTATTGCGGAAAGGAGAGTATCTCTAAGAGTGGATACGAATATAGGCTTGTTGCAAAAGGCGGTAACGCCTGCGTTCTTGGCTTCGGTTTCGATATTGGACCAGTCGTAGGCTGTAAGTATTATAATAGGCACTTCCTCGCCTATATCATTTCTTATCTGCCTTACAACCTCTATGCCGCTTATATCCGGCATCTGCCAGTCTATAATATATGCGTCGAATCTGTCGCCCATTTCCATAGACTGCTTTGCGTGTAGAACAGCTTCCTTGCCGGACATTGTCCAGCTGGCTCTCAGACCGAGCTGAACGAGCATTTTTGTAACGCTGTCGCAAATATTGTAGTCGTCATCTACCACAAGGGCGTGCATACCCTCAAGCTCTTTTATTATTTCTATTTGCTTGCTTTTTGATTGAAGCCTTAGCTCAAGGTCGAGAATAAACTCAGTGCCCTTGCCTTGTTCGCTTCTTGCCTCTATTTTGCCGCCCATCATATCTACTATATTTTTGGCTATAGCCATACCGAGACCCGTACCCTGTATACCGCTTACGGTGGAATTATTCTCTCTTTCAAAGGGCTCGAATACGTGCTCTAAAAACTCTTGGCTCATACCTATGCCGGTGTCCTTTACTCTTATTTCATAAGAGCCGTAGCCCGAAGGCGCGCCGTGTTTTTGCTTAATTGTAAGAGAAACTGCGCCGCCGGATGGCGTAAACTTAATAGCGTTGCTAAGAAGATTGAGAAGAACTTGATTAAGGTGGAGCTTATCGCAGTATACGTCCTCGTCTATTACGTCAATAGTATCCATAAAGAAGTCCAGATTCTTTGACTTCATTTGTGAAAGCAGTATTGTTCTCAAGTCTCTGAGTATATCCGGCAGACTGCACTCTGTTTCCTCTATGTATACGCGTCCGCTTTCTATACGGCTCATATCCAGTATGTCGTTTATAAGGCTTAAAAGATGATTGCTTGAGGATAATATTTTCTTGAGATAATCCTTTATCCTGTCGGTATCCTCGGGATTTGCCGCAGCAAGGGTAGCGTAGCCTATAATAGCGTTCATAGGCGTTCTTATGTCATGGGACATATTGGAAAGAAACATCGTCTTTGCTCTCTCGGCATTTTCCGCTTTTATAAGTCTTTCCTCAAGTACGGCTTTTTCAAGGGTCACCTTGGTATTTCTCAGCGTCCACAGAAGATAAATTATAAGTATTAACGTTTCTGCAATACAAAGAGCGTAGCACACCTTTCTTATGTTATAGAGATTGGAAAAGGCTTCGCTTTCGGGAACGGTAACGGCTACTGTCCACTTGTTTATGTCGCTTTTGTCGCCTATATTCCAGTTGTCGTATTTTATAGGCATAAAGTAGAAGTACATAAACTCCCCTGTGGTGTTGGAACGGAACTGAGCATGACCGGATTTGCCTTCCACTATCTGTTTTTTGACTTCGCTGAATGAAATGCCACCTCTTGTTTCACGGACATTGAAATCATTAAGGTTTCCAAGCTGCTCATGCCATGTATCCATTATAAAATCGCCGTTATCTCTGTCTATAATATATACACTGGCGCTGCCGTTGTACATATTTCTGATATTAAGGGCTTCGGGAAATTTCTTAAGGTTTGTTGAGGAATACAGCATAGCCACTGTTCTTCCGTCCTGTACAATAGGCACGAAATGTCGTATTACCATCTGATTGTCGTCCATAAGACTTATCATTCTGTTGGTAACGTGCTCGCCTAACGCTGCCTCCTCCTCAAAGGATATTTTACCCTTGCCGTCTATAAGTCCGTTGCGCATTATTACCATATCTCCCGGCAGAAGCAGATTCATATTGCCGGAGGCGGTAAGAGGAGCAAATTCGCCCATTATCTTCTGCATTGTAGCCGTGTCGAAATCCTCCTCTATTGTGATTATCTCGGCTACGGAGTTAAGTATACGGCTGTCGTTGGCAATCTTATTTATAACATCGTCCATAACGGTATTTGCCACTTCCTGTATTCTTTCAAGACAGCGGTTTTCGGTAAGACGGCTGATTTTGATATTGGAAATAACAAGAACTACGGCAACCAATATAATAACTAATAATGTTGCGATTATGTTTTTATCTCTCAGCTTGTTTTTATCTATTTTTATCATAGCTTTACACCTCAATAATATGTAATAGGTCATATTTATTATAGCTTATATACATATATCTTGTCAATAAGAAGCATTATCCGCAAAAAAAAAAGCATTATCCGCAAAAAAAAGACTGCCATACCAATAAGTACAGCAGTCCTCCTATCAGTCTATATTTATAAGCTCATATTCTCTTGAACCTATATTCAGCTTTGCAGCCATTTCAATGGTGTGTATGCCGTGTCTGGATTCTATTCTCTCTACAAGGTGATCTCTGCCCTTGTCCTTTGAATTATACACAAGGTCTATACAAGCCTGGTCTAAAGCTACCGGGTCTGTGGAGGCAAGTATGCCTATATCCTCCATACACGGGTCTTCGGCAACTGCGCAGCAGTCACAGTCAACGGACATATTTTTCATAACGTTGATGTAAACTATATTTCCTTTAAAATAGTTTATAACGGAAGAGGCTGCGTCTGCCATAGCTCCCAGGAACAAATCCGTATCCACAGTCCAGAATGCTGACGGGTCGCCTGCTCCGTGTATATATCCCTTGCCGTAGGAGGAGGCAATGCCTATTGACAGCTGCTTAAGCGCTCCGCCGTATCCGCCCATAGGATGACCTTTGAAATGTGAAAGCACAAGCATTGAATCATACTTTGCAATATCCTTTCCAACGAAATTTTTCTTTATAATATTTCCGTTGGGAATTTCCAGCTCCATATCCGGTCCTTCGGCGTCGAGAAGGTCAACAGTGAAATATTTTGACCAGCCGTGCTCTTCAAGGGTCTTAAGATGCTTTTCCGTAGTATCTCTTGTGCCCTCGTAGGCTGTATTACATTCGCCTACGGTACCCTTTACATAGTCTATTACGGGCTTAAAAAAGTCCGGCTTAAGAAAATTCTGGTTGCCTGTTTCTCCCGAATGGAGCTTTACAAGTACGTTTCCGTTCAGCTCCTTGCCGATTTGCCTATACATATCCAACACTCTTTCCGGAGTAATAATGCCGGAAAAATAAACCTGTGATTTCATAAAAAACCCTCCTTTATTATTCTGTATAATAATATTTTATATCATATTCAGTAAAAAATCAATGGGTTTATACGCATATCTGACAAGCAAAGACTGTCCTAAATAAAATCTGAATGTCATCAGTCCTTATTCATACCTTTATCCGCCTCTTTTGTACTTTCATTTACAGGCGCGGTAAGTCCTTGGGTATTGGGCTGATGTGTTGCGCTGTCTTGCTGCAGGTTATCCAAAGACCTTGTCTGCACCGACATATTGGGAACATTGGTGCGAATCTCGTTTGCCTCTCTCATTTCCTCGGGAGTAAGCGTTTTGCCCATGGCATACTTTGCGTTTATTCTGATAGCGCTGTTTATATCGGGTATACGGGCGTTGTCTGCTTCTCTGGCGAGCTTATTCAGAACACTGTCTTCATAAGCCTTCGCATCCCTTAAGTTGGCGTCAATGGTGCTCTGTCTGGATATTTTCTTTCTCCAATCCGGAAATTCATCTACCTTGGGCAGCTCTTTAAGCTCCTTACCCTGTGTTATTTCGGGTATCATATTGCCTGCGGCAGTCTTTATCATTATGACGGGCATTGTCTGCATATCCTCATAATTGTCGGGATGTACCATTTTGTCAAAGCATTCGCAGAGCTTTTCTCTGAAGCTCTTGCTGCGCATCATAATTTTTATATCCTGCTCCGTCATTGAATTTAATCTGTTTTCTATGTCTGCGCCTGCCCTGTCTCTGTTTGCCTGCACGCTGAATATTGTTTCCCGTATAAGGGGCTTAAGCCCTTGACCGTTTATGGAAATGTCGTTAATATCTATATTCTTTTCGCGCAATGCCTTCATAAGCGAGTCGGGATTTGAAAGGTCGTCAAGGCTGAATTTAACATTGGGTATCTTATCTTTGGCATATTTTTCAAGGCGGTATTTTTCTCCATTGGCCAAAGACTCGTTATTTATCTTCTTAGCATATATATCCACAAGGCTGTTGTATTTTTTCGCCTGCTCTTTTAAGCTCTCGTGGAGCTCGCCGCCTTCCATAGAGAGCTTTTCCACCTGATATTTTTCGTAATTTTTAATATTACTTTCCAAAATTTTGTTTATTTCGGATTCAATATTACCTTTGTCTGCTACTCTTCTTTCAAATTCTATGGCAATCTCATTCATAAGTATACCATTTTGTCTGTCCTTAAGAGAGAGAAGACAATTTTGTATAGCTTGCTTTTCCGCAGCTTCACTTGGACTGAGCCTTGATGGGTCATGTATTCTGCCTTTATTCGCCTCTTCTATGGAGGCTTTTATGGCGTTGAACCTTTCTTTGTATTCGGCTGTTTCCTTTATCTTCTGTACCATAGGAAGATACTTTGTTTCATACAGATTTATGAGGTCGGAATTCTTCATTTCGGGCATATAGGTGGCAGCATTTTCTACTGCTTCACGCTGTTCCGCAGAAAATTTCTTCATTGCTGCAGTATATTCATTGCCGCGAACTCTCTGCAGGGCATCTTCTCTTTCAAAAGAACCATATCGGAGACCGTTTGAGTTCTTTTGCTGAAGCATCTTCTGCTTGGCTTCATTGAAAAGATAGTCCCTTACTTCCTGATAGGAAACAAGCCTGTCCTTAGGCGCCATAGGATGCTCAACATATTCGTTGCTTTCTGTGTGAGCCACATCCTCCGGATTGAGCTTCAAGGGTCTGGCTACGCCGTTTTCGTCCTTAACGAGTATAAATGTCTTCTGCGCGTGATTGCCATTTATGTCAGTACCATTTACCACGCTGCCGATAGCATTTGTAAAATCGTCTATTAATTTGTTGGTCAAATGCTCCATGTAGAGCTCGTTATCTCTTATAGCATGAACACCGTCAAGTGTTGAATCAAGATTCTGAAATTTGAAAAATTCCTTGGCGCTCTTGCCATTTACAACAATTTTATCAAGCGCTTGGGTAATATCTTCATATTTGCTGCTGCTGTTAAGCTCTGTGCCAGTGAGCTGTGAGAGCAAAGATAAACCATTAAGGCGATAAGCGTCATAAGACTTCATATCTATGCCGTGATTAAGCCAGCGTGAGAGCAGACTTTCCTCGGCGGCAGGCTCGTCATTGTCTATGAGCATATCATCCTCTATAACCTCTTGTTTTTCGGACTTATTTTCGGAGTTGTTTTCATTTACGTATGCCTTTGTTGCCGCTATTAAATCAAGTATTTTTTGGTAAAGCTCGTTTTCGGCGCTGTAATCATGGGTCTCTGAAACCTCGTCCTCGGAGCTTTCACTTTCGGAGATGTCATCATCGGAGCTGCTTTCAGAGCTTTCGGCAACCTCATCTTCGGAGTATTCGCTTTCGTAGCTATATGAATCCTCGTCTTCGTAGCTATATGAATCCTCGTCTTCGGATTTCTCATCGGGGTTATCTTCAAAGCTGTCTGAAACCTCGTCCTCAGAGTATTCGCTTTCGTAGCTGTAAGAGCTTTCGCTGTCATAGCTGTAAGAGTCTTCGGATATTTCGTCCTCCGTCGTGTTTTTGCTATCGGATGCTTTACTATTGTTTGTATTTACACCCGAAAATACGGAGCTAATCTCCGATAGCATAGCATTAAGCTCATTTTCGCTTGGTTCGGATGTTCCCAGCGACTGTGTGCAGTAATGCCTCATAGCAGTTGAATTGAATTCCGCCAGCTTTTCCTGCGTCATTTCTTCGTTGGTCACAGACGGGTCTAAAAACAGAGTAGGCATCTCCGGCAAATGATTCATGTTAGCAGAACCTGAAGACAAAGTATTCATATCCGGCATACGATGAATGGAGAATTCTCCGTTGCCTGCGTTTATATGGCTTTTAAGATAAGCTACATACAAATCAAGTGTATTTGCGGGAGTGTCCTCCAGCACGTCCAACTGTTGTGTAAATGTTCTGTTGGATACCAGACGTGGCGCTGCCTGATTCTGCTGCTGCTGAAATATAGCGATTCTGCTCATGGCATCCTTTAAGCTCTGGGTGGTCAGCGCAGTATCGGGAGATATGCCTGCAATATAGCAGACAAGCTCCCAGTTGCTAAAGCTGTTTATTTCATTTATATTTGTGAGTATATGTGCGTTCGGTGGTAATGGGTTTGGCATAGCATTGCCTCCTTTCATTTATAAATAAATTAGTTGCTGCTTATACTGTTTTCAATTCTGTTTTCATGCTCGTCGGTATGAACGGGCTGTGTAAGTCCTGTGGAAGCATTGTTGTTGAAAGATGTACTCCTCTGCTGCAATGTGCTGAGATTTACCTCCTGAACCTGACGATTGCGCGGGTTATTCAGATTATCTCTTGCATATAACATATCCGCTGAGGCAAGCATCTGATCCAAAGCAAGCCTTGTATTCACTCTTATGGCGTTGTTCACTTCGTCCAGGGATTCGTTTTCCTGTTCCCTCTTGTTCATTGCGCTGACGCTGTTCTTGTATTCCTCAAACTCTCTTGCGTTGGCGTCAATGGTGCTCTGTCTGGATATTTTCTTTCTCCATTCCGGAAATTCATCTACCTTGGGCAGAGCTTCAAGCTTTTTTCCTGCAGTCATTTGTGGAGCTATCTCATATACGTCCGTCTTTAATGTTATGACGGGTATATTGTACTTGCCCGTTGCGGCATCTATGCACATATCGAGGTGGGACATCATTTCAAACTGCTTGAATATCTTTTCTTTGAATACGCCGCCGCGAGAGATTATCTTGAAATCCTCATCCGTCAATTTGTCGAATTCCTTTCCGGATATATCCTTTAATATATCCTTTACGCTCTCGCCGTTTATATGTATATTTTCAAAGCCAAAGTCCTTGCTTCTGAGCGCCGTCATAAGCGTTGCAGGGTCTTTGATGTCGTCAAAGCTGAATTTGAAATCGGGCAGAGTATTAACAGTGCTTTCAAGCTCCGTCTTTGCGTCGGGATCTATTATTTCATTGTTGAGAAGTCTTGCGTAAGAATCGCCTACCTCATTGTATTTTTCCGCTTGCGCCTTAAGAGTTTCGGAAAGCTCGCCCTCCTCGTGGAAAGCGCCATTGTTGAGGTAGTTATTGTAATTTTCACGGTTTGCCTTCATAACGGCTCCTATGGATTCGCCCAGCTCGCCTTGGTATTTTGCATCCATGACATAATAAAGTCTTCTTTCAATTTCCTGCTTTATGTGGATGAGCAAATAGCTGTCTCTGGATTTTGCAACATACGCCTGAACCGCTTCTCTGGTTTCCTTTTCCTTCTTAGTCTCATGTGTATTATCAATATCCGTTCCGTCATATATATGGAGAAGCGCGCCCTCCTGCAATGGACCCTTAAGCTCCTTGCAATTCATAGCCACGGGCATATAACGGCTGTAATAGTCCTCCAGAAGCTGTTTATTTGACAAATTTTTGATATTGCAGATGTAGTCAATTTCTTTTTCAACCACATCGCTGCCCTTTTCATTAAAGTAATGAGGGGATTGTATTAAGTATTGGTTATACAAACGCTCACGGTCCATTTCCCCAAGGTATCCGTTTGAATAATGCTTGCCTGCGTTGTCGGGATGCTTGGCAAGCTCGTTCATACATTCGCTCAGAACGAATTGCCTTGCCTCCTGCTCGCTTATGAGCCTTTTTGACGGTAAGCCGTTTGCCTCAAAGCCGTCCTTATATTCGCTGTTTGCCAATTGGCTGACATTGAGCTTCAACGGCTCTATCCTTAAGTTTTCCTTTACGAAAATAAACGGCGTATCGGGGCTGTCGCTTTCATAATTCCAGCCCATGAATATATTGTCCATAATATTGGTAAGTCCGGGCAGTACCTTGTTCTGTATTGCAGTCATATCCTTGGGCTCGTTTTCAAGTCCGAAATATTCATAAGCGGACTTTCCGTTTATTATTAGCTTGTCAAGAGCCGTTATACAATCATCATAGGTGCAGTTTTCATTGAGCCTGACGCCTGTAAGTCTTTGTATAAACTTTATTCCCTTCAGATTTTCATCGGACATATTCGCTTTGGGGTCGAATCTGAAGCTGTTGAATTCGTCAAGACCTATACCCCTGTCCATAATAGCCCTGTGCTCAGCGGCAAGGTTTTCCCTATCCCGTCTTGCTTCTCTTTCAGCCTGGGTTTCTTTGTTTTTGGGCTTAGCCTTGTTCACATTATTCTTATTGGAGTTGTCAAGCTCTTCGTCATCGGATGAACTATCAGGGAAAATCAATGGGGTTCTTTTCCTTTTAGGCTTTTCTTCTTTTTTCTCGGTTTCTATATCCGATTCGTCCTCAGCAAAGATCGGCTGTGGTCTGCGCCTGCGCTTTACAGGCTCTTCTTCTTTTTTCTCGGCTTCTATATCCGATTCGTCCTCAGCAAAGATCGGCTGTGGTCTGCGCCTGCGCTTTACAGGCTTTTCATCAATTTCGTCCTCACTGCTTTCGGAGCTGTAAGAGCTTTCACTTT
Organism: uncultured Clostridia bacterium; assembly: GCA_947628755.1. GTDB lineage: Bacteria > Bacillota > Clostridia > Lachnospirales > CAG-274 > CANPXH01. The sequence continues at coordinate 8,575 of CANRBC010000035.1, read as the reverse complement.
CAGAACTGTAAGAGCTTTCGCTTTCAGAGCTTTCGGAAGAAGATGATGAAGAGCTTTCGCTTTCAGAGCTTTCGGAAGAAGACGATGAAGAGCTTTCACTTTCAGAGCTTTCGGAAGAAGACGATGAAGAACTTTCACTGTCGGAGCTTCCGGAAGAAGACGATGAAGAGCTTTCGGAAGAAGATGATGAAGAGCTTTCACTGTCGGAGCTGTAGGAGCTTTCACTGTCGGAGCTGTATGAACGATCACTTTCGGATTTCTCGTCGGAGCTGCTTTCAGAGCTTTCGGAAACCTCGTCTTCGTCATAGCTGTAAGAGTATTCGCTTTCGTAGCTGTAAGAGCTTTCGGACTTTTCGTCCTCTTTGTTTCCACTGTCGGATGCTTCATTATTAGTCGCTTCATGGTCGGACGTTTCAAGATTGTTTGTATTTTCGTCTGCAAATACGGAGCTAAGCGTTGTGAACATAGCCTTAAGTTCATCTTTGCTTGGTTCAGGTTCTTCCAGCTCCCTTGTGTAGTAGTGCCTCATAGCTGCTGAGTTGAATTCCATCAGCTTGTCCGTTGACATTTCTTCATTGGTAACCTCCGGATTCAGAAACAGGGTATTCATGTTTGGTTTACGATGAATGGAGTATTCCCCGTTGCCTTCGACTATTTGTTCTTTAAGAAAAGCCACATACAAGTTAAGCGTATTTTCGGGTGTATCTCCCAGCTCATCCATAAGCGTCAGATAACTATCGTTTAATACCGCTCTGGTCTCTGCTTGACCTCTTTCCTGACGAAATACCGCAATACTGTTCATGACATTTAATAAACTTTCGTTGCTAAGCTCGGTATCGGACGATATGCCTGCTATATGGCAGACAAGCTCCCAGTTGTCCATGCTATTTATATCGTTTATCGTCATAAGTATGTGCTCGTTTAACGGTAATGGTGTCTTTTTTGTAGGCATAGTGTTTTCCCCTCTCATTAATAAAGCTTTATACATATTCTTCCATGTTACTTTATTTCGATTATAGCATAAAATTTTTGGCAATAAAAGTATGTAGGCATAAACGGTAATTTTAAAAGCGTAAATGACCGTGAGAAGAAAAAACAACGATAACGGCACAGTCGGTTGTGCTTTACATTTGAGTATGTTGACGGCATTTCGTTTATACGCAGGAGAAAAATCATCTCGCTTTGATTTTGGGCATAAAAATACCCGATAAAGAATAATTCCTTATCGGGATTGTTGTTTGAATGTATTTATTTTGCTTGTTAAAAACTCAGAGATAAATAGGAATTGACCATGCAACGCGAGAGTTTTTATCCCATAATAAAATTTTTATCAAGCCATTTCGCAACGCCATCCTCATCATTTGTTGGAATAATGGAAGTTGCCATTTTTTTCAGATCTTCATGGGCATTTTGGACGGCATATCTCTCATCGGCAAGTTTAAACATGTCTATATCATTTTTTCCATCGCCAAACACGACTAATTTCTCACATTTCAAGCGGGATTGTAACTGCTTAATCGCCCTTGCTTTTGAAACATGCAAAGGCATGATTTCAAGCCATTGCGTCTTCGTATAAAGTTCCGTCTGATATACGCAATAATAAGAAGTCTTATATTTCCTATATAATGGTTCGAGCTTTTGCGGTTCATCAATACATGTGATATAGAAAATCTTTCCCGATTTCAGGTCATTTATCGTTTTTACAGCATTGGTACGGTGATCTCCCTTTCTGCTCTCAAGGAATTTATTCATTCCATTCGTACAGCACTCAGGGACAAAAGAGAATTTTTCCTTTCCTTCTATGTATGCGTACACAATAGGATATATTCGATTGGCAAACAAATCGTCTAACACTAAATTTATTTGATCATCAAAATAATTTTCAAGTAAAATATCCTCTGTAAGATTATCTATTACAAAAGCGCCATTATATACAATCAGAGGAATTTTGGCATTTATCCCACACGTTACTTTTTTTGCAGTTGTCAATGAACGGGCTGTTGCATAAGAAAAGACCATTCCCTTTTCCGTCAATCGATTGATTACCCTATTTGTGTATTCTGATGTTCTTCCGTTACTCCTTAACAGCGTTCCATCTAAATCTGAAACATAGAGTGTACTCATTCTTATATTTTCCCAAACTTCGATTTATCGAACCTGTCGCCTATGTATTTTTTAAGTATATCCACAGTACCGTCTATACCCAGCTTGCTGCTGTTTATACACAAATCGTATGTTCTGGAATCTCCCCATTTACCGTCGGAGTGAACGTTATGATATTTCTTTCTGGTCTTGTCATGACGTTTGTTTTTTAAAACTGCTTCTTTTTCGTCTATGTCGAATTTTTCCATAGTTCTTTTTACTTTATCGTCATGGTCGCCCAGTATAAATATGGAAATAAGTCCCTTCCTGCCCTTGAGCACCTCCTCGGCGCAGCGTCCCACTATTACAAAGCTTTCGCCGCTGTCAGCCTTTTCCTTTATGTATTCAAACTGCATTTCAGCAATTATTTCCTCTATGGAATTGGAGTAGGACTTTGTTCTTGCGTCTACACTCCTTGCGCCAAAGAGCTTTCTTGGCTCTTCGTCGTATTTTTCGAGAAATTCTATCCTTATATTTTTCTTTTCTGCCAGCTCGTCAAGCATACGTCTGTCATAGAAATTAAGCCCAAGCTCATCGGCGAGCCTTTTTGCTATCTTGTGACCGCCGCTGCCAAATTCACGACCTATGGCTATAATCATCTGATTGCTCATAATATCCCCCTCATATAATTAACAATATCTTACAAATATAACAAGCATTGAAGCCGTTACAACTATTAATGTTGCGGGAACGGCATATTTACAGAATTTTCCCCAGCCTATTATATATCCGTTCTTTGCGGCGACGGATGTACCTACAACGTTTGCAGATGCGCCGATAGGCGTAGCGCTTCCGCCTATGTCAGTACCCATTGAAAGGGTCCATGCCAGAACTCCTATATCGATGCCTGTAGCCTCGGCAAGGCTGCTTATAACAGGTATCATTGTAGCGGCAAACGGAATATTGTCCACAAATGCGCTGGCAATAGCGGATACCCATATTATAATGGCAATCATAGCCATATTGTGACCGCCGCTTATGGCTTCAATAAGCGCCGCTATATCCTCAAGAATACCTGTTTGCTCAAGTCCTCCTACCACTATAAACAGACCAACGAAGAACAACAGCGTCTTATAGTCTATTTTCTTAAGTATACTATACGCATCTCTGCCTGCCGCCAACAGCGTAACGATTGTTATGAACACACCTATAAAGGCAACGGTAAGTCCTGTCTGAGCATGAGTAATAAGCATTGCGACTGCGCTTGCAAATATAACGCAGCTTGCTGCAAAGTGCTTGCCGTTTGTAATAGCGGAAGAGGGCTTCGGCATAGTTGAAATATCTACATTGGCGTGTTCATCTGTAATCAGCTTATTTCTGAATACCATATAAAAGTATAATACTACAAGAATAAGTCCTATACCGGATATAACGCCTGTGTTAACAAGAAAATCACCGAATGTAAAATGAAATGAAGTGCCTATTATTATATTGGGCGGGTCTCCGCACATTGTAGCCGAACCGCCGAGATTAGCGCAGAATATTTCCGAAATAATCATAGGTATGGGATTGAATTTCAGGAGTCTGGCAAGCTCTATGGTAACGGCTGCAAGGAAAAGCACAACTGTAATGCTGTCTATAAACATGGAAAGAACAGCGGACATTATCATAAAGGCTATAAAAAGAGGTATGGGCTTGTAGTTTACGAGCTTTGCAAGCCACATACACAGCCAGCGGAAAAATCCTGACTTTGCCATTCCCTCTACCATTACCATCATACCCATTATAAATATGATAGTTGCCCAGTTGATACCGGTAGAGGCTTCCTCTGCGCTGCCTGTACTGTACCAAAAGGACTGAGTGAACAATGTCTTTATATTAAGAGTTTCCGTTATGGCGCTCAGACTGTGCATCGACAGACCGAACACCAGCAAAATCGTAAGAAAGCCGCAATTGAGCGTTACCTTATGTCTTTCAATCTTGTCGGAAACAATAAGAATAAACATTACAAAGAAAATTAAAAATGCCGTAATTTTTGCAATCATAAAATTTTCCTCCTTACTTTTCATTTAAGATGTAAAAATTAATGCGTTATCATCCTTACCCCTTAAAACTTTTACCATTATAGCAAGTAAAAATATGAATTTCAAGTAAAAATTTTACCATTTTTTTGCTAATTATGAGCATTATTATGAGCATGATTATGGTTGGTCAGCTCTTTGCCTGTATGAATATGCTCATGGACATCCTCGTTACCCTCATGAATATGTATATGAGAATGGGTATGAGAGTGTTCATGAGTGTGTAAAATATCGCCGTGTCTGTGCTCATGGGTATGCACATGAGTGTGTACATGAGTGTGCTGAAGCTCTATGTTATCCTTGACCATAAGTACCGTCGCCGCTATCATAACGAGCATAGCCATGTAGAATACCATATCGGGTCTTTCTCTAAGTATAAGCATACTGAAAGCGACGCCTAAAAAGGGCGCTGCGGAATAATACGCGCTTGTCTTGGCAGCGCCAAGCTCCTTCTGCGCCATTATATAAAAATTGATGCTAAGACCGTATGCTATAAATCCCAGAAGCATAGCCATAAGTATATATGACATTCTCGGAAGCTCTTCTCCTGCTATAAACGCTACCGCAAGACTTCCAAGTCCCGAAAAGCAGCCCTTTATAACAGTTATTTCCACAGAGCTTTTGCTGCTCAGCATTCTTGTGCAGTTGTTTTCAAAGCCCCAGCATATACACGCGCCTATTACAAACAGAGAGCCTGCGTTGAAGCTAAAGCTGCCCTTACCCTCGAAGCTTAGCATAACGCTTGCCGCCGTTACAAGAAAAATAGCGAGCCACAGCCTTTTTGAAATAATTTCTCCGAATATCACAAGAGCAATAAGGGAGGTTGCGACTATTTCAAAATTATTGAGTAATGAAACGTTTGCCGAAGCCGTATATTTTATACCCAGCATAAGGAGTATAGGCGCAGCTATATCCAGAAGTATCATGGATACCGTATAGGGCAGCTCTCTTTTGGTAAGAGGCTCTTTTATGGGACTTTTGCCAAAAATATTGCATATAAGTCCGTATACAATAAGACCTGCTCCCGCTCCCATATACAAAAATGCCGCCTGCATTACCGGTTCGGTATGCTCCAGAAGAATTTTTGAAAAGGGTATGTTTACGGCATACAGCGCCGCCGCAAGTATAGCGAAGGCAGCCGCCCTGTTTTTATTCGACATATTATCACTTTCCTTTGTTGTAATGATTTCATTATATCGATATTTTGGCAGCGCTTAAATATTAAGCATGGGGAATATCGGTAAATTCCGAAATCTCTCTATTTATGGTACAAAGGTCGTCAACGCTTAACTCATGTATATCCCTATGACCCGTTATACGGGCAAAGGTCTTAAGCTCCTCAAAGCTACAGCGCAAATAATTGCCTACTCTCTGAGCGGCAGCATCTATGTTGAATCTTTTTCTCAGCGCAGGGTCTTGTGTAGCCATGCCTACGGGACAGTTTCCGCTGCCACATATTCTGTACTGCTGACAGCCTGCGGCAATCATTGCGGCAGACGCCACGGCAACAGCAGTTGCGCCCATGGCGATAGCCTTTGCAAAGTCAGAGGATACTCTTAAGCCGCCTGTTATTACAAGGTCTATGTCCTTGTTATGCTCGTCGAGATACTTTCTTGCTCTGTAAAGGGCATATATTGTGGGAACGCTTGTGGAATCCCTTATTATTGCGGGACTTGCTCCCGTAGCTCCGCCTCTGCCGTCTATGGTTATAAAGTCGGGCTCGGCAAATACGCAGTATTCCAAATCCTTTTCAATACGCCCTGCAGCTATTTTTATACCTATGGGTCTGCCCTGGGAGCACATTCTGAGCTGCTCCACAAGCTCCTTTAATTCTTCCTTTGTGTTTATATCGGGGAATTTTGACGGACTTATAACATCCTTGCCCATAGGCTTGTTTCTTATCCTTGCGATTTCCTCCGTTACCTTTTCGCCCGGCAGATGACCGCCCATGCCAGGCTTTGTGCCTTGTCCTATCTTTATTTCTATTGCGTCTGAATTTTGCAGATTTTCCGGAGTAACGCTGTAACGGTTAGGCACGTATTCAAATATGTATTTATGCGCCGCAGCCATTTCCTCGGGAAGTATTCCGCCTTCGCCGCTGCACGCTGCAGTACCTGCCATAGCCGCGCCCTTTGCCAAGGCTATTTTTGTTTCCTTTGAAAGCGCTCCAAAGGATATATGTGATATATAGACAGGTCCATCGAGTACCATAGGCTTTTTCGCGTGCTTTCCTATTATGGTTTTTATGCTTACCTCCTCGTTTTCCATAAGGGGAGGCGGATTAAGCTGCGCGCCCAATATAAGTATATCGTCCCAGTTGGGCATAGGCATTTGAGTACCCATAGCCTCTATAATAGTCCTGCCGTTAACTGCCATTTTATGTATTTGCGCCATATAGCGTATACTGTCGTCAAAGCGAGCGTATTCCCTGTCGTATTCAAGTGGCTCGCTGCTGCTTTTTGCAGCGGCAACAGGCTCTTTTTCCTCATCCATTACTCTGAAAACCTCTATACCCTGCTTGCACATAGGGCAGCATTCAAGCTCGCCAAAGGGCTTTCCCTCTTTTTCCTCGTCATAAACATATCCGCATACGCTGCATTTATATTTTGCCATAATATACCTCCTTATTGATAATTATTATCATTTAATTATATAATACTATATTGACACGCTTATTGCAACAGATTTTTGCGTTTTTAATATAAATATGGGAAATGATGTATTCCTAATAAAAAAGGACTGCTGCAAACGCCTGTAAAAAGGCGTTGCAGCAGTCCTTGAAAGCTACTTGTTTTTATTGTATATGATACTTAGACCTCTCAGCAGCAAATCGTCACAATATTTGAAATCATCCCGTATACAGTATTGGCATATCTGTCTTCCAAGACCGCCTGTTACGACTACGGTGGCTTTTTCCCCAAGCTCCTTTTCTATCCTTGCAGCATAGCCTTCTATCATAGAAGCAGTTCCGTATATTATGCCGCTGCGCATACAGTCCACGGTGTTCTTGCCTATGGCTGCCTTGGGATTTTCAAGGCTAATGCCGGGGAGCTGCGCTGTGCCTGCCGTAAGCGCCTGAAGACTTATGTTTACGCCGGGCATTATACAGCCGCCTATATAATTGCCTTTTTTGTCTATGGTATCTATGGTTGTAGCCGTACCCATGTCTATAATGAGTATGGGAGGCTTAAATATGGAAAGGGCGGCAACAGAGCTTACTATTCTGTCGCTTCCCACAGCTGCGGGATTATCCATAAGTATGTTAAGACCCGTCTTTATTCCCGGACCTACTACCATAGGCTTATGCCCTGTCGCCAGCTCCACAGCTCTTTTTATCTGACCGAGAACAGGAGGCACTACGGAGGATATTATACAACCCTCTATATTTTTTCTGTCTACGTTATAGAGCTGTAATATGTTCAGAATATTGACTCCGTATTCGTCCTTTGTCTTGAGCTTATCCGTAGAAAGTCGTGCCATAAAGTCTATGCTGCCGTCGGTTACGCCGCCTGCAACTATATTTGTATTTCCTATATCTATTGCAAGTATCATAATTTACCTCTTATTGTAATCTGTTCTTATAGGCTGCCATAAGCGCCGCGCATACGGCTGATGATATAATTCCCGCCACTATTGCCTCGGGTATGCCGTTTACCGCCATAACAGTAAGTATAGCCTTTAGCACAAGGTCAACGCTTGCAAGACCCGTTGCCTCTGCATATTTCTTGGCAAAGAATATGTACGCCATACCCATTACAAGTATTGTATTGGTCATAGAGCCGGCAATTCCCGCTATAAACATGGAGGGAGCTTTTTTCTTGATGGTCTTTGAAAGTCCCGTATAAACAAAATAGGCTACCACGCCTATTAATATACGGGGTACAAAGCATATTACCAAGCTGAAAAAATTTCCTCCCGGCTTAAGGGGTGTAAACAGAAACGCCGTAACGCTGGCTGAACGGAATGTAGCGTTAAGAAAGCTAGACAGTCCGAAAATAAAGCCTGTAAAAGCGCCTTTTTTCCAACCTAGAACAATACCCGCTATGATTACGGGAATGTGAATGGTAGTTGCGTTCATGAAGCCTAAGGGAATAAAGCCTAAGGGCGTTATCGTGAGAACCGCGATAATAGCCGTAAAAAGTGCCATTTCCACAAGGTCATGAGTTTTCTCTCTCTGCTTTGTCATATTAAATTCCTCCTTGCTGCCGCTCCACTGCACAAAAGCCAGAGACCGCTTTTGTGTTTAACCGAAGTATGGATACAGCGCATATATTTTTTACTCAACTATTATATAATATTCTGTTGCTAAAATCAACAATAAATGTTATTATTATGTAGGTAATTGCGAAACTCGCCAGGCTCGTTAACGATTTTGAACCAAAACAGGGAATGATTCGTGCAGAGCCCAAATT
>CANRBC010000034.1 GCA_947628755.1 uncultured Clostridia bacterium | reverse complement strand
CCTGTGAGGAGTTATTTGTTTTTTTGTAGTAAAAAATGCCGTATTTATGCGGCTTATGGCGTTTCGCAAACGCCTAATTCTTTTTTATATGAAAGGAGTTACGGTATGAAAAAAATAACCCTTGGCAGCACGGGAATAATCTCTGTGCAGAACGGATTCGGCGCTCTGCCAATACAGAGAACGGATATGGATACGGCTGTGAAAATACTGAGAAGGGCATACGAAGGCGGCATGACCTTTTTCGATACGGCAAGAGCCTATTCGGACAGCGAGGAAAAGCTGGGCAATGCTCTTTCCGACGTAAGAAAAAATATTTTTATTGCCACAAAGACAATGGCAAAAAATACAGAGGATATGAAGCGGCAGCTGGAAACCTCCTTAAGGCTGCTTAAAACAGACTATATAGACATATATCAGTTCCATTGTGTGGACAGGTGCTATGCTCCTGACGACGGCACGGGTATGTATGAGCTTATGGAGGAATTCAAAAGACAGGGCGTTATAAGGCATATCGGCATAACCGCTCATAAAATAGGCATTGCCGAGGAAATCATAGAGTCGGGACTTTATGAAACTTTGCAATTTCCGTTCAGCTATCTTTCGGGAGAAAGAGAGCTTGCTCTTGCGGAAAAATGTAAGGCGAAAAATATGGGATACATAGCCATGAAAGCTCTTGCAGGCGGTCTTATTACGGATTCTCGTCTTGCCTGCGCCTTTATGGGACAGTATGACAATGTAATGCCTATATGGGGCATACAGAGAGAAAAAGAGCTGGAGGAATGGCTTTCATATATGGAGGACACTCCCGTAATGAATGATGAAATTAGGGCTGCCATAGAGGCGGACAAAAAGGAATTCAGCGCTGATTTCTGCAGAGGCTGCGGCTATTGTATGCCTTGTCCCATGGGTATACAGATAAATAACTGCGCCAGAATGTCGCTTATGCTCAGAAGAGCGCCCTCAAAGGCGTGGCTGTCCGAGCAATGGCAGAGCAATATGAAGCAAATAGAAAGCTGTGTAAACTGCGGCAAATGTAAAAGCAAATGCCCCTATGAGCTGGATACGCCAAAGCTGCTCAGAGATAATTATGAGGACTATAAAAAGGTACTGGCAGGAGAGGTCAGCGTATTATAATATAACTAACGTAAAAAAAGGTCGGAATTATCCCGACCTTTTAGACTGTCGAAAAAACAACATTTTGATAGGAAATATGAATTTCAAGTAAAGAACAGTTTGCAAAAAAGCGTCGCAGACTTTAATCCGCAGGAGGAATTCACTTCCTCCGAGGACAGAAAACACGGCTGGTTCCTACCGCAGATAACTGAAAGAAATGCCAAAAAGCATTTCTTTCAAGCGTGTCGATTTTATCGACACGCAGAAAGGTCGGAATTATCCCGACCTTTTTGCTTTTATAAGTACAATATAATTATTTAAGCTCCTTAAGTATCTGAAGCACATACTTCCATGTTCTCTGAACGGAGCCTATATCCATTCTTTCATTTGGTGTATGAATATCCAGCATATCCGGTCCAAAGGATACGCAGTCTAGTCCCGGCATTTTTCCTGCAAACAGACCGCATTCAACGCCTGCGTGAAGAGCCTGTACCTTTGGCTCATAGCCGTACTGCTCCTTGAAAATTTTTATCATAAGGTCTCTGAGAGCAGAGTCCTTCTTATACTCCCATGCAGGATAGTCGCCTATACAGTCGATAGTACCGCCGAGAATATCCATAAGATTTGCCATACGGCTTATAAGCTCTTCTTTCTCCGTACCTACGCTGCTTCTTACGGCATATCTCATAAATACTTCGTTTTCGTCTGTCTTAAGAACACCCATATTAAGAGATGTCTGTACAAGACCGGGTATGTCGGCGCTCATTCTCTGTATGCCCTCGGGCAGATTAATAAGCGCTGTTATAAGTCTTCTCTGTACACGCTCGGTCATTACGCTGTAAGTACCTTTGCCCACCTCGGTCATTTCAAATGTAAGCTCAGGGTCGGTTACTATATATTCGCCGGAAAGAGCACCGTAGAACTTATGTCTTGCTACCTTTGCGGCTCTTACATCCTCTGAGGATACCACTATTTCCGCAACACATTCTCTGGGAATGGCATTTTCCTTAAGTCCGCCGTTTATGGATATAAGTCGGCACGTTATTTCCTTGCTCAGCTCGTTTATGAAACGGCTCATGAGCTTATTGGCATTTGCTCTGCTCTTGTCTATTTCAACTCCGGAATGACCGCCTGTAAGTCCGCCTATTCTGAATCTTAAGCATACGCCGTCTGCCTTTTCACGCTTTACGGGAATATGACAGGTGGTGTTGTTGCCGCCTGCGCAGCTTACAAGAAGCACGCCCTCGTCCTCTGAGTCCAGATTGAGCATAGTACGTGAGGTAAGCACTGAGCAGTCTATGTCTGCTGCGCCGAACATACCCGTTTCCTCGTCTACGGTAAATACAGCCTCAATAGGTGGGTGGGGAATGTCGTCGGCTGCCAGTATTGCAAGGGCAAAAGCAACTGCTATACCGTCGTCGCCGCCAAGGGTAGTGCCTTCGGCGGTAACATAGCCGTTTTCTATCTTAATTGTAAGACCGTCCTTTTCAAAGTCTATGTTGCAGTCTGCCTCTTTTTCGCACACCATATCTATATGCCCCTGTATCATAACGGGAGCAGAGCTCTCATAGCCTTCTGTACCGGGCTTGAATATAATAACGTTGTTGAGAGCGTCCTGAATATATTTCAGCCCGTGCGCCTTGGCAAAATCAACGCAATAGTCGCTTATTTTCTTTGTGTTTCCCGAACCGTGGGGTATTGAACATATTTCCTCGAAATATCTGAATACCTCCCTTGGTTCAAGCTCGTTTAAAACAGCCATTATTTATCCCTCCTGTTTTTTATTTTCTTTTTATATACAGGCTTACCCTGTTCAACAGGCTCTATAAGCCCGTCCTTTGTCATAAGTTCAACGAGCTTTTCTGTAAAAGCTCTGTCAGCCGTGACTACGGCGCTGTTCCTGCTCATAAACTCTCCTGCTCTTATCCCCTCTACAAGCGAGCGTATTTCCTTCTCGGAAACGGTGTCGTGGGACTTAAGATAGTGCATTACCTTTTCCGATGCCTTTGAAAAAAGCATACCTGCAAGTCTTTCCTTCTGAAAGTATGCTCTCCTCATGCCCCACAGCATAAGTATTGCCGTAGCTATGGCAAAGAGCAGAATACCGCATATAAAAATAAGTATTCTCATTATTTTGCCTCCTTCAAGGCTATAAAGCCGTTCCTCTGGAGGGTCGCCATATATGTCACAACTCTGTCAAGCATTCTGTCCTTTTCCTTGGGGAATGCTTTTTCCATAATTTTCACAATATCATTTATATTATTTTTGCCGTCTATGCTCTGCCATACTTTACTGCCGTATTTTTCCAATGAAATATGGCTCACTCTCGGCTTTTTAAAAAATTTCTGCGCCAGAAAGTTATAGAAACCCTTGTTTTCCATATCTATTTCCACCATACCGTCTTCGCCTATACGCCACGGACGGGCGTCGCTTCTGACGGGTATACTTTCCATATAGTTAGGTGAGATTTTTTTCTTTTTAGCCATATACGACTCCTTACCTTAAAATCAAAGACGGGAAGCTGCCGCCGGGCAGCCTCCCTACCTCCGTTTAATAATTTAATTTGCTAAAATCGGGGAAAATTATTCCTTTTTCTTTCCGCCGAACATGAACCAAAGCATTATTGCAACAAGTACAACAAAGAATGCAACGCCGCCCCAGTTACCAAGTATGCCGCCTACGCTCAAATCAATACCGAATACTGCAAATACTGCAAGAAGTATACCTATTAAGCCTTCGCCTGCTATCATACCGGATGAGAAGAGTACGCCGTTGTCGGCAACCTCCTTACGTCTTTCCTCGGAAGCAAACTTTCTCTTGTCTATCCAAAGACGGATAAGACCGCCTATCATAATAGGAGTTGAAAGGTGTATAGGCAGATAAAGACCTATTGCAAAGGGCAGTACGGGTATGCCTATTATCTCAACTGCTATGGCTATAAATACGCCTGTAAATACAAGACCCCATGGGAGATTGCCGCCCATAACGCCTTCTACTACCATTTTCATAAGAGTAGCCTGAGGAGCAGGTATCTGAGAAGAACCATAGCCCCATGCCGCATTGAGCAGATAGAGAACGCCTGCAATAGCAAGACCTGCCGCAACTGCGCCTATAAGCTCGCCGATTTGCTGATTGAAAGGAGTAGCGCCTACAATATAGCCTGTCTTAAGATCCTGAGAGGTATCGCCTGCCATAGCCGCTACGATACATATAACAGTACCTATACATATAGCTGTGGTCATGCCTGCCATACCTGTATTTCCCGTAGCCTTTAATATAACTGTGGAAATAAGGAGGGTAGCAATAGCCATACCTGAAACAGGGTTGTTTGATGAACCTACAAGACCTACCATACGAGCTGAAACCGTAGCAAAGAAGAAGCCGAATACTACGATTATTATTGCCGCAAGAAGACTTACAGGAACGCTTGGTATTATCCAGAGGAGTAAAGCCACTACGATAGCGCCTATCATAGCCAAAGGAAGAGATATAGTCTTCTCTGTACGGGAAACGCCGCCTGTCTTACCAAAGCCCTTCATTGCCTTTGCAAATGTGGATATGATAAGAGGAAGTGACTTGATAAGGCTCAGTATACCGCCTGCGGCAACTGCGCCTGCGCCTATGTAACGCACAAAGCTGCCCCATAATGTCCAAGTGTCAAGAGTGTTGAAAGGTTCTGTGGCAGGATACATAACTGCGTCGCCGCCTACAAGAACGAGCATAGGCATTATTACGAACCAGCCGAGAACAGCACCGCCAAGCATATAGGATGCAACTCTTGCGCCGCAGATATATCCTACGCCCACAAGAGCAGGAAGCACGTCCATACCGATGCCTGAACCGGGATACTTGCTTATAGACCAGTCTACCTCGCTGGGGAACAGACAGATACCGTCTGCAATAAACTTATATATTGCAGCTATACCTAAGCCTGAAAATACGAGCTTGGACTTGTCGCCGCCTTCTTCGCCTGCAAGAAGAACCTCTGCACAGGCAGTACCCTCGGGGAAGGGCAGAACGCCATGCTCTTCAACAATAAGGGCAGTACGAAGAGGTATCATAAAGAGAGTACCGAGTATACCGCCGCATACTGAAACACAAGTTATCATTAAAAATGACGGAGCGACAACAGAGCTGTCCTCTGCCGCCCACATGAACAATGCAGGAAGTGTGAATATAGCACCTGCTGCAAGTGACTCGCCGGCAGAACCGACAGTCTGTACCATATTATTTTCAAGTATTGAATTCTTACGCAGAATAACACGGATAACACCCATAGAAATAACTGCCGCCGGAATTGAAGCGGATACAGTCATACCTACACGCAGACCAAGATAAGCATTGGCAGCGCCGAATACGACTGCAAGAATAATACCCAAAATAATTGAAGTTGCTGTAAATTCCGGCACTACCTTATCCGCCGGAATGTAAGGTTTAAAGGATTCTTTGGATTTGTCCATATAACCTACCTTCCTTCCTCGTTTTTTGTATTTTTTAACAACTTACTTTATAATTTTACAAAAATTTATGGAATAAGTCAACAAAAATTAAGAAATTATTAAGAATATTGTGTAAAATATATATAAATTCTCGGCAATTTATATAAAAAATATACAGAAAAATTTATAAAAGCATAACATACCATCTGTGCAAGCCCTGTAATTAAAGCGACAAAATCTCTTTGTCGGCAATCTGCTTTTGGCAAATACGATATGGCGGCTATACTGTACGGGTGAAAAGCTTTTTTCACAAAACCATATTAATTTCCATTTATACAGTCGTAAAATAATCTTGATTATTATGCGAAAATTTTGTATAATATTTATAATATTATTTTTTACATTTTTCTCGCCCATGAAAAAAATGTAAATATTATACAAAAGGAAGGAAAATACATAATGCCAATCATTAATTATCTTGAACGAAACGCTTCACTTTACGGCGATGACACCGCTCTTATCGAAGTGAATCCCGAACAGAAGGATCCGGGCAGAATCACATGGAAGGACTATGAGCTTATTCAGCCTACCTCCAATCAGTTTTACAGACGTGAAATAAGCTGGAGCGTATTCAACGAAAAGGCCAACCGTATGGCAAATATGCTTATAAGCCGCGGTATACTCAAGGGCAACAAGGTAGGTATACTTATGATGAACTGCCTTGAATGGCTGCCCATATACTTTGGCGTGCTTAAGTCGGGAGCAATAGCAGTACCCCTTAATTTCAGATATTCAGCCGATGAGATACTCTACTGCTCAGAGCTTGCAGAGCTGGATATACTCATATTCGGTCCTGAGTTTATAGGCAGAATAGAAACAATAGAGCACAAGCTCAGCAAGAACAGGCTGCTTATATATGTAGGTCAGTCCTGCCCTACATTTGCCGAGGACTACAATGAGCTTGTGTCATATCACTCCAGCAAAAATCCAGGTTTGGATATAACCGACGACGACTATGCCGCAATATATTTCTCATCAGGTACAACAGGCTTCCCCAAGGCGATACTTCACAAGCACAGAAGCCTTGTACACTCTGCCATAGTCGAGCAGAAGCACCATGGACAGACCCGTGACGACTGCTTCCTCTGTATACCGCCTCTTTATCATACAGGCGCAAAGATGCACTGGTTCGGCAGCCTTATTTCAGGCTCAAGGGCAGTTATATTAAAGGGAACGAAGGCGGAGTATGTATTTAACGTAGTATCCCGTGAGCATTGTACAATAGTATGGCTTCTCGTACCATGGGCGCAGGATATACTTGACGCTCTGGACAGCGGCGAGCTGAAAATGGAGAACTATCAGCTTTCACAATGGAGACTTATGCACATAGGCGCTCAGCCTGTTCCGCCTTCACTTGTAAAGCATTGGAAGGAATATTTCCCCAACCACGATTACGATACAAATTACGGCTTAAGCGAATCCATAGGACCGGGCTGCGTACACCTGGGCATAGAAAATGTGCATAAGGTAGGCGCTATTGGCGTACCAGGCTACGGCTGGGAGTGCAAAATAGTCGACCCCGAAGGCAATATCGTAAAGCAGGGCGAAGCCGGAGAGCTTTGCGTAAAGGGTCCCGGCGTTATGGAGGAATACTACAACGACCCCAAATCCACAGCCGAGGTTCTGAAGGACGGCTGGCTCTGGACAGGAGACGCGGCTATGCAGGATAAGGACGGCTTTATATATCTTGTCGACAGAATAAAGGACGTTATAGTTTCCGGCGGCGAAAATCTGTATCCCGTACAGATAGAGGACTTCCTCCGCACATTTGACAAGATACACGATGTAGCAGTAATAGGCTTGCCCGACAAGAGATTAGGCGAAATAGCAGGCGCTATTATTTCCATAAAAGAGGGAATGACCTGTACAGAGGAGGAAATAAACGAATTCTGTCTTGGACTTCCCCGCTATAAAAGACCAAAGAAAATTATATTTGCCGATGTGCCAAGAAACCCAACAGGCAAGATAGAGAAGCCTTTGCTCAGAAAAATGTACGGCAAGGAGCGTCTTGTTGCATACGAGAATGAAGGCTGACAGTCAGGAGGAAATATAAAATGAAAGAAATAATGTTAGGCAATAAAGCCTTTGCCCGCGGTCTTTATGAGGCGGGAGCAGAGGTTGTAAGCTCCTATCCCGGTACGCCAAGTACGGAGGTTACCGAGGAGGCTGCAAAATATGATGAGATATACTGTGAGTGGGCGCCTAATGAAAAGGTAGCTATGGAAACGGCTTTTGGCGCTTGCCTTGCGGGAAAGAGGAGCTTTTGCGGTATGAAGCACGTTGGACTTAACGTAGCCGCAGACCCTTTATTCACAATATCCTATACGGGAGTAAACGCAGGTATGATAATATGCGTGGCAGACGACCCTGCAATGCACTCCTCACAGAATGAGCAGGACTCCAGACACTATGCCGTTGCAGCAAAGGTGCCTATGCTTGAGCCTGCGGATTCTTCCGAAAGTCTTGAATTTACAAAACTGGCTTATGAGCTTTCCGAAAAATACGATACGCCCGTTATTATAAAAATGTGTACGCGTATTGCTCACTCTCAGAGCATTGTGGAAACAGGCGAGAGAAAAATGCCTGCCCCAAGGCATTATGAAAAGAATATAGCAAAGTATGTTATGATGCCCGGCAACGCCATAAAAAGGCATCCTGTTGTGGAGCAGAGAACTCTCGACCTTATTAAATATGCCGAGGAGACTCCCATAAACAGAATAGAAAAGGGCAGAGACAATTCAATAGGCATAATTACGTCAAGCACCTGCTATCAGTATACAAAGGAGGCTCTTGGCGACAAGTATCCCGTACTTAAGCTGGGTATGGTCAATCCTCTGCCTGTTGATAAAATAAAGAGCTTTGCAAACAGCGTAGACAAGGTAATAGTTATAGAGGAGCTTGACCCCGTTATAGAAAATCATTGTAAAACATTAGGCGTTGAAGTAACGGGCAAGGAGCTTTTCTCCATAATGGGCGAGTTTTCACAGTCCGTTGTGGCAAAGGCTCTTGGCGAGCCGGAAAAGGACGCCTGTTCCCCAATAGACAAGCTGCCTGTAAGACCGCCTGTCATGTGCGCAGGCTGTCCTCACAGAGGTCTTTTCTATGTGCTTTCAAAGAACAAGCTGAATGTACTGGGAGATATAGGCTGCTATACTCTCGGCGCGGTTGCGCCTTTGAGCGCTGTGGATATGACACTTTGTATGGGCGCTTCAATAAGCTCTCTCCACGGCTTTAACAAGGCTTTGGGCAAGGAAAGCGAGAACAAGACAGTATGCGTTATAGGCGATTCCACATTTATGCACTCCGGTATGACAAGCCTTGCAAATATAGCCTATAATCAAAGCAATTCCACCGTTATTATACTGGATAACTCCATAACGGGTATGACGGGACATCAGCAGAATCCCACTACGGGCTATAACATAAAGGGAGACCCTGCAGGCAAAATAGATTTGGAGGCGCTTTGCCGTTCAATGGGCTTTAACAGAGTAGCGGTAGTCGACCCCTACGACCTTGCCGAAACCGAAAGAGTTATAAAGGAAGAGCTGGCTGCCGACGAGGCTTCCGTAATAATAAGCCGAAGACCCTGCGCTTTGCTTAAGTATGTAAAGCATAAGCCTTCTCTCCATGTGGATACGGATAAGTGTAAGAGCTGCAAAGCCTGTATGAAAATAGGCTGTCCCGCAATCAGCTTTAAAAACAACAAGGCTCATGTGGACAACACTCTTTGCGTAGGCTGCGGAGTATGTCAGCAGCTTTGTAAATTCGACGCATTGCTTGACAAGGAGGGAGAATAATGAACAATACTGTAAATGTTATGATAGTCGGCGTAGGCGGACAGGGTTCTCTGCTTGCAAGCAAGCTGTTAGGTCACGTTGTTATGACAAAGGGCTATGATGTAAAGGTATCCGAGGTACACGGCATGAGTCAGAGAGGCGGCAGCGTAGTTACTTATGTACGCTTTGGTGACAAGGTGTATTCCCCTGTTATAGACAAGGGCGAGGCAGACTACATTATCTCCTTTGAGGTACTGGAGGCAGCCCGCTATCTGCCTTATCTTAAAAAAGACGGCAGAATAATAGTAAATTCTCAGGAAATAGACCCTATGCCTGTTATTACGGGAGCTGCGGAATACCCCGAAAACCTTATTGGCAAAATGAAGGAGCTTGGCGTTGAAGTAAGCGATGTAGACGCCCTTGCTCTTGCAAATGAGGCAGGCTCTCAAAAGGCGGCAAATATAGCGCTTATGGGCAGATTTTCCAAATTTTTTGAGGATATTACCGAGGAGGAATGGCTTAAGTCCATTGAAGCCTGCGTACCTCCCAAATTCCTTGAGCTGAATAAAAAAGCCTTTTATCTCGGCAGGAATTCATAAAACATTTCGTTGCTATACATAAAACACTAAAGAAAGGAAATAACAGACTATGAGCAATTATTTTAATCCCGAAATCGAAACAATGCCTGTTGAGGAAATAAAAAAGCTCCAAAGCGAAAGACTTGTGGAACAGGTTAAGCACGTTTATGCAAATGTGGAATTTTACAGAAAAAGAATGGACGAGGCAGGAGTAAAGCCGGAGGATATAAAGGGTATTGAGGACCTTCACAAGCTGCCCTTTATTACAAAGGACGACCTTCGCGACCAGTATCCCTACGGCTTTTTGGCAGTACCTCTTGAGGACTGTGTAAGAATACAGTCTACAAGCGGAACCACAGGCAGACGTGTTGTAGCCTTCTACACTATGGAGGATGTGCTTATATGGGATACCTGCTGCGCAAGAGCCATTGTAGCCGCAGGCGGCACAAAGGACGATGTTGTACACGTAAGCTACGGCTACGGTCTTTTCACAGGCGGTCCGGGACTTAACGGCGGTTCACACATGCTTGGCTCTCTTACGCTGCCTATGTCATCAGGAAATACGGACAGACAGATACAGTTTATGACAGACCTTGGTTCTACAATACTTTGCTGTACACCATCCTATGCCGCTTATTTGGGCGAGAGCATAAACGAAAGAGGACTTAAGGATAAGATACACCTTAAGGCAGGTATATTCGGCGCTGAGGCGTGGACAGAGGAAATGCGCCGCGGTATTGAAAAATCCCTTGGCATAAAGGCTTTTGATATATACGGACTTACTGAAATAAGCGGACCCGGCGTATCCTTTGAATGCAGCGAGCAAAAGGGTATGCACATAAATGAAGACCACTTTATAGCAGAGGTAATAGACCCGGAAACAGGGGAGGTTCTTCCCGAGGGTGAAAAGGGCGAGCTTGTATTTACCTGTATCACCAAAAAGGCGTTCCCTCTTCTCAGATACAGAACAAGGGATATATGCGTGCTTTCACGTAAGAAATGCTCCTGCGGCAGAACTCATATAAGAATGAGCAAGCCTTTGGGCAGAAGCGACGATATGATGGTTGTAAAGGGCGTAAACGTATTCCCGTCACAGATAGAAACCGTACTTCTCAACAACGGCTATGAAGCAAACTATCAGCTTATAGTTGACAGAAAGAACAATTCCGATACTATTTCCTGCGATGTTGAATGGCTTCCCGATAATCCGCCAAGAGATATTGAGGATAAGACAGAGCGTGAATATTTGCTTGTCAATAAGCTCAAATCTATGCTGGGTATAGCCGTAAAGGTAAAGCTCGTAGAGCCTAAGTCCATACCGAGAAGCGAAGGTAAGGCGGTAAGGATAATAGACAAGAGAGACCTTTTTGAAGAAAGCGCGTTGAAGTAATATGATTATAGATTTTCATACACACATTTTTCCCGACAAAATAGCGCCTAAGACAATAGAATTCCTATCTGCCAAAAGCGGTATCAAAAACAATACGGACGGTACGGTAACGGGCTTGTACGACAGTATGCAAAAAAGCGGTGTGGATATTTCCGTAGTGCTGCCTGTTGCCACAAAGCCGAGCCAATTCAACTCAATTAATCGCTTTGCCTGTGAGGTAAACGAAAAATATGAGGGCAATATTATATCCTTCGGAGGTCTTCATCCATACAGCGAAAACTATAAGGAGGAGCTTAAGAGCATAAAGAGCATGGGTCTTAAGGGTATAAAGCTCCACCCAGACTATCAGGAGGTATTTATAGACGATATTGCCTGCAAGCGTGTAATATACGAAGCGTCGGCTCTGGACCTTATAATAACAGTCCATGCAGGCAGAGATATAGGCTATCCCGACCCTGTTCATTGTCCTCCCGAAAAAATGCGCAGCGTTATAGACGAAATAAAACCAAAAAAGCTGGTGCTTGCCCATTTAGGCGGCTGGGAGCAATGGGACGCTGTGGAGGAGCTTTTGTGCGGACAGGATGTATGGCTTGATACTGCCTTTTCATTTGAGTATATAGAAAAGGAGCAGTTTTACCGCATTATGGAAAAGCACGGCTACGACAGAATACTCTTTTCTACTGACAGTCCATGGAGCGACCAAGGGGACTATGTAAATAGAGTAAAAGAGCTTCTGCCCGATGATAAAATCAGAAATGCTGTTTTAGGCGAAAATGCATGGAGACTTTTAAATGGTATCTGATACAGACAACAGAAATATAAAAAGCATAAAGGATTCCCTTACTGAATGTATGCGTATTGTAAAATACGAGGATATAAACGGAGGCTCTCGTCTTTTCGGCGGCAGACTTATGCAATGGATGGACGAGGCGGCTGGAATATGCGCAATGCGTCACAGCGGCTCTCTTATAACAACTGCCGCTGTGGATAATCTTCAGTTTAAAAAAGGCGCATATATAGGGGATATTATACTGCTTTCCGCTAAAATAACGTATGTCGGCAACACCTCAATGGAGGTTCGTGTAGACGTGTATATGGAGGAAAGGAAAACGGGACTTCGCCATGTAATAAACCGAGCCTACTTTACCGAGGTAAGCGTAGACGAGGAGGGCAAGCCTATTCCCCTGCAGTATACCATTAAGCCCGAAACCCCTTTGGAGCAGGCAGAGTGGGAGGGCGCTCTGAAGCGTATAGAAATGCGTAGGGCAAGACGCTCGGAGGGATATTGATTTTGTTGTAAAAAATACAGATGTATATTATATTTCGGTAGCAAATAAAAAAAGCACTTTTGAGAAGTCAAGAGTGCTTTTTTGTATAAGAAAATAGACACATTATTCAAAAACACTGCAAAAATAACGGAATAAACTAATAAAAATCCCCATGACAATCAATTATCCTATATAGTCTTTTCCCTATATTCATCTAACAGGGCTTTAAAATCATTGTTATTCCTTAAGAAAGTATATTCTTTATCTTTCTCCGCTTTTGTCAAAGCGACAGCAAGTATGTTTTTATATGCCCCGTTATCAGGAGCATTTTCCAGATGATAGAACAGGGCTGTGCCGTCTGCTTTCCATGGTTTAAGCATTGAATCAAACATACCTCTTAGTATATCAATAGTTTTTTCAGCATTTTTTTCGGCAAGAGCAATTTGTAAAGACAGTAAAAATGGACTGTATTCCATAAGCTCAAAAAGCCTTGTCATATTGTCATATCTGTCAGCAATTATTTCTGCTGTACGTATATTGTGGGAAGCAAGTTCACAGTCCAGCAAATGCTATAACAATAATTTAATATTGACTTTCTTGATAATATATAGCGCATGTAGTAAAATGTAATTACATGATATGATGAAGTTAAGTATATGCCTATGGACAGAGAAAAAAACTACCATATAGACGATATGGCAAAGTATACGATAAAGGATAGTGTATTTATGAGCTTATTCAGCGACAAGAAATATATCCTTCAGCCGTATAAAGTGCTTCGTCCCGAGAAAACAGACATTACGGAAGACGACATCACTTCCGTAATACTTGAAAATATACTCATGGCAGGGCAGTTCAATGACCTCGGTTTCAGAGTAAATGACAGGCTTGTTATACTTATGGAGTGTCAAAATGTATGGACGCCTAATATAGAAATAAGGATGCTTATGTATATGGCTGACATTTACCATAATTATTATACAGAGAATGAAATTAATTTATATAGCACAAAAAGGCAAAATTTCTTAAGCCTGAGTTATGTATGCTCTATACGGGAAATTACACAAATAAGACAAAGGAGGTCATATCTCTTAAAGATGATTTCCTTAATGGCGAAGAAAGCAGTATAGATGTAAGAGTTAAGGTCATATATAACAGTAAGCAGGGCGATATTATAGACCAGTATGTCACGTTTACCAAAATATATAATGAGCAGGTAAAAATACATGGCAGAACTCGGAAAGCTGTTCTGGAGACAATCAGAATTTGCAAGGATAAAAATATATTGAAGGAATATCTGGCTAGTAAAGAAAAGGAGGCTGTATCAATTATGATGACATTGTTTGATAAGGAATACATTATGAATACTTATATTGATGATGTAGAAAGAAATGGTATTGAAATTGGCAGAGAAGAAGGCAGCATACTTACAACAATCAAAATGTGTAAGGAATTTGGAGTATCATTAGCAGATGCTATAAAGAGGATATCAAATGAATTCAATCTTTCAGAAAGAGAAGCAGAAGCTAAAGTTAAAGCTTGTTGGGAATAATAATCTATATACTTATAAATCAAAGAGTCGGTTCTATGCAGATTGGCTCTTATTTTTTTGTCTTCAAGCAAGTAAAAGTCTCCATATTCATTTGCATATAATTAAGGTGCATATATCAGGAACTAACATAGAAACAGACTCATATATCGCCGTACAGTTGATAGATAAGCAGAATACTCTCAACTTCAAAAACCTTAAATATATGGCTGAGAAGATAGAGGGCTCTTTTTGTTTTACTGTGCTTAGCAAAGACAACGAGCTTTACTTCGTCAAGGGTGATAATCCCATGTGCATAGCCCATTTTAACGGTTTCTATATATATGCCTCAACAAAAGAGATACTCACCAAAACACTTAAAAAGCTTGGGCTAAAGAAATATAAGGAGGTCAGTATAAAGGAAGGCGAAATACTTAAAATCAATGCCGATGGCAGCAGAGAAAGAGACGAATTCAATATGAATTACTGCTATGGCTACCGCTGGTACGATTACGGCGGAAGATCTTATTATTATGGCTATGACAGGAAGAAGAACAAAGAATTTACAGACGAATATTTTGAGGAGCTTGATGCCTTGTGCGTTATAAACACAAACCTTAAAATAGGTGTTTCGCCAATAGTTTACATAAACCAAATGTACGAGGAGTATAGGAAAAACAAGAGCCTGCCCAATGTACTCAAGACAGCTGCCGACACTATTTCAAACACCCATGTTGACATCAACTCAACATTAGACTGCAAAAATCTTAGGGAAAACACGATATTTGTACTAGTGAATGCCGAAGACAACAAGGCTATGCTGTCAAATGCACCGCATAAGAGATTTCTTGACTTGGCAATAGTGTTCAGGTGGCTTATTTAAAGAGACAATGAGAAGTTTTGGAAAACTATCATTACTAACGAAATAGCCGATAAGTACAAGCTAACAGTAGATGAGCTTTTCGACATAGCAAAGGCAAACACATGGAGTATATATAAGCCCAGATTTGAGCATGTCGTCGATTTAGTCAACCGACTTTCTCCCAATGACCCTATAACCAGCGATAAGTCCGTACCTATGTATATACTCTCAAACGATATTGCCCTTGAGGGCGCTTCTTACATCTTGTATGATAATATTCTTAAAGATATAAGAACACAGTTGGGAGAATATTTTTATTTTATTCCTTCGTAAATAACTGAGGCTATCATCGTACCGTGCAGCACCATAGACGCAGAATATACAAAGACCATGCTCAGGAATGCGAATAGGAGCGTTGTGGCTAAACAGGATATGCTGAGTGATAATGTTTATAGGTTTGATGGGGAGTTGAGTATGGTGTAAATAAAAAGGTTGGTATATAGTTTGAGTTGATGCATACCGCCCTTAAACTTATTCATTTTCTTCAATTTCTATCTGGAATGATATACTAAAACGGAGATTTCCTTTATATCTTCAGATACTACAATACCATCAGAGTAAACAACTTTAACCCTGATGGTATGACTCCTGTTGCTTATAGAAAATCAATGGGTGAAAACTCTCAGCAGCATGATTTGCTGCTATTCAGAATTTTGGGTGTTTTTTACTCTGCACTTTTCTTGACAATTCCAATATGAAATATAAATATTTTTTTGAGGTTTTACTCTTAGCAAAATTGTAAATATGGCAGTATTAATTGTTAGTCTAGAAATAATTATTGCAACATATTGCAATACTATAGCATAATCGTTAGAAGAAAAAATAATGCTCCCTGATTATACCTATTATAACTGCAATTATACCAAAAGATGCAATAATAAGTGAAAATATCTGAATAGTATTTTTACTAGAATTCATTTAATAAGCCCTCATACATATAAAGTTGATATTACTAATAATATAATTCCTACTGCATCCGGAATCAGAACACCATTATAATTAATTTGCTCTGAGCCTTTTTCCAGCCCAATCTGCTCACTATTATTGATATTAACATAATTAACATAAAAGAAAGCGTTACTGTTTATTCCTGTTAATAACAGAATTATTGCACTAATTGACAAATCAAATCCAAAATCTAAATAATCTACAAATCCAAGCGTATAAAATGATGGTTTTGCAGATATTTTAATTATAATAGTCAAAACTATATAAATATAGGTACAATCCATATCATGTTATTTTGTATAAAACCACACATAGATTGCCTCCTTCTATGATTCCAATTATTATGTTACTCTATTTTTTTATTAATATGGTATTATAAATAAATTAAAATTCAAATTATTTTCTGGTGAAATTAGTTATCATGGTAAACATACATTTTGACTATAAATATAATATCTAGTATTTATACTGATATCTTCTATAAATTAAAAATATTACCATCATCTAATATTTGCGGATAATATTTTTGCATTTGATAATTTCATTAAAATAATAGGATTCTTCTCCATAATTTTTTTGTATAAATTTGGTATACAAATATAGCCTGAACCACCCTTTAATTTTATTAGTTAAAGAAAGTTTTTTTATTGCATGCATACTTTTTAACCATAAAATATCTAAAAACAAATATATGGTTTGATATTCCTCATAGCTATTTTCATTTAAAAATTTCTCACACAAACTAGAGCATTTATCCCAAAAACCACCTGCATAATATAGTTCTGCAAGCATCTTAATAGTTTCAGGGTTATTTGTATTAATGGATTGACCTTCAAAAAAATAAATGGCTTCAATATAATCTTCATCAGCAAAAGCTTTAGAATATACATAGTTCTCTAAAATTAATTCACGTGAAACAGGATTTTTTTCGCTTTCCAAAGCCTGTTTAAAACAATCCATCGCATCTTTATATCTATACATGTACAAGAAAACATTTCCTTTATTTTGCAAAATATCTGATGCATAATTAATAGGGGCTTTTTCAACAGTTAAATATTTTCTATATAATTCGTCTTGCAATCTTAAAGCTTCATCATATTTTCCTGTTTCCAAATAACATATGCTAAGATTATTAGCCACTTCACAGGTAAAAACATTATCACCATGAATTTTTCCGTTAAATTCACCTAAATGTAATCTTTCAAGATAAGATATTGCCTTTAATGGATTGCCATAGAAACAAAGGTTTAGTCCTATGCGGTTTTGAACATTTAACAGTTTATGAATATTCTGCTGTTCTTTATAATGTTTTTGAACAAAATCTAACTTTTTAAGAGCCTCTCGGTAATTGCCTGTTTTTTCTAAAAGTCGAGAAAATTCGTCCATAACATATGCATATAAATGCATATTTACTGATGAATCACATAGTTCGATAGCATATGTCAACTTTTCGTTTGCAATTTTATATTCTTCAATATCTTCATATAAAATCGCCTCATTAACTATTATATATATTAGTTTCTCTTTATTGTTAATAAAAATATCCCTACATATATTATTTAATTTTAAAAGCTTGCCATTATCTGAAAAACGGTACAATTTATTTAGTGTATCAACAACAACTAATATTTTTTCATCAATTAATTCATCAATTCTTAGTCCGAGTTTTATGGTCTTTTCTAATAGCCATGTTGTTTGTGTAATAATAGTATAGTCCTGATTATCATCCAAATTTTTGATATATCTACTAAAAATATCCCAAAGTTTAAATAAGTCTAGATTTAAGTATTCCTTATATTTTAAATGCAAATTAATATTAGAAAAAATATAATCACCATTACAAAATAAATATTGATTATTTATATATAATGATAGTTCATCTCTATGAACTATTAATGTTGCAAGTTCTTTATGAATCCCTGAAGCAGGCATATTCAAAATATAGATTAATCCTTGATTATTTTCAATCATTTTTTCATAATCTGATAACGGAATATTATATTTATCTAATTGATGTACATTGATTTGATTGTAATAACAAATACTTATTAAATGATAAATATTGTATAGGTTGTTTCCACCAATTTCAATTAGATGCTTCTTATCAGACTCAGATAAAACTACATGCGAAAAATCAATTTCAAGGTATTCTATATATTTTAATAAAAAATCTTTTGAAATTGAAAACAGGACTTGATTTTGATCTTTTGAACTTTCATATTGAAGAAAAATTATATTTATGTGTTTGTATTTATGATATATTTCTCTTATATTACTAATATTCACATCGTTTTTGCTTATAAAAGCCAGAATACGTTTATCTATATAATCTGATGGAAAATTTATAGCGCATGAGTCAATTTTGATTATAACATCATACTTTGCATAAATGGTGTAAGTATATTGTTCTATTACTATTTCTTCTGTTATCTTATCGGGAGTAATAATAAATGCATACGCTTGTTCAGCCAAAAGCTGATTTACTTTATCAAATAGCCTTGATAATG
Source organism: uncultured Clostridia bacterium (assembly GCA_947628755.1). Classification (GTDB taxonomy): domain Bacteria; phylum Bacillota; class Clostridia; order Lachnospirales; family CAG-274; genus CANPXH01. The sequence continues at coordinate 803 of CANRBC010000034.1, read as the reverse complement.
CGTAATGAGAAAATTTTCTTTTGTATTTCACTAAACATATTTTTTTTTAAGTATGGCGTCTATACTACCTAAAAACCTATCTGATTTTAATTTCCAAATAGGAGCCTTTAGTTGTGGCAAGTCAAACCACTCAATAACTTCTTCATATAATGAACTTAATTTATTCTCATCGTTAATTGTCATACTTTGCTGATTCCTCAGAATATACTCTAAATCATTAAATGTTAATGGTGGTACAAGTATAGGAATATGTTTTATTGTATTTGCCCATACTGCGCCTAATTCACATTGGCACATATGGCTATTATAAAAATTTGTAGTAAGTACAAACAAAACCAAAGATTCATCTGTCAGTTCAGATTTAATTGCATCTAGCCAATTTGTCCCCAATTTAATGCCATATCCCTCAAAAGAAGAACAAAAAATACTATTACTTTCTACACCAATGCTTTCTAAAAAATTTATTATTTCACGAACAATTTCTTTATCACCAGCAGAGTGGCTTATAAATATTTTTTTCATTAGATGCCTCCAAAATTATAATATCTATCATTGAGTTGATTTTTTTATACAGAAGTTCGCTTTTAATTTATTGATAAAATATATTGATTTATATGTTACTGGTTATACATAATTATATTATTTTATTATTTTTAAATACAAATTTAATTATATCATAAAAATATATAATATTCAACTTAAATTTATTCAATATGATTTAAACATATGTTAAAGTGTCAATGATTGGTAACACTTTTTTTGAAAGGCAGGTTGTCAGGGGAAAGGTGGAGATTTTGCAGTGC
>CANRBC010000033.1 GCA_947628755.1 uncultured Clostridia bacterium | reverse complement strand
TTTACATTTGTTGATATTTGCATTATTGCCAAGAAGGACTTGTTTTATACTGTTTACACAAAAATTTTTAATGGCTCTTATTTATTATTAAAATCTATAACAAACTGTTGTCAAAAACAATAATGTGCAACAAAGTCTTCTTATTTCCTTGTGTTTAAAGTAATAAAAAACTGCGGACAGGGGGACTTGAACCCCCACTCCTGAGAACCAGATTCTAAGTCTGGCGCGTCTGCCAATTCCGCCATGTCCGCATACCTACGGCATTTATGCCGCACACAATAATTATTATAAATACATTATCGGGCTTTGTCAATATTTTTCTGAAAGTCCTGCTTTTATTTCCTTAACAATATCCTTTATTTGCTTGTTTCCGCAGTCCACGGTAAGCATTGCATATTTTTCATAAAGGGGTATTCTTTCATTGTACAGCTCCTCCAATGTCTGCCCTTCTCTTATAGTCACGCCTCTTTCATTCAAATCCCCAAGGCGCTCGGCTATTTCCTCACAGCTTAGCTTGAGGTACACAACTATTCCCATGCTTTTAAAATGCTCCATAGCCTCTTTGCCATATACGGCGCTTCCTCCTGTGGCTATGACAGCTCTTTTTGCGCATATATTTGAATTTATATTATTCTCAACGGCATTAAAGCCGTCTATGCCCTCCTCCTTAATAATTGTATGGAGGAGCTTTCCGGTTTTTTCCTGTATCACAAGGTCGCTGTCTATAAAGCGATAGCCCATGCTTTTGGCAAGCACCACGCCTACGGTACTTTTGCCTGCGCCGGGCATACCTATCAAAATTATATTGTTCATATATATTCTCCAATTATTTTTTTATAAGTATAATCATATAAAAGGGACTGTCAAGCAAGGACAGTCCCCCAACCGTCGAATAAATGGTATTTTCAATTCAAAGAATACTGAATATACCCTCGCCCGTCTTATCAATTCCCCTGCTCACTTATGAAATGCGCACTTCGGAAATGATAAAGACGGGCTTAATATTGCATTGAAAAGCTAACAATACCCTTAAAGCAAATGTGTTATACTAATTCGTCATCGCATTTTCCACTTCCGGCTGAGCCTCGTTTTCTCTCGGTAGGAACGGTGTCACTTGCTGAACACTATTTGAATTTTCATTGCTGTTGGAATTGCCGTTGTTACGCATATTTGTTGCCTCAGTAAGATTAAGCACTCTTACACCCTGTCTGTTTTCCTGTGCAGCAGGCTGAGCAGGAGCGTTGTTTTGCGCCTGCCTTTCGTTTCTTTGCGCAGCTTCTTGTCTTTGTCTTTCGGCAGCTAAATTTGAATTTATTTCTTTGGTAAAGTCTGTGGCATCTTTGGATTTTTTATTCAGTATTTCACTTACTGTGACATACTCTTCATATCTTTTGACAGCCGCTTCATTTTCGGCTATTTCCTCTCTTGAGTGATGTCGTCTTTCCCAAAAGCCCCATTTCTCTGCCTTTTCCGGCTTACTCAAAGTCGTAGCAGGCACTTTTACCGCCAATAATTTATTGTCTTCGGTGTTCTTTACCATAACAAAGGTACTGCCCGTGCCTTTGATAAAGGTATCCTCCATTATATCCTTTATTTCTTTGCTGGCATTCATATAATCCTCAAATGTGGAATTTTCATCCAGTCCGTATGCTTGCTTTGCGCTTACGCCGTTTATATACAGCAGGTCAAACGCCTTGTCGAATACCTTTCTGTTAAGCTCCGTATCATTTTCGGTCAAAGGCGCATACGTTAGTTTTGAAATAATGCTGACAGGCGACGTATTTCCTAAGTCGCTGTATCTAAGTGTAATTGACGAATCTGTTACAGGCTGACTGATAAAGTCGTTTATTTTATTTTCAAATACCTTATTGCTGTCCATATTTACGGCATTAGCCACATCATCTTTTAACGCCTGCAATTTTTCGTCCATTTTATTCAATGAGGCAAATTTATTGCTTATTTTGGAAAAATCTCCCTTAAGTACATCGCTCATTCCGCCCGAACGCAGTTCATTTTCGGTAAGCCAGCGATTACTGCTCATCTGAGTATCTATGTCGGATAAGCAATTTTTACTGAGGGCGCCTATTTCGGCATTTGACATTTCTCTTAAAAAGTCGTTTCCTAATGTATCAACAACCGCCTGAGCTTTTATGGCATTTATGTTCTTTGTATCTATATCAGGCAGACCCTTTAAATATTGACTTTCTTTTTCATCTGCGCCTTCAGTTTTCGGATTAAAAACATATTTCATTCTGCCCTCAAAAATATTTCGTACTAATCGGGGCGTTGTAGCGGAAATCAGCTTTTGTATTCTTGGATTATTCGCCTGCGCAAAATCCATTCCCATCTGAGTTATAAACTCCACTGCAAAGCCGTTTTTCCTTATGCTTTCGGGGTCGCTGAAGTCTACATAAGGCAGCTTTATGTGTGAATATGCTTCTGCCATATTCATAAGAGCAGGCATTGCCTGTTCCTCAAATTTTCTCGATGCCTCCGGAGAATTTATGTCAACATTTTTTCCGTCTATCTGTGGGAGTGAAAATATATCGTAATATTCCTTTCCTATCTCCGCCCTTAAACGCTTCTTTTCCGCGCTTTGGTCTATTACGTCCTCAAAGCTGTATCCCTTGCTTATCATATAAAGGGCTATCAACGAAGCATCGGAGCCGGGTCTTCCGCCGTGCGCCTGCACTACACCCTGCAAAATAGTGTTGCGCGCAAAGCTGTTACATTTTTCCTGATAATCCTGTACATTGTCCGTTGCCGTGTATTCCTTTGTAACATTTGCGTAGAAGTCCGCATAAATCATATCTGCCGTAGCGCCTACGCTCTTTGGGTCACGACTTCCGGAACGTAATTCCTTTACGGCTTTATATATCTCATTTCTGAAATTCTTGACATAATTTACCGACTTGTCTACCTTGCTTCTTGCCAGACTATTGCTTTCAAAATCATTGTCGCGCGCAAAATTAAGTGAGGCTTTAAGGGATTCCTCCGTAACTATGGCTACGGGAGCAGGCTCTAATGAATTTTCATTCATAACGGTTATGAAATCGGCGCTTTCAGAGCTAAGAGCCTCCCTTATCCTTGCGCATACGTTTTGAGTATTGAAGGGCGTGTTTTCGCCAAGGCATGAGCGTATGTTTCTTCCGTTTATGTATATCTTGCCCAGAAGCTGTGACCTAAGAGCAGGGTCGAGAGCGTCAAAGTCAAAATCCGGTCTGTAATCGGGCTCGCCGGGCTTATGCGGATTTATACTTTCTCCCAGGAGCTTTTCTATAAGCTCTCCGTTGCTTAAATCTCTGCCGTTGGGCTTGTGGTCGAATACTCTCACATTGCGCGAATTTCTTATATTATATATTTCCTCCTGCTTTCTGAGGAAGGTGTTTGCAGAATCGGGGTTTTTGAGAACATCGCTGTTTTGCGGTATAACTCTTTTTGTTCCCCTCTTATGCGCAGCGCTGTCCGTATATATAACTTCTACGACGTCAATACTTTTTATATTTGCAGCCCTGTTTATTCTGTCCCTTGCCTCGCTCATAAGCTCGTTTACAACGGTTTTCTTGAAGTCGGCGTCCTTGGCGGCAAGTACGTCGCCTGCCTTCTGACCTTCTTCAAGCGCTATATTATGCTTAGCCGCAATCTTATTCATGGTCTCTTCGGCGTTTGCATATAATGCCTTGCCGTTTATTCTTATATTGTTGAGAATATTTATGGCGTCTGTTATTTCAATATTGTCTGCCACAGGCAGTCCCGTAAGCTGGCTTATATAATGCATGGGCAGGTTTTCAGCCACTTCAGGAGTTTTAATATAGGTGCTTTCGTTTTTCTTTATATATGCGAGGGCATTTTTTACCTCGGCTCTGTTTGCCAAATATTCATCGTATTTTGCGTTGGTATATTTATTTTTTGCATAACGAAAGTCGTTATCATTAAACGCAAGCATACTTTCGTCTTTATCAGCTTCCGGAATAGCCGCAAAGGCAGTGTTTCTCTCATTTGCCGTTATCATGGCATTTTCAGTCAGATTCATGATATGGTCTATATTTCTTTCGTTTGCCTCAGGAAGTACAGGCACGAGCCTTCCCTCTTGAATTGTAAAGAGATTGCCTGAGTGAAGCGCTTCCTTCATCATATCTATTGCCGCTTCATAGACCTTGCCGGATTCTGCATTTTCGTCTTCTAAGCTATCGGGATCTCCGTAATATTCGGCATCATGACCCTCCATATTTAAAAGCGTACTGTGGAAATCTGTGTTGCGTATAAATATCCTGTCGGATGCTACCAAGGCAAAGGTATCATCATCCGTTATTTCGTCGTCATCTGGCAAGGCATCAGCATAGGCGTTTTTGAGAATATCGTTGAGCAATTCATCCTCGTCCTCGGCAGATATTGTTATTTTTCCGTCTTTCTGATTGAAATTGTCTATAAATGCCGCCCTTATTTCATCGGCGTTTGCATTCCTGCTTGCATCTATGAAATCGTCATGATATATGGCATTTGTGTCTACATTTTCGGAGTATACCTTTCCCTTTCTGTCGCCGTCGGTTATATCAACGCCATACTTGTCAAGACCTAGTTTTATTTGTTCAACGCATGATTTCAGATAATCTTTCGATGTTTCCGCATTGTATAATTCCATTATATGGGAAAGACTGTCCCCGTTTATGCTTATAATGTTAAGTATAGGGGTCAGCGTCGCCTTGAATGTATCCACATCTTCGATGTAGCCGGGTCTTACGCCCGTGAGCTTTGCAAGAAGGTCTATATTTTTCTGCGTGTCATTTACATCGATTTCACTGTTCAGAACAGGCTCTCTTACAGAATCATAGACACTGTTGAGGGCAGACACTTCGTTTGCTATCATTATCCTTTTGGCGTCATAGTCAGCCTGCGCCTGCGCAGGCGTTATGTTCTGAACCTCGGCATAGGCGCCAAAGGGCGGATATACAGGGTGGAAGCTCTTCTTTGAGGGATTTGACGCGTCGGGTCCCAAAACGGTTACAACATTAGGGCTTTCTGCGCTGAGAGAATATTTTAATATATCCGCAGCCCTTGAGTTAAAGGCATTAATTGTGTTCCGATAGTTAATATCATCTTTGCTTATTTCAGTGTTATCACGAATCCTGTCAAATCTTCCCATGAACTCCCTGTCGTAGTCCATCATATTCTCGCGGAGATTTCTGCCGTTTATATATATGTTATTAAGAGCGTCATCTACAGAAAAGTCGGCTTCATCAACGCCCAGTATTTCACTCATAAGCCTTGTATCGCTGTTGTAATTCATGAAGAAATAACCCACTGTGTCAGGGCTATTTACGGGTATGTCTTTCCTGCTTGCGTCGGGTACATATTCATTTACGAAAATGTCGTTATAGCTTTCGTAGCTTTGGGGATCCTGGGCGCTCATAAGTGAGGTAGCGACAGCCGACTTAGCTTCTTTGCTTATATCCCTTACAGATGTATTCCTGAGTTGGTCTATGTTGTACTCATGGCTGAGCTGTTCAAAATTATGTATTCTCTGAAGGGACTTTCTGAGTCTTTCAGTTGCTCCTCCCAGGTTGGAATATATTACCCTTCCGGTTTCTTGGTCTTTGGTCTCTACTCTGTTGCCCTGCATGGACTGATAATTGTCAAAGTATGCAGATGCCTCGTTAAGGGGCAAATTATGCTCAAATGCAGATGTTGCAAAAATATCGCAGAGACTTGCCGCAATAGTACGGTATGATGAATGTACGGCGCTGTAAAGATTTTCGTCATGAAGTGTCTTCGTGTCCGTAGTGCCCGAATATTGAGCGTAATTCCCCTTATATTCGCCATTAAAGTATTCGTCGCTTATATTTATTGCCATATCTGACTGTAGGTTGGCAAGGTCCATATACTGCTGAAAGCTGTCTGCCGTTATTTCGGTAGTCGTTTCGGGTATAACAGGCTTCATCCTGCCTACCATATCCTGCATATTTGCAAGAGAATGCAGTCTTCTTTCTCTCAGACTTTCTTCCGTGTCGTCGGGGTGTCTTGAAAAGTTATTGTGAAATTCCTGCATAAGCTCTTCTCTGCGGCTTGCGGCAGCGGGAGAGTCCGAAAGTATTTCTTCGGGAGTCATGCCTCTGAACATATACCAAGCTCTCATTACGCCCAGTATTCTGAATCTGTCCGCGCCCGTTTTGAAACCATAAGCCTCATGGTCTATATTGTCGCCGTTCATATAGAGATATTTTGTCATTATTTCGACTTCTCTTTGCTTTTTCTGCTGATTCTGCTCATTGTAGCTTTTTGCAATATCATGTATTTTACCTCTATCGCTTTCCCTGATATTTATAAATGCCATATACATTTCCTCCTTAACATAGGGCAATATATTATGAATACGCCATGATATATTATTATATATTTTTTTTAAGTAATTTACAATATATTTAATGAAAAAAAATTTGTATTGAAAACGACCCTTAAGCTGTTGCTGTTACCTCCCCCCGCCTCTAGCCTCCCCTAGCCCGTAGGGCGTCGGAGGTTTGCATCGGAAAGCTATCCGACAAACCGTAGGTTTGCTTTTGCAAAGCAAAAGTGCTGAACAGCGTTAGGCGGTGGAAGGGTCGATACTCGCATAAGCAAAAATACAACGCAACAGTCCCTTTTCAGACAAAACTAAAGGACTGTCAAATAATGACAGTCCCGTATATACCAATCTTCTCTTTAAAAATGTGAAAACCGTCTATCAGTCTTCCTTAGTCATAAATGTATAAGCTACCGCAGCAAGAGCGCCGCCGATAAGTGGCGCAAGTATGTATACCCAAACCTGCGCAAATGCCTCTGCTCCGCCTGAAGCGCCTGTAAGCATAGCTACAAGAGCAGGACCAAAGCTCCTTGCAGGATTTACGGAAGTACCTGTAACAGGTAAGCCCAGTAAATGAACGAGAGCAAGGGTAAGACCTATAACGATGCCTGCAACAGAGCCGAAGCTCTCCTTACTTGTAACACCGCAGATAGCGAATACAAAAATGAATGTAAGCACTACTTCTGTAATAAAGCCCTGTACCACAGTAATGCCCTCTGCCGTAACGTTAGTGCCAAGACCCATATTTCCACCGAAAATGCCGAAAAGTATGAGAGCGCCTACAATAGCGCCTAAAACCTGGCTTACAACATAGCCTACAAATTCGGGAGCTGTGAGCTTCTTGTTGATGAGCATTGCAATAGAAACAGCCGGATTGACATGGCAGCCTGAAACATTGCCTACCGAATAAGCCATAGCAACTATTGAAAGACCAAATGCAAGAGCGATTGCTACTCCGCTTCCGCTTGTAACTCCGCCGTCTGCATTAATTGTAAGCATGGCAATACCACAGCCGCATATTACAAGCACCATAGTGCCTATAAATTCGGCTATACATTTTTTAGTCATATAAATTCCTCCTATCCCTTAAAATAAAGTACATCATGACCTTATTACATTATACACAATAATTTCATATTTGTAAAGGCATAAATTCAAAAAAAATTTACAATTTTGTCAATTTTTTTCTTATTTTTTTATAAAAATTGCTATATCTTTTTGAGCTTAGCAAGCTTTGCCATTAGCTTTTTTGTACCAACGGACTTAAAATCCACAGTCACCTCATAGTCTGCTCCCGCAGGATTTATATCGACAACAGAGCCTACGCCGAATTTAAAGTGACGTATCATATCGCCTACGCCGTAATCCAAGGTAACATCTTTTGGCTCAGGCATTTTGTATGTATTTACGGGACGTCTTAAATTATTAGGGGCAGCTTTGAATCCGGAGGATGGTACGGACGGTCTGCTTTCGCTCGACGTTCTGACGCCCTGCTGCTTGAATTCAATAAGCTCCTCCGGTATCTCCTTGGCAAAGCGAGATATGGCGTTTGCCACATAATTGCCATGCTGAAGTCTGCTGACCGCCGACGTAAGATAAAGTCTTCTCTTAGCTCTTGTAATACCTACATAGCAAAGACGTCTTTCCTCCTCAAGAGCGTTTATATCCCCCTCTGTAAGAGAGCGGTAGCTTGGGAAAATATTTTCCTCGAAGCCTGCTATAAATACCGTGTCGAACTCAAGACCCTTTGCGGAATGTATTGTCATAAGCACAACGGTGTCGTCTCCCTCGGTAAATGCGTCTACGTCCGCCACAAGGGCAACCTCCTCCAGAAAGGCGGAAAGGCTCTTGTCCTCCTCGGAGGCTTCTTCAAACTCAATAGCTTTATTCACAAGCTCTTCAAGATTTTCAAGTCTTCCCTTTGAAATATCGGTGTTTTCCGCCTCAAGCTCCGCCTTATAGCCCGTATCCTCCATTACCTTTTCTATAAAGAAGGATACGCTGTATTCCTCCGCTGCCTCTCTCAGCTCGTCCAGCATTATCCCAAAGGCTCTCAGCTTTCTTGCAGCGGAGGGACTTATACTGCTTATACTTTCACATTCGCACAGAGCATTATAGAAGGATATGCCCTTTTCAAGAGCGTATTCGCCTACTCTTCCCACAGTTGTATCGCCTATGCCCCTTTTGGGAACGTTTATTATCCTGCGTATTGCTATATCGTCATTGGGATTGTACACGGCCTTTAAATAGGACATAATATCCCTTATTTCCTTGCGGTCATAGAAGCGTGTGCCGCCGAAGAGCCTATATGGTATCCCGTTTTTTATAAGTCTTTCCTCTATTACTCTTGAAAGGGCGTTGTTTCTGTAAAGTATGGCAAAGTCCTTATATTCCTTGCCCTCGGATACCCCTCTGTCTATTTCCGAGCATATATATTCCGCCTCGAATCTGTCGTCCTCCGCTCTGTATACGGTTATTTTACCGTCCTCGCTTTTTTCCGTCCACAAGCTCTTAAGCTGGTCGTGTCTGTTGTTTTTAATAACTGAATTGGCTGCGTCCAGTATAGGCTTTACAGAGCGATAATTCTGCTCCAGCTTATATACCACAGCGTCCTTATAGTCCTCTTTAAAATTAAGTATATTTCTGATGTCCGCTCCTCTCCAGCCGTATATGCTCTGGTCGTCGTCGCCTACGACGCATATATTTCTGTACTTCTTTGCCAGAAGCCTTACAAGCTCGTACTGAGAGCCGTTCGTATCCTGATATTCGTCTACCATTATGTATCTGAAACGCTCCTGATATTTATCCAGTATATCGGGTCTTTGCTCAAAAAGTCTTACAGTCATATATATAAGGTCGTCAAAATCAAGGGCGTTGTTGTCCTTAAGTCTTTTCTGATATATTCTGTATATATCGGCTACTCTCTTAAGTCTGAAATCCTTTTCCGTGATTTCGGCAAATTCATCGGGAGACGTCATTGTATCCTTCTGTGAGCTTATGACTGACTGAACATACTTGGGGGGATACATTTTGTCGCTTATATTAAGCTCCTTAAGAATATCCTTTATAAGCCTTTCGCTGTCGTCTGCGTCATATATGGAAAATTGATTGCTCCGGCCTATTTTGTCTATTTCTCTTCTGAGTATCCTTACACAGGCAGAGTGGAATGTGCTCACCCATACCTCGCTGCCTCTCGGAGTGATGGCGGCTGCTCTTTCCTTCATTTCTCTCGCCGCCTTGTTTGTAAATGTAATGGCAAGTATATTCCAAGGGCTTACGCCCTTTTCAATAAGATATGCTATTCTGTGGGTAAGCACTCTTGTTTTGCCGGAGCCTGCTCCTGCCAACAGCAAAAGCGGTCCTTCTGTTTTGAGGACCCCTTTAAGCTGCATATCGTTCAGTGATTTTAATTTATCGTCTATGCTCATTTTATTTATTCTCCAATCTCTTAAGTACAAGATTATAACCGCCGTCGCCGTAGTTAAGACAGCGGTTTACTCTGCTTATGGTAGCCGTCGAAGCTCCCGTGGCGTTCACTATGGCAGTATATGTTTCTCCTGCCTTGAGCATTTTCGCCACCTCAAGCCGCTGAGCTATTGCCTGCATTTCCTTTACGGTACACACGTCCTCGAAAAAGCGGCAGCAGTCCTCGGGAGTTTTCAGCTCCAGAATTGCTTCAAACAGGCATTTAATGGAATCGTAGTTTTTTATCTTGTCTATCATAAGTATACCTCTCTTTATTATTCAGCCTTTTTCGTTCCTATAAGAGTGACCTGCCCTCTGGGAGAATAGGTGCTTGTATTTACCTTAACGGTATCCTTTAATACGCCGTTTTCGTAAATACTCTTGTAAAGCTCATAGGTAACGCCTTTCATGGCTGTTGTTTCTATTTGTCTTGTACCCTCGGGAAGCTCGGGATCGTATTTTTCAACAGGGTCGGGCGGCTCCTTTGAGTCAATGAATTTATTTGAGAACTTAAGGGTTCTGCCGGCAGGATGTACCTCCTTGCCGTATATATTTACAACTACGTTTGAAGCCGTCGTATACGCCTCAAGATATATGGCGCAGCCTGTGTCGTTTTTAAACTTAAGGTCTTTGTAATCTCCCGCAAGGGTAGCGTCAAAGCCATAGTCTGCATAGCCTACCTTCATGGAGTGATTGTGCCTTTCGGTTATTTCCACCTCGGCATTCAGAAGAGCCATATAAAGGGCGCTTGATACCTGGCACATACCTCCCCCTACGCTGTCCTCAATTTTGCCGTTTACAATAGTTCCTGCACTTGCCCAGCCGTTTGCCTCGGTACACGGGTTAAAATGAGCGTTTGTGGAAAATACCTCGTTGGGATATACCACAACGCCGTTTATTTTGGCGCAGCCGTTTTTAAGATTCTGTATTCTGTTGGCGTCGCCTCCCGTATAGGGACTTGAATATGTGCCTATAAGTCCTGTAAAGCCTTGAAAATCCTTATCCGTATACTTAGGCTCTGTCACCTTTATGTCAAAGGTTATTTCCTTGCCGAATTCCCTGTTTTCTATTGCGGAAACAACATCTGCAAGGAGCTTATCCTTGTCTATGGCATAGCCCGTTGCCGAAGGCGTGACAGTAAAAGTGCCGTTCTGCCTTACAAAGCCTGCGTTTTTAGCCTCTACGTTTATTTCTGAGGCAATGGCGTTTACAAAGGAGGTGACCTTGGGTCTGCTCCAGCTCATAACGGCAAAGTTCACCTTGCCGCCCTCCAGAGCCTTGAATTCACGCCACCAGCTGTCCTTATCGGGATTTTTGCCGAAGTCTATCGCCTTTTTAACTGCGCCGTCAATGTCGAATTTTATATCAAGGTCTTGGAATGTATATTCATAGGTATGCTTGTTGTCGGAGCTTTTTATTACTACGGCATTGCCCTCCGTATCCGAATCCACGTTGGAATTTATAAGCTCAAGAGCCTCTTCCGCTGTCATACCTCCCACCTCTTTGCCGTCAATAAGTATATTCTTATCCATAACGGGCGTTGTCTGCTCTATGGGGCGGTCTATCTTCCATTGGTAATACATACTCATTACAGGTCTTCTGAACAGAATAAGCGCCAATGCAAGCAATATGAATACAGCTGCCATTATAAGCACGATTTTGGGGAAAATATTCTTTTTTTTCTTTTTTTTAGCGCCGTTTCTATTGCTCATACAAATCCCGTCCACATATCACAAAAAATATTATTCGACTATGGGCACAGCCAAATCGCTGTCGCCATCATTTGTTTTAAGACTGTCTTCTATCATAGTTATTATGCCCTCTTTGTCTGCCTTTGCTCCCATTTTGGCAATATCGCCGCTTACCTGAGATGCGGCAGACTTTATCTTGCCCTCGTCTATATCAGGCACAATCGTTATAAACTCTCTCCTGTCGGCTATCTCTGTGGCATTGATTATAGTTTCCAGCTTACCTCCGCTTCTGCCTGTTTTGTAAGCCTCATTTACTACCTCGCCCACGTTGTAGCCAAGACCAAGCTCGCCCTTGGTATACTCCTTTTTGTAGTCCTTATATGTAAAGGCAACCTTTTCGGAGGTTCTGGGCAGAACATATTCCCTGTTGATTTTATCCTCCGCCTGTTTCTTTGTAAGTCCTCCTATATTTACGTTTTCCGCAAATACGCCGTTTAATATAAGGTTGTTGTCGTACTGGTCGTATATAAGCTCCGTACCTATACCCTTTCTGTTGTTATAGCTATATATTAAAGAGAATACCATAAGTACAAAAAGCACCAATATGGCTATGATATGCCATATTCTCAGTCCTCCGTCTCTCAGCTTTTCCATATCGCTTTTCTTTTTCTTAGCTCTCATAGTATTCCTCCGTATATCCTGTGATTTCTGCGCCGTCCACAAACAGTACGGAGGCTGAGCTCAGCACCATTGCCGCAATAAGAAGTATTGCTACGATACCTGCCATTTTACGCTTCGTTGCCGGTTTCATTCTTTTCATATATATCTCTCCTTAAAAAATCGTTAAAACGTATTCTTGTCTTTGCTTTATTAATTATACTCTATGTTTTTTATTTTTTCAACAGCAAATGTTTTTTATTTTTTTCGGCAACAAATATATTGACAATTACATAAATATAAATTAAAATATTGTTAGACGGCTAACTTTTTGGAGGAATGTATATGAAAAAGCTCTTAAAATATCTTAGACCCTATATTATATATACGATACTTGCGCCCCTTCTTATGATAATAGAAGTACAAAGCGAGCTTATTATTCCCAGAATAATGAGCTCTATTGTAGACACGGGTATTGCCAACAGCGACAATGCCTTTATCATATCACGGGGTATTTTAATGGTAATAACGGCTCTTTGCGGCGTAGTGGGCGGCGTAGGCTGTACAGTATGCGCGTCAAAGGCGTCCCAGGGCTTCGGCACAGACGTAAGAGCGGCTATGCTTGAAAGAATACAGAGCTTTTCATTTGTTAATCTGGATAAATTCCACACCTCTTCCCTTGTTACAAGGCTTACAAACGATATTACACAGGCGCAGCTCATAGTGCTTATGAGTTTGAGGATGCTTGTGCGTTCGCCCTTTATGTTCATAGGCGGTCTTGCCATGGCTTTCCTCATAAACGCAAAGCTGACGCTTGTGCTTGTTGTGGCGGTAATGATACTTGGCACTACCATAGTCCTTGTAATAAGGCATACTTTCCCTCTTTTCAGACTGGTACAGGAGAAAATAGACAATGTAAATACAGTCATGAGAGACGCTCTTTCCGGCGTAAGGGTAATAAAGGCATTTGTAAGAGCCGAGGAGGAAAAGAGCAAATTCAATGAGAAAAACAGCGACTTGCGGGATACCACCATTATGGCGTTCAGAATAATGACGCTTATTATGCCCGTTATGATGTTCGTACTCAACAATGTTATAATAATAATACTGTGGAGAGGCGGAAATATGGTATACTCAGGCTCTATGGAAACAGGCGACCTTATGGCGTATATCACCTATATCAATCAGATACTTATGTCCTTTATGATGGCGGGTATGGCTCTTATGCAGCTTACGAGAGGAAAAGCGTCCATAGACAGAATAAACGAGGTTCTTGAGACCGAAACGGATATAAAGAACTGCGACGAGCCTGACAGCAGCGCCATTACACAGGGAAATATAGTATTTGACAACGTTTCCTTTGCATATCCCGGAAGCACGGGAGACCCTGTACTTGAAAACATAAGCCTTGAAATAAACAGCGGTGAGACCGTAGGCATACTGGGTGAAACAGGCGCAGGCAAATCCACTCTTGTAAACCTTATACCAAGGCTTTACGACGTAACCGAAGGCTCTATTAAAATAGACGGAGTCGACGTCCGCCGCATAGACCTTGACTATCTGAGAAAAAGTATAGGCATCGTACTGCAAAAGCCTATACTTTTCTCCGGCACTATAAAGGCAAATATACAATGGGGCAAAAAAGACGCTACCGACGAGGAAATAACAGCGGCGGCAAAGGACGCGCAGGCTTATGAATTCATAAGCGAAATGCCCGATAAATTCGATACCGAGCTGGGACAAATGGGCGTAAACATTTCGGGCGGTCAGAAGCAGAGAGTTTCCATAGCCCGTACAATTATCAAAAAGCCTAAAATACTTATATTTGACGACAGTACATCAGCCCTCGATACGGCTACTGAGGCAAAAATACAAAAGGCTCTCAGAGAAAACTACAAGGGCATTACAAAAATAATAATTGCCCAGAAAATAACCTCCGTAATGCACGCCGACAAAATAGTTATTATAAACAGCGGCAGGGTAACGGCGGTGGGCAATCACGACTACCTTATTAAAAACAGTGAGGAATATCAGGAAATTTACAATTCACAGCTTAAGCGGGAGGATGATATATAATGGCAGCAAACAACACTATATCTCCCAACAGAGGACAAAAAAGAGCAATGCCCGTGCAAAAGCCCAAGGAGATGAAAAAAACTCTTTTAAGGCTTTGGCATTACGTTTCAATACACAAATTCAAGCTCTTTATGGTATTTTTCTTTGTGGCATTTTCCGTGCTTACAAATCTTGTATCCACAAGAATAGTAGGTACTGCCATAGACCGATATGTGCTTCCGGGCAAATTCGGAGAGCTGGCTAAGATAATAGCCGTGCTTGTGGTAATATATGCCCTTTCCGCTTCATTTACATGGCTTATGACACAGCTTTGCGTAAACGTATCGCAGAATACGGTGTTTGCCATAAGGAAGGATCTTTTTGACAAGATGCAGTCGCTGCCTCTTAAGTATTACGACACTACCTCAAAGGGCGATATTATGAGCCGTATCACAAACGATGTGGACAATATTTCCCTTTCCCTTAACACAAGCCTTTCCCAGGCTTTCCAAAGCGCTCTTATGATAGCGGGCGTGCTTTGCTTTATGCTTAGTCTTAGCATACCCCTTACCTGCGTATGCCTTTTGGCAATACCCGTGCTTTTCATTATAACAAAGGCTATAACAAAGCGGTCAAGGGTATATTTCAAGGAGCAGCAGAGAGTGCTTGGCGCTCTTAACGGAAATATAGAGGAGTCCATAACGGGACAAAAGGTTATAAAAACATTTGTCAGAGAAGACGACGAGCTGAAAAGACTTACCGTTATGAACGAGGAGTTGAAAAAAGCAGGCACAAACGCCCAGATATTCTCAGGACTTATGGGTCCTGCCTCTACATTTATAAACAGTATGTGCTACGGTCTTATAGCCGTAACGGGAGCTATAATAGGCATAAGTCCGGGCGTTATAACCAGCTTCCTTATTTATTCCAAGCAGTTTGCAAGACCCTTTAACGAGCTTGCTATGCAGTACAACACATTGCTTTCAGCCATAGCGGGAGCAGAGAGAGTATTTCAGGTAATGGATCAGGAGCCTGAACCTGCCGACGATAAGGACGCTCTCGTTCTCGACGATGTAGAGGGCAGAGTAGACTTTAAGGACGTATGCTTTGCCTATGAGGAAAATCACCCCATACTTAAGCATATAGACCTCTATGCAAAGCCCGGTCAGACAATAGCTCTTGTAGGTCCTACGGGAGCAGGCAAGACCACTATAATCAATTTGCTTACACGGTTCTACGACATACAGCAGGGCGTTATTTCCATAGACGGCAAGGACATCACTCATCTTACAAGAGACAGTCTCAGAAGCTCTTTGGGTATTGTTTTGCAGGACACATATCTTTTTACCGGCACTATTATGGAAAATATACGCTACGGCAGACTTGACGCCTCCGATGCAGAGGTAAAGCTGGCGGCTATACTTTCACAGGCTCACGAGTTTATAAGGCGTCTGCCCCAGGGATATGACACCGAGCTTTCCGAGGACAACGATTCTCTTTCACAGGGTCAGAAGCAGATGATAGCCATAGCCAGAACAATGCTTGCCGACCCTAAAATTCTTATACTTGACGAGGCTACAAGCAACGTGGATACCAGAACGGAAATAAAGATACAAAAAGCCATGCTCAACCTTATGAAGGGCAAGACCAGCTTTGTAATTGCCCACAGACTTTCTACAATACGCAATGCCGACCTTATAGCCGTGCTTAAGGACGGCGAAATCGTGGAAAAAGGCAATCATAAGGAGCTGCTTGCCGCCAAAGGCTTCTATTATGAGCTGTATATGAATCAGTTCAGCAACGGTGTTGAAGAAGCTGTGTGATAAATGGGACTGTTGCATTAAATTTTGGTTTAGGTGAGTATCGACCCTTCAGTCAGCCCCGCTCTAAGCCATTCGTTACACTTAGCTGTAGCTGAGGCTGACAGCTCCCCTTCTCGTAAGGGGAGCCTTAGGTGTACGCTTGCCAATGTCGCTTATTTACTTTGAAAGACGATACCTGAGCCATCGCCAACACCCCAGCCTCCCCTTATCTGAAGGGACGCCTTAGGTGTACGCTTGCCAACGTCGCTTATTTACTTTGAAAGACGATACCTGAGTCATCGCCAACACCCTAGCCTCCCCTAGCCTTGCAATAAAACACAACGTGTTTTATTGCAGGCGTCGGAGGGGAGGGGGACCATTTCAAGTAATGCTTGCATTACGCAGAAATGGTGGAAGGGTCGTTTTAAAATAAAAAATAATCTCTAATAATCTAAACAAAAACCCACCCAAAATCAAATAAAGCTGTCGCATTATGACCTTTGCCAATAAGTCATAGTGCGGCAGCTTCTTTTTAATAAAGAGCTTTTTTTGTCGCTGCCCCTTGACGAACATTTGTTTTAGTGATATTATCTATATAGTAATATTTTTATATTGGGAGATATGAATATGAGTGACGAAAATCGATTTAAAATAGTATCCGAATTTAAGCCTACGGGAGATCAGCCCCAGGCCATAGATAAAATCGTAAAGGGTATTAGGGAAGGCAAAAAATTCCAGACAATACTTGGCGTAACAGGCTCGGGCAAAACATTTACAATGGCGAATATCGTAGAGAAAATAAACAAACCCACCCTTGTCATAGCCCATAACAAGACCCTTGCGGCTCAGCTCTACAACGAATTCAAGGAATTCTTTCCCAACAATGCGGTAGAATACTTTGTGTCTTATTACGACTATTATCAGCCGGAGGCTTACGTTCCCCAGACCGATACCTATATAGAAAAGGACAGCGCCGTAAATGACGAAATAGACAAGCTGAGACATTCCGCCACGTCTGCTCTTTTTGAGCGCAGGGATGTGCTTATAGTTGCCAGTGTAAGCTGCATATACGGTCTCGGAGCGCCTATCGACTATAAGGAGATGACCCTTTCAATACGCCCAGGTATGCAAAAAAGCCGAGAGGATGTACTTCGCAAGCTGGTGGAAATACAATATACACGAAATGAAATGGACTTTCAGAGAGGCAATTTCAGAGCCAAGGGCGACGTTGTGGAGGTATATCCTGCAGGCAGTACGGATACGGCGGTAAGAATAGAGTTTTTCGGCGACGAAATAGACAGAATAACCGAGTTTGATGTGCTTACAGGGGAGATACTTGGCAGAAGAAGTCATATTTCCATATTCCCCGCCTCTCACTATGTTACCAACAGGGAAAATATGAAGAGAGCCCTTAAGGATATAGGAGAGGAGCTTGACCAACGCTACGCCGAGCTTAAGTCCCAGGACAAGCTGCTGGAGGCTCAGAGGCTTATGCAAAGGACCAATTACGATATGGAAATGATGCAGGAAATGGGCTTTTGCTCCGGTATAGAGAATTATTCAAGGCATCTTGACGGCAGACCTGCCGGCAGTATGCCCCATACGCTTATAGACTATTTCCCCGATGATTTTCTTATGATAGTGGACGAGAGCCATGTTACGATACCCCAGGTAGGCGGTATGTACAACGGCGACCGCTCCAGAAAAACGACGCTTGTGGACTTCGGCTTCAGACTGCCCTCGGCTCTTGACAACAGACCTCTTAAATTTCAGGAATTCGAGGGTAAAATAAAGCAGATGATATTTGTATCAGCCACTCCGGGCAAGTACGAAAACGCCCACAGTGAGGCAACGGCAGAGCAGATAATAAGACCTACGGGACTTCTTGACCCTGAGGTGGAAATACGCCCCGTAAAGGGACAGATAGACGACCTTATAAGCGAGATAAACAAGACCACCGCCAAAGGGAACAAGGTGCTTGTGACCACACTTACAAAAAAAATGGCGGAGGATCTGACGCGTTATCTTAAGGAAGCAGGCATAAAGGTACAGTATCTCCATTCGGACATAGATACTCTTGAGCGACTGGAAATAATAAGGGATCTCAGACTTAATGTATTCGACGTTATCGTAGGCATCAATCTTCTGAGAGAGGGTCTTGATATTCCGGAGGTAAGCCTTGTGGCAATACTCGACGCAGACAAGGAAGGCTTTCTCAGAAGCGAGACCTCTCTTATACAGACAATAGGCAGAGCCGCCCGAAACGCCGAGGGCAAGGTGGTAATGTATGCGGAGACTATGACGGATTCCATGAGGAACGCCATAAGCGAAACAAACAGAAGACGGCATATACAGCAGCAGTATAACGAGGAGCATGGCATTGTGCCAAAGACCATAAAGAAAAAGGTACACGAAATAATAAAGGTCACACAAAGCGTAAATGCGCCTAAGACAAATATTATGGACAAAGCTCCCGAATCAATGTCAAGAGAAGAGCTTATCAAGGCTGCAAAGGAGCTTGAAAAGAATATGAAAAAGGCGGCTGCCGACCTTAACTTTGAAAAGGCGGCAGAGCTTAGAGACAAGATGATAGAGTACAAAAAATTAGCGTTATTATAGGTGATGAAATGGCTAAAAATGAAATTGTAATAAAGGGAGCAAGAGAAAATAATCTTAAAAACTTTGATTTAAAAATACCCCGAAACCGACTTGTTATATTTACGGGTCTGAGCGGCAGCGGTAAGTCAAGTCTTGCCTTTGACACCATATATGCCGAGGGTCAGAGAAGATATGTGGAGAGCTTAAGCTCCTATGCCAGAATGTTTCTGGGACAGATGGAGAAGCCCGAGGTAGACAGCATAGAGGGTCTTTCTCCCGCCATATCCATAGACCAGAAGACCACAAACAACAACCCCCGTTCCACAGTAGGTACGGTTACGGAAATATACGATTATTTAAGACTTCTATTCGCAAGAGTGGGCATACCCCATTGTCCCAAATGCGGCAAGGAAATAAAGCGCCAGACCGTAGACCAGATAGTGGACAGGATATGCGCCATGGAGGAAGGCACACGCTTTCAGCTCCTTGCGCCCATTGTCAGAAACAGAAAGGGAGAGCATACAAAGCTCCTTGACGACGCAAGGCGCAGCGGCTATGTAAGAGTGCGTGTAGACGGCATAATATATGACCTTGGCGAAAAAATAGAAATAGACAAGAACAAGAAGCACAATATAGAAATAGTTGTAGACAGGCTTGTTGTAAGAGAGGGTATTGAGCAAAGACTGAGCGAGTCCATAGAAACCGCCTCTGCCCTTACAGGCGGCATAGTTATAATGGATATTATAGACGGCGGCGAAATAACCTTCAGTCAGAATTTTTCATGTCCCGACTGCGGCATAAGTATAAGCGAAATAGAGCCGCCCCTGTTCTCCTTTAACAATCCCAACGGCGCTTGTCCCGAATGTATGGGTCTTGGCGTCAAGATGATAATAGACGAGGAGCTTATAATACCCGACAAACGCCTTACATTGGCGGAGGGAGCTATAAACGCCATGGGCTACGGCAATATAGCAAATCCCAACTCGCCTGTGTATTCGGTACTGCAGGCTCTCAGCAAGGCTTACGACTTTGATTTAAATACGCCGGTAAAGGATATGCCCAGAGAGGCTCTTGACGCCATACTTTACGGAACTCACGGCAGAACAATAGAAGTACCCTATATGGTGGCGGGAAAGCAGAAGTTCTATACATTTGCCTACGAAGGCGTTATTACAAGTATAGAAAGGCGATACAAGGAAAGCAATTCCGAAATAATACGTGACGAATACGAAAAGTATATGACAAATATAGAATGTCCCTGCTGCCACGGCAAAAGACTTAAGCCGGAGGTGCTGGCTGTCAAAATAGCGGACAAGAGCATATCCGACGTTACGGAAATGTCCATAAAGGATATACAGAGGTTCTTTGAAAATATAGAGTGGACAGACAGACAAAGGACGATAGGTCAGCAGATCTTCAAGGAGATAAACGCAAGAATAGGCTTTCTTATAGACGTGGGACTGGACTATCTTTCACTTTCCAGAACCGCAGGCACATTAAGCGGCGGCGAATCCCAGAGAATAAGACTTGCCACTCAAATAGGCTCGGGACTTGTGGGAGTGCTGTATATACTTGACGAGCCAAGCATAGGTCTTCATCAGAGGGATAACGACAAGCTGCTTGCAACGCTTAAGCACCTGAGAGATATAGGCAATACCCTTATAGTGGTCGAGCATGACGAGGATACCATGAGAGCCTCCGACTATATTGTGGATATAGGTCCTTATGCGGGAGATAAAGGCGGCGAAGTGGTATTTGCAGGGGAATACAAGGATATACTTAACTGCGAAAAATCCATAACAGGCGCTTTTCTAAGCGGAAGAGAAAAAATAGAGATTCCCAAAACAAGGCGAAAGGGAAACGGCAGCTTTATAAAAATAAAGGGCGCTGCTCAGAATAACCTTAAGCATATAGACATAGATATACCCTTGGGTAAGCTCATTGCCGTTACGGGAGTTTCAGGCAGCGGCAAAAGCTCCTTTGTAAACGAAATACTCTATAAGACACTTGCCAGAGATGTAAACAGAGCCAAAATAAAGCCTGGCAAATACGACAGTATAGAGGGAATTGAAAATATAGACAAGGTAATAAATATTGACCAAAGTCCCATAGGCAGAACGCCGAGGTCAAACCCTGCCACATACACGGGTCTTTTCGACCTTATAAGAGATGTGTTTGCACAGCTTCCCGAAGCAAAGGTAAGAGGCTTTCAGAAGGGACGTTTCAGCTTTAATGTAAAGGGAGGACGCTGCGAAGCCTGCAGCGGAGACGGTATACTTAAAATTGAAATGCACTTTTTACCCGACGTATATGTGCCCTGCGAGGTATGCGGAGGCAAAAGATACAACAGAGAAACTCTTGAAGTAAAATACAAGGGAAAAAGCATTGCAGACGTACTGGATATGACCATAGACGAAGCCTGCGTATTTTTTGAAAATCAGCCAAGACTTATGCAGAAGCTGAATACTATGAAGGAAGTAGGTTTAGGCTATGTAAAGCTGGGACAAAGCTCCACTACATTAAGCGGAGGCGAGGCTCAGAGAGTAAAGCTGGCGACAGAGCTAAGCAGACGGAGTACGGGAAAGACACTCTATGTACTTGACGAGCCTACAACGGGACTTCATTCCTACGACGTAAGGCGGCTTATAGATATACTTCAGCAGCTTACAGACGGAGGAAACACAGTAGTCGTAATAGAGCATAATTTAGACGTCATAAAATGCGCCGACCATATTATAGATTTGGGTCCCGAAGGCGGCGACGGCGGCGGCACTGTCGTTGCAAAAGGCACACCCGAACAGGTGTCAAAAATAAAAGGCTCTTATACGGGACAATACCTCAAAAAAATGCTGAATTAAAGTCATTTTCTTAAATATATTGAGTAAATATTTACCGAAAAAAGCAAAAAAATTGTACTGCCCACAAGGTCAGAGCAAAAATCCGACTATGGGGCAGTACATTTTTACGGTATCATTTCTTGCAAAGTATGGCGTCGAATATTTTGTGAGCTACCTTTTCCTTATCCATAACAGGCAGCTCCCTTACGTTATCCTTCGTAATAATTGTAACAACATTAGTGTCCGTGCCGAAGCCTGCGCCCTCTGTTCTTAAGCTGTTGGCGACAATCATATCGGCATTTTTGCTTTCCAGCTTTTTGGCGGAATTTTCAACAAGCTTTTCCGTTTCCATACTGAATCCGCACAGATATTGCTTCTTTTTGTTTTCACCCATAAACTTAAGTATATCCGTTGTTCTCTTAAGCTCTATGCTCATATCCTTATCGCTTTTCTTTATTTTATTCTCAGCCGCAGACACAGGAGTATAGTCGGCTATGGCGGCAGACATTACAACTATATCGGAATCGTCATATTCCGCCTTTACTGCATTATACATATCCTCGGCGCTTTTTACATTTATTATTTTTACAAAGGGTGGCGGCGCAGCAGTCATATTGGCGGCAATAAGAGTTACGTCAGCGCCTCTCAGCATAGCCGCTCTCGCCATGGCGCAGCCCATTTTGCCCGTTGAATGGTTCGTTATATATCTTACAGGGTCAATGGCTTCCATAGTCGCTCCTGCGGTCACTGTTATTTTTTTGCCCTTAAGGTCCTTTTCGTATGCCAGCTCACGATATACATATTCGGCTATTTCGCAAGGTTCGGGCATTTTGCCCTTCCCTATATCGCCGCAGGCAAGAAGTCCCTCGGCAGGCTCTATAAAATTATAGCCAAAGCCCTTGAGCCTGTCTATATTCCTTTGCACAATGGGATTTTCATACATGGCGGTATTCATGGCAGGAGAAATGTACACGGGACATCTGCACGCCATAATAGTGGTGGAAAGCATATCGTCTGCAATGCCGTTTGCCAGCTTGCCTATAATGTTGGCTGTGGCAGGGGCTATAGCCGCTATATCCGCTTTTTTGGCAAGAGAAATATGCTTTACCTCGTATTGTATATTCTTATCAAAGGTTTCGACTATACACTTGTTGCCCGTAAGCCTTTCAAATGTCAGGGGAGCAATTATCTCCGTGGCATTTTTAGTCATAATGACATTTACATCACAGCCCTGCTTTACCAGTACATGAGCAAGGGAGGCTGCCTTATATGCGGCAATAGAACCTGTAACGCCAAGTATGGCGGTTTTTCCTGTAAGCATTATACGCAACTCCTTTCTTTTCATAATAATAACTAGGCGTTTGCGAAACGCCATAAGCCGCATAAATACGGCATTTTTTACTACAAAAAAACAAATAACTCCTCACAGG
>CANRBC010000032.1 GCA_947628755.1 uncultured Clostridia bacterium | reverse complement strand
AATGACTAAGGAAAGACAAAACTTTAAGAAAATGGTCGAGGAAATGCCCGACACAATGGTATCGCTTATGGCAGGCTGTGCAAAGCTGCTCAATATGTACGATATTTATTAAAATTTTATCGGCTTTCCAATTATTGTTTTGGGCAAAAATAAAACCCCCGAAGTTATATTCGGGGGTCTTAGCCGATATTACATATTTTTTTGTACGTGCTTTGCAAAGCCCATAAATGTATAATCCTTGTCCTCAACGTTTTTATTTACCTTGTTGAAAAAACAGCTGGGTATTTCGTTGTCCTTAAGACATTTCTGTATACAAAGGTCGCAGCCCTTGTCGTGATTTACGGGATTAAGGGGACATTTTGTGTCCGTACAGCTGCAAAAGCTCATTATCTGCTCATCTCCTCCTGAGGACCTTCGGCAGTATGGGATTTAATAACGCTCTGTATTTCCTCAAGGGATGCGGCGGGCATATCGCCGTTGGTGGTACACTTAACAGCAGACATAGCGTTTCCGTATCTTACAGCCTCCATTGGGTCGTCAGTAGTAAGCAGCGCATAAAGAGCGCCTGCAACATAGGCGTCGCCTGAACCTATTCTGTCTATTACCTCTATGTTCTCATAAGCAGGCTCTTCGTAGAAATTGCCGTTGTAGTAGAGCTTAGAGCCAAAGTTATGTCTTGTGGGACTTACTACCTCTCTTTTGGTGGTAGCCACTACCTTACAGCCGTATTCGTCGGCATAGCTCTTCATTATCTCCTCAAGAGTGCCTGTCTTTTGCATCATTCTTCTTGAGGTCTCCTCGGATACAAAGAGAATATCCACATAGGGAAGCACCTGGAGTATGGCTGCTTTTGCCTCCTCC
Source organism: uncultured Clostridia bacterium (assembly GCA_947628755.1). Lineage (GTDB taxonomy): Bacteria > Bacillota > Clostridia > Lachnospirales > CAG-274 > CANPXH01. The sequence continues at coordinate 23,085 of CANRBC010000032.1, read as the reverse complement.
TCGCTCCACAGCTTTGCTCTGTAATTTACATCAAAGCTGACTGCCGCTCCTGCCGCCTTGAATTTCTTAACGGTATCTATAACTATGTCCTTTAAGTTCTCGTTAAGAGCCATTGTAATACCGCTTACATGGAAAAGTCTTGTATTTTCGTATACCTTGGGATTGATTTCGTCTGCGCTCATGGTACATATAGAGGAATTGGCTCTGTCGTATACAACAGAGGACTTTCTGGGATATGCTCCTGCCTCGTAGTAGTATATACCAAGTCTTGCATTCTTGGAAGTATCGTATATAAGATAGTCGTCGGAAACGTTGCCGTATCTTATCTTATACTTGGCGAATCTGCCCACCTTATTGTCGGGAAGTCTTGTAATAATAGCCGTTCTTACTCCTAAAAAGGCAGCGCCGGACGCTACGTTAAGCTCAGAGCCGCCTGCCTGCTTCTCAAAGCTCTCGCTTCTTGAAATTTTTTCCTTGTTGCCCGGAGAAAGTCTAAGCATGACCTCGCCGAAGCCGACCATATCAAATTTCTTTTCCTTCATTGGCACAATACTCATAAAATTACCTCCTTAATTCATCGGATAACCGACCTTTTTCTTTACCTTATTCAGGGTTTTATTTGCAAGGTAGGACGCCTTTTCCGCGCCCTCCTTAGTTACTTTGTCAATATAAGCCTTGTCTGAGGAGTATTCCTTGAATTTCTCCTGTATAGGTCTTATATGATCTACTACGGCTTCGCCTACGCTTTTCTTGAATTCGCCGTATCCGCAGCCCTTAAAGTCGCTGACAGCCTCCTCCGGCGTTTTGTCCGTTACTGCGCAGTATATGTTCAGAAGATTGCTTATGCCGGGCTTATCCTCGCCGTATCTTATTTCCGTATCGGAATCCGTAACGGCTCTTTTTATTTTATTTGCTATTACGTTAGGCTCGTCAAGTATATACACAACATTGTTCATATTATCGCTTTCGGACTTGCTCATTTTTCTTTCGGGATTCTGAAGTCCCATTATCCTTGCGCCTACCTTGGGGATATAGGGGTCGGGAATCTTGAACACATTGCCGTATATACTGTTGAAGCGTCCTGCAATATCCCTGCATATTTCAAGATGCTGCTTCTGGTCTGCGCCTACGGGAACAAGGTCGCTCTGATAGAGAAGTATATCTCCTGCCATAAGCACAGGGTAGGTGTAAAGTCCCGCGTTTATATTGTCGGAATGCTTTGCCGCCTTGTCCTTGAACTGTGTCATTCTGTTAAGCTCGCCCATGTATGTAAAGCAGTTCAGTATCCACGCTATTTCGGCATGAGCCTTAACATCGGACTGCACGTATATTATATGCTTTTCAGGGTCAAGACCTATTGCAAGAAAAAGAGCTATAAGGTCTCTCGTCCTTTTTCTCAGCTCGGAAGGCTCCTGCCTCACTGTAAGGGCGTGCATATTTGCTACGGCAAACAGGCAGTCGTAATCGTCCTGTAAATACTTCCAGTTTTTAAGCGCGCCTAAGTAGTTGCCCAAAGACGGCACTCCCGAAGGCTGCATAGCGCTGTATATTATTTTTCTTTTATCTTCGCTCATAACTGATTACTCTCCATAGTATATTTTACAAAGTCGCATACATTACCGCTTTTATGGTATGCATTCTGTTTTCCGCCTCGTCAAATACAACTGAACGGCTGCTTTCAAACACCTGGTCTGTTACCTCCATATCGGAAATGCCGAATTTTTCGCCCATTTCCCTTCCGATGGTGGTCTTAAGGTCGTGGAAGGCGGGAAGACAATGCATGAATATTGCATTTTCTCCGGCATTTGCCATGACCTTTTCAGTTACCTTATAGGGTGACAGCTCTCTTATTCTTTCTGCCCACACCTCGTCAGGCTCGCCCATGGATACCCACACGTCGGTATATATTACATCGGCGCCTTTAGTACCCTCGTCAACGTTATCCGTAAGCAAAACAGAGCCGCCGGTTTTTGCCGCAATGTCCTTGCAATGATTTACAAGCTCAGTATTTGGGAAATACTTTTCGGGAGCGCAGGCTGTAAAGTGCATACCCATTTTAGCTGCGGCTACCATTAAGGAATTGCCCATATTATAGCGGGCGTCGCCCATATATGTGAGCTTAACGCCCTTTATATTGCCTAAATGCTCTCTTATCGTAAGCAAATCCGCAAGTATCTGAGTAGGGTGAAATTCGTTTGTAAGACCGTTCCATACGGGAACGCCTGCATATTTCGCAAGCTCTTCCACTATTTCCTGTCCGAAGCCTCTGTATTCTATACCGTCGTACATTCTGCCCAGCACTCTTGCAGTATCGGCAATGCTTTCTTTCTTGCCTATCTGAGAGCCGGAGGGGTCGAGATATGTGGAGCTCATTCCCAAATCGGCGGCAGCTACCTCAAAGGCGCATCTTGTTCTTGTGCTTGTCTTTTCAAAAATAAGAGCGACGTTTTTGCCCTTGTGTACCTCTGTGGGAATACCTTTCTTTTTCTTATCCTTAAGCTCTGATGCCAAGTCCAGAAGATATTGTATCTCCTCGGGAGTGTAGTCCAGCAGCTTAAGAAAATTTCTGCCTTTTAAATCTATTGCCATTTATATTACCTCCGAATTTTTCATCTTGTATTAATTATACACTATTTTTTTTAAGTTGTACACAGATAATTTAAAGTTTTGCAACAAAAAAACATTCGCGCGTATATTTTTTTGCCTGCGGTCAATAATAGGTTCAGGAGGTGTAAATAATGAACAATAATGAAAATTATGATAAGAAGGGCTTTTATATGGTGCTGTACACCCTGGCGGCAGTATTCCTTTTAATAGCCTTTGGAATTTCAATACTTAATTCGGGCGGAGGCTCTGATAATAATAATGTAAATATTGAAGAGGAGATAGCTCCCGTAGACAAATCAAATGTGGAAAAGCTCACTACGGAGACGACTGTGGAAAGCACTACGGCAGAAGCCGATACAGAGCCTATAACAAGGCGTGCTCTTGAAAACGCTCCGTTATACAGTACGGATAAAAGCGCAGAGCTTACATTATTTGACGATACACAGGAAATGATATGGCCTGTTTCGGGTCAGATAGTTATGGATTACAGCGTTGAAACGGGAATATTCGACAGAACGCTGGAGCAGTACAGAACCAACGATTCTATATGTATTTCAGCGCCCTTGGGAGCTGATGTGGTAGCGGCGGCAGACGGAACGGTAACAGCCGTTACTAAGGATAAGGTTGACGGCGTAACAGTAGAGCTTGACCATGGAAACGGCTGGAAAACTACATACAGTCAGCTTCAGGACAATCTGACTGTATCAGAGGGACAAGCCGTTTACAAGGGAGATGTAATAGGAAAGGTAGCCAAGCCTACGGGTTACAGCTCGGCTCTTGACTGTCATCTTGATTTTGCCGTATTCAAGGACGACGCTCCGACCGACCCGAAGCTCATATTAGCTCAGCTTGACGAATGATAAAAAAAACCGGATATGCCGAGAATGTACTCGGTTTATCCGGTTTTTTGTATGCCGAGCCTATCGACATCATTTATTGCTGCTTTTATCTGCTGTTGCTTCCGTGGTATCGTGAAATATTCATAAGTACGCCCATAGAGCCAAGCATCATAACAAGGGAGGTTCCGCCGTAGCTTATAAAGGGCAGGGGTATACCTGTATTGGGAATGGTGTTTGTAACAACGGCAATATTTATAATAACCTGAACGGCTATCATAGTCGTAATGCCTGTTGCTATAAGCATTGAGAAGGACTCTCTTGCCTGCCTTATGGCTATGTAAACGCCTCTCCATATAAGCACTATAAATATTGTGATTATAATGGCTGCGCCGAACCATCCCAGCTCCTCGCATATTATGGCGAATATAATATCATTGTGAGCCTCGGGCATATAGCCCAGCTTCTGTCTTGAACCGCCTATACCCAGACCAAACATTCCTCCGCTGGCAATGGAATACAAAGACTGCAGCACCTGATAGCCCTTTTCGTCGGCAACGGATTCGGGATGCAGCCATGCCTGTACTCTGTTGCTTCGCCATGAGCCGAATATCATAAATATAACTCCTGCCACTCCGATTGCCGTAGGCACTATGAAATACCTTAGTCTTGGAGTGTATACAAAGAGCATTACCATACTTATTGCACCCATTACAATAGCCGTGCTCAGATTCTCAAGAGCAACAAGTCCGCAGGGGATTGCCATTATCACTATGTATCTTATAAAGCTCCTCCATGAGTCAAATATTTCGTTGTCCTCAGTAAGCACCGTTGCCAATGTAAGTATAAGCACTATTTTGGCTATCTCTGAGGGCTGGAATTCAAAGCTGCCTATACCCAGCCACCTTTTTGCGCCGTTGTGCTCTATGCCCAAGGGCGTAAGCACAAGGAGGAGAAGCACACAGGAGAGTATATAGCCCGGGCGCACAAGCTTCTTAAGGAATTCATGAGGAAACTTGCTTGCTATAAACATGGCTATAAATCCTGCTATGGAGAAAAAGATTTCCTTTTTAAGATAGGAATACATATCGCCGTTGCCTCTGCCTGCGGTATAATAGCTGGAGCTGAATACCATTACTATGCCGAAGCCTACAAGGAGTATAACGCAGAGCAATATGATATAATCTATCTCTCCTATAAATATTCTCTTTTTCTTTACGGGTGGTTTTCCGTACTGTCTGCCGCCGTAGTAGGGCGACGGACTGCCATTATCCCTTCTGAGGGGAGGCAGATTATATCGGTTGTTCATAAAATTCCCCCAATTACTTCAATCTCTTTACATAGTCCTTGAATATTTCTCCCCTTTGCTCGTAGGAGTCAAACATATCCCAGCTTGCGCAGGCGGGAGAAAGAAGCACGCAGTCGCCTTCTTCTGCATTATCATAGCACATATCTATTGCTTCTGTAAAGGATTCGGCTATTTTGTAATTAGTAAAGCCTGCATCCTTAAGAGCCTCTTCTATCATAAACTTAACTGCGCCTATTACCGCTACAAATTTCACCTTATCCCCGAAGGCGGCAATAAATTCCTTGTAGCTTGAGCCCTTGTCGTAGCCTCCCGCTATAAGGCATATAGGTCTTTTCATAGCCTCTACCGCCTTTATGGAGGCGTCGGGATTAGTACCCTTTGAATCGTTGTAAAATTCTATGCCGTTTATAGTCGTAACGTACTCTATTCTGTGTTCTACCGCAGTAAATTCCTTTAAAACTCTCCTTATAATATCCATAGGCACGCCGAAGGCTGCCGCGCAGCCTATTGCCGCCATGGCGTTCTCCACATTATGTCCGCCCAATATTTTAAGCTGGTCTATATCCACTACCTTCTCATCGTAACCCAGTGTTCTTATATATATGCTCTTTTCATCGGAATACACGCCCTCCACAAGCTCCGTATCCAGAGCAAAGTATATTACCTTCGCCTTTGTTTTCTCCGCCATTTTTGCCGTTGCTTCGTCGTTGTAATTGAGTATGCAGAAATCCTGCTCGGTCTGATTTTCAAATATTCTTTCCTTGGCGGCAATATAGTTTTCTATGCTGTGGTGTCTGTTGAGGTGGTCAGGCGTAATGTTAAGCACAGCGCTTACCTTGGGTCTGAAGGCGTCTATTGTTTCAAGCTGAAAGCTGGAAAGCTCAGCTACGACAGCTCCGTCTTTTGTGGTCTTTAAAACCTCCTCGGCAAAGGGAGTGCCTATATTTCCCACTACATAAGTATTTTCTGTATACGCCTTTAATATATCGCCTACAAGAGTAGTTGTGGTAGTCTTGCCGTTTGTGCCCGTAATACCTATAACGGGGGACTTGCAGTATCTCCACGCCAGTTCTATCTCTCCTATTACCTCTATACCCTTTTCCTTTGCCTTTAGCACAAAGGGTAAATCCGTAGGTACGCCCGGGCTCATTACTATCATATCCATATTTTCCACAATATCGTCGGGATTTGTGCCAAGGTAAAGCTCTATACCCTCTTTTTCAAGTTCGTCAAGAGTAGTTCTGTCCAGCTTATCCTCTGTTTTGGCGTCCTGTATTGTTACGTCAGCGCCTGATTTCTTTAAAAGATGAGCCGCTGCGATACCGCTTCTTGCAATTCCGCTTACGAGTACCCTTTTATTTGTCATATCCATGTATTTCACCCCTCATCTAAAAGAAATTTCTTGTTGCCGTAAAGCCTATAAGACACATTACCGCCGTCACTATCCAGAAAAGCTGCACGACCTTTATGCCAGGCATACCGCTCAGCTCAAAATGGTGGTGTATAGGCGCCATTTTGAATATTCTCTTGCCGTGAGTAGCCTTGAAATAGCTTACCTGAATAATGACAGAAAGGCTTTCGCACACATATACAAGACCTACTATTACAAGTATTATAGGCATCTTTGTAAGTACCGCTATGCTTGCTACAAAGCCGCCTAAAGCGAGAGAACCCGTATCTCCCATAAATACCTTTGCAGGATGTGAATTGAATACAAGAAAGCCAAGCAGAGAGCCTATTGCCGCTCCGCATATAGGTACAAGACCGTAATTTCCCGATGCGTTGGCTATAAACAGGAAAAATACGCTTACAAGCACCGTAACGCCGCTTGCAAGTCCGTCAAGTCCGTCGGTAAGATTTACGCTGTTTACAGTACCTACCATTACAAAGAAAAGGAAGGGCGCGTAAAGTATGCCCAAATTTATAGTCCTGCCATGGGTAAAGGGTATATATATATCCGTACCCATGCCCCTCATTCTGATATAAATATAGAAAAGCACAGTAACGGCAAGCTGGAACACTATTTTCTGAATAGGCGTAAGTCCCTCGTTGTGCTTTTTAACGACCTTTATATAATCGTCTATAAAGCCTACTATACCGTAGCATACCGTAATGAGAAGCACAACGGCGGCGTCGGTATTGCCCCATACGAAAAACAGAGAAGCTGCAATAAGGCTTATGAGTATCATTACGCCGCCCATTGTGGGAGTACCCTGCTTTTTTTTATGACTTTTAGGTCCTTCCTCTCTTATGGGCTGTCCGAACTTCATTTTATGAAGTATGGGTATAATAACGGGACAAATTATTACATTTACTATAAACGCTATAAGCATTGCATATACTGCTTTCATAAGTTCATTGTTCATATCTCATCACCTCTTAAGCATTTCTACTATTTTTTCAAAGCGCATTCCTCTAGAAGCCTTTACCAGCACCACAGCGCCCTTTGGCACTATGTCGTCTATGCTGCTGTAAAAGTCCTCCTTTGTCTCAAAATAATATACATTGGAATTTCCCATAGAGGCAGCGCCCTCATACATATTCTTTGAAACAGGACCTATACACACTATAACGTCTATTTTTTTCTCCGCTGCGTAGCGTCCCGTATCATAGTGAAGCTGAGCCGCCATTTCTCCAAGCTCCAGCATATCTCCCAGTATACAGCAGGTTATGCCGCCGCCCTCTGCTATTACGTCTATGCCCGCCTTTACGGACTGAGGGTTTGCATTGTATGTATCGTCAACTATGGTATATTTTTCAGTCTTTACAATATCCATTCTCTTGCCCGTAGGCACAAAGGTCTCCAAGCCTCTTTTTATTTCCTCGGCGCTTAGCTTAAGCTCAAAGCCTACCGCAGACGCCGCAAGAGCGTTGCCTGCTATATGTCTGCCGGGTACGGGAATATCAGCGCGGAATGAAATATCTCCCTTGTGTATAGTACAGCTTATGCCCTCTACGCCCTTGGAGGCTATGTTGTCGGCGTATATATCGGCTTTGCCTTCGGTACTGTAAAAGCATATATTTTTGTACTTATCCTTTACTGTAATCAGCTTATCGTCGTCGCCGTTAAGTATTTTGGGACTGTTTTCCGCCATTGACTCGAATATCTCGCACTTTGCCTTTAATATGCCGTCTCTTGAACCGAGATTCTCTATATGGGATACGCCTACGTTTGTAATAACGGCAATATCTGGCAGAGCTATGGACGTAAGATAGCTTATTTCATTAAAGTGATTCATGCCCATTTCTATAACGGCGCATTCTGTGGTGTCCTCAAGTCTGAAAAGGGTAAGAGGCACTCCTATGTCGTTATTGAAATTGCCCTCTGTCTTAAGCGTATTGTATTTTTGAGAAAGCACTGAGGCAATCATATCCTTGGTGGTGGTCTTTCCTACGCTGCCCGTTATAGCTACAACGGGTATATTGAATTTTTTTCTGTAATGCCTTGCTATATCTCCCAGAGCAATTCTTGTATCCTTTACCCTTATGCTTGGGCAGGGACATTCCATATCCTTGCTTATTATAACGGCGGCAGCGCCTTTTTCTACTACCTGCCCTATAAAGTCATGACCGTCGAATTTTTCGCCGGAAAGCGCAGCAAAAAGGCAGCCTGCATCTATTTTCCTGCTGTCTGTGGATATGCCTGTTATTTCGATATTGTTTCCGCTTAAGCTGCCTCCTGTGGCTGCAGCTATTTCCTCCAAAGTCATTTTCATACTAAATTTCTCCCAACGCTTCCTCGGCGACCTCTGTGTCGTCAAAATGTATAGTCTTATCCTTAAGTATCTGATAGTCCTCGTGACCCTTGCCTGCTATAATAACGCTGTCGCCTTTTTCGGCTATGGCGATAGCTCTTTTAATGGCTTCGCGCCTGTCTACTATCATTTCATATTTATCGGTAACAGGCTTTACGCCTGTTTCTATTTCCTTAAGTATATCCTCGGGATTTTCTGAGCGAGGATTGTCGGAGGTAACAATGGCGTAGTCGCTTAAGCGCGCCGTTATTTCGCCCATAATGGGACGCTTTGTTCTGTCCCTGTCTCCGCCGCAGCCGAATACGGTTATTACTCTGTTCTGAGTAAATTCCCTTACGCTGCTTATAATATTTTCAAGTCCGTCGGGCGTATGGGCATAGTCCACTATTACGTTAAAGCCCTTGTTATTTTTGATATTCTGTATTCTGCCCGGAACGCCGTGAATATTGTGTATGCCCTCAACTATATCCTGACGGGATATTCCCATTGAAAGGGCAGTACCTATGGCGCAGAGAGCGTTGTATACGCTGAACCGCCCGGGTATCATAAGCTCGAAATCCGTATCCCTGCCCTCTATATTTACAGTAAACAGAACTCTGTCCATTTTATACTTTATATTCTTAGCCTGCAAATCGGAAGGCTTATCTATACTGTAAGTCATTATGGAGCAGGCTGCGTTTTCCATTATTTTGTCAGCCCATGGGTCGTCTATGTTTATAACGCCCTTTTCGCACATAGTAAAGAGCCTTGACTTTGCCTGGCAGTAGCTTTCCATAGTCTTGTGAAAGTCCAGATGGTCTTGAGTAAGATTTGTGAAAATGCCTACCTTGAATTTTATACCGTCTATTTTCTTAAGGGCAAGACCGTGGGAGGATACCTCCATAATTACGTCATCGCAGCCCTTGTCAGCCATGAGCTTTATAATAGAGTTAAGCTCAAGGGTATCGGGAGTGGTGCTTGTAGTCATGTGTATATCCTGCTTTTCGCCGCCTATTGTAATGCCTACGGTGCCTATTACGCCTGATTTTCTGCCACAGTGATTAAGTATGGACTCTATAAAATAAGTAGAGCTGGTTTTTCCGTTAGTGCCTGTTACGCCTATCATATCGACTCTTGTACTTGGGTGAGAGTAAAAATTGGCTGCTATTACGGCAAGGGCATCTCTTGAGGAATTTACCTTGAATACAGTCATATCCTTGGGACAGTCCGTATCCCTCTCAATAATAACGGCTCTGCAGCCCTGCTCATAGGCGGAGGGTATAAATTTGTGTGCGTCTGCGCTTAAGCCTACCATTGCCACAAAGAGTATATTTTCATTTGCCTTTCTGGAATCTATTACTATATCCTTTATCTCCGTGTCAAGGCTGCCCTGAACGAGAGTACCCCCGACATTTTCAAGTATATCTCTGAGCTTCATTTATACCATCCCTTTCGTATTTATTGCGTATATACTATTATCTGACTTCCCTGGTTTATGACTGTGTTTTCGGGCGGGAACTGGGATATAGCCGTATCTCCGTCGCCTATTACCCGAAGCTGCACATTTTCCTTGGCAAGCTCCAGTCTTATAGCCGATATTTTTTGCCCCACATAATTGCCTGTGGTAACGGGAGCAACGCCGTCTATTTCAAGCTCCGCTTCGGTATATTGCGGCTCGATGCCAAGATAGGGCAGGGCATTTGAAAGTATCTCCTTCATAACAGGACCTGCCACCTGACCGCCGTAATACACTCCCTTTGGCTCGTCTATAAGCACAAGAGCTATTACACGAGGCTTGTCGGCAGGAGCAAAGGCGCAGAAGCTGGCTATGTACTTTCCCGATTTTCTGGGGAGCTTTTCGCTTGTGGCGGTTTTGCCCCCTATTCTGTAGCCGGGAATATATGTCTTGTTGCCCGTGCCTGTTGCTACAACGCTTTCAAGTATAGCCTTCATTCTCTCCGAGGTTTGGGGAGATATGGGGTTTCCCCCGTCGTTATACTTGAATACGCCTGCGTTACTTCCGTCGCTGTTTTCAAGCCTTACGGCAAAGTGAGGCGTCACAAGTCTTCCGCCGTTTACGGCAGAGGCTATTGCCCTTATAAGCTGCAAAGGCGTTATCTGGAAGCTCTGACCGAAGCTCATTGTGGCAAGCTCCACAGGACCTATTTTATCCTTTTTGTGCATTATGCCTACGGCTTCTCCGGGAAGGTCTATACCCGTCTTTTTGTCAAAGCCGAATTTAAGCATATATTCATAGAATTTATCTGTGCCAAGTCTTGCGGCAACGTCCATAAACACGGGATTGCAGCTGTTCTGCACACCCTGTACAAAGGTCTCGCTGCCGTGGCTTCTGGGACTTCTCCAGCATTTTATATATCTGCCGCCTACTGTCCTTCCGCCGTTGCAGTTGAAATTATCGCTTTCGGTGACTGCGCCCTCCTCAAGTCCTGCGGAGGAGGTTATTACCTTAAATGTAGAGCCAGGCTCATAGGTATCGTTTATACAGAAATTTCTCCACATTTGGTTAAGCGCCTTATCCTTATCCTTTTGTGACATTGACTGCCAGCCTGACTTAAGCTCGGCGTTATTTATTTCAAAAGGCTCGTTAAGGTTAAAATCGGGTTTGCTCGCCATGGCGAGTATTTCGCCGTTCTGAGGATCCATCATAATGACAGAGCCTCTGTTTGCGTTTTTAGCCTTTACCGCCTTTTCTATTGTCTGCTCTGCGTACTGCTGTAAATTTACGTCTATGCTTGTGACAAGGTCGTAGCCTGCCTTTGGAGCAACTCTGTCCTGCTCGCTGTTTTCAAGCTCTATGCCTCGTCCGTCTGTCTGTGTAAGTATTTTTCCCTTTTTTCCCTTTAAATACTCGTCGTATTTGGATTCCAGTCCTATTATTCCTTGATTATCCTTTCCCACAAAGCCTATTACATGAGCTGCAAGGCTGTTGTAGGGATATATTCTCTCTATATCCTCGTCTACCATTACGCCTCTTAGCTTAAGGGCGGATATTTCCTCCGCCGTCTTTTTGTCTACCTTTGTTTTGATACGCATAAGGGCGACTCTTTTATTTACCTTTTCAAGAACCTCGTTATAGTCAAGGTCAAGCCTTTTTGAAAGCTCGGCTGCAACCCTTTCGGGCTCCTCTACCTGGGCGTGTATTACGCTTACTGAGGCTACTGTTCGGGATGTGGCTATGGGTATGCCGTTCCTGTCCAGTATATTTCCTCTTTCGGGAGCTATGAGCCTGTCTCTTGTCTGCTGCTCAAAGGCAGCCTTCTGCAGCCTAGGACCTAAAAACATCTGTATGTAGAACACACGGCATATAAGCCCTATAAGCACAAGCTCGCATACCGCAAGGCAGAATATAAGATGTCTTTTGGCAAACAAAGGTATCCTTTTCAATTAAATCATCTCCACACCTGCAAAAAAAGATATTGCAGCGAATATCCACTACAATATCTTATTTTTGCAATGGTTTAAGTATGACTTAAAATTTACCTTGCCCTTATTTTTACTGTAAGGCCGTTTTCTACCTTTACTCCTGCAGAGGGCATCTGAATGTATACCGTAGTATCGGAGCTGTTGTCCTCGTCATGTCTTTCGGAGGCTTCGGAGGTCTTTTCAGTATCCTCATCTTTATCCCTTTTATCCTTGTCGGAGGTATCCTTTGTAGTTTCCTCCTCCTCGGCTTCGGTAACGGGAATGTCTATTTCGTCGTCATCGTCTCTTTCCTCGCTTATATCCACGGTAAAGCCTGCGGATTCAAGCATCCTTACGGCGTCCTCCGTGCTTATTCCCGTTACGTTGGGTACGGGAACAAGAGGCTTCTTGCCCTTGTCTGAAATATTCAGAAGTATTTTGGCAGGCTTCTGCTCCAGCTTTGCACCTCCTGCGGGAGACTGCTTTGTAACAGTGTCGCCTGAGCCTATTATCTCAAAGTCTATACCAAGTCCTATAAGCTCGCTTACAGTTGACTTAAGGCTTGAATTTGTGTAGTCCTTTACGGTATAGGTAGTGTCGTTGCTTTCGGCAGCCTTTTCGCCCTCCTCGGTATCGGGCGGTATTGCCTCGTACTCTATTATTTTCTCAAATAATTCCTTTATTATAGGAACGGGAGATGCTGCGCCGCCTGCGTCGCTGTATCCTGCCGGCTTGTGCATGGTAGTGGCAACAAGTATATCGGGATTGTCCACATTGTGGTATGCTATAAAGCTCAGATTGTACTTCTGTGCGCTTCTGGGTGACTGCTGAGCAGTACCCGTCTTTCCGCCGAAGCGGTAGCCTGCAATAACAGCCTTCTTGCCTGTACCCTCTGTAAATACGCTTTCAAGAGCGCCTCTTACCCAGTCGGAGGTCTCCTTTGAAATGACCTCTCTTACTACCTGAGGCTCGTTTTCCTCTATTACATTGCCGTCGTTATCCAATATCTGAGCCATTATATATGGCTTCATGAGCTTACCGCCGTTTATTACTGCGGCAAAGGCGTTTACTACCTGTATTGTAGTGCAGTTGAAGCCCTGACCAAAGGAGCTTGTAGCCATTTCCACGGAATGTAGGTTATCCAGAGTGTATATAAGGGGCGGAGCTGCGTCTACCTCGCCAGGTAAATCGATGCCAGTCTTTTCGCCGAAGCCAAAGTCGTGCTGGTACTTAAGATAGGTCTCCGGCGCCATTTTAGCTATAATATCCATCATACCTACGTTACAGGACTGCGCCAGTATGCCTCTTACATCAAGTGTGCCGTGACCGCTTGTAGCGTTACAGGGTATTTCTTCATTGGCAACTCTCTTGTAGCCGCCGCATACAAAGCTGTCCGTAGGATTTATAATACCCTCCTCAAGAGCCATTGCCACAACAATAGGCTTATATATTGAGCCGGGCTCATAGGTCTCGGATACCATAAAGTTCTTCCAAGCTCTGTTTTTTTCTGCCGTCTGCTCTTCCTCGCTAAGCTCGTCAAATTCCTTTTGAGCCTCCTCGTCGTCAATATCCGTCAGCTTTATAGGGTCGTTAGGGTCAAAGGAGGGATACTGAGCCATGGCGTATATTTCGCCTGTATTGGGGTTCATTATCATAGTTGCGCAATATTCCGGCTCGTATGCGTCGTAAGCCTCCTTGCTCACCTGGTCTGCAAATTTCTGTAAATTCACATCAAGAGTGGTTACGACCTTGTTGCCCTTTACGGGAGCTTCTCTCTGTGTAACGATAGAGCCGTCGGACTCATAGGTTCTGAATGTCCTGCCCGGAACTCCTATCATCTCGCTGTTGTAATAATTTTCAAGTCCCCATGCGGTATTGAAGCCTATTACCTGAGCCGCAAGAGTGCCGAGAGGATAGCTCCTCTTTGTATCCTGCTCGCCGTAGAGCCAGTTATAGTCAAGGTCATTTATTTTCTTGCCCTTGTCATAGTCTACCTTCTTTGCCACAACGAGATAATGGGTATCCTTTACAAGAGTACCGTCGGCATTTGTAGCCACATAGCCGTTAAGGGTCTCCATAGGTATGCCCAGTATTTTATTGAGGCTGTCCAGAGTATCCTTCATGGGATATTTCCTGTCCTCGGGCTTTCTGTCGGCATTTTTCTTCTGCTGATTGGCGTCCTCCTCTGCCAGAAGCCTTACGTCCAGTATTATATTGTATACGGTCTCGCCTACTGCAAGATTTTCCCCGTTTCTGTCGACAATATCGCCTCTGTTGGGACTTATGACCTTGTCCTGAACCTTGTTCATCTGATTGGTGATAGCAGCCGTTTCCAGCTTAGAGCCGTTTGCCTTTATCCTGTATACACGGAAATAGCCTACATAGCAGAGCACTACCACGCAGGCAAAAAGAAAAATAACAAGTCTTCCTATATATGTATTTACATTAATGCCCCTGTACACAGGGGCATTTTTTGAAACGCTCTTGACTCTTCTTTTTTGTTTCTTAGCCATTTAAATCAATCCTTAAACCAACTCTTTATGTAATCTATAAAGCTCTGCTCCTCTACATGAGGATTTGTATCGTACTGTACCGTATAGCTTTCCTTGGGAACATTTATTTTCATAAGCTGATATTCAGCAGGCTTCTGCATACCCAGCTTTATAGCCTCCTGCTCCAAAGCCTTAAGATCCAGCTTGTCGTCAATGGAGGTTCTCAGATACTCGTTGTCCTCCTGTATGGACTCAAGCTGCGCTTTCATAGATGCTATTTCATCTCTTCTGCTGCTGTTGGACGCAAAAGTACACAAAAGAGAAAGAGTAAATATGAAAATAATAGCAATCGTAGCGTAGGTCTTAGGCAGGCTCAACTGAATACTCTCCTTTTCGGGCTGTCTTTTGCGGACAGTCTTTTTTCTGTGGGCTTGTTCGTAGGAACGGTAGGAGTAATCACGGGCGACAGATGTATTGTTATAGCTTGAATAACCGTATCCGCTGCTTAAGTCCCTGCTCCTTGCAGAAGAAACGGTTCTGCCTGTGCCGTAGTGACCTTTGTAGCCGGCTCTGCTGTATGAAATATTTCTTATATTATTTGTCGGTCGATTATATCTGCCCGTTCTGTTGTAAACTTTTCTGCTGTTTACTGATGTTCTCACTTTAACCCCATACCTTTCCTGCCCTATGGTTTAAAGCCTTTCCGCAATTCTCAGCTTTGCACTTCTTGCTCTGTGATTTTGCTCAAGCTCCGCTTCACCGGGAATAATGGGTTTTCCGGTTATTACTTTTACCCTAGGCTTTTTGCCGCAGACACATATAGGAAAGTCTCTGGGACAGGTGCATGGGTTTGCAATGCTTCTGAATACATTCTTTACTATTCTGTCCTCAAGGGAGTGGAATGTGATAACGCATATCCGTCCCCCGGGCTTTAACAGCTCTACCATATTGTCTATGGCTTCCTCCAGAATTCCCAATTCATTATTTACTTCTATTCTTATAGCCTGAAAGCTCCTTTTGGCAGGGTGCGGTCCTGTTGACCTTGCCCCCTTGGGTATTGCCTTCTTTATAATGGAAACAAGCTCGCTTGTTGTTTCCACAGGCTTTTGTTTTCTTTCCTTAACTATAAACTCTGCTATTCTCTCTGCCCATCTTTCCTCGCCGTACTCACGCAGGAGCTTTGAAAGCCTGGCCTGAGAGTATTCGTTGACCACCACGTAAGCAGACAGAGGAGAACGCACGTCCATACGCATATCAAGGGGTGCGTCGTAGTTGTAGGAGAAACCCCTGTCTGCTTCATCTAATTGGTGGGAGGATACACCGAGATCGAGTAAAAATCCATTTATACTGCCTTGACCAAAGCCAAGGCTCTCAACTATATTTTTAATATCCGAGAAGTTGTTGTGAACATATTTTACATTTTCGAATTCCTTAAGCCTTATGCCTGCCGCCTCTATGGCGTCCTTATCCCGGTCTATTCCTATTAAAGTGCCCGTGGTAAGACGCTTTGCTATTTCATAGGAATGACCGCCGCCGCCGAGAGTACAGTCCACATATACGCCGTCAGGCGCAATATTAAGTCCTTCTATGCTTTCCTTAAGGAGAACGGAAACGTGTTCAAAATCCATATTCTCAGATCCTTATATACCATATTCTTCAAGACCTTCAAATTCGGCTTCGTCAAAATCACATTCGGAATTATATTTTATCCATCTTGCCTTATCCCATATCTCGACCTTGTTGCCGTTGCCTATGCTGACTATTTCCTTTGTAATGCCTGCATATTCTCTCAAGGATAGGGGTATCATTATTCTGCCGTTGCCGTCGGGCTCACATTCCGCTGCGCCTGCCAGCTTGAAGCGTCTGAAATCTCTGGCTGATTTTTTAGTGGTCGGTAATTTATTCAGCTTGTCTACAAGCTCGTTCCAGAGCTCCTGCCTGTATACGCCAAGGCAGCCGTCCTGTTCCTTGGCAATATAAAAGCTGTCTCCCAGCTCATCACGGAACCTTGCGGGAACAATAGCTCTGCCCTTTGCATCTATACAATGCTCGTATTCGCCTATAAACATAAAAAATCACCGCTTTCAATGTCAATGGATGGTCTTGCGGAGTAAAGATAGGGAATTATCTGTCCCGAATCTCCACTTTAGAACCATTTTAATCCATTGACAACCACTTTCAACCACTTCACGTATTATAATATAACATTTCGATTGAAATTACAAGTGAAATTTTTAATAAAATTCGGCAAAATACAATAAATTTTTGTATAACTGCTTTGAGTATGTCAAATGAAGCTATTGACCCTAGATATAGTATACCACAAAATTGCAATACTAGATATAGTTATTTTAACATTTCTTAATATTTTTTAATATTTACTCAATATTTACATACTGGTGACTGTGGCGTATTAATTTTATACAAAAAACGACATACTTATATGTCGTCTTTTATTACATTTATATATCTTTTATTACAATTATGTTTTTTTTATATGTCATTTTTAAATCGCATAGTTATTTTTTACAATAAACATATCCTTTTTTCGACAAAATCGTTAATTGTGCATTTTTTTACGACGGGTTTTGGAGCTTTTATACAAAAACACCTTTTTTTGCCACATTATACTCCGAATTTCTCCATCCAGTAATTTACCTGTATGATATACGCCAGCATCTGAGGAGACGCCATAAGCTGACCAAACCAGGGCTTGCCGTAGTCGGAGCTGTTTTCGGTAAGCCTGCGAACATAGTCCTTGTTAAGAAACTGCATTATGGGAGAGTTGTTATTGTCCATAATGCTTCTTACTCTTTCCTTTAGTATACGTTCGTATGCGGGATTATAGGTCTTGGGATAGGGGGATTTTTTCCTATATAATATCTCGTCGGGCAAAAGATTCTTTGCGCTGTCTCTTAAAAGACCCTTTACTATGCCGTTATGGCATTTGTATTCCCAGGGTACGTTCCACATATACTCTATTATTCTGTGGTCGGCGTAGGGTACTCTTGCCTCCAGTCCGGAATACATGGAGGCTCTGTCCATTCTGTCCAGAAGCGTTGTCATAAACCACTTTAAGTTAAGGAAGGAAATTTCACGCCTGCGTTTTTCCACGGCGTCCTCTCCCTCAAGATAAGGCACTTCCTTAAGGGATTTTCTGTAACGCAGGGCTATATATTCCTTTAAATCAAGCATTTCCGCCGTTTCCGTATTCAGAATATCTATCCTCGGCTCGGGATTTACAGACCACGGAAATGTATCGGCATTTATAAAGTCCTCTCTGTGAAACCATGGATAACCGCCGAATATTTCATCGGCGCACTCTCCCGTAAGCGTCACCTTGTTGTGCTGCTTTACAAGGCGGCAGAAATAGAGCATGGAGGCGTCTACATCTGCCATACCAGGTAAATCCTTGGCATCTACCGAGGTATAGAGATAGTCTGCCAGCTCCTCCTCGTTACATTCCAGATAGGTATGATTTACGTCAAACACATCAAGCATTTTGTCCACATAGGGTCTGTCCTGCTCCGGCTGAAAGGAATTGGACTTGAAATAAATATCGTTTCCCGTAAAGTCAAATGAAAATGTGTTGAAGGTCTTTCCCTCTTTTTTAAGATATTCTGCGGCTATGGCGGTGACTATGCAGGAATCCACGCCTCCTGAGAGAAAGCTGCATACGGGTACGTCGGATACCATTTGATACTCTACCGCCGTTTTTACAAGATACCTTACGTCGTCTACGGTTTCCTCATAGCTTTTTTTGTGCTCATGGGATTCCAGCTGCCAGTATTTTATCTGTCGGAAGCCGTTTATATCGTATATGCCGTAATGACCGTACTTTATTTCGTATATGTCTCTGAATACTCCTATTCCCTCGGTACGGGCAGGACCTATGCCGAATATTTCTCTGAGAGAATTTTTGTCTATTTCGGGAGAAATATTGGGATGCTCGAAAAGAGCCTTTATCTCAGAGCCGAATACTATGGTGTTGTGCCTTATGGTATAGAACAAAGGCTTTATGCCGCTTCTGTCTCTGAAAAGATACAGCCTTTTTTCTCCGCTGTCCCATATAGCGTAGGCAAATATGCCATTGAGCATATTTACGGAAGCTGCGCCGTATTCGATATAGGCGTAGAGTATTATTTCAGTATCCGTAGTCGTTTCAAAAACATAACCCTTTGAAATAAGGTCGTTTTTAAGAGGCTCTGCATTGTATATCTCTCCGTTGTATATAATAACGTATTCCACACCGTTTATTTTCCTTAATATAGGCTGATTTCCGCCGTATAAGTCCCTTATTGTAAGTCTTGTCTGGCTTAAGCCTATATTTTTTGCAAGATATTCCCCTGTGGTATCGTTTCCTCGCCTGTATATTGCCTCCCTCATTTTAATAAGTATGCTTTTCCAGTAGCCGTATCTGTTTGTAAAGTCCATATCAAAGGAGCAGAAGCCTGAAATTCCGCACATAATATTACCCCCGCTTATATATTCTAATACATATAATTTATGCCAAAACTCTTGACATTATTATTTTAAATTGTTATACTGTTAGATAGTTTTAATAACCGTGAAGATGAAAGTAGATACGGTGGTTTTATAAGAGAGAGATCGTCGTCGGCTGTAAGCGGTCTTTAAATAAAGCCGTATTGAAGTTCCCATCGGAGTTGACTTTCTGAAACGGCATTGCTGCAAGTAGGAAAGCCCGTCTGAGGTCGTTACCCCTCGCAGAGAGCCTGCATACTTGCGGGAATTTGGGTGGTACCACGGTTATTTGTCGTCCCTTTTTATAGGGATTTTTTTATTGCTGTAAATTTGAAAGGAGTTTAAAAATGAAGGAGAAATTAGCTCAGATAAGGGATAAGGCTATTCAGAAGCTGAACGACGCCTCAGACCTTAAGACATTGGAGGAGCTGAGGGTGGAATTCCTCGGCAAGAAGGGCGAGCTTACGGGCATACTCAAGGGTATGGGCGCTCTTTCCAAGGAGGAAAGACCCGTTATAGGTCAGCTTGCCAACGAGGTAAGAGCAGATATTGAGGGCAAGCTGGAGGCTATGAAGACGGCTCTTGCGGCAAAGGCGCAGGAGGCTAAGCTCAAAGCGGAGACCATAGACGTAACTATGCCCGGCAATATGCCGGAGCTTGGTCACAGACACCCTATGACGCAGGTTATAGACAATATAAAGAATATATTTATAGGTATGGGCTATGAAATAGCCGAAGGTCCCGAGGTGGAAACCGCCTACTACAACTTTGAGGCTCTCAATATACCAAAGGACCATCCCGCAAGAGATGAGCAGGATACCTTCTATGTAAACGGCATAGGAGATTTTCTTCTGAGAACACAGACATCACCTATGCAGGTAAGAGTTATGGAGAACAAAAAGCCTCCTATAAGAATAATAGCTCCGGGCAGGGTATACAGGGCAGACGAGGTGGACGCAACTCACTCTCCAATATTCCACCAGCTTGAGGGTCTTGTAATAGACAAGGGCATAACTATGGGCGACCTTAAGGGCGCTCTTGCGGAGTTTGCAAAGGGTCTTTTCGGCGAGGATACAAAGGTACGCTTCAGACCTCACCACTTCCCATTTACTGAGCCCAGCGCAGAAATGGATGCATCCTGCTTCGCCTGCGGCGGAAAGGGCTGCCGCGTATGTAAGGACAGCGGCTGGATAGAGGTGCTTGGCTGCGGTATGGTACACCCCAAGGTATTGGAAATGTGCGGCATAGATTCCAAGGTATACTCAGGCTTTGCCTTTGGTATGGGTCTTGAGAGAGTGGCTATGCAGAAGTACGCTATTTCCGATTTGAGATTGTTGTTTGAAAACGATACAAGATTCTTAAAGCAGTTCTAAGGAGGTTTTATAATGGATTTACCTATGAAGTGGTTATCCGAGTATGTGGATTTGGACACAACTACTCAGGATTTTATAGATAAAATTACACTTTCAGGCTCTAAGGTAGAGTCTGTGACTTCCCTTGCCAAGGATATTACAAACGTAGTGACAGGCAAGGTGCTTGAAATAGAAAAACACCCCGACGCCGACAAGCTCGTTGTAACAAAGGTAGACGTAGGCAGCGGAGAGCCCTTGCAGATAGTAACAGGCGCGCCTAATCTGTATGTAGGCGCTATTGTTCCCGTTGCTCTTGTAGGAGCTACGGTATATCACGGAAACGGTCTTGAGAAAATCAAAAAAGGCAAGCTGAGAGGTATTGAGTCAAACGGTATGATGTGCTCCATAGAGGAGCTTGGCTTTACCGTAAACGACTATCCCGAAGCTCCCGACTACGGTATATATATTTTTAAGGACGAAGTTCCCTTAGGCGCTGATGTAAAGAAGCTGCTTGAAATGGAAGACGACGTTGTGGAATTTGAAATCACCTCCAACAGACCCGACTGCTTCAGCATTATAGGCCTTGCAAGAGAGGCTGCCGCCACTTACAGAAAGCCCTTTAAATACCCCGAAATAAAGGTTGAGGAAAAGGGCGACGAAAACACGGCGGATATGATAGATGTGGAAATACAGAACCCTGAGCTTTGCCCCAGATATATTGCAAGGGCGGTAAAGAACGTAAAGATAGGTCCTTCACCTCTGTGGCTCAGACACAGGCTTACAGCCTCAGGCGTTAGACCTATAAACAATATAGTAGATATTACCAACTATGTAATGCTTGAAATGGGACAGCCTATGCACGCCTTCGATATAGATACCATAGACGAGCATAAGATAATAGTAAGAAACGCCAAGGAGGGTGAAAAGATAACTACCCTTGACGGACAGGAAAGAAATCTCGATTCATCTATGCTTGTTATTTCCGACTGCAACAAGGCAGTTGCTATTGCAGGCGTAATGGGCGGCGAAAACTCAATGATAACGGAGGGCGCAAGAGCCATACTCTTTGAGTCAGCCAATTTCAACGGTCCAAGCGTAAGAATAACTGCCAAAAAGGTAGGCTTAAGGACAGACGCCTCCGCTAAGTACGAAAAGGGTCTTGACCCCAATCTGCCTCTTGACGCTGTGAACAGAGCCGTTCAGCTTGTGGAAATGCTTGGCTGCGGAGAGGTCTGCAAGGGTATGGTAGACTGCTATCCCAACAAGAGAGAGAGCTGGAGCGTGGAGTATTCCACAGACAGTATAAACGCTCTTCTGGGTACTGAGCTTTCAGAGCAGGAAATGATAGAGCTTTTCAAGCTGGTAGAGGTTGAGGCGGACGGCAAAACCGCTAAAATACCTACATTCAGACCCGATCTTGTATCCGAGGCTGACCTTGCCGAGGAAATTGCAAGATTTTACGGCTATGACAATATAGAAACAACTCTTGCGGCAGGCACTCCTACCGTAGGCAAAAAATCACATTCTCAGATAGTTGAGGATAAGGTCATAGATACTATGCTCAGCCTTGGCATAAGCGAGGCAAAGTGCTTTAGCTTCGAGTCACCGAAGGTATTTGACAAGCTGAATATACCAGCCGACAGTCCTCTTAGGAACACCGTTACTATTTCAAACCCTCTGGGCGAGGATTTCAGCATAATGAGGACTGTTACATTAAACGGTATGCTCAATTCCCTTTCCACCAACTACAACAGGAGGAACGAAAGCGCTTATCTCTTTGAAATAGGCAAGGTATATATTCCTAAGACAATACCCCTTACAGAGCTGCCCGACGAAATACGTATGGTAACGATTGGTATGTACGGCAATATAGATTTCTACGGCATAAAGGGCGTTACTGAGGAGCTGTTTACCGTGCTTGGCATAAGAGATAAGGTAGAATATACTCCAAAGAGCGATATTCCCTTCATGCACCCGGGCAGACTTGCGGATATTTCCCTTGACGGCGAGAGCATAGGCTATGTGGGAGAAGTTCACCCGTCCATAGCCGCAGCCTACAATATAGGCACAAAGGCGTATATTGCGGTTATCAATTTTGAAAAGCTCGCGGAATATGCTACATTTGAAAGAGAATATAAGGCTCTGCCCAAGTATCCTGCCACTACAAGAGATATTGCTCTTCTTGTTAAGGAAAACGTTATCGTTAAGGATATTGAGGATATTATAAGAGCAAAGGGCGGCAAGCTGCTTGAAAGCATACAGCTTTTCGATGTATTCAGAGGAAAGCAGATCCCCGAAGGCTATAAATCCGTTGCCTACAATATCTCTTTCAGAGCAGAGGACAGAACCCTTACAGACGATGAGGTAAGCTCTCCCGTAAAGAAAATACTGGCAGAGCTTGAGGATAAATTAGACGCTCAGCTGAGAGGCTGATATAATTAATTGTAATAAAAAAAGGGTCGTTGCGTTGGAATTTTTAGGTTAGTATCGATCTTTCAGTCAGTCACGTTCAAAAATATCTTAGTCTGGATTTTTTGACGTGACTGACAGTCCGACCCTTCCACCGCAAGCGGTCCCCCTCCCCTCCGACGCCCTGACGGGCTAGGGGAGGCTAGAGGTGGGATGAACCGTACCCTGTCAAGTAGACAATTAAAATAACAAAATTTTTTGTGCAGCCGATAGTGTGTACTATCGGTTGTATTTTTTGTTGATGTTTATGTATTATGCAGTTTTAAGAAATTCATGATATTCCATAGGTGTCATACAATTAAGCCGTTTCTGGTATCTTTTGTAATTATAAAAATAAATATATTCGCTTATTGCTTTTTCCAGTTCTTCATAAGTCTCAAA
>CANRBC010000031.1 GCA_947628755.1 uncultured Clostridia bacterium | reverse complement strand
GCCTCCTATGTTTTTATTTTATCATAGAAGGCCTGTTTTTAATACTTTTATTTACAGAGTTTTTTTCACAGTCTCGTGACATATTGGAAAATGTCATGAGGCGACAGCTTTATTTGATTTAGGGGATGAGTTTTTGTTTATATCGACCCTTCAGTCAGCGCAGTTCAAAGTCTTATTATTTCAAAGCCTTTGACTGCGCTGACAGCTTCCCTTCTCTGAAGGGACGCCTTATGAATACGCTCTTCAACTTTTCCTTATAATGTTGAAAAAACCAGCATTTCTCACTTTCTCAAAAAATGTGAAATGCCTATACGAAAGCCTCCCCTTACGTGAAGGGGAGGTGCCCGCCCAATCATTTCATTTGACTATAAACAACCTTGAGTTGGGCGGGCGGTAGGGTCGACTTTACTATGCTAAACAAAAATCCAACACAACAGCCCTTACTTATTGTCTTTTGGCAAAACGTTATTTTGTAGAATTTACAGCGCTATTCCTTTTAGGTATTTTTCGGCGGAATATACGCAGTTTGCGCCGTCGGCAGCGGCAGTTATTATCTGTCTGAGAGCCTTTGTTCTTACATCTCCTGCAGCATATACGCCTTCTCTGCTTGTTTTTCCGCTTTCGTCGGCTATTATATAGCCGTTTTCATCCATATCCACAAACCCTCTGAATATATCTGAATAGGGTTTTATACCTACCGCTATAAATATACCGCTTATCTCCAAATCATATACATTTCCCTCTGTATTTACAGTGGCTGCGCTTACGCTGTTTTCACCCTTTATCTCCTCTACCGTGCTGTTCCACAGTATATTTACGTTATCAAGGGACATGACCTTATTTTGCAGTACCTTAGCTCCTCTCAGCTCGTTTCTCCTGTGTATGAGATATACCCTGCTGCACATTCCGGACAGAAACACAGCGTCTTCAAGAGCAACATCTCCGCCGCCTACGACCGCTACCGTCTTATTTCTGAAAAAAGCTCCGTCACAGGTGGCGCAATAGGAAACTCCCATACCCTTTAGCCTTTCCTCGCCCTCTACGCCAAGCTGTCTGTGTTCTGCGCCGGAGGCTATTATTACAGAACGGGTATAATATCTGTTTCCGTTACTGTCCTCAAGGCATTTTATACCGTCCTTTTCGCTTACAGAAGCTATTTCTCCGTTTTCAAACTTAACGCCTGTTTTTTCGGCGTGCTCTCTGAATTTCATGGCAAGCTCATATCCGCTTATGCCGGGCAGTCCCAGATAATTGTCTACCTCATAGGTATTTATTATCTGACCGCCGCTTGAAAAGGACTTTTCAAACACAAGGGCGTCAAGCTCCGCTCTGCAGGCGTATACGGAAGCAGAAAGTCCCGCTGCTCCCGAGCCTATTATAATAAGGTCATATATTTTATCCATAGCGTAATCTCCTTTGGAAATAGTTTTATCCGAGATCCGCTTATTTATTCTCAGTCTGAAAAAAGCGGAGTTGAAAGGTATCTGTCGCCTGTATCGGGAAGTATTACAACTATTGTCTTACCCTGGTTTTCGGGTCTTTTTGCCAGTATTGTTGCGGCATATACCGCTGCGCCGGAGGATATTCCCACAAGCACGCCGTCGTTTTTTGCAACAGCATTGCCTGCTGCAAAAGCCTCCTCGTTAGGTACGGCGATTATCTCGTCATATATGTCCGTATTGAGAGTATCCGGCACAAAGCCTGCGCCTATGCCCTGTATCTTGTGAGGACCTGCCTGTCCCTTTGAAAGCACAGGTGATGAAGCAGGCTCTACCGCTACTACTTTTATATTGCTGTTTTTGCTCTTAAGGAATTCTCCTGCACCTGTAATAGTACCGCCTGTACCTACGCCGGCTACAAGTATATCTACATTTCCGTCGGTATCATTCCATATTTCCGGACCGGTCGTTGCCTTGTGTACGGCAGGATTTGCAGGATTTACGAACTGACCGGGTATAAATGAATTCTCTATTTCAGCCGCAAGCTCGTCAGCCTTTTCAATAGCGCCCTTCATACCCTTTGCGCCATCGGTAAGCACTACCTCTGCGCCGTAAGCCTTTAAGAGATTACGCCTTTCAACGCTCATAGTCTCCGGCATTGTAAGTATAGTCCTATAACCCTTGGCAGTCGCAACTGCCGCAAGACCTATTCCCGTATTTCCGCTTGTAGGCTCAATTATTACAGAGCCTTCTTTTAATATGCCCTTCTTTTCCGCGTCCTCTATCATTGCATTTGCAACTCTGTCCTTTACGCTGCCTGCAGGATTAAAATATTCCAGCTTGGCAACTATCTTTGCTTTCAGAGCATTAGCCTTTTCGTAATTCGTAAGCTCCAAAAGAGGTGTATTTCCTATAAGCTGTGTTAAATCCGTTTTTATATTGCTCATTTTAAATCTCTCCTTTTATATACAATAATCATTACCTATATTTTCCCTTGCCATATCGGCAAGCTCCTCCAGAGTTATATTGTCCACAACGTCATTTATAGCGTTATTCAGCTTTTTCCATACTGTAAGTGTCGGACATATAGAGGCTCTGGGGCATTGATTTACATCGTCCTCAAGACAGGTCACGGGAGCAAGAGAGCCTTCCGTAAGTCTTAATATCATTCCTACGGTATACTCCGACGGACTTTTTGAAAGCATATATCCGCCCTGTGGACCTCTTACGCTTTTTACAAAGCCCGATTTGCTCAGTATACTTATTATCTGCTCCAGATATTTTCCCGAAATTTCCTGTCTGTCAGCTACGCTTTTAATGGAAACGAAGCCTCCGCCGCTGTTCATTGCCAAATCCAGCATAAGCCTTAAGGCATAGCGCCCTTTTGTTGATATTTTCATACAAGTACCTCCTCACTACGCTCTGACTGACTGTTTGTCTGAGCGATTTCCTTTAATATATACCTTCTGTAATATTTAAGACTGACGTAATCCATTATCTTTTTGTAGTATACAGGATTGGTAACACCGCCTATTATACCTACCACAGGCAGTCCTTGTATGAATTTCAGCACAAGCATATCCATTGCAAAGCATTTTGCCGTTTTTTCCATTTGCTCAGCTGCCGCCTCCTCCCAATCTCCTTGGGGAGCGCTTTCAAGCAGATTGTTTACATCATTGTTTATTTCAGTCCAGCTGTCGCCCTTTGCAAGAGCGCCCTCCATCATTCGGAGTATAAGATATTTTTCATAAGGCTTTTCGTAGTCTATGCCATAGTGAAGCGCCGTTTCGTAAATGCCCTTTAATATAAAGCCTGTAAACAGCACAATATCCGGAAGTCCTATACCAAGTATGCCCAGACCTATGCCCTCTGCCGTCGTCGCCAGCACATTCTTTATATCCGAGCGCTTGGCTGAGCGGCGTATATGCTTAAGCTCCTTACGTCCCTTTTTAATATGAACGGAAAAATTCTTCACCTCATAGTCGTCAAGAATACTTTCCTTATTATAGCTTTTTTCTATGACCGTGTTTCCCTTGTCAAAAACTATTTTAAAGCCCTTTAAAAAAGCCTTTTCTATACTCTGCGATATTTTTGCGGGTATTTTCTTTTCTATGGAGGTCTTCCATTGGGAGCTTTCCCCTGCGTCCTCCATAAGCTCCTGCTCACGCTTTTGTATGTATTTCATTTCCTTCTCACATGCTATTATGTGCTTTTGTTCTTTAGTTTTTCTTGCCATACATATTCCTCTCCTGATAACCTAGTTTATAACTATGATTATAGTGAATTTAAAGGTATATGTCAAGAAATAAAGACTTCGGTTTTTTTAAATCACATTAAACGCTTCTTCTAAGTCCTCGATAATATCGTCTATATGCTCAGTACCTATTGAAAGCCTGATGGTATTTGGCTTAATGCCCTGCTCTGCCAGTTCTTCTGCATTGAGCTGAGAATGTGTGGTGCTTGCAGGATGTATTACAAGAGATTTGACATCGGCAACATTGGCAAGAAGTGAGAATATCTGCAGATTGTCAATAAATTTCTTTGCCTCCTCTGCGCCGCCCTTTATCTCAAATGTGAATATAGAGCCTCCGCCGTTGGGGAAGTATTTCTTATATATAGCGTTTGTGGGAGCGTCGGGCAAGGATGGGTGATTCACCTTTTCCACCTTGGGATGCTTTGAAAGATATTCTATTACCTTTTTTGTATTTTCAACGTGTCTTTCAACTCTCAGAGAAAGAGTTTCAAGTCCTTGAAGGAATAAAAAGGCATGGAAGGGTGAAAGCGTCGCCCCTGTGTCTCTCAGAAGTATCGCTCTTATCTTCGTAACAAAAGCGGCAGCTCCCACAGCCTTTGTAAAGCTGATGCCGTGATAGCTTGGATTAGGCTCTGTAAGTGACGGGAACTTTCCGCTTGCCTCCCAGTCGAATTTACCGCTGTCCACTATAACGCCGCCTATTGTAGTACCGTGACCGCCTATAAACTTTGTGGCTGAATGTACCACAATGTCTGCGCCGTATTCAAAGGGTCTTACAAGATAAGGAGTTGCAAATGTATTGTCAACTACAAGGGGGATATTGTTTTTGTGGGCAATCTCGGCGTATTTTTCTATATCCACCGCATTGGAGTTGGGATTGCCGAGGGTTTCTATAAACACAGCCTTGGTTTTGTCGTCTATGGCTTTGTTAAGCCCGTCAAAGTCCTCCGGCTCTATAAATTTGGATGTAATGCCGTATTCCGGAAGAGTGTGGGCAAGGAGATTATATGTACCGCCGTATATAGTCTTTACCGATACTATGTTATCTCCTGCATGGGCAAGGTTTCTGAAAGTATAGTCTATGGCAGCAGCGCCGCTGGCAACGGCAAGAGCGGCAACTCCGCCTTCAAGAGCGGCTATCCTCTTTTCAAAAACCTCCTGTGTGGGGTTTGTGAGCCTGCCGTAGATATTGCCTGCATCGGCAAGGGAAAATCTTGCGGCGGCATGGTCTGAATTGTGGAAAACATAGGAGCTGGTCTGATATATAGGCACAGCTCTTGCATCTGTTACAGGGTCTGCCGATTCCTGACCGATATGCAGCTGTTTTGTTTCAAATCTCAAATTTCTTTCGCTTATTGTACTCATTTTGATGACCTCCATTTTTTATATTACATAATTCCTATCGGTTTAATATGAATTATGTTGGTATGTTATCATATTATTTTCCATTTGTCAATACCTATTTTCATATTTTTTTATCTTGAACGAGTATTTTATTAAAAAAAGCCCTCTTTTGGGAGGTATTTATTAACAAAAAATGAATTATTTAAACATTCTGTTAAAAAAGCTTTTCTTTTTAAAGCAAATATTGTATACTATCCTTAAATAGAAGAGATAAGAAATGAGGTAATGAATAATGCGCAGTATGACAGGTTACGGTCGCGGCGAATGTACTCTCTACAACAGGAAATTCGTTGTGGAGATAAAGGCGGTAAACCACAGATACAACGATGTGACCATAAAGATGCCGAGGATAATGCTCTCCTATGAGGAGAAGCTCAAAAAGCTCATCGGCTCTAAGGTATTCCGAGGCAAGACCGACGTATATGTCAGCTTTGAGACCTTCTCAAAGGACGATGTAAACATAAGCGTAAATGAAAGCGTAACGGAAAGCTATATAGACGCCTTAAATGTACTTAAGGAAAAATTCGGCATAGAGGACAGCATTTCTCTTGAGCTTGTGGCTAAATTCCCCGACGCCATTTCCGTGGAAAAAGGTCCTATGGGCGAAAATGCAGAGGACGAAATTGACGAATGTCTTACAAAAGCGGCGGAGGAGGCTCTGGATAACTTCGTGGCTATGAGAAACAGAGAGGGAGAGGCTCTTAAGATAAATATACTTGAAAAGCTGGATATTATAAAGAGCTATGTGGATATTATAAACGAAAGAGCGCCTCTTGTGGCAGAGGACTACAGAGCAAGGCTTACGGAGAAGCTGAACGAGCTTGAGGAGATAAAGGCAGACGAGTCCAGAATACTTACTGAGGTACTTATATTCTCCGACAAGGCGTGCATTGACGAGGAAATAACCAGAATGTACAGCCATATAGAGCAGATGAAGTCCATAGTCGAGGAAAGCGTTCCCGTAGGACGTAAGCTGGATTTTCTTGTTCAGGAAATGAACAGAGAAGTAAATACAATGGGCTCTAAGTCCAACGACCTTAAAATAACAGGTGTCGTAGTGGACACAAAGAGCGAGCTTGAGAAAATAAGAGAACAAATTCAGAATATCGAATAGAGGTATAATATGAGCAATAACAAAAGTGGACTTCTCTTTGTGCTATCCGGACCATCGGGAGCAGGAAAGGGAACTGTAATGACGAAGCTGCTTAAGACAGAACCTCTTGAGCTTTCAATATCCGCTACCACAAGGCAGCCGAGACCTGAGGATGAAGAGGGAGTAAGCTACTTTTTCAAGAGCAGAGAAGAATTTGAACGCATGATAGAGAACAACGAGCTGTTTGAATACGCTATGTTCAGCGGCAATTATTACGGCACTCCCAGACAGTATGTAATAGACCGTATCAATGCGGGCAAAGACGTAATGCTTGAAATAGAGGTACAGGGAGCTTTACAGGTAAAGACCTCTGTGCCGGAGGCGGTACTCATATTTTTAATGCCAAAGACCCTTAAAGAGCTTAGAGCAAGGCTTGAGGGAAGAGGCACGGAAAGTCCTGAGCAAATAGAAAAAAGGCTCTCAAGAGCGGCGGAGGAAGTGGAATATATAAGCGCCTACGACTACATAGTGATTAACGACAGCGTCGAGGACACTGTGGAAAAGCTAAAGGCTATAATTTCCTCGGAGAAGGCAAAGGCAATAAACAACAGAAATATAATCAATAAATTTAAAGGAGAAATTTAAAATGTTAAAACCATCCTATGCAGAACTTATGGATATTATGAACAAGGATTCACAGGAGCACGTTACAAGCCGCTATACCATTGTAATAGCCGCTGCCAAGAGAGCAAGGCAGATAATAGACGGCGACGAGCCTATGATAGAAGACCCTATGGAAAACAAGCCTGTATCAACAGCCGTTGAGGAAATAAGAGAAGGCAAGATAAAGATAGTTCCCGAGGGACAGGGTACTGTGCTTAAGCCCGTCGTAAAGGAAAAGGACAAGGATAAGGAAAAGGATAAGGAAGAAATAAAGAAGGAATTAAATGAAAATATCGCAGTTGAGGAAGCCGAAGAGGACAGCGAGGATATAGATATAGATATAGATATAGTAGAAGAAGGCGTTGAGGAGGAGACCGAAGCAGAGGGTGCTTCCGAAAACGATATTGTGGAGGACGATGTTGTCGAAATAGTTGACGACGATTTGGAGGAAATAATATCCGAGGAATAATATTTACCGAGGGAAGGATAATATATGAAATATGCCGTTGTAATAATATCTATAAGTCACAGGAATATAGACCACATATTTCATTACAGAATACCGGAGGGACTTAATGTCGAGGTCGGCATGAGGGTGACAGTACCCTTTGGCAAGGGTAACAGACCTACCGAGGGCTATGTCGTAGGCTTTACAGACAAGGCGGATATAGACGCTTCTCTTATAAAGGATATAAGCAGTATATGTGAGGAATATCCTGTAATAAGTCCCAAAAGGATTGAGCTTGCTGGCTGGATGAAGGAAAAGTATTACACCACCTTTGGCAGCTGTTTCAGATGTATAGTGCCTAAAAAGGTAAACGAAAAGAGCTTTGCCTGCGTAAGGCTCAACAATGATAACGAAGGCTTAAACGAGGAAATAATAAAGGTACTTAAAAAGGACACAAGACAAAAAAGAGTGCTTGAGGTGCTTTTAAACGGCGACGAAATACCCGTCAGCCATATTAAGACGCTTCTGGATGTAGACGATTCTCCTATAAACGCCCTTATAAAAAAGGGCGTGCTTGTGAAGGTATACGTACAGGAATACAGAGGCAATTTCAACTCTGCCCTTGTGGAGAGGACAAAACCTCCCGTGCTTACCGAGGAACAGGCGGCGGCAGTCTACAGGATTTTTTCCGATATAGACAGTAATGATAAGAAGCCTCTGCTTATACATGGAGTAACAGGCAGCGGCAAGACCGAAATATATATACGCGCCATTGAAAAGGTGCTTTCACAGGGCAAGGAGGCAATAGTTCTTGTGCCTGAGATTTCTCTTACCCAGCAGACGGTAGAGCGCTTCGTATCACGCTTCGGCAGTAAGGTGGCGGTGACTCATTCAAGACTTTCCGACGGTGAGAGATACGACCAATGGACACGGGCAAGGCGAAAGGAAATATCTGTAATGATAGGACCTCGCTCCGCCGTATTCACTCCTTTTGAAAATATCGGCATAATTATAATAGACGAGGAGCACGAGTCCACATATAAATCCGATATACAGTCGCCCAAGTACGACGCAAGGGAAATTGCCGTAAAACTAATGGAGCTTTACGGCTGCTCTTTGGTGCTTGGAAGCGCTACCCCCTCTCTTACAAGCTATTATAAGGCTCAGAAGGGAGAATACGAGCTTATAGAGCTTAAGCGCAGAGTAAACAACACATTTCCCAATATCCATATAGTGGATATGCGTAAGGAAATTGCAAAAAAGAATTTTTCCGTTTTCAGTACAGAGCTGAAAAACGCCATAGCCGAAAACCTTGAAAACAAAAGACAGACCATACTCTTCCTCAACAGGAGAGGACACTCCACATTTGTATCCTGCCGAAGATGCGGATATGTAATGACCTGCGATAACTGTAATGTAAGCTATACATATCACAAGGGAATAAACAAGCTGTCC
This sequence comes from uncultured Clostridia bacterium, assembly GCA_947628755.1. GTDB lineage: Bacteria > Bacillota > Clostridia > Lachnospirales > CAG-274 > CANPXH01. The sequence continues at coordinate 16,579 of CANRBC010000031.1, read as the reverse complement.
TGTCACTACTGCGGAAAGAGCATAAATGTACCTGCCCTATGTCCCCAATGCGGTTCTCAGTATATCAAATACTTCGGCGCAGGTACGGAGAAAATAGAGCAGGAGGTATTAAGGCTTTTCCCCGAAGCAAGAGTGCTGAGAATGGACATGGATACCACCCGCAAAAAGAACAGTCACCGTATGATACTGGAGGATTTCAGAAGGGGAAAGGCAGATATTCTCATAGGCACACAGATGATAGCAAAGGGACTGGACTTTCCCAATGTCACTTTAGTAGGCGTAATGGCTGCCGATTTATCCCTTAATATAGGAGATTACAGAAGCGGTGAAAACACATATCAGCTTGTATCTCAGGTCTCCGGAAGAGCCGGCAGAGCCGACAAGGAGGGAACTGTATATATACAGACCTACTCTCCCGACAATTACAGCATACGCTATGCCGCCCTAGGGGATTACAAGGGCTTTTACAACGAGGAGATAATATTCCGCAAAAACATGGATTATCCGCCGTTTACTAACATTTTCCTTGTTATGATGACGGGAGAAAACGAATATATATTAAGGCAGACTATTTCTAGGCTTGCGGAAATAATGAAACGCTATAACAAGAATAATATGTTTACACGCTTAGGACCTACGCCTGCGGTCATTTCCAAGATAAACAACGTATACCGCTGGCAGATAACCGTAAAGTGTGAAAACGAGGATAAAATACGAAATTACGTGCTTTTCTGCCTTGATAAGCTGTCAGAGCAGATAAATACGGACAAAATAAACGTGGGATTATATCTGAATCCCAGCTATATTTTTTAGGAGGCAGTAATATGGCAATACGAATGGTCAGAGAACAGAATGAGCCTATACTGAGAAAAAAATGCAAAGAGGTAAAGGAGATCACGCCTAAGATAACAGAGCTTCTGGACGATTTGGCAGATACTATGTATGAGTCAAACGGCGTAGGTCTGGCAGCGCCTCAGGTGGGAATGCTCAAGAGAATAGTGGTAATAGATATAGGCGAGGGGCTTTTTGAATTTATAAACCCCGTTATACTTGAAAGCTCAGGCTCACAGACGGGAAATGAAGGCTGTCTTTCCGTACCCGGCAAAATGGGACAGGTCACAAGACCCAATTATGTAAAGGTACAGGCATTGAACCGTGACGGCGAGACTGTTATAATAGAGGGCGAGGAGCTTATGGCAAGAGCTATATGCCATGAGCTGGACCATCTTGAGGGAATACTCTATACAGACCTTGTAGAGGGCGAGCTCATGGATGCGGAAGAGGAGGAAGAAGAGGAATAATATGGATGTGGTTTTTTTAGGAACTCCCGACTTTGCCGTGCCTACACTTAAGGCTCTTATACAAAAGCATAATGTCATGGCGGTCATAAGCCAGCCTGACAGACCCAAGGGCAGAGGCAAAAGGCTTCAGCCCACTCCCGTTAAAATAGCTGCGGAGGAAAGCGGAATTCCCGTATATCAGCCGGAAAGGATAAAGGACGAGGAATTTACCGCCTTTCTGGAAACAATAAAGGCAGATGTATTTGTAGCGGTTGCTTATGGTCAGATACTTTCGGAGAGGATACTCAATATCCCGAAGCACGGCTGTATAAATGTACACGGCTCGCTTTTGCCGGAATACAGAGGCGCAGCTCCCATACAGCAGAGCATACTCGACGGAAGGACAAAGACAGGCGTTACCATTATGTATATGGAAAAGGGACTTGACACAGGGGATATGATACTCAAAAAAGAGGTGGAAATAACTCCCGACGACACCTACGGCACGCTTCACGACAAAATGGCGCCAATAGGAGCAGCCGCTCTTACAGAGGCTCTGGATTTAATAGAAAAAGGTACTGTAAAAGCGGAAAAGCAGGACGACAGCCTTTCTACCTACGCCCATATAATTAAAAAGGAAATGGGCAAAATAGATTGGAGCAGACCTGCCGAGGAAATACGCAATAAAATAAGAGGCTTCAATCCCGTGCCCGGAGCATATACCACTCTTAATGATGAGGTGCTTAAAATATATGCAGCCGACGTTACAAAGGGAGACAAGGGCAGCTTCGGTGAAATAATAGATGTGGACAGTAAAAAGGGATTTACTGTCAAAACCGGTGACGGAGCGCTTATTATACGGGAAATACAGGCAAAAGGCGGAAAGAAAATGAATACTGCCGACTATATGCGCGGTCACAGCATTGTAAAAGGCAGCATATTAAAATAAAACTGAAATAAAAAGGAGGAAAAAATTATGTATTACGGTTATCCTTATATGGCAGGAGGAGGGGCAAACACAATTTTGTTCTTTCTTGTAATAGTTGTAGGTATAGCTACAATGATAATACAGGGAAACGTTACCTCTACCTTCAACAAATATTCAAAAAAAGCAAACTCAAGAGGCTACACGGGAGCAGAGGTAGCTGAAATGCTTTTAAGACAGAACGGCATTACCGATGTAAAGGTACAGGCAATATCCGGCTCTCTTACAGACCATTACGACCCTACCAAAAAGGTCATAAACCTTTCTCAGCCGGTATACGGCTCACGAAGTGTTTCCGCCTTGGGTGTAGCGGCTCATGAAACGGGTCACGCCATACAGCACGCCAAGGGTTATGTACCCCTTGCCATGCGCTCCGCTATATTCCCCGTTGTAAACTTCAGCGGAAGAATAGCAATGCCCTTGTTTATATTAGGCATAATACTTGCCGGCTTTATTCAGAGCTATACCCTTGCAATATTAGGTGCGCTGCTTTTCTCAGCAGTAGTATTTTTCCAGGTAATAACTCTACCCGTAGAGTTCAACGCTTCCGCAAGAGCCCTTAAGATGCTTGACGAATACGGCTATCTTACAGGCAGCGAAAATCAAGAGGCAAGAAAGGTGCTTACGGCAGCCGCTCTTACTTATGTAGCAGCCGCAGCCGCATCTGTACTCCAGCTTTTAAGACTGCTGGCTATTATAGGCGCAGGCAACAGAAGAAATAATTAAGAATATGATATACTAATGGGACTGTCGAAAAAACAACATTTTGATAGGAAATATGAATTTCAAGTAAAGAACAGTTTGCAAAAAAGCGTCGCAGACTTTAATCCGCAGGAGGAATTCACTTCCTCCGAGGACAGGAACTTTACTGATATTTTGCACACTTGTCAAAATATCAGTAAACACGGCTGGTTCCTACCTTAGCTAACTGAAAGAAATGCCAATAAGCATTTCTTTCAAGCGTGTCGATTTTATCGACACGCAGTAATGGGACTGTCGTTGACAGTCCCATTTTACTTTACTATTCTTTAAACACGCCAAAGCCTCTGAATCTATCGTATCTTTCCTTAAGAAGCGTATCGATGTCCTTAGACATAAGTATTTCAAGCTCTGTTTCCAGCTTAGCCTTCATAAGATTGGCGGTAAAGCCGAAGTCGTTCTGACAACCGCCGTCAACCTCCTTTATGACCTTTTCTATAATACCCATTTCCAGAAGGTCTGCCGCTGTTATCTTCATAAGGTCGGCAGCCTCTTCTGCTCTTTTGGCGTCCTTCCAGAGTATACTTGCAAAGCCCTCGGGAGAAAGCACTGCATACACGGAATTTTCAAGCATCCATACTCTGTCCGTAACTGCAAGGGCAAGAGCGCCGCCGCTTCCGCCCTCTCCTATTATAACGGAGATAGTAGGCGTCTTAAGGTTTGCCATGACCATAAGATTTCTGGCTATTGCCTCGCCCTGTCCTCTTTCCTCTGCGCCAAGTCCAGGATACGCGCCGCTTGTGTTTATAAAATTTATAATAGGTCTGTGAAATTTCTCAGCCTGGTACATAAGGCGCAAAGCCTTTCTGTATCCTTCGGGATGAGGCTGACCGAAATTCCTCTCTATATTTTCCTCCATAGTCTTGCCCTTTTGTACTCCCAGCACCGTAACGGGAATACCGTTTAAGGAGGCAATACCGCCTACGACAGCCTTGTCATCTCTAAAATTTCTGTCGCCGTGAAGCTCAACGAAATCCTCAAAAATATGCTCTATATAGTCAAGAGCCGTAGGTCTTGTTATCTTTCTTGCAATTCTTACATTATCATAAGCAGGCATTATTCCTCAACCTCCTTTTTGCAGTTATGCAGCTTCAGAATAGTAGCAAGGGTATCCTGGAGCTTTTCTCTCTCCACGATAGCGTCTACAAAGCCGTGCTCCAGTAAAAACTCGGAGGTCTGGAATTCGTCGGGCAGCTTCTGCTTTATGGTCTGTTCTATAACTCGTCTGCCTGCGAAGCCTATAAGTGTCTTAGGCTCTGCAAGTATAATATCGCCAAGCATTGCAAATGAAGCCGTTACGCCGCCTGTTGTAGGGTCTGTAAGCACAGTTACATAAAGCTGACCTGCCTCGGAATGCTTGGCAACGGCAGCGCTTACCTTTGCCATCTGCATAAGGGAAACTATGCCCTCCTGCATTCTTGCGCCGCCGGAGCAGGTGAATATAACAACGGGGAGCTTATGCTCAGTGCCGTATTCAAATAGCCTTGTCAGCTTTTCACCTACGACAGAGCCCATAGAGCCCATCATAAAGCCGCTGTCCATAACGCCTATAAGACACTTATAGCCGCCTATTGTACATATACCCGTCTTTACTGCGTCCTTAAGTCCCGTCTTTTCCTGCAAGCCCTTTATCTTGGCAGAATAATCGGGGAAGTTAAGAGGATTGTCCGCCTCCATATTTATATCCATTTCCTTAAAGCTGTCCTTATCGGCAATGATTTTTATTCTGTCCTTGGCGTTCATTCTGAAGAGCTTGCCGCATTCGGGACATATTTTCAGCTTGCCGAGAGCCTTTTTCTCTATAATCTTTTCACAGGAGGGACATTTTAAGGAATCTGAGGGTATCTCCTCTTTCTTTTCTTCCTTTTTCTCTTTCCTTGCGGTAGGTTTGGGAATAGCGTTTTTAATAGCAACCGCTCTTTCCTTTAGGGTATCTACGCTTATTTTGTCCGGAATATTCTTTATATTGTCAAGTAATTTCATATCAGTACCTCATCAGCCAATCATAAATGTAAGCTCGCCTTCGGCAACCTTCTTATCTCCCACATAGGCAATACCCTTGCCTATACCTGCATTTCTCTTGAGCTTTATCATTTCCACCTCAAGACGGAGGGTATCTCCGGGCTTTACCATACCTCTGAACTTAGCCTTGTCTATACCGCCGAAGAATGCTATCTTTCCTCTGAACTCCTCCATGGAAAGCATTGCTACTGCTCCCGTCTGAGCAAGAGCTTCTATTATAAGCACACCCGGCATAACAGGCTCTTGGGGAAAATGTCCTTGAAAGAAGGGCTCGTTCATTGTTACGTTTTTCATGGCAACGCATTTTTTGCCCTCCTCTATTTCAAGTACCTTATCTATAAGCAAAAAGGGGTATCTGTGAGGAAGTATTTCCATTATTTGTTTTATATCGAGCATATATTATTCCTCCCATTTCTTAAGACAAAGCACTCCGTTATGTCCGCCGAAGCCGAGAGTATTGCTCAGAGCATACTTAATATCTCTGGCAACGCCTGTGTTCGGTGTTATGTTAAGGTCGCATTCCTCGTCGAATACCTTATAGTTAGCCGTAGGCGGAACAAAGCCGTTCCTTAACGCAAGAACTGTGGCAACAGCCTCTACGCCGCCTGTTGCGCCTAAAAGGTGACCTGTCATGGACTTGGTGGAGCTTATGTTTATATCCTTGGCATACTCGCCGAATGCCTTCTTTATGGCAAGTGTTTCGGAAGCGTCGTTAATATGTGTGGAAGTACCGTGAGCATTTATATAGCCGATTTCCTTCTTGTCTATACCCGCCTCTTCCATAGCTGCTTCCATAGCCTTGCAAGCGCCGTCGCCGTCGGGCAGAGGACTTGTGATATGATATGCGTCGCAGGTAGAGCCGTAGCCTACTATTTCCGCAAGTATTTCTGCGCCTCTCGCCTTTGCGCTTTCAAGGCTCTCCATAAATACTATGCCTGCGCCCTCGCCCATTACAAAGCCGTTTCTTTCCTTGTCGAAAGGAATAGAAGCTCTTTTAGGGTCTTCGCTTGTGGAAAGAGCCGTAAGAGCGGCAAAGCCGCCTATACCCAGCTCGCATACCGCAGCCTCTGAGCCGCCTGCTATAATATAGTCGCTGTAGCCGTGCTTTATATTTCTGAAAGCCTCGCCTATGGAATGAGTGCTTGAAGCGCAAGCCGTTACAACGTCAAGACAGGTTCCTCTTGCGCCAAAGCGAATGGCGATATTTCCCGCCGCCATATTGCTTATAGCCATAGGTATAAACAGCGGAGCTATTCTTGACATTCCCTTTAACGCCATTTTGGTAGACTGTGCCTGAATAGTGGTGATGCCGCCTATACCGGAGCTTACTATAACGCCGAGACGGTGCTTGTCTATACTATCCATATCAATGCCGCTCATATTGACTGCCTCGTCGGCGGCTGCCATAGCGTATATACTGAAAAGGTCGTTTCTCTTGACCTCTTTTCTGTCCACTACCGTTGTCGGGTCAAAGTCCTTTACCTCTGCCGCGCACTTTACCTTACAGTCAGTAACGTCGAATTTTGAAATAATGTCCACACCGCTTCTTCCGTTTTTAAGACTGTCCCAGAAATCAGCAGTATTGTTGCCAATAGGCGTAATAGCGCCTATACCCGTAATTACAACTCTGTGTTCCATAGTTATTCCTCCTTAACCTATGACCATACCGCCGTCAACTCTCAGCACCTGTCCCGTAATATAGGGGGACTTTGCTAAGAATACTGCGGCTTCTGCTATTTCCTCCGGCTGACCGAAGCGCTTGAGAGGTATCGCAGACAATATCTGTTCCTTCATCTTATCGCTCAATACATCCGTCATATCCGTAGCTATCATGCCGGGAGCAATGGCGTTGCAGGTAATATTTCTTGATGCAAGCTCCTTTGCAACAGAATAGGTTATACCAAGTATGCCTGCTTTGCTGGCAGCGTAGTTTACCTGACCTACATTTCCCGCTACGCCTATAACGGAGCTCATATTTATAATAGCGCCCTTTCTCTGCTTCATCATAGGCTTTGTACAATGCCTTATCATATTGAAGCAGCCCTTAAGGTTGGTTTCTATTACACTATCAAAGTCCTCCTCGCTCATACGCATAATGAGAGTATCCTTTGTAATTCCCGCATTGTTCACAAGCACGTCTATACTGCCGAATTCCTTTACGGCAGCCTCTACAAGAGCGGCAGCCTCGTCAAATTTGCTTATATCGGCTTTATAGGTAAGACACTTAACGCCCATAGCCTCTATTTCCGCCTTAACGCTGTCGGGAGATGTGCTTCTGTAATTCAGCACAATATTTGCGCCCTCCTTTGCAAAGGCAAGGGCAACGGCTCTGCCTATTCCCTTTGCGCCGCCTGTTACTATTACCGTTTTATCCTTCATTATAATCCTAAACCTCCGCAAGTCTTTTCAAGTGTTTTAATATCCTCTACATTATAAATGCTTACCTCTGCTCCGACCTCTTTCGCAATTTTCTTTACAAAGGAGGAAAGAGTTCTTCCCGGTCCCATTTCAACAAAGGTATCCACGCCGTCGGCTATCATATTTCTTACTGACTGGTCCCACTTTACAGAGCTCATTACCTGCTTTGTAAGTATTTCGGCTACCTGTGACTTATCCTTTACCACCTCTGCGGTAAGGTTTGTGACAACGGGTATTTTCATATCGTGTATGGCAATATGCTTAAGCTCCTCGCCCAGCTTATCGGAAGCGGGCTTTAAAAGAGATGTATGGAAAGGTCCACTTACATTGAGCATTACCGCCCTTTTAGCGCCCTTTTCCAGAACAAGCTCTGCCGCCTTTTCAACTGCCGCCTTATCTCCTGCAACTGCTATCTGTCCCGGGCAGTTGTAATTGGCTATCATACATCTGCCTATTTCCTTTACCTCGTCGCAGGCTTCCTGTATTTTATCCTCGCCAAGGCTGAGAACAGCGCACATAGCGCCCTGCCCTGCGGGAACTGCCTCTGTCATGAATCTGCCTCTTTTTCTTACAAGCTGAACCGCCTCCTCGAAGTCAAATGTTCCGCTTGCAACATGAGCAGAATATTCTCCAAGGCTTAAGCCTGCAACATAATCCGCCTTAAGACCCTTTTCCTCCATAAGTCTGCATAGGGCTGTACTCATTGTGAGAAGAGCAGGCTGTGTATACTCCGTTTCATTAAGCCTTTCGTCCTCGTTAAAGCAAATATCCGTTATTTTAAAGCCTAGCGCCTTGTCTGCTGAATCAAATGTATTTTTCACACACTCAAAATTATCGTATAGCTCCTTGCCCATGCCGGCATACTGAGCGCCTTGTCCACTGAATATAAAAGCTGTTTTCATAATGCCCTCCTACTTTACAAGGGCTTCAAACTCGCCCATTATTTCCTCTATTATCTCCTTGCAGCTTTGCTCCTTGCTGACCATACCCGCTATCTGACCGCTCATAATAGAGCCGTTGTCCATATCGCCCTGTATAACAGCCTTCTGGAGCGCTCCTGTGCCAAGAGCGTCAAGACGAGCCAAATCGGGCTCATCCTTGCCCGTTTCTTCCTTTTCTATTTTAAGGAAAGCCGCTGTGAGCTTGTTCTTAAGAACTCTTACGGGATGTCCCGTTATATTGCCTGTTATTACGGTGGCAATATCGTTAGCCTTAAGTATCTTGTTCTTGTAATTCTGATGAACGGTACACTCATGAGCCACAAGGAAGCGTGTGCCTATCTGCACACCCTCTGCTCCGAGCATAAAGCCTGCCGCCATGCCTCTGCCGTCTGCAATACCGCCTGCCGCAAGCACGGGTATTGAAACTGCGTCTACTACCTGGGGCACAAGAGCCATAGTAGTCAGCTTGCCTATATGTCCTCCTGATTCCATACCCTCGGCTATAACGGCGCTTGCGCCTATCTTTTCCATTTTCTTTGCCTGGGCAACACTTGGGACAACGGGTATAAGGCTTATGCCGTTTTCCTTGAATTTTTCCATATACTTGGAGGGATTGCCTGCGCCTGTGGTAACTACCTTTACTCCCTCTTCGCATACAAGGTCAACTATATCCTCTACAAAGGGAGAAAGAAGCATTATATTAACGCCGAAAGGCTTGTCCGTAAGCTGCTTGCACTTCCTTATCTGTTCTCTGACTATATCGGCAGGAGCGTTGCCTGCGGCAATAATGCCTAAGCCCCCTGCGTTTGATACGGCTGAAGCAAGGCTGGCGTCTGCTATCCACGCCATAGCGCCTTGAAAGATGGGGTATTTGATATTCAGCATTTCACAAATTCTTGATTTCATTTTGTTTCACCTATAACCTTTCATTATTACCACTCTATAAGCATACTGCCCCAGGTAAGACCTGCGCCGAAGCCTGTTATTATTATTCTATCGCCCTTTTCAAGCAGACCCTTTGCGCTCATTTCGCTCAGAGCAATCGGTATGCTTGCTGCGGAGGTATTGCCGTATTCCTCTACATTTATATAGAACTTATCTATATCTGTCTTAAGCCTTCTTGCGACTATATCTATTATCCTTGAATTTGCCTGATGAGGTACTATGTACTTGATGTCCTCAAGTGTAAGCCCCGTTTTTTCAAGAATATCATTTACGCTTTGGGGAACAACTCTCGTTGCAAAGTTGAATATTGCTCTTCCGTCCATTATAAGGTAGGGATGACCCTTTTCCACATTCTTGCACACCATATTTTCTACTACATGGTGTCTGCCTGTAAGAGAAACGTCATCGCCTCTTGCGTGAAGGTCCTCGGCTATTATGCCGCCCTTTTCCACAGGCTCAAGGAGAGCGCCTCCTCCGCCGTCGCCGAAAAGCACACAGGTATTCCTGTCTGTCCAGTCCGTTATTTTGGAAAGGGTCTCTGCGCCGAATACAAGAGCCTTTTTGTACTGACCTGATTTAATGAACTTATCCGCTATGCCCAGAGAGTACACAAAGCCGCTGCAGGCGGCGCTTATGTCAAAGGCAAAGGCGTTTACGCAGCCAAGAGCCGTCTGCACCTGGCAGGACACGCTTGGCGTAGCATAGTCGGGAGTAATTGTAGCAACTATTATAATGTCTATATCCTCTGCAGCCGTGCCTGTTTTCTCAAGCAGCTTTTTTCCTATATTGATACAGAACTGCGAAGTGTTCTCACCTGTGGAAAGATGACGCCTTTTAATACCCGTGCGCGAGGTTATCCACTCGTCGCTGGTGTCTACAATGCGGCTTAAATCGTCATTTGTCACCACTTTTTCGGGTACATAGCCTTCCACAGCTGTAATGCCTGTGTTTATCATAGCTTTCTCCTTTTAATTTACAAATTTCAGCTTATCGCTAAGATATTGATTAAGGCTTGAAAGAGCCTCTATGAACATATCCGCCTCATAGTCGGACAAATCCACTATAAGCGACCTGACCAGCTCAAAATGAAATTTCTGATGAGCCCTGAAAAGAGCCTTGCCCTTTTCGGTAAGACTGAGCATATAGGCGCGCTTATCGGTCTCGCTGCGCTTTTTGCTGACATAGCCCTTTTTCACAAGATGATTAATGGATACAGTCAGAGTACCCATTGTTATCTCCAGCTTCTGAGCGACTGCAGACATAGTTTTAGGCACATACAGACCGATGGCATCAACTGTATGTGCCTCATTTACTGAAACGTCGTCAAAGCCGCTCTCTCTTATGGAATTCTGCTCTACTCTGGTAATATCATTAAAGGCACCGCTTATAAGCCTGTTTAATGTATTAGCTGTGTTTTCCATAGCTGCGATACCTCCTTGAAAATTTATTTTGATAATCAAAGTATATAACAAATTATGGATAAAGTCAAGTAGTATGGGAATAATGGATTAATTTGCGCCTTATATGGCGGCAAAAATCAAAGACGACAATACATATATAAGGGTATATAAGCATAAAACCTATTATTTTTTCATAAAACAGTACGGCAAAGCAGCACTATCAAAGTATTTTTTAAAACTTGTAAAAAAATTTATTAAAAACTATTGACAAAGTTTAACGGCTATGGTATATTATACTTACAGTTAGCACTCGACCAAAATGAGTGCTAACAGAAAGAGAAGTGATATTATGAAGCTCAACGACAGAAAGATAAGAATACTTGAGGCTATTATCACGGACTACATTGCCACGGCAGAGCCTATCGGCTCTCGTACAATAGCAAGGAAATACGATTTGGGTATATCTCCCGCCACTATCAGAAATGAAATGAGTGATTTGGAGGAGCTTGGCTTTATAGAGCAGCCCCACACATCGGCAGGCAGAGTTCCCTCCCAAAAGGGTTACAGACTTTATGTAGACAATCTTATGCAGTCCAGAGAGCTTTCAAGCGAGGAAGTCGATTTTCTTAAAAATGCAATATCCTTTAATGTAAACAGGATAGAATATATGATGGAGCAGACTGCAAAAGCCCTCGCTATGCTTACAAGCTATACCACTGTCGTGACCGAGCCGAGAAGCAAGAAGGTCAGTATAAGACACGTTCAGCTTATTCCCGTAGACAGGGATGAGGCTGCCGCAGTTGTTGTGCTGGATAACAAGTCCATCAAAAATCATATAATAAGAAGCCGCAATATTCCCGATACGGATAAGCTCAATAATATTTCTGCCGAGATAAACAGCCTTATAAAGGATCGCTCAATAGAGGATATAAAAAGCGGCGATGTCGCAAGGCTCGTGGAAAAATACACGTCTTACAGCGATTTTATAACAAAGGTATTCAAGGCAGTTATTTCCACGATACAGCAGCAGGAGGACGTACACGTTTATACAAGCGGCGTCAGAAATCTTCTGGGCTTTCCCGAATTCAGCGATGTGGCAAAGGCAAAGAATATTTTCCAGACACTTGAGGAAAAGGATATGCTCATAACCCTTTTAGGTGAGGGTGATGATACATCAGCCGATAAAATACAGATAATTATCGGCGGCGAAAACAATATGGAGGAGCTGAGAGATTGCAGTATAGTCAGGGCTAATTACCGTTTCGGCAAAAATTCCGTCGGAAAAATAGGTATCATAGGTCCTACAAGAATGAATTACAGTCAGACAGTATCGGTGCTAAATGAAATTGTCAAAAAGCTGGACAATGTAATAGGCGCTTTTGTCGATGGTAAGGATGGAGGTTATGATGAATAAAGAGGAAATTATGGAAAAAGATAATGATAGTCGGGTAAAGCCAAAGGAGGCTGCCGAGGAGGTTTCCGAAGAGGTATCGGAGGAGACTGCCGAAGCCGCCGACAAGGCTGACGAACCGACAGAAGAGCCTCAAGAGCCCTTGGAGGAAACTCTTGAGCAGAAGCTGGAAAAGGCCGAGGCTCTCGCAAAGGAAAACTATGATAAATGGCTCAGACAGCTTGCCGAATTTGAAAATTTCCGCAAGAGGACGAATTCCGAAAAGCTGGGTATGTACAACAACGGCGTAAGAGATACCGTTGAAAAGATACTTCCCGTTTTAGACAATTTTGAAAGAGCGGTAAATATGTCTGAGGACAAGGAAAGCAGCACATATAAGGGTATCGAAATGATACTCAAGCAGTTTATAGAGGTGCTGCAGAGTATGGGCGTCGAGGAGATACCAGCCGAGGGCGAGCCCTTTGACCCCAATGTTCATGCGGCGGTTATGCATATAGATGATGAAGGCTGCGACGACAACGTTGTTGTTGAAGTATTTCAGAAAGGCTATAAGCATGGAGATAAGGTAATCAGACCAAGCATGGTCAAGGTTGCCAATTAATATGAATAATAGAATTTAATTTATAAGGAGAGATGACAAATGGGAAAAATTATAGGTATTGATTTAGGAACAACAAATTCATGTGTAGCTGTTATGGAGGGCGGTCAGCCTACAGTTATAGCCAACGCCGAGGGCGAGAGAACTACACCCTCTATCGTAGGCTTTACCAAAAGCGGCGAAAGACTTGTAGGCGAAACTGCAAAGCGTCAGGCTGTTACCAATGTAGACGGTACGGTTATCTCTATAAAGAGACACATGGGCGAGGACTACAAGTTTGAAAACGACGGCAAGAAGTATTCTCCACAGGAAATTTCTGCCATGATACTCCAGAAGCTCAAAAAGGATGCAGAGGGCTATATCGGTGAAAGCGTTACCGAGGCTGTTATTACAGTTCCCGCTTACTTTACCGACGCTCAGAGACAGGCTACAAAGGACGCAGGCAAGATTGCAGGTCTTGATGTAAAGAGAATAATAAACGAGCCTACGGCTGCAGCCCTTGCTTACGGTCTTGACAACGAGCAGGAGCAGAAGATAATGGTATACGACCTTGGCGGCGGTACATTTGATGTATCCATAATAGATATTGGCGACGGCTCTATCGAGGTTCTTGCCACAAGCGGAAACAACCACCTTGGCGGCGACGACTTTGACCAGAGAATAATCGACTATCTTGTAAAGGACTTCAAGGCTAAGGAGGGTATTGACCTTTCTTCCGACAAGATGGCTATGCAGAGATTAAAGGAGGCTGCCGAAAAGTCTAAGAAGGAGCTTTCTTCAGCAACTACCTCAAATATCAATATACCTTACATTACTGTTGGCGCAGACGGTCCTAAGCACATGGACGTTACTCTTACAAGAGCTAAGTTCAACGAGCTTACGGCAGACCTTGTAGAGGCTACTTTAGGTCCTGTTCAGACAGCTCTTAAGGACGCCGATATTACAGCCGACGAGCTTACCAAGGTTCTCCTTGTAGGCGGTTCTACAAGAATCCCTGCAGTACAGGACGAGGTAAAGAAGATTACAGGCAAGGATCCGTTCAAGGGTATCAATCCCGACGAATGTGTTGCAATAGGCGCTGCAATACAGGGCGGTACATTGGCAGGCGACGAGGGCGCAGGAAGCATACTTCTTCTTGACGTAACTCCTCTTACTCTCGGCATAGAGACTGCAGGCGGCGTCGCTACCGCTCTTATCCCCAGAAACACAACTATACCTACCAACAAGAAGCAGATATTCTCTACCTATGAGGATAATCAGACTGCTGTTGATATAAATGTAGTACAGGGCGAAAGACCTATGGCAAGAGATAACAAGAGTTTAGGACGTTTCCGTCTTGACGGTATCGCTCCTGCTCCCAGAGGTATCCCTCAGATAGAGGTATCCTTCGATATTGACGCCAACGGTATTACAAAAGTCAGCGCAAAGGACCTTGGCACAGGCAAGGAGCAGAACATCACTATTACCTCAAGCACTAACTTAAGCGATGAGGAAATCGACAGAGCAGTTAAGGAAGCCGAGCAGTATGCCGAGCAGGACGCAAAGAGAAAAGAAGCCGTAGATACCAAGAACGAAGCCGATTCTCTTGTATTCCAGACAGAAAAGCTCATTAAGGACTTAGGCGACAAGATAAGCGCCGAGGACAAGGCAAAAATAGAAGCCGAGGTAGAGAACCTTAAGAAGGTAAACGATGGTCTTGTAGCAGAGAACATGAGTGAAACCGATGTTGCAACATTAAAGACTGCCTGCGAGGCATTAAGCAATGTTGTTCAGGAATTCTCCACAAGAATGTATCAGCAGGCGCAGGCGGCAGGCGTAAATCCCGAGGATATGGCAAATAACGCAGGCGCTGCAAACGACGATATAATCGACGGCTGATAAGTATATTTAAGGAATTGAATTTCCGATATTTCCGCAAAGAGTCAAGGCTGGGGCTTTGGCTCTTTGCTGCGGTCATAAAGAGGTGAAACTATGGCATCCAAAAGGGATTATTACGAGGTGCTCGGCGTTGACAAAAACGCCGGCGCCGATGAAATAAAAAAAGGCTATCGCCGTATGGCAAAGAAATACCACCCTGATATAAGCAAAGAGCCCGACGCCGAGGAGAGAATGAAGGAAATAAACGAGGCATACGAAATACTGAGCGACCCTCAGAAGAAGGCTGCCTATGACCAGTACGGTCACGCTGCTTTTGAAGGCGGCATGGGCGGCGCAGGCGGATTTACAGGGGGCTTCAGCGGCATGGATATGGGCGACATATTCGGCGATATATTCGGCAGCTTCGGCGGAGGCTTCAGCGATATATTCGGCGGAGGTTCAAGAAGCAGAAGCGGTCCGTCAAGAGGCTCTGATTTGCAGATGAATATGACTATAACATTTGAGGAATCCATGTTCGGCTGCAAGAAAGAAATAAATATACCCGTATCGGAGACCTGCTCCGAGTGCGGCGGCAGCGGCGCTAAAAAAGGCACTTCTCCCGTAAACTGTCCCAAGTGCGGCGGCACAGGCAGAATAAGGACAACAAAGCAAACGCCCTTTGGCGTTATGTCACAGGAGAGAGTATGTCCCGACTGCGGCGGCGAGGGTAAGATAATAAAGGAAAAATGTCCTCATTGCGGCGGCAGAGGAAATGTTGAGGTCAAGAAAAATATAACCGTAGACATTCCCAAGGGCATTATGCACGGTCAGTCCATACGCAAAAACGGTATGGGCGGCGCAGGACAGAAGGGCGGTCCTAACGGCGACCTCTATATTAAGATAAACGTAATGCCCAGCAAGCAGTTCAGGAGAGAGGGCAACGACCTCTACACCGAGGCGGCAATTAACATAGTACAGGCAACGCTTGGCGATGAAATAACAATACCTACAATAGACGGTGACGAAAAGTATACCATAAAGCCCGGCACACAGCCTGAAACAAAGATAACATTAAGAGGTAAGGGCGCATATAACGTGAGAAATGATAAGATGAGGGGCAATCTTATAGTCACACTTAAGGTTATTGTACCAACAGACCTTAAGCAAAGTCAGAAAGAGCTTCTGCAGAAGTTCGGCGACACCCTTACGGAGAAAAACACTAAGAAAAAAGGCTTTTTTGATAAAATGTTCAGTTAAAACATAGGAATGCTGCGTTGAATTTTGTTTAGGGGAATATAACATTGTTTTTGTATAATAACGCGACCCTTCCACCATGCTTCGCATGGTCCCCCTCCCCTCCGACGCCTTGCGATAAAACACGTTGCGTTTTATCGCAAGGCTAGGGGAGGCTGGGGTATTGGCAACAGCTCAGGTATTGCTTTTAAAAGTAAATAAGCAACTTTAAAAAGCGTAATCTTGAGCTTCCCCTTCAAAGAAGTTCAGCACTTTTGCCTGCGGCAAAAGCCAGCCCTCCCCACAACTCCAGCCTCCCCTAGCCCGTCAGGGCGTCGGAGGTTTGCATCGGAAAGCTATCCGACAAACCGTAGGTTTGCTTTTGCGTAGCAAAAGTGCTGAGGAGGGGGACATTGCACCGAAAGATTTATCGGAATTGAATCGGAAGATTTATCCGACGATACGAAGTATCGCTTTTACCGAAGGTAAAAGTTCTGACAGCCGAAGGCTGACTTTGCCGCAGGCAAAGTGCTGACCATGCGAAGCATGGTGGAAGGGTCGTTTTAAAATAAAATAATGCCTTATTACGCTAAACAAAAAATTCACTCACAAATCAAATAAAGCTGTCGTGTTATGACCTTTTTACTCATAAATGAACCGTACCCTGTCAAGTAGACAATTAAAATAACAAAATTTTTGTGCAGCCGATAGTGTATGCTATCGGTTGCAT
>CANRBC010000030.1 GCA_947628755.1 uncultured Clostridia bacterium | reverse complement strand
TCGAGGAAATGCCCGATGCAATGGTATCGCTTATGGCAGGCTATGCAAAATTGCTTAATATGTATGATATTTATTAAATTCAAAGTACAAATCGACAAAAATCACATGTTATAAATCGACCCTTCCACCGCAAGCGGTCCCCCTCCCCTCCGACGCCTGCAATAAAACTCGTTGCGTTTTATTGCAAGGCTAGGGGAGGCTGGGGTTATTGTGGTGGCTGGCTTTTGCGATAGCAAAAGTGCTGAACTCTCTGAAGGGGAGGCTGGGGTTGTGTGGATGGCTCAGGTATCGTCTTTCAAAGTAAATAAGCGAATTTGGCAAGCGTATACCTAAGGCGTCCCTTCAGAGAAGGGAAGCTGTCAACGCAGTCAAAACCTTTACAATAATACGGCATTGAACTGCGTTGACTGAAGGGTCGATATTCACCTAAACAAAAATTCAACGTGACAAATTAAAGGAGGCTAAAACAGCCTCCTTTATCATTCCAAATTATTTCATATTAAGATATTCATTACAAGCCTTTGCAGCCTCGCGGCCTTCGTGTATTGCCCATACCACAAGGCTTTGTCCTCTTCGCATATCCCCTGCCGCAAACACGCCCTTAAGGCTTGTAGCATACTTTCCGTATTCAGCCTTTACATTGCTGCGGGCGTCGGTTTCAAGAGAAAGCTGCTTTATAAGAGTATCCTCCGGACCTGTAAAGCCCATGGCAAGAAGCATAAGCTGGCATTGCCATACCTTTTCCGTGCCCTCTATGGGTCTTGGCGTCATTCTGCCCTTGTCGTTGAGCCATTCCACCTTTACGGTATGCACCTCTTTTATATTGCCCTTTTCATCGGGAACAACCTTAGTTACCGTAGTAAGGTATTCTCTGGGGTCTTTTCCCTCAAGCATTATTGCCTCCTCCTGACCGTAATCCGTCTTTCTGATACGAGGCCATTGAGGCCAATGGTTTGCCGCCGTTCTGCATTCGGGAGCTTCGGGCATTATCTCTATCTGATGGACGGAGCGGCAGCCGTGTCTTATAGCCGTGCCTACGCAGTCCGTACCCGTATCGCCGCCGCCTATTATAATAACGTCCTTACCCTCTGCGCTTATATACTGCCTGTCCTCCAAATCGGAATCCAGAAGGCTCTTTGTATTTGCCTTAAGGAAATCAACGGCAAAGTGTATGCCCTTTACGTCGTTTCTGCCCTCGCACACAAGGTCTCTGGGCTTTGTAGCGCCGCAGCAGAGCACAACGGCGTCAAATTCCTTTATAATTGCGGCAGAGGAGTAGTTCTTGCCTATTTCAGTGTTTGTAACGAATGTGATACCCTCTTTTTCAAGAATATCCACACGCCTTTGCACTATTTTTTTGTCCAGCTTCATATTAGGTATGCCGTACATAAGAAGTCCGCCTATTCTGTCGCTTCTTTCAAATACGGTTACCTTATGACCAAGCTGATTGAGAATATCGGCGCAGGCAAGTCCCGCAGGACCTGAGCCTACAACGGCAACTCTCTTTTCCGTAGACTTCTGGGGTATTCTGGGCTGTACCTTGCCCTCGGCAAACATAGTGTCTATAATGTGTACCTCTATGTTCTTGACCGTAACGGCAGGTTCGTGCATACCGAGTGTACATGAGCCCTCGCAAAGAGCAGGGCACACTCTTCCCGTAAACTCGGGGAAATTGCTGGTCATTGAAAGGCGCTTATACGCCTCCTCAATTTTGCCGTGGTACACAAGGTCGTTCCATTCGGGAATAAGATTGCCCAAAGGACAGCCGCCCTCTACGGGAGAGCCTGTGTGACAGAAGGGTACGCCGCAGTTCATACATCTTGCGCCCTGAGTCTTAAGCTCCTCTATATCAAAATGGGTATGGAACTCATTCCAGTCCTTTATTCTTTCTTCGGGACTTCTGTCCTTCGGAAGCCTTCTGTCGTATTCTAAAAATCCTGTTGGCTTACCCATTTACAACACTCCCTTCGGGTCTTGGAACGATAGTAGAGCCGCTTACCGTAATAAATGCGTCAAGAAGCGCGTCGTCATCGCTTAAGCCGACTGCCTTTGCTCTTTCTATTTCCTCTGTCATTTCCTTATATGCCTTTGGTATTACCTTGACGAAGTTATGTATTTCCTCGTCAAAGTGTTCAAGGAGATATTTTCCTCTTGCAGAGCCTGTGTACTTAACGTGATTTTCTATCATTTTCTTAAGCTCTGCAATATCCTTGTCGTTAGTCATTTCCTCTATAAGTATAAGCTCCTTGTTGCAGCGCTTTTCAAAATCTCCGCCGTCATTGTATATATAGGCTATACCGCCTGACATACCTGCGCCGAAGTTTCTGCCTGTTTTACCAAGTACGGCAACTCTGCCGCCTGTCATATATTCGCAGCCATGCTGACCTATGCCCTCTATTACGGCGCTTATGCCCGAATTCCTTACGCAGAAGCGCTCGCCTGCCATACCGTTTATATATGCCTCGCCGCTTACTGCGCCGTAAAAGGCGACATTTCCTATTATTACATTGTCCTCGGGAGTAAATGTGCTGTCCTTTGGCGGCACAACTATTATCTTGCCGCCTGAGAGACCCTTGCCTATATAGTCGTTGGCGTCGCCCTCAAGACGCATAGTTACGCCGTGGGTCTGGAATGCGCCGAAGCTCTGTCCTGCGCTGCCCTTGAAGGTAAGGTTTACTGTGTCCTCCTTAAGACCCTTTTCGCCGTATTTCTTTGTTATCTCGCTTGAAAGTATAGTTCCGCATACTCTGTTGATATTGGTTATCTCCATAGACGCGTTTATTTTCTTGCCTGTCTGTATAGCGGGAGTGCAAAGTCTTACAAGAGCGTTTACATCAAGGCATTTTTCAAGCTCGTGATCCTGCTTTACATTAAAGTATCTCTCGCTGTCGTTTGAGCATATCTTAGGCTGATAGAGTATGCTTGTAAGGTCTACCTCCTTCGCCTTCCAATGGCTGAGCTTTTTGGGAGTGAGCTTTTCAACGTGACCTATCATCTCGTTTATGGTTTTTACGCCTATCTTTGCCATCCACTCTCTCAAATCCTGAGCTATAAAGCGCATGAAGTTCTCCACATACTCCGGCTTGCCTGTAAACTTGGCTCTTAAAGCAGGGTTCTGTGTAGCTACGCCTACGGGACAGGTATCCAGATTACATACCCTCATCATTACGCAGCCCATTGTAATAAGCGGACCTGTGGCAAAGCCGAATTCCTCTGCGCCCAAAAGACAGGCAACGGCTACGTCACGTCCCGTCAGCAGCTTGCCGTCAGTCTCTATTACCACTCTGTTTCTCAGATTGTTCATAAGAAGGGCTTGATGAGTTTCCGCAACGCCCAGCTCCCATGGAAGACCTGCGTGTCTTACGCCTGTTCTTGGAGCTGCGCCTGTGCCGCCGTCATAGCCGCTTACAAGTATAACGTCGGCACGACCCTTTGCAACGCCTACGGCTATTGTGCCTACGCCTGCCTCGGATACCAGCTTTACGCTTATTCTGGCATCTCTGTTGGCATTTTTAAGGTCGTGTATAAGCTGAGCAAGGTCCTCTATGGAATATATATCGTGATGAGGCGGAGGAGAAATAAGTCCTACGCCCGGAGTTGAATTTCTCGCCTTGGCTATCCACGGATAGACCTTCTTGCCGGGCAGATGACCGCCCTCGCCGGGCTTTGCGCCCTGAGCCATTTTTATCTGTATTTCTATTGAGTTCTGCAAATAGTGTATAGTTACGCCAAAGCGTCCGGAGGCTACCTGCTTTATGGCAGAACGCCTTGAATCGCCGTTGGCGTCGGGAGTGAATCTCTCTGCCTCCTCGCCGCCCTCGCCGCTGTTGGACTTGCCGCCGAGCCTGTTCATGGCAATAGCCATACACTCGTGAGCCTCCTTTGAAATAGAGCCGTAGCTCATAGCGCCTGTCTTAAAGCGCTTTACAATAGACTCCACAGGCTCTACCTCGTCTATATTTATAGGCTTATCCACCTGTCTTATATCCAGAAGTCCTCTTATGGTGCAGAGCTGACTGCTTGTGTCGTTCTGTAGCTTCGTAAACTCCTTGAACAGCTTGTAGTCGCCCTCGCGGCACGCCTTTTGCAGAAGATATATGCTCTTGGGATTGAATATATGGTATTCGCCGTTTCTTCTCCACTTGTAGTCGCCGCCAGGCTCAAGAGCCTCTGTCTTCTTAAGAGGGTCAAATGCCTTGGCATGGCGCAGCTGCGCCTCCTTGTCTATATGGGAAAGCTCCAGACCGCCTATTCTGGTAACCGTACCCGTAAAGAAGCGGTTTACAACAGACTCGCTTATGCCCAGCGCCTCGAAAATCTGAGCACCCTGATAGCTCTGTATGGTAGATATGCCCATTTTGGACATTATCTTTACGATACCGTGTGTTACAACGTCTATATAGGTCTTAACGGCTTCGTCGGCTGACTTTGTAATATAGCCGTTATCCGCCATATCCCCAAGTGTCTTGTATACGAGATAGGGATTAATGGCATTTACGCCGTAGCCCAGAAGCACGGCAAAGTGGTGTACCTCTCTTGGCTCGCCTGTTTCAAGGACTATGCTGACCTTCATTCTTGTGCCTGTCTTTATAAGATGATGATGAAGTCCTGCGCCTGCCAGAAGAGCGGGTATAGGACACTTGTTCTTGTCAACGCCCTTGTCTGAAAGCACTATTATATTGCACTTGTTGTCTATGGCTATGTCCACAGCCTCAAAGAGATTGTCGAGAGCAGATTCAAGTCCGTTCTTTTCCTTTATGTTATAAAGCATAGGTATAGTAACCGCCTTAAAGTCCTTTTCGCTTATGGACTTAAGGTCTGCCATTTGCTTATTAGTAAGTATAGGAGTATTGCTCCTTATTCTCTTGCATACCTTGGCTCTTGGCTCAAGCATATTTCTTTCGCCGCCAAGATATACGAACGTGCTTGTAACAACCTCTTCTCTTATGGCGTCGATAGGCGGATTTGTAACCTGTGCAAAAAGCTGCTTGAAATAATTGTAGAGCAGCTGCGGTTTATCCGAAAGCACAGCAAGAGGAGTATCCGTACCCATAGCGCCTATGGGGTCTGTTCCGCTTTCTATAATGCCCTTTAGAGTAGTGTCTATATCCTCCCAGGTATAGCCGAATGCCTTTTGCTCCGTAAGAAGGTCTATGTCGGAATTAAAGTCGTTTTCCTTGTTTACAAAGAGATTTTCAAGCTCTATGAGCCTGTTTATCATAATCTCGCCGTAGGGGTGCTTGCTTGCCTCCTCCTTTATTTTCTTTACAAGGTCGCCCCATTCCATAGGCTTTGCTTTGGCGCTTATGTTGTCTATGTTCATAAGGTTTTCTCTTACCCAGTCTTCGTAGGGATACTTGGATGCAACAGACGCCTTTACCTCCTCGTCGGAAATAATTCTGCCTGCCACAGTATCTATAAGAAGCATTTTGCCAGGCTCAAGTCTGCCCTTTTTGACAACGTTGTCGTCCTCTATATTTATAACGCCTACCTCTGAGGAAAGCACAAGCATATCGTCCTTGGTCACAACATATCTTGAGGGTCTTAAGCCGTTTCTGTCAAGAGTAGCGCCTACTACCTCGCCGTCTGTAAAGGCTATGGCGGCAGGACCGTCCCAGGGCTCGCCGCAGGTAGAGTTGTACTCATAGAAGGCTCTCTTTGCCTTATCCATAGAGGTATCGTTTTCCCATGGTTCGGGTATCGCCATCATTACTGCCTGGGGCATTGATATACCCGTAAGCGTAAGGGTATGGAGATAGTTGTCCAGCATAGCGGAATCTGAACCGTCCTCGTTTATAACGGGATAAATCTTGCTTATATCGTCGCCGAAAATATCCGTTTCAAATATTTTCTGACGGGCGTTAGTCCAGTTGACATTGCCTCTTATGGTATTAATTTCGCCGTTGTGTATTATATATCTGTTAGGATGGGCTCTTTCCCAGCTTGGGAAGGTGTTTGTGGAGAAACGGCTGTGTACAAGAGCGATAGCTGTGGTCATATCCGTATCCATAAGGTCAAGATAAAAGCGCGATACCTGGTCGGGAGTAAGCATACCCTTGTAAACAATAGTCTTTGAGGAAAGAGATGCAAAGTAAAAATAGCTGTCGCGCTCGGTATAATGCTCGTCGTTTCTTTCCTTGTATCGTATTTCCTTTTCGGCTCTTTTGAGTACCACAAAAAGCCTTCTCTCAAAGGCGATACCCGCTTCCACATTTTCGGGCTTTTTTATGAATACCTGCTCTATACGGGGCATAGCCTCTCTTGCAGTCTTTCCTATGCAATTGGCATAAGTAGGCACTTCTCTTATGCCCAGATATTCCATGCCCTCCTCCTCTATAATAGCCTTCAGCTTGCTTATGCTGTTGAGCCTTGTATCAAGGTCGGGAGAGAGGAAAAGCATACCTACGCCGTAATCTCCTGCCTTTGGCAGCTTTATGCCCTCGTTGTTACACACCTTTTTCATAAAGGTATGCGGTATCTGTATAAGTATGCCTGCGCCGTCGCCTGTATCGGGCTCGCTGCCTACGCCGCCTCTGTGGGTAAGATTTTTGAGTATCTCAATGGCGTTATTTACTATCCTGTGAGATTTCTTGCCCTTTATATTCACGATACAACCTATGCCGCAGTTGTCATGCTCAAAGCGCGGGTCGTAAAGTCCCTGCTTTTCGGGTAATCCGTTCTGTACCACAATAACCATCCTTTCATTTTTTAATATGTATAGAAAAGGCTTCCATAGACATAAACAATCTAGGGAAGCCTCTTTGCTTGCATATATAATACTATATATTTTTTAATAATGCAAGCATTTTTTGAAAAATAATTTATAAATTTAAGAAATATTCAAAAATACTTTACTTTATTAATTTTCAATGAACTTCATATATGGTATACTTAAATTAATAAAGTCTATTGCACAAAGGAGGTTATTATATGAATCTGTATTCCTTTACTTTATCTACGGGAAAGGAAGGCTTTTACAACATTACATCTATGGTAAACGACGCCCTCCAGACCTCTAAAATACAGGAGGGTTTATGCGTTGTGTACACTCCACATACCACCGCTGCCATAACCATAAACGAAAATGCCGACCCCGACGTTACAAGAGATCTGACATTTGCTCTTGAAAAGACCTGCCCCGACAGACCTGAATTCAGGCATATAGAGGGCAACTCGTCGGCTCATCTGAAATCGTCCCTTGTAGGGTGCAGCGAAACGCTTATAGTAGACAAGGGGAGACTTCTTCTCGGCACTTGGCAGGGCATATACTTCTGCGAATTTGACGGTCCTCGCACAAGGAAATTCTATGTGAAGCTGATTTGATTTTTTGCAGACCGTTAGAGTAAAATATTCAGACTGTCGAAAAAACAATATTATGGCAGAAAATACGAATTAAAATAAAGAACAGCTTGCAAAAAAGCGTCGCAGACTTTAATCCGCAAGGCGAGCTTTGCCCGCCTGAGGACAGGAACTTTTCTGTAATTTAGGCATTTATGCCTAAATTGCGGAAAACACGGCTGGTTCCTACCGCAGATAACTGAAAGAAATGCCAATAAGCATTTCTTTCAAGCGTGTCGATTTTATCGACACGCTGTAAAATATTTTTATAACTGTTGTTATGCAGCTTTTTATAACATAAAAAAATACATGAGGTGACATTATGAAAATTAAGAAAATTTTACCCGCTCTTTTTTTAAGCGCTGTATGCGCATTTGGACAATTTGCCTACACTCAGGCAGATACCACTGTAAATACTCAGACTGCCACGCCCAAGGTATACGCTTCGGGAAAATATGAAACAGGCAAGGATATACCCTACGGCGTATATGTATTTACTGCCGATAACGACGATACCGCCGAGGTGAACCTTATATCCTCATCGGAAAATTTCAATGTAAAAAAAGTATTTACAGACCAATATATTGTTGAAATAGCAGAGGATAAAGAAAACAAATCCGCTTTCTTTAAAACAAGTCCCTATATGGAAAACAAATATCCCCGTAAATACAATACATTGGAGCTTGTCAACTGCCATGCAACGCCAAGCGCCCAGCTTGACAAACAGGATATAGGCTATAACGGAGTATACAGAGTAGGCAAGGATATTGCCTCAGGCAAATATACATTTACAAAGGCTGATGGCTGCAGCTTTGCATACATAAAGCTGGGCAAAAACAAGCTGCTTACCGAAAATAAGCTCTATATAGTAGACAAGCCTATTTCTCTGACGCTTAATAAAAATTCCGAAATAAAAATAATCAACTGTAATATAAATCAATACGGCACAATTACCGAGCATAAAAGCAAAAGTGCGGGAAATACCGAAAATGCAGATATGAGTAAGGTTAATTCGGATTTGAAAAGAAAAATTTCCGCAGATACCAAAAATTATCTTACAGAGGACTTCTTAAAAGAGGAAAAGCGCAAGGATATTGAGGAAAAAAATAAAAAGGCATGGGCGAGCCTTGCGAAAACAGACGAGGACAAAAAATATATCGATATAGTAACAAAGGCTGTCGCCAAGGCAGACGCATTTGATTCTTATTATTCATCTTTTGCTCCCGTGGCTTATGAAAGCGGTATACTTACAACATACCTGTACCCAAAAACAGACCGCAGCAAAAGAGATGAACAGCTGTCCCTTGACGAGCAGAAAAGAGCAAACAGAATGCTGAGAACACAGCTGAGAAGCTGTTTTAGCAGGCTTATCTCAGCATCAACATTTGACGAAATGCAAAGCTGCTATATGGAAATGAACGATTATATGTGCTATGCAGGCTGGGTAGAAGACTTCGTGGGAAATACCGTGCTTTATTCTGAAAAAAATAATTATTGGAATTGATGTGCAATAATGCAGAATGTATGGAATTGATGTGCTGGGTTTTGTTTAAGCGAGTATCGAATTTATTTTTTGCTTTAGAACGACCCTTTCACCATGCTTCGCATAGTCAGCCTGCGGCAAAGCCAGCCTGCTGCTGTCGGTCACGTCAAAATTTTGGGACTAAGATATATGTGACTGAAGGGTCGATTCTACTAAACTAAACAACAATTTAATACATTACCCCATTTTGAAAGGTAAGCTAAACATGAAAAGCAAAGAAAATATATTTGAAAATATTGTACATGAAATAGTTATGGGCATACTTGCCGTTATTGCCATTGGTATTGCATTATTCGATATACTGAAAGGAAATAATATTCCCATACTGAAAATATTGGATTATATTATTTGGATTATATTTATATTGGATTATGTGGGCAGATTAATTGTTTCAGATAAAAAGATTACATTCATAAAATCAAATATAATGGATTTAATAGCGATTCTTCCGTTTAATTCCCTTTTCAGAGGATTTCGACTTGTAAGAGTCATAAGATTTACCAGACTGTTCAAATTAACTAAATTTGTAAGGTTGGTAAGTTTTACGGGAAGAGGTCTTAAAAGATGTAAGGAATTTCTCAATACAAATGGATTCAAATATATGCTTATAGTTACATTTTTAGTTATAATTTTAGGGGCATTAGGTATAAGTTTTGCAGAAAATATGCAGCTTAAGGATGCGCTATGGTGGAGCTTTGTTACAACAACGACCGTAGGATATGGAGATATATCACCTGCTTCCGATATGGGAAGAATTATAGCTTGTGTTCTGATGCTTGTAGGTATCGGCTTGATAGGTTCTCTTACAAGCACCATAACAACATTTTTTCTCAAGACTTCTGAAAGAACAAAGAGTTATAGACAAAGCGAGATTGATAATATAAAAAATTATCTTGATAGACTGGATGAATTAAGCGAGGAAGAAATAGAAGATATATGCGCAACGCTAAGAAAGTATAACGCAAATTAAAAAATTCGGGTGATATGCTCACCCGAAAATCAGTTTTTGCCAAGCATCCATACTGCGGTTTACTATAAGCTCCTCGGGGAAATCGGCGGCATCCAGAAGGGGCTTGCAATATGAAAAATCGCCTATATATGTGTGATAATGTGCATCGCTGCCCAGTATTACGGAGACATTCTGTCTTTTGCACTCCTTAAGCATTTCTATTGTTATCTCCTCGCCGCCCTTTCTGCTGTTGGATGGATTGAAGGAGGCGTTGTTCAGCTCAAGGAGAGTACCTGTGCTTTTTGCCGACGCAACCACCTGTTCTGTATTTATAGGATACCTAGGGTCTCCCGGGTGTCCTATTATTTTTACAAATTCATTTTCCATGGCGTTACACAGGGCAGCTGTGTTTTCCTCTAGGGAAAGAGGCTCTATACAGGGAATATGCAGACTTGCTATGGCGTAGTCCAGACGCCTTAAAATCCCCTTTGTAATGCTCTTGTCCGTTCTGCCCGATGTATCCAGTATATTCAGCTCTATTCCCTTATACACCCGTATGCCCTCTATATAGTCGGGCAGTATCTTCATATTGAGGAAATGCAGATAACCGCAGCTGCCAGGCATCATGGGAGCATGGTCTGTTATGCCTATTGCCTCCATGCCTATGTCATTGGCATAGCGGGCATTTTCCGTAACGGTGCTGTATGCGTGTCCGCTTGAAACACTATGTATGTGCATATCCAGCTTATATTCTCCCAAAATATCACATCCTTACATTTAATTGCTTGTATACAAACAATATTTTATGTAGTATAATCTAGGTAAGACTTAAAGAAAGGAGTATTGGCTATGAAGCTGCTCAGACCCGAAACAATAACACAATACAAGGTGGAAGAAGTAAAGTGTAACTGCTGCGGCAAGCCTATATCAAAAGACAGCTTCGGCAATATCCTTGACTATCTTTCAGTATACAAGAGATGGGGCTATGGTACGACAATGGATTCCGAGGAGCATGAATTTGACCTCTGCGAAGACTGCTACAAAAGGATAACCGAGCAGTTTAAAATTTCAGTGGTAAAAAAGGACTAGCTCTCCTCGCTTCGGCTGCTCAAGGCTATGAAGTCCACACGCTGCGCTCCCTGTTTCTTAAGAATTTTACTGCATTCGTTTATTGTAGCGCCTGTGGTAAAAATATCGTCTGCAAGAAGTATGCTCCTGCCTTCAATATCCGCATTTTCCGCGGGTATGAAGGCGTTTTTTATATTCTCTTGTCTTTGCTTTTTATTGAGCTTGTTCTGAGGGACTGTATGTCTTTGCCTTACAAGAAGCGTCCTGTACTCCACGCCCATACTGTCCGCCAGTATTTTTGCAATAAGCTCCGACTGGTCATAGCCTCTTTCCCTGAGCCTTGACCTATGGAGAGGTACTGCCGTTATATAGTGGTATTTTTCGGCTATATTGCCTGCGGCATAGTCGGAAAGTATTTTGCCGAAGTATTCCGAATATCGGAATTTGCCTTTATACTTGAACTTAAGTATGGCGTTTCTGACTGCGCCCTTGTATTCCAGCGCGCAAAAGCCTTTATCAAAGTATATTTTACCGTCTCTGCAGTCGGCGCATTTGCCGCTATGGTCTATGGGTCTTCCGCAGCTTTGACACTTCTGTCCCGTTGTCTCCTTGAAATCCTCTGCGCATTCTCCGCAAAGCCATTTGTCCTTGTCTATATCCAATAATTTACCGCAGCCTATACATTTACACGGGTATATTATTCTCAGCAGCAGCTCCGCCGCTCTCTTCATCGCTTTCATCTTTCCTGTACTTTCTGAAAATCTCCATAAATTCCTCGCCGCTTATGTTTTCTCTTTCATAAAGATACATACTTATTTCCTCAAGAGCTTTTTTGTTTTCGCTAAGCATCTTTTTTGCCTTTTCGTGACATTCCTTTATGACAGAAAGCACCTCGCTGTCCAGTGCGGCTATTGTCTGCTCACCTACAATGGCGATCTTGTTGCCGCCAAGGTACTTGTTTTCCACATTTTCAAGAGCCATCATATCGAATCTGTCGCTCATTCCGTAAAGGCTTATCATATTTCTGGCAAGGTTTGTAGCCATTTCTATATCGTTGCTTGCGCCTGTGGTGATTGAGCCGAACTCTATTTCCTCGGCGCTACGTCCCGCAAGGTATACGACTATTTTGGCAAGTATTTCCTCCTTGCTCATTAAATAGCGCTCCTCCTCGGGCATCTGCATAGTATAGCCAAGAGAACCCATTGTTCTTGGTATTATTGTTATTTTCTGGACTGGCTGAGCATTTTTCTGTAATGCAGCCGCAAGAGCGTGACCTACCTCGTGGAATGAAACTATTTTCTTTTCTCTGTCGGAGAGTATTCTGTCCTTCTTTTCCTTACCTGCTATTACTACCTCCACGGACTCCATAAGATCCTCCTGTATTACCTTATCTCTGCCCATTTTAACGGCTCTTAAGGCAGCCTCGTTTACAATATTGGCAAGGTCTGCGCCTGACGCGCCGCTTGTGGCAAGTGCAATTTTTTCAAGGTCTATGTCGTCGTCCTTTACAACGTTTTTGATATGAACCTTAAGTACGTCTATTCTGCCCTTTAAATCGGGGTTCTCCACTATTATTCTTCTGTCAAAGCGTCCGGGGCGCAAAAGAGCGTGGTCAAGAACCTCCGGTCTGTTGGTAGCGCCTAATATAACTACGCCCTTGGAGCTGTCAAAGCCGTCCATTTCCGCCAAAAGCTGATTCAGCGTCTGGTCGTTAGTGCCCATTCTGTTATCTCTCTTGTGACCTACTGCGTCAAGCTCGTCTATGAAAACTATACAGGGCGCATTGTCCTGAGCGCTTTTGAACAAGTCCCTTACTCTTGAAGCGCCTACGCCTACGAATATTTCCTCGAAATCAGAACCTGAAAGGCTCATAAATGTAACGTTTGCCTCTCCTGCGACTGCTCTTGCAAGCAGCGTCTTTCCTGTGCCCGGAGGCCCTACGAGAAGAGCGCCCTTTGGCTGCTTAGCGCCTATTTTATGGTACTTTTCGGGATTGTGGAGGAAGTCTATTATTTCCTCAAGGGATTCCTTTGCCTCGTCCTGTCCTGCCACGTCTGCAAACGTAACGCCTGTTTCCTTTTCCGTATATACCTTGGCTGCAGACTTGCCCATGCCGCCTGTACCCATACGCCTCATCATAAAGCGCATTACAAGCGTAAGTCCCAGATACATTATAAGTATGGGAAGTACCCAGCTTGTGAAGAAGGAAATAATAGGCGAATTATACTGTATGGGAGCATAGAATTCCACATGATGCTCTCTCAGTATAGGCACAAGCTCATCATAGGAGATCCTGCCTACATAAAATCTGTTTGAGCCCTCCGCCAGCTTTTTGTCGTCCTCCTCCAGCTTTTCCGCTATGGGATAGACCTCCAGCTTGTCGTTCTGGAACTCTACCTTTTCTATTTTGCCTTCCTCTACCCAGTCCACAAATTCGCTGAAATTCAGCTCGCTCAGACTTCTCATTGACATTGTGACATTGAGTATATTGAATACAAATGTAAGTCCCAGGGAAATTATAAGTATTCTTATGAATATCTTAAAATCGGTATTCGGCTTATTGCCGCCGTCGTTCTCATTATTGTTTATATTGCTGTTATTGTCCTCGTTCATATATCATACCTCCGTTCATTAGTATTTTATACCATTTTTCTACAATTATCAACAATAATGAGATGATTTTCAGAAAATATTAAGTATGGAAATAGGACTGCGGCAAATACTACACCACCTTTGCGCCCTTATAATAATGCTCCAGTATCTCTTTGTAGGTGCTGCCCTTGTCCGCCATATAGCAAGCGCCATACTGGCTCATTCCAACGCCGTGACCATAGCCCTTTGTAGTTATCTCAAGGGTGTTTCCCTTATCCTTTACTTGAAAGGAGGTGGATTTCAAGCCCAGTATACTTCTTATTCTGCCGCCGCTGTAAGTCCTGTCTCCGCAAACCGCCTCTGCTACATAGCCTGCTGCCGTAAGCCTTGTTATATTTATGCTTTCGCCGCCCAGAAGCGCTTTGATACTCGATTTTTTAAACTCCCTTGTTTCACTGTAATAAGGCGAAAGCTCGTCGCCCTTGGACTCAACACTTGTGAGATAGGGTATGTCCTGAGTCCATACATTTTCACATTCCTCGGTACGCCCGTTTGTGGTTGAGCAAAATACGGCAAGTATAGGCTCATTGTCATATACAAGTATCTCTCCTGCCGTAGCCTGTACAGCCGACTTTATTTTATTGTAGTTTTCACTGAAGGCATTGCCCCACATTTTCCGCATTTTATCCTCGGAAGCGTAGGACTGGTCAATATCTTTGTAGGCTATGGAGGGATATTCCTTTTTCACTCTTACGGCATAGGTTCTTGCGGAAACGGCCTGGGCTTTAAGCGCCTCCGTGGGAAATGTTACGGGCATTTCTCCTGCCACAACGCCTATGACATAGCTTTCCAGTTCATTGTCGACATTTTTTGTCGATAAATTTACCGCAGACGCTTCTTCAACTATGGAGCAAACAGGCATGACCTGTCCCTCGCTTAGTGTAACGGGAAGCATAGCGCTTATAATAAGCGTCATAATTATTTTTTTCATAGCATCATCTCCTTATTATAAGGCTATGTCCGTACTCTCTTTATTTTGCCGCCCAGCTGTCTTATTTTTTCCTCAATTTTTTCATAGCCTCTGTCGATATACTGTATCTCGCCTATTTCCGTAATGCCCTCGGCGCACAGACCCGAAAGTATAAGTCCCGCTCCCGCTCTCAGATCCGTTGCCTTTACATTTGCGCCCTTTAGAATGTCTACGCCCTTTACGACAGCCGTTCGTCCCTGTACGGTTATGTCTGCTCCCATGCGCGCCAGCTCGCCTACGTGCATAAAGCGGTTTTCAAAAACCGTTTCGTTTACTATGCCCGTGCCTATGCCCTTTGCCATTATGCTCATAAATATTGCCTGCATATCCGTAGGAAAGCCGGGATAGGGCATTGTCTTTATATCGGTATTTGGCAGTCTGCCCTCGGATGAAACTATTACGCTGTTGTTTTCCTCCTTGACCTCGGCGTCTATTTCGCGGAGCTTTAATATAATAGGCTTTATATGGTCGCATATTACATTTTCTATACGGCAGCAGCCGCCTGTTGCCGCGGCAGCCAGCATAAATGTGCCTGCCTCTATTCTGTCGGGTATAATCGTGTGCCTTACGCCGTGGAGCATATCCGTACCCTTTATAGTTATGGTATCGCTGCCTGCGCCCTTTATATCCGCCCCTGCCGAGTTGAGAAAGTCTGCAAGGTCTACTATTTCAGGCTCTATGGCGCAGTTGCTTATTACCGTAGTGCCCTCGGCAAGGGTGGCTGCCAGCATTATATTCTCCGTCGCCCCTACGCTTGGAAAATCCAGATATACGTCGTTGCCCTTAAGCCTGTCGTATTCTATTGAAATAACTCCCTTGTCAAAGCTGTATGACGCTCCCATACAGCAAAAGCCCTTTAAATGCAAATCCACGGGTCTTAAGCCTATGCTGCAGCCTCCCGGCATAGGCATGGACACTTTTCTGAATCTGCCCAGGAGAGCGCCTACAAGCAAAAAGGACGCCCTTATGTTCTTCGCCTTGTCGTTGGCAGGCATATTTTCTATATCGGTACAGTCTATTTCAAGGGCTTCGCCCTCCTTTATCCTAGCGCCGTAATATCTTAACAGCTCCAGCATTGTGTATACATCGCTTAAATGGGGTACATTATATATAGTACATTTTCCTTTTATGAGAAGGGCGGCAGCCAATATAGGCAGTACGGAATTTTTTGAGCCGCTTATGTTCACGCTTCCGCTTAAAGGTCTGCCGCCCTCTATAACAAATTTTTCCATTTCAAAACCTCCGCTGCTTTATAAAAATAGTGTTGCCCTTTTGGAGAATTTAAAACTTGAAATTTAAGTTATATAAAAATTGCCTAAACAAAAAAGGACTGCCCCTTTCGACAGTCCAAAAGCATTATATCCTTATTAATATCATATAAAGCACCGTACCTACTGCAATGCTCAGCATAGTATTTCTGAATTTATAGTGAAGGGCAATTACGGTAATAGCTGAAATTATTTCAGCCAGTCCGTGCATACCCGACAAAAAGTCAATATCCTTAAAGCAATACACCACAATAGCCGTAATAAGTGCAGGAGGCAGATACTTGCCCAGATACATTATTACAGGCGCAGGCTTTTCGCCTCTGCCGAATACCACGAAGGGAAAAAGCCTTGTGGAAAATGTAATTACAGCCATAAGCCCTATTGCTATACACAGCTTAGTCGTCGTCATTTTTACCAAAACCTTTCTTATGTAATATAAGGAGAGTTATTACCGAAAGAGCCGCTCCGCCCAGAAGCATATTGCTCTTGCCCAGCACAAGCATGGCTGCAAGGGCTGACAATCCCCCTACTATAAAGGGTATCTTGGATTTGAATACCCTTGCCTGGTCTGTGAGTATTACAAGGAAAAGCGCCGTCATGGCAAAGTCCAGTCCCGTTGTGTCAAACTTCACGACGCTGCCGAAAACAGCTCCCAGAGTACAGCCTGCTATCCAGCTCAGCTGATTTATAAGGGATACGAGGAATATATACCAATCCTCCCTTACGTCATCGGGGTATTGAGTACCCGTAAGCAGGGCGTAGGTCTCATCTGTCAGGGCAAATATAAGATAAGGCTTTTTTCTGCCTGTTTTGTTGAACTTTTCTATAAGTGAAATACCATAGAAAAGATGCTTTGAATTAATTAAAAACGTTGTGACTATTATGGTTATAAAGGTTGCGTTGTTCTTTATAAAATCTACCGCTATATACTGTCCTGCTCCCGCATACATTGTGACCGCCATTATAAATGAAGCAAGCACGCCCTTGCCTATGGCGCTCATCATAAGTCCGAATGCAAAGCCCGAGGGCAGATAACCCAGTATTACGGGCATTGATGTTCTGAAAGCATATTTAAGTGTCTTAATATCCATTGTACTTCTTCCTCTGTGTTGTATATTGGAATTATTTCACCACTACGCAGCCGTCTCCAAGCATTTCCGTAAGCCTGTCGACAAGCATATCGTCTATTTTAACATAATTATCCGCTCCTGCATAGAGCTTTTTTTTGGTTTCCTCCACATAGACTATTACCCTTGAATTGCCCTTGTGGTCACGCAGAATGTTCATAATATCCTCTGTTGTCGTATTTGAGTCTTTTGACAGCTTAAGCCAAAGGGTCTTTTCGGAATTTTCTATTTTGTCGTAGGGCGTAATGCTTTCGCATATTACCTTTGACGGCTGGTCCTCGGATATAGTCGCCTTTCCCGTTAAGAGTATTATATTGTCCTCCTTAAGGTACTCCGTATATCTGCCGTAAACGTCGGGGAAAACTATAACCTCTATGCTGCCAAGCATATCCTCAAGCGTTACAAAAGCCATCAGCTTATTGTTTTTTGTAAACTTTGTTGTGACACCTGATATTATACCCGCCAGCTTTACGTTTTCTTTATCCCGTATTTTCCCCTCGTTGTCGTCGTTGGGGAAATCTGCGGTAGTAGCTGAAATATGCTTTTTGACAGTATCCCAATATCTGTCCAAGGGATTGCCGCTTACATAGAGCCCCAGTATTTCCTTTTCCTTGGACAGCTTATACTTGTAATCGAATTCCTCTATATTTGGGAGATTATCCTCTGCGTTGTTCATTGAGCTGTCCTCGGACATACCGAAAAGATCCAGCTGTCCTTCTATATTTTTTTTGCGGCTGTTTTTAAAGCCTTCGTATACAGGCAGAAAAATTTGCATATACTGGGCTCTTTTGCCTCCAAGAGAATCAAAAGCGCCTGCCAGTATAAGATTTTCTATAGCCTTTGAATTGACCTTGCTGCCCATACGCTCTATAAAGTCCGTAAGGCTTGAAAAGCTGCCGTTTCTCTGCCTTTCGGCAGTCATATCCTCTATTATCTGTATGCCTACGCCCTTTACGGCAGAAAGTCCGTAGAGTATATTGCCCTCTGAGGAGGTGGAGAAGCCCGAAAAGCCTTCGTTAATATCGGGAGGCATTATTTTTATGCCCATCTGACGGCAGTTTACTATATAGCCTGCCAGCTTTGTGGGATTACCCAGTACGCTTGTCATAAGCGCCGCCATAAATTCCACAGGGTAGTGAGCCTTGAGCCACGCCGTCTGGAACGCCACAACGGCATAAGCGGCGGCATGGGACTTATTGAAGGCGTACTCTGCAAAGCTAATCATTTCGTCGAATGTCTTATTGGCTACATTCTCGGGTATACCGTTGGCAACACAGCCGGGAACATCTCCTATGCCGTTTATGAAATATTCCCTTTCCTTTGCCATTACATCTGCCTTTTTCTTGGACATGGCTCGTCTTACCATATCGCTTCGTCCAAGAGAATAGCCTGCAAGACTTTGTACTATCTGCATTACCTGCTCCTGGTATACTATACAGCCGTAGGTCTCCTTAAGTATAGGCTCAAGAGCAGGGTGTCTGTAAGATACCTGCTCGGGATGATTCTTGCCGTATATATACTGAGGTATAAAATCCATAGGACCCGGACGGTAAAGGGATATACCCGCTATTACGTCCTCTATGCAGCTTGGCTTAAGCTCCTTCATAAAGGAAATCATTCCGGGGCTTTCCAGCTGAAATACGCCCTGAGTCTTTCCGCTTGCTATAAGCTCATAGGTTGCCTTGTCCTTGTAATCTATATTTTCGCCGCTGTAATTTGTACCGTACTTTCTGTTGACCTCGTCAAAGGCATTCTGTATAACCGTAAGGGTTCTAAGACCCAGAAAGTCCATTTTAAGAAGTCCCAGCTCCTCGCAGGTGGTCATTACATACTGTGTGGTAACGGAATTATCCTTTACGTTAAGGTTAAGAGGCACATAGTCCACAACGGGTCTGTCGGATATTATAACGCCTGCCGCATGGGTAGAGGTATGGCGCGGAAGTCCCTCCAGCTTTATGGACATATCTATAAGGCGCTTTACATCAGGCTCGTTTTCATAGGCTGTGGCAAGCTCTCTGTTCTTTTTCATAGCCTTTTCTATTGTGATATGAAGCTCGTTGGGCACCATTTTGGCGATTCTGTCGCCCTCGGCGTAGGACATATCCAAGGCTCTTGCCACATCTCTTATGGCATTTCTGGCAGCCATTGTGCCGAATGTGATTATCTGCGCAACCTGGTCTGCGCCGTATTTCCTTATAACATAGTCTATTACCTCCTGCCGTCTTTCATAGCAGAAGTCTATATCTATATCGGGCATTGTAACTCTTTCGGGATTTAAAAAGCGCTCGAATATAAGAGAATATTCAATAGGGTCTATGTCAGTTATCCTAAGACTGTAAGCGACTATGGAGCCTGCCGCCGAACCGCGTCCCGGACCTACGGGAATACCGTTGTCCTTGGCGTATTTAATAAAATCCCATACTATAAGGAAATAATCCACAAAGCCCATAGAGCTTATTACGCCAAGCTCATAGTCCATTCTTGCCTTTAGCTCATCCGTTACGTTTTCATATCTCTGCTCTATGCCCTCTTCGCATATTTTTCTGAGATATTCATAGGCGGTATAGCCCTCGGGCACGTCAAATTTAGGCAGCTTATAGTTGTGGAAATCAAATTCCACATTACACTGCTCTGCTATTATGTTTGTATTTTCACAGGCTTCACGGGCGTAAGGGAAAAGTGAATACATTTCCTCAGGAGATTTCAGATAAAACTGACCGCCCTCGTATTTCATTCTGTTTGGTGTATTGACGGTAACTCCCGTCTGTATGCACAGAAGTATATCGTGAGCCTCGGCGTCCTCCGCCAGTATATAATGGGAGTCGTTTGTCGCCACAAGAGGTATGCCTGTTTCCTCATTCATTCTTATAAGCGCTTGATTTACCTCTCTTTGTTCGGGCATACCGTGATCCTGTAATTCCAGATAAAAATTGCCCTCTCCGAAAAGCCTGTAATACTTAAGAGCCATTTCCTTAGCCTTATCATATCCCTTTCTCAGCACCGTTTTTGCAACAGGACCTGCAAGGCAGGCGCTTAAGGCTATAAGTCCCTCGTGGTATTTTTCAAGAAGCTCCGTATCCACTCTTGGTTTTTTGTAAAAGCCCTCTGTAAAGCCGTAGGACACTATTTTGGCAAGATTGGAATAGCCCTTGTTGTCCTTTGCCAGAAGCACAAGATGATAATAGAAATTTTCCTCGGACGCCTCCTTGTCGAAGCGTGAAGTGTTGGCAACATATACCTCGCAGCCTATTATGGGCTTTATTCCGGCTGCCTTTGCCGCCTTGTAGAAGTCTATGCAGCCGTACATAGCGCCATGGTCAGTAATGGCAAGGGAATCCATACCAAGCTCCTTTGCGCGCAAAACAAGCTCGCCTATTTTAGCTGAGCCGTCAAGTAAGCTATATTCCGTATGAACGTGTAAATGTGTAAATTGATTTGCCATAGCCTTATCTCCGAGAATACGATATTTGAATATATTTATATAATTATATCACACTTTTTGATAAAATTATATACTTATTTGATAAAATGTGTTATACTTAACTGAGCAGAGGTGAACTAAAATGGAATTATGGAGAGATAAAATAAGAAAAACAGAGCCCTATATACCGGGCGAACAGCCTGAGGGCAGAAATATAATAAAGCTGAATACAAACGAATGCCCCTATCCCCCGTCACCTATGACTGAAAGGGTAATAAGGGAATACAGCTGTGGAGATTTAAGGCTGTATCCAAGTATTTTATGCAGGGGACTTAAGTCTGCTCTTGCAGACACATACAGCGTTGAGGAAAATGAAATTTTCTTAGGCAACGGCTCAGACGAGGTACTTGCTCTTTGCTTTATGACATTTTTCAATTCGGACAAGGCGGTTCTTTTCCCCGACATTACATATTCCTTTTACGACGTGTGGTGTCAGCTGTACGGTATACCCTTTAAGAGAATACCCCTTGACGACAGCTTCCGCATAGTCAAGGAGGACTATTTCGGAGAAAACGGCGGTGTAGTAATAGCCAATCCCAACGCTCCCACAGGCATATATATGGGACTTGAGAGCATAGAGGAGATAGTCAGCGCCAACAGGGACAGTATAGTTATTATAGACGAGGCGTATATAGACTTTGGCGGCATATCCGCAGCGGAGCTTATACATAAATACGACAATATCGTTGTGGTACAGACCTTTTCAAAGTCAAGAGCCCTTGCGGGCATAAGAGTAGGCTACGCCATGGCGGACAAAAGGCTTATTGACGCTCTTGAGGCAGTTAAGAACAGCTTCAACAGCTATACTCTCAATTCCCTTTCACAGATTGTCGCCGAGGCTGCCGCAAGGGATACTCAGTATTTCAGAAAATGCTGCGAAAATATTATAAGCACAAGAGAATGGACCATAGCTGAGCTTGAAAGGCTGGGCTTTGACACTCTTCCCAGCTCAGCCAACTTTATATTCACTACCAACAAAAATATAGATGCAAAGGCGCTTTTTGAATATCTGAGAGAGCAGAACATAATAGTAAGATATTTCAACAAACCGAGGATAGAGCAATATCTGAGGATAACAATAGGAACAAAGGAGCAAATGGAGGCATTGACAGCGGCAATAAGGAGGTACTGATTTGAAAAAAATACTTCTTCTTATTTTTATATTGACCGTAATTTCTGCAAGCAGCGTATATGCGCAGAAATTAGACGAGCCTGCTGTAAAGTACAGCGATGATGAGCTTGCAAGGAAGCTCATAAAGGGCGAATACGTTTCCCTTACGGATATGCTATGGGCAGAGGGCGGCGACATTCCCATGGCAATGGCTCTTGACGAAATCGATTCCGCAAGCTATTACGACCAGCTTAACGACTTTGAGAAAACAATGTATGACAACTATGACGCCTCCGCAGAGAAAATGATGGACGGCGTAAGCTCTGTCACGACCCGTATTGAAGTACCGGTAAAGGGCGCTACTGCAGAAAACGTAACCGAAAAGCTGGAGGAGGCAGCAGGCATTCCTCTTGTTAAAATATTGTCACGTCCCGTATATGTATACTTTTATATGGATCACCCCGAAGCCTTCTGGCTTGATTTCAACAAGGTTGCATATAGCATTTCCAACGTCAGCATAAGCGCAGGCGGCTCTCTTGTTACCCTTGAAGCAACAGTTAAGGTAAATACAGGCAAGAATTATAAAAACTACTGGCCTGACTGCTTTACATCACAGGCGCAGGTGGAAAAGGATTATACGGATATGAATAAGCGGGTAGAGGAGATAATATCCGCCGTTCCCGAAAACGCCTCGGATTTTTACAAGGCAAAGTATTTCATAGAATGGCTCTGCGAGCACAACACATATAATCCCAACTCCTCCAACAGTTACAGATACAAATTCATTGCCCCCTCCGCCCTTTTGTACGGCGACGGAAATGATACCACAAAGTATCCCGTATGCGAGGGCTATGCCGAGGCGCTTAAAATACTGTGCGACAGAGCGGGCATAGAAGCTATGTGCATGACAAGCACTACGCATAAATGGAATGCCCTTAAGCTCAACGGCAAGTTCTATTTCACCGACCCTACATGGTGTGATTCCGGCAACCAAAAGGGAATAAGGCGCTATTCTTGGCTGCTTATAGGTATGAATAAGGCAAATTCTCTGGATAGCGGAATTGACCACAATATAGTCTATCAGACCATATTGAACTCTCCCTCTGTTTCAAACACAATGTATATAGAGGATATAGGACTTCCCGTTTATCCGACGAATAGTCAGAGCTATTATTATCTTGATATTGACAAAAACGGTACTTTAGACTTTAATGACGCAAAAGAGCTTCTGAGCCTGGCGGCGGGAATAAACACAGGAGCTGCCCAAGACATGACAGGCGACGGCACTATAAACCTTAATGACGTCATAAAATATATGGCGCTTATATTCAAATAGAAAAGAGGGAAAAAATGAAAAAATTTATACTTATCACAGCGGCTCTTACAATGCTTTGGACAGGCACGACCTTTGCCCAGAGGATAGAAAAGCCCGACAAGACCTATACCGCCGAGGAAATAAACGAAAGGCTTGCAGAGGGCGAATCAGTTCCTTTCATAGACATTCTGTATGCCGAGCAAAATGAGCTTCCCGACCTTATGGCAGAGCCGGATTCCATTACTTCAACCAGCTTTTACGACCAGCTTACGGTTGAGGAAAAGAAATACTATGATTTTATCGACAAGAACATAGATACGACCCTAGACGGCATAAGCAATCTGACCTATGAAACAGATGACTTTGAGGCAAATGTGGATATGGACACATATAAAGATAGCCAACTTGGTCCGGCTTATATAACCGAGCTTTTTACCGAAATTATAGGCGAGGATCCGGTTATGTTTGTAAGGAGAGCTTTTTTCACATACCTTGGTCTGGATCATCCGGAAAAATTCTGGATAGACACTTCACATGGAGTAAACATAAACTTAAACTCAATGGCAACAACGAAAAGCATCAGCTTTTCCGTAATAATCTCGCCTCGGGAAAATTTAAAATATTATCCCGAATGTTATACAAGTGAAGCCCAGGTAAGAAGCGATATAGCCGCTATGGATAAAAAGGTGGACGAAATAGTATCCGCCATTCCCGAAAACGCTTCTGATTTCTATAAGGTAAAGTATTTTACGGAATGGCTTACTGAGCACAACTCATATAATAACACTGCTTTTGAAAGTAAAGAATATACTGACAAAAATCTCTACTATGCTTATATTGCGCCTTCTGCTCTGCTCTACGGCAGCGAGGACAGTACCAACGCCAGAAATCCCGTATGCGAGGGATACAGCGAGGCATTCAAGATACTTTGCGACAAGGCAGGCGTAGAGACAATGTGTCTGACAAGTGAAAATCACAAGTGGAACGTAGTAAAGCTCAATGGCAAATTCTACAACAGCGACCCTACATGGTGCGACCCCGTTTCCTCTGATGACAATATTCCCGGTATAATCAAATACAGCTTTATGCTTTTAGGCTCTCGCATGACAAATAAGATTGACGACAGCGGCGAACATGATATAAGTATGAATGGCAATCTTATTGCGCCTGCTATTTCGGAAAATATGTATATCCAGGATATGGGATTCCCCATATACGAGGGTTTGGAATATGGCGAAGGTAAGTATTCATTTCCATTTTTCACATATAAATATCTGGATATTGACGACTCTTCCGATTTGAATACAGATGATATAAGGGAGCTTCTGTATCAGGCAGCTGAAATAAAGCCGCAAACATCTCAGGATTTTAACGGCAATGATGTAATAGATTTGTCAGATGCCATAAAGTATATGAAGCTAATGTTTATATAGCATAAAGTTGTTGTATTTTTTTGAAATAGCAAACCGTTTTTTGTACAAAATTGAGACCTACACAAAAACCGTGTCCAATTTACACAAAAAATATTTTAAAACAAGCCTATGTTTGTGAACACTTATCACTTGTATTCTGCTATAATTACAACTGTGAAAACCCCTAATATTTTCACATTACAGTTTATACATCCCTCAAAATGTAATTTAAACTGTAAACCCCATAAAAATACCTTCTCTTTAGGAAAAAGCAGCCGATCGCAGGCTGCTTTTTTCTGTGCAGTATACAGAGCTTGCCCTAAAGCCCTTTACTTGACATAACGAAATGGGTGATAGTCGCAACCCGCGCCCCGTAAGGGGATTGAAACAAAGAGAACGGATATATGATTCGCTCTTATAACCCGTCGCAACTCGTGCCCCGCAAGAAATTCAAAAGTCTGTATGTGCGTGTATTGCGCGCCCGAAATCACAGTTGCGACACCGTAGAAAAATCAAAAAACTTGACCGTAGGGGAGAGCTTCGCTCTCCCGCAGCGTGTCGAAAAAATCGACACGCTTGAAAGAAATGCTTTTTGGCATTTCTTTCAGTTAGCTGCGGTAGGAACCAGCCGTGTTTTCCGCAATTTAGGCATAAATGCCTAAATTACAGAAAAGTTCCTGTCCTCGGAGGAAGTAAATTCCTCCTGCGGATTAAAGTCTGCGACGCTTTTTTTGCAGACTGTTCTTTATTTTAATTCATATTTACTGTCATAATATTGTTTTTTCGACAGTCTGAGGGAGAGCTTCGCTCTCCCGTTTTTCGATTTATAACTCAAATAATTTTGCATATTTTGTTGACAAAAGTGCGAATGTGTTATAAGATTGAAGCAGGGAAGGACAAAAAAACGGCGATTCGCACTTTTGCCCTCTGTAAGCCTTATGAAATGCGGGCTTGAGAGGTAGGCAGTCGCAACCCACGCCCCGTAAGGGGATTGAAACGTCCTCGCATTCTAACCATAAGCATAAGTTCCTGGTTGGTCGCAACCCACGCCCCGTAAGGGGATTGAAACATTCCTACGCAGGAATTCCCTTCCACCGTCCAACCATAGTCGCAACCCACGCCCCGTAAGGGGATTGAAACCATATGTTATATACATCATGAGATCGATTCTACCAGGTCGCAACCCACGCCCCGTAAGGGGATTGAAACTTTATATACCTTGTATCGTCGGCATGAATAGTATGTCGCAACCCGCGCCCCGCAAGGGGATTGAAACACTGATTTCGCCAGACTTATTAAACTCTACTATCGTCGCAACCCGCGCCCCGCAAGGGGATTGAAACTGTTTGCCCAGTTCGTTACTTTCAAAAATCTGCGTCGCAACCCGTGCTCTGCAAGAAATTCAAAAGTCTATATGTGCGTATATTGCGCGCCCGAAATCACAGTTGCGACACCGTAGAAGAATCAAAAAAACTTGACCGTAGGGGAGAGCTTCGCTCTCCCGTTTTTCGATTTATAACTCAAATAATTTTGCATATTTTGTTGACAAAAGTGCGAATGTGTTATAAGATTGAAGCAGGGAAAGACAAAAAAACGGCGATTCGCACTTTTGCCCTCTGTAAGCCTCATGAAATGCGGGCTTGAGAGGTAGGCAGTCGCAACCCGCGCCCCGTAAGGGGATTGAAACAGGCAGTCCAAAGCGCATTTGAAAGGACAATAACGTCGCAACCCGCGCCCCGCAAGGGGATTGAAACACATAGCTGTACCAATTGCTATCGTGAAAAAGCAAGTCGCAACCCGCGCCCCGCAAGGGGATTGAAACGGAGATATGAATGAATCAGGATCACTAAGATTGTGTCGCAACCCGCGCCCCGTAAGGGGATTGAAACGATAACATGCCTCCACAGTTTGTGCAGATAAACGTCGCAACCCGCGCCCCGCAAGGGGATTGAAACTAAATATGGCTCTGTTTTTATTTTGAACTTTGAGTCGCAACCCGCGCCCCGTAAGGGGATTGAAACAACATGCTGATGTCAGTATGTAATTTTGAATACGTCGCAACCCGCGCCCCCCGTAAGGGGATTGAAACACTTGACAAGATAGGAAATACCTATCAAACCAAAGTCGCAACTCGTGCTCTGCAAGAAATTCAAAAGCCTGTATGTGCGTATATTGCGCGCCCGAAATCACAGTTGCGACACCGTAGAAGAATCAAAAAAACTTGACCGTAGGGGAGAGCTTCGCTCTCCCGTTTTTCGATTTATAACTCAAATAATTTTGCATATTTTGTTGACAAAAGTGCGAAAGTGTTATAAGATAACTTATCAGAAGATAAAAATGGAACTTGTTCCGATTTTTATCGAAGATAAGTTAACGATATGTTTTTCCTGTTTTGGAGCATAGCGACAAAATGTACTGCGTAAGCAGTAAAAGGCGAAGAATTTTAGGAAAAACATAGAGTATCAGAAGGTGAAAATAAAGCTCGTTTTAATTTGCACCGAAAATATTAAACTATGGAAGGACAAAAAAACGGCGATTCGCACTTTTGCCCTCTGTAAGCCTCATGAAATGCGGGCTTGAGAGGCAGGCAGTCGCAACCCGCGCCCCGTAAGGGGATTGAAACTCAACTAACAATAATATTTCCGTATCATCATCAACGTCGCAACCCGCGCCCCGTAAGGGGATTGAAACTGACACCTGAACTGATCAGGTCTCCATATTATCTTAGGCGTCGCAACTCGTGCTCTGCAAGAAATTCAAAAGCCTGTATGTGCGTATATTGCGCGCCCGAAATCACAGTTGCGACACCGTAGAAGAATCAA
>CANRBC010000029.1 GCA_947628755.1 uncultured Clostridia bacterium | reverse complement strand
AAATAATCCCCCTTTGTTTTTTTATATTTTTTGTAAAAGATTTTATACGAATACAGTATAATATATAATTATCGGTTGTCATTTTTTGGCGCAAAAAAAAGACTGCCCGAAGGCAGTCAAATTAAAAATTATCATCAACGGCGAGAGCCTCTATAAGCTCAACGTCCTCGTTTCTTTCCATAAATGTTCTCATGGCATATTCGTTGGCAAAAAGCAGTATAGAGCGCTCGAAGTGGTCGAACACAAGAGTACATCTGGAGTTTAAAAGGTCTTTTATCTCGTCAACAGTTTTGCCCTTTACCCATCTTGCCACGCTATAACTCATGGACTCCATTCTTATTTCCGAATTATATTCGTTTTTAAGCCTGTATTCAAATACTTCAAACTGCAGCTGTCCCACAGCGCCAAGCACA
Source organism: uncultured Clostridia bacterium (assembly GCA_947628755.1). GTDB lineage: Bacteria > Bacillota > Clostridia > Lachnospirales > CAG-274 > CANPXH01. The sequence goes on along the minus strand of CANRBC010000029.1, from coordinate 27,224 downwards.
ACGTCATTATACTCCGTTTTGTATATCTGTATAGCGCCCTCCTGCGCAAGCTGGTCTACACCCTTTTGGAACTGCTTTGCTTTCATGGTATCTACGGGTCTTACCTTCATAAAAAGCTCCGGCGGGAAGGTGGGAAGGGGTTCAAAATAGATTCTGTCCTTACAGTCTGTAAGAGTATCGCCTATCTGATAGTTTCCCGTATCGTATATGCCTATAATATCTCCCGCTATGGCAGTATCCACATTTTCTCTTTCATTTGCCATTAGCTGTGTTGACTGATTCAGCTTCATAGGCTTTCCCGTTCTGGAAAGAGTTACATTCATACCTCTTTCAAATGTTCCCGAACATATTCTGAAAAATGCAAGCCTGTCTCTGTGAGCAGGATTCATATTTGCCTGTATCTTAAATATAAAGCCTGAGAAAAAGTCGTCGGTAGGGTGAACAACTCCCGTTGTGGTCTTTCTGTCTCCGGGAGGAGGCGACATTACAAGGAAATGCTCCAGAAATTCGGTAACGCCAAAGTCTGCCAACGCCGTGCCGAAAAATACCGGTGAAAGCTGTCCCTTGGATATAAGCTCCATGTCAAACTCGTTGCCTGCGCCGTCCAGAAGCTCAATTTCATCTCTTAAATTTTGTAAATTCTCGTGGAAAATAATATCGTCGAGAGATTTATCGAATACGCCCTCGTCGGAAAGCTCTATGGTTCTCTTTTCCTTGTAAAGATGTATTTTGTTCTCAAGCCTATCATATATTCCCTCGAAATACGCGCCGTTGCCTATGGGCCACGTAACGGCAGTTGAGGGAAGACCAAGAGCGTTTTCAAGCTCTTCAAGAAGGGCAAGTGGCTCTATGGCGTCTCTGTCCAGCTTATTCATAAATGTGAATATGGGTATGCCTCTCATGCTGCATACCTTAAACAGCTTTTCGGTCTGAGCTTCAACGCCCTTTGCGGCGTCTATTACCATTACTGCCGAATCCACAGAGGTAAGTATTCTGTAAGTATCCTCGCCGAAATCATTGTGACCCGGCGTATCCATTATGGATACGGTTTTATCGTTGTATTCAAACTGCATAACGGAGGAGGTAACCGAAATTCCTCTTTGCTTTTCTATTTCCATCCAGTCGGATTTTGCAAATCGTCCTCTCCTTGCCTTTACTGCGCCTGCCTCGTGTATAGCTCCGCCATGAAGCAGCAGCTTCTCGGTCAAGGTTGTTTTGCCTGCGTCGGGATGGGATATTATACCGAAAATCCTTCTTTTGTTTATTAAATCAATATTCGGTTTTGCCATAATTTATGTTCCTTTCCTAAGTATCTTTTTCCATCTAATCTATTTTATAGTAAAATACTTGCGTTTGCAAGTACAAATTGACAGTCTTGCCATATATTTTGCATTTATTTAATTTATTTACAGGACTATAATTTATGTATAGACGTCTAAATAAAAAGATAAGGGAGATTGATATATGAAAAAAACTTTATTGTTCACGGGAATACTGACGCTTGTAATGTCGACTTGTGTCTTTGCGGGAAATAACAGCAATTTATACATAAATGGGACATGCCGACAATATAATAATTGTAGTGGTGGTATTATTGTAAACGGAAAATATATTGAGGTGGATACCACAGACCTCAAAACAAAAATAAACGAGTTTATACAAAAATGCAAGGAGGAGGCGATACAAAATTCAAAATGGCTGACTACGGAGGCAACTACCAAGCCAACGGAAAAGCCGACGCAAGCCACAACAAAAGCTACCGTAACGGAAAAGCCTACAGAGGCAACGACAAAAACGCCCGTAACGGAAAAACCGACGAAGGCAACGACAAAAGCGCCCGTAACGGAAAAGCCGACGCAGGCGACAACAAAAGCGCCTGTAACGGAAAAAACTACGGAGGTAACCACCAATGCGCCTAACGTAAACAATTCTATGGCGCAGCAGGTACTCAATCTTGTAAATAATGCCAGAGCGCAGAACGGTTTGTCAGTTCTCAAGCTCAATAACAATCTTTCGGCTGTAGCTCAGAAAAAAGCCGAGGATATGAAAAAGAACAACTATTTTTCACATACCTCACCTACATACGGAAGTCCCTTCAATATGATGAAAAATGCAGGAATTTCCTACAAAACGGCAGGGGAGAACATAGCCTACGGACAGAAAACAGCCCAGGCGGTATTTAATGACTGGATGAATTCACCGGGGCACAGACAAAACATACTTGGAAAAAGCTATAAGGAGATGGGATTAGGAGTAACGTCAGGCGGCAGAATGTACTGGAGCCAGATGTTCATAGGTTAATTACATACTACATAATATAAAATCGTCTGTGTTTTCACAGGCGATTTTATAAAGCTATTGTTTTTTGACAAATTTTTTCATAATTGTACAAATTATCTATATAATACTTGAAAATTTAAACAAAATATATTACAATAATAATAACTATAACTGGGGACATGGAGAATAATTATGAGAAGTAAAAGAAGCAAGAGGGCTAAAGGCTTGACAGTAAAGGAAATATTGGAAAGAGAAAGTTTAGCCGAAAACAGCGAATATTCTTATGACGATAATAGAACAGAGGAGGAAGTCCGCGAGGACAATGCAGAGGAAATTACTGAGGATAATTCCGAGCCTGAGGAGGAGTATTCCGAGTACGAGGAGGATAATTCCGACGATGAGGAAAGTCCCGAAAACACGGAGGAGGTTTTCGACGAGGAGGGCTTAACCGAAGCTCCCGACGCTCCTTCTAAGAATGAGGATTACGATGATTACGAGGACGACGAGGAATTGTCTGAGGACACAAGAGCCGTATCCGAAAAGAAAAAGCCTGTTGCCAAAAAGCAGTCCTCCAAAAAGCGCAAGAAGGGCAAAATAGGTACTGTTGTGCTTGCTTCTGCCGTTATTTTTGTGACGCTTTGCTTTGTTGCGTATATGGCCATAGCTTTTGGCTATTATGGCAACCGTTTTCTCAGAGGAACTGTCATAAACGGCAGGGATGTTTCGGACATTAAGGTTAATGAATTTATAACATCTCTTGAGAACAGCGCCTCCTCCTATACGCTTACCGTTATGAACAAGGACGAAGTAACCGATACTATAAACGGCAGCGACATAGAGCTTAAAATATCCGATGAGGGAAAGACGAATATTGAGAATATCTGTTCTTCTCAGAATAAAATAATGTGGCCCAAGGGCTTTTTGGGAGATAAGTATGAATATACGGCAGACAAGCTCGCCGAATGTAATAAAGACGCTTTGACATCCATTGTTATGACATCAAAGGGCTATAATCTTCCCCAGACTATTCAGAATGAGGCGGCTTCTCTTAAATATAAAGACGGCAAATATCAGGTGGCATCTCCCACCAACGGCGATAAAATTGACAAGGAGGCATATACCGCCAGAGTAGAGGAATATGTCAGCGAGCTTAAAGAGGAAATGGTTATACAAAACGCTGATGTGTATGTAAAGGCTGAAAATGCAGAAACAGACGAGCAGGCTATGAAAACTGCCTGTGACAATGCAAACAGAATTATAGAGGGCTGTAAAATTTCTATCAAAATGGGGGATACAAACGAGGATATTACAGCCGATGTTATGAACGGCATTATAAATTTAGACGATAACTATAACGTTACCCTTAACGAAAGCACTATAAACAGCTATGTCGAGGGTCTTGGCAAGAAATACAACAATATGGGTATGACAAGAACATTCAGGACTGCTCACGGTACTGATGTTCAAGTAAAGGGCGGAGATTACGGCTGCTCTATAAATACCAAGAATTTATCCCGTGAAATTAACAGCGCAATATTCAGCAAAAAGCCTCTTGACACAGCAGTAAAGCTGACTAAAAATGTCTTAAGCGGAACGGGAGCGGAAATAGGAAAGACTTATATTGAGGTCGACCTTACGAATCAGTATCTTTATATGTTTGTAGACGGAAAAAAGGTCAAGGAATGTCCTGTTGTTACGGGACTTCCCGGCGCGAAAGCGACGCCCCAGGGAACATATATGCTTAAAAATAAATTGATGGACGTTCCCCTTGTAGGCGATAATTATGTTACTCCCGTTAAATACTGGATGCCTTTCAACGGAGGTATCGGTCTTCACGACGCAGTATGGCAAAGCAGCTTTGGCGGAGAGCTTTACAAGAGCAGAGGATCTCACGGCTGTGTAAATCTTATGATGAAGGACGCAGGGGATATATATAAGTATGCTGTTGTGAAAATGCCTGTTATTTGCTATTATCACAGTAGGATAGCATCTTTTCAGCCTGTTGCTTCAAGCGGTCCTGTACAGGGTACATACAGACCACTTAACGAAAAGGAGCTTAAGATGAAGGCTGAGCTTCTTAGCGGCAAGAAGGTCTCCGATTCATCAGCCGTAAGAGATTCAAACGAGGGACAGCCTTCGCAGACTGATTCGGCTCAAAGCTCAACGTCGGAAGACACGTCGACTTCTGACAATACTGAGCCTACAGACGATACGGCTTCTGCGGAGAATAACAGCAGTAACAATGCCGCAGACAATACGGACAATTCTGCTGACAATACGGCAAGCAATACGCCGACACCCGAAAATACTGCTGCTCCTGCTCCTGATAACAGCGGCAATGGAAACGGCGGAGATAATGCGGCGGATACTGCGCCAAATACGGATAACAGCGCGCCTGCGGCATCCGATACGCCGACGCCTGACAGCGGCAGCTCTGCGGGAGCTTCCGATAGCGGAGCAGGCTCTGCTGCTCCCGAAGGCTCAGGTACAGGCGGCAATGTGATTCATGAAATGGTGGTTGACCCGATTGAATAATTCTTTTTGCAAAGGAGAAAATGTATATGGATAGCGAAAAGTTAAGAGAACTTCTGGACGGGGACGATGAGCTCGGCGGAGTTGACGTAAATTACAGAAAATATGTGGAATATGATGACGATGACGAGACTTTTGACCCGCAGAGCTTTCTCAATGACGATACCGAGGAGGCTTCTTCGGAAGATAAATCTGAGAAAGACAATGTCGACGATAGGAATAATAAATCCGAAAGTCATAAATCGGTGGAAATGGATTTGTCGGTACTCGATGAGCCTGTTGAAAAGTCGCATAAAAATTTATTTAAAAGCAACAGATTTAAAATAATATGCGCTGCTGCGGCTTTTGGTCTTATCGCTCTTACAACCCTTTATATCTGTATTTCTTATGTGTTTTATGCAAACAGATTTGTGCCATCAACCGTTATCAACGGCTTTAATTGCTCCAATAAAACAGTAGATGCGGTATATAGCGAGATCAACACCTCTCTTGAGGATTACACCCTTGCTATTTCCGTTGGCGGAGTTGAATTTGACTATATTTCGGGGGCAGATATAGAGCTTAAGTGCAGCGATTATCTTAAGGATATTCTCGAGGATATTTGCCATAATCAGAAAAAATATTCATGGCTTAAAGGCTTTTTTATTAAATCTGATGAAATATATGCCGATAACGGACTTGATCTTAATTACGATACTCTTGACGAAATGCTGGATAAATCCCTTGTTTTCTCTATTACACCGACCATTAAAAGCGAGGATGCCGGTATAATATACAACGGCAAGGAATTTGAAATCAAGCCTGCCATATACGGCGATGAAATCGATAAGTCGGCTGTCAGAGAGCTTGTTATAAAGAAAATACAATGTCTTGACGATAGCCTTGATATTGCGGCAGAGGGCTGTTATGTACAGCCGGCTGTGACCGAGAAGGACGAAAAGCTGGCAACAGCCTGCGGACTTGCCAATGATTATATTGAAAAGTCTATAACGCTTACTGTATTTGATTCCACGCAGATATTGGATAAGTCTACGCTCAATAAGTGGGTGACTGTCAATTTCAATGCGGATGTTGTGGCAAATGAGGATGAGATAAATGAATATGTCAAGCTTCTTGACGATAAATATTCCACACTTAATAAAACAAGAACTATAAGAACGCATTATGGCGACGGAGTTACCGTTTCCGGCGGAGATTATGGCAGAAAGCTCAATACGGATAAGCTCGCCGATGATTTGAGCGCCGCGGTAATGGGCTTTGACGATGCGGAGGTCAAGGGCGAATTTACAAGCACAGCTATGGGTCCCGTAGGCAACGACATTGGCAATAGCTATGTAGAGGTAGACCTTACCAACCAAAAGCTGTGGGTATATAAGGAGGGCAAGCAGGTTGTTGAGACCGATATTATTTCAGGCAAAAACGACGGATCTCACAATACCCCCACAGGCGTATATAAAATAAAGGAAAAGCAGAGAAATGCCGCTCTTAAGAGAGAAAATAATCATACTGCGACATACTGGATACCCTTCAGCGGAGATATAGGCATAAACGACGCCTCATGGAAAACCGAGTTTGGCGGAACTACCTATATTCTGGAGGGTTCTAACGGCTGTATATATGTTCCTGCGGCAGCTGCAAAGGCTATATATAACAATACTGTAAAGGATATGGCGGTAATATGCTATTATCATTCGCTTATTGTAAATCCTGTGGATACCGTAACCGAAGTGCCGCAGATAACCGCTCCCGTAATTGATTATCCGAGAGTTGACGAGAGCAATACCGAGAAAGAAACTCATGTCGTAGAAGGCTTTACCGAAGCCGAGGCAAATAATGATAACACCGATGGCGAAAGCAGCGAGAAATCTACTGTTGCGGAAAATACTACTCCTGCGGATAACAACGCTGCGGCGGAAACTGCTCCTGCACAAAATCCCGCGCCTTCCGACGACAATATAATACACGAGGAGATAATACCTCCGGCAGAATAAAATTAAAACGGGGTGTCGATAAGGCACCCCATAATTTTTAGATATAAGGCGGTGTAAATTTTGACTGACGGCATAATATTCGATTTGGACGGTACATTGTGGAATGCCACGGAGCAGATATGCAAGACCTGGAATATGGTGCTTGAGGAATATCCCTATATAAGAGAGCCTATTTCCGTCAAAGAGCTAGAGGGCTGTATGGGACTTCTTCTCCCCGATATAAGCAGACGTCTTTTCACCAATGAAAGTCCCAAGCTCCAGGAGGAGCTTATAAATAAGTGCTGCGATATGGAGGTAAAATATCTTTCTGAACACGGCGGCACGCTTTATCCCGACCTTGAAAAAACATTGGCGTTGCTATCCCAAAAGTATAAGCTGTTTATTGTAAGCAACTGTCAGTCCGGCTATATAGAGAGCTTCTATAAGGGACACGGACTTCAAAAATATTTTACGGATTGTGAATGTGCGGGAAATACAGGAAAAAATAAGGGCGAAAACAATAAATTGATAATAAAAAGAAATGAACTTGAATCTCCTGTGTATGTAGGTGATACGGAAAGCGACAGACTTTCCGCAACGGAAGCGGATATACCGTTTGTATACGCAGCTTATGGCTTCGGAAATGTGAAATCCTACGATTATATTATAAACAAATTCAGCGAGCTTGCCGATATTTTTCATTAAAATAGCCTGTCCAAAAGGACAGGCTAAAAAATTGTTATCAATTATCAGGGCTGCTTGCCGATATAAGCAAGGATACCGCCGTCTACATAGAGAATGTGACCGTTTACTGCGTCTGATGCGTCAGAAGCAAGGAAAATTGCAGGACCTGCCAATTCCTCCGGCTTTAACCATCTTGCAGCAGGAGTTCTGCCAACGATGAACTGGTCGAAAGGATGTCTTGAACCGTCGGGCTGCTTTTCTCTTAAGGGAGCAGTCTGAGGAGTCTCGATATAGCCGGGTCCGATACCGTTGCACTGAATGTTGTACTGACCGTATTCAGAACAGATATTTCTTGTAAGCATCTTAAGACCGCCCTTGGCAGCAGCATAAGCAGAAACAGTCTCTCTGCCCAGCTCGGACATCATAGAGCAGATGTTTATTATCTTGCCGTGGCCTTTCTTTATCATGCTGGGGATAACTGCCTTTGACATAATGAAAGGCGCGTTAAGGTCAACATCAATAACCTGACGGAACTCAGCGGCAGTCATATCGCACATAGGTATTCTCTTGATAATGCCGGCATTATTTACAAGAATATCTACAACGCCTACTTCCTTCTCTATAGTTGCAATCAAATTATTAACAGCGTCCTCATTTGTTACATCGCATACATAACCATGAGCGTCGATACCTGCTTCCTTATAAGCAGCAATACCCTTGTCAACAAGCTCCTGCTTAATATCGTTGAACACGATAGTTGCGCCTGCCTTAGCCATGCCTGAAGCAATAGCAAAGCCGATACCGTAGGAAGCGCCGGTTACAAGAGCAATTTTACCTTCAAGTGAAAAATTAATACTCATTTTTTCATACCTCCTTATAAATTCAGCAATTAATTTGCTTTATATATAAATTATAATACAATATCACCTGTTTGTCAAAGCAATAATTGTAAATTATTCCATATTCTATTTATAAATAACACAATTTTTATTAAATTTGTTAGAAAATAATGATAATGGACTTGATTTTGTCCTTGAATTGTTGTATAATAACAAAAGATATATCAGAAAGTTGGGGAACTATGATTGAAAACAGAGATGATACTATAAATGAAATAGATTTGCAAAAAATCTTTATGGCGGTTTTGAGCAAAATCAGATTCATAATTATAGTAACGATAGCCTTTGGTATTATATTTGGTCTGGTAAGTAAATTTCTTATTAAGGACGTATATCAGACTCAGGTTTCATTATATGTAAACAACAACAAGGATGCAGTTTCACAGAATTTGGACGCAGGCGACATCAGCGCCGCTACAATGCTTGTTTCTACATACGTTCATCTTATCAACAGCAACGCTGTGCTTGACGATGTGGTGGACAGCATAGACTTGGATTATAAGACTGAGGATATAGCAAAAATGATAAGCGTATCCGCCATAGAGGATACCCAGATGCTTATGCTTTCCGTATCCAATACAAATCCCGACCATGCGTATATAATCGCAAACGCCATTGCCGACAAAGCTCCCTCCAAGATAACAGAGATTATGGACGGTAGTACGGTAAAGGTTGTAGATTATGCTTTAAAGCCGGAAGAGCCGGTTTATCCCAATACTCTCAAAAATATAATTCTGGGACTTTTTCTTGGAGCCGTTATAGGCGTAGGCGTTGCGGTAATATCCGAAATGCTTGATAATTCAATTAAATCCGAGGAGGATATAACAAGACTTATTCCGGATATACCCGTTATAGGTGTTATTCCTGAAATAATTGTTAAAAATACTGAGGAGAACAGGGGATAAGGAGTATGTTAAACACTAGGTTCAAATTCAAAAGAAATGGAAAGTTATCCTCAAGGGAAGGCAGAACAAACAAAAGCAGCATTGAAGAAAACAGCAAGAGAATCCTTTCAAAGGAATCTTCATTCGATATACACGAATCCTATAAGGAGTTGAGAACAAATATTATGTTCTCTCTGCCGGGCAGCGGCTGCAAGGTCATATCAGTCACAAGCGGCATAGCCTCCGAGGGTAAAAGCACTACCTGCTTCAATGCGGCAATAACCTTTGCGGAAACCGGCGCAAAGGTAATAGTTGTAGACTGTGACTTAAGAAGACCAAATGTTGCAAACCTCCTTCAGATAAAGAAGGACAAGGGTCTTAGCAATGTACTTATAAACGATTGTAGTCTGGAGGACGCCATAATAGCTACGGATTATAACAATCTCGATACTCTTGTGGCAGGCAATATACCTCCTAACCCCGCCGAGCTTTTATCATCAAAGCCGATGAAGGAGCTTATAGATACGCTTAAACAGAAATATAACTATATATTTTTAGATACGCCGCCGGTCAATGTGGTCACGGACGCTTCGCTTCTTACGACAATTGTAGATGGCTATATTATAGTTGTGAAGCAGTTCCGAGCTGAAAAAACGGCTCTTGTCGAGACTGTAAGAAAGCTCAACTTTGTAGACGCTAAAATACTTGGCTTTATATTAAACGGCGTCAGATATACTAAACTGGGCTATGGCAAATACGGTTATGGTAAGTATGGCTATGGCAAGTATGGTTACGGAAAATACGGGAGGTATTACAGTAATTCCGATAACCAGCAATAAATTGGGTAAAAGGGGAGATAACTATGATTGATTTTCATTCTCATGTACTCCCTGCTATCGATGATGGCAGCAAGGACTTGGAAATGACATTGGAAATGCTTAAGGAAAGCTATGCTCAGGGCATTACTGATGTTCTGGCAACTCCTCATTTTTACATAAGCAAGAACAATGTTGAACAGTTTATTGAAAAGAGAAATAAGGCTTACGACCTTGTTATGAAAGAAATACAGGGGAAAGACGGCTATCCCAACATATATAAGGGTGCCGAGGTATATTTCTTTAACGGTATAAGCCGCATGGACGACCTTGACAGACTTTGTATAAACAACAGCAGATATATGCTTTTGGAAATGCCCTTTAACAAGTGGAGCAACAAGGTGCTTGCCGAGGTGGAAAGCATTATATTTGACAGGAAGATAACTCCTGTAATTGCCCATATTGAAAGATATATAGATTTTCAAAAGGGTACGGACAATATAGACAGTCTTTTCTCTTTAGATGTGGTAATTCAGCTTAATGCTTCTTTTGTAAACTATTTATTTACAAGAGGCAAGGCTATGAAATGGATAAACAACAACGTTGTGCAGCTTCTTGGCTCCGATATGCATAATACGGACACAAGACCGCCAAATCTTGGCAAGGCTTATGAATACATAAGGAAAAAGCTGGGCAGCGGCGCTGTTGAGAAAATCAATAATTTGGGTAAGGAAATTTTGAATATATAATTTTCTTAATTAATAACAACGAAAGGAGATATAATTGAAGAACAAAAATAAAAAATCACACAAGGTACTCAAATGTATCTTAGTGGTACTACTCATATTGATTATCGTTTTCATTGCTTTGTACCTGTGGCAGAAAAATAATATTGACGCCATTATGGATGCTACAAAGTATTCGGAAGACGATATTCAGCAGCAAATCGTGGATTCAAAAGATGAGGTACAATCCGAGCTGGAGGAACACGATATTGTTGGACTCAGAGATTTTACCTTTGAGGAAGAGGAACAGATAAGAAAGGGGCAAATATCGGTTGATGAAGCTATAGCTAAGATTATGGAGGAAAGTGATGTTGCCGAAAATACGGCCGCATCAGATGGCAATTCATCTAATCAAGGCAGCAATACCAACGATAGCAATGCGGATAATAAAGGTACAGCCAGCAGCGCTCCTCCGAGCAGCAGCGGAAACAGCAGCACTCCTGCCCAAAGCTCCGCCGATAGTGAAAAGGCTATACTGACCGAATACACCCAAAGACTTTATGTTCTTAAGGCTACATATCTTGGACGGTTAGGCAACCTTATAGACCAGGCAAAGGCTGATAAAGCAAACGGCATGGGAAACAAGGAGCTTATGTCCAAATACCTGGGTCAGGCTGCTTCACTTGAATCTCAGGCTGATTCACAGGTAAATTCGTTATTATCCGAATTAACACAGAAGCTAAATTCCATAGGCGCAGATACAAGTATCGTAAATACTATGAGAAGCGCTTATGAGAATGAAAAAGGCTTAAAAAAGTCATATTATTTAAGCTTATACAATAATAAGAAATAATAGGAGGAAAATTATTATGAAAAAGAAAATCTTAAGCTTGACTGCTGTTGTTTTAACAATGGCAATGACTACCACTTCAGTTTTCGCTGTTGTTCCCAAGGGTACAGGCGATGTAGACGGCGACAAGAATTTAACACCAAATGATGCTGTTGAAATACTTAAGGGTACTGACAGTACTGAAGCTGACTACAGTGGTAAGGGCAATACCGACGCAAGTAATGCACAGCTTATTATGCAGGCTATTCTCAGACCAAGATATGTAAAGGAAGCATATCAGCTCAGAGTTACTACTCTTGGCGAGAATTCTATTTTTGCAGACGGTATATCAGTTTTTGCTGAGACTGCTTTCAATGGTACTGCTTTAGACCCTAAGACTACAAAGGGTATGACAGTTATGGACGGTACTGACAAGTACAATCCAGACCCAACGATTGCAGAAGCTGTTAAGGCTCTTGCAGATCAGGCTTCTTTAAAGACAGAAGCTATCAACAATTCTCTTAACAACATTAAGTTTTACAGCGCTGACATTGGCAGAGATGTTACTCTCAGCAGCGAAGAGGGTTGGGCAATGTTCTGCTGGGCTGTTCAGCCAATAGTTACTGCAGAAGCAAGCGACCTTGATGCTTACAATAAGATTGCATCTCCTTCTAAGCAGAAGGAAGCAACTCCCGCAGCTGATGTAAAGGCAGACCGTATCGGTGCATTACGTAAGGTAAAGGATGCCTTAAACGTAGGTAGCGGTAAGATTGATGTTACAGCCGCTGAGGTACCTGAAATAGCTAATAATCTTTTAGCTGCATTCCCTGACACTATTACTGAAGCAGAAGTTAATGCTGCAGCTGAGCGTATTTTATTTATCACAGATAAGAAGTATGATTTCTCAGTAAGCTACAAGGATGCTGCTGACGAAGCTATTACTGCTACATCTCCTTTCGTTCAGAAGGTTGCTAAGTTTGCTCCTAATTATCAGGGCAAGAAGATGTCTGAGGTAGTTGCTGAGTTTGGCGACAGCGTTACTGTTAAGAGCCACCTTCAGGGTACAGCTGCCGACAATATCAAGGGCGCTACATTCCAGATCAAGAATACTGCAGCTTACGCTGAGTAATATATAAATCGCTAATTTTAAAGCCATATAAAAATTAAAAGAGATTGTCCCTGCGACAATCTCTTTTAACATAATACAACAGGAGGAAATTATATGAAATTAAAGAGTTTAATTGCAGTATCGGCTGTTGCCGTATGCTGTGTACTTGGAGCAACGGCGGTATCCGCCGCAGATGTTGCCTTTTCCGATGTAAATTATAACGACGCATCCGGACAGGCTATTAAGAAAATGACAGATGCAGGCTATCTTAAGGGTTATCCTGACGGTACATTCAAGCCCGACGCTCCTATTACAAGAGCAGAGCTTACGACTGTATTCAACAGAGTTTTCGGATATGAAGAGGTTGCCGACAGCAATATAAAGGATTTTGCAGACAACAGCAATCCCGACGCATGGTATTACAATGCTGTAAGAATAGCTCAGAGCAACGGTTATATAAACGGCTTTGAGGATAATACATTCAGACCTCAGAACAACTTTACAAGAGAGCAGACCTGTGTTGTTATTTCTCTTGCAGGCAAGCTCGAAAATAAGGAAATAAAGCCGGAAATACTTGATGCTGTATCTCCCTGGGCTGAAAAGTATGTTGATGCCGTTATAAATAACGACATTATGCCCCTAGAGGCAGGCTTATTCAGAGCTAAAGAAAACATTACAAGAGCTGAGGTATGCAAGGCTCTGGCTAATTTTGTAACCGAAAATGAGACAACTACTATTAAGGAAAGCGCAAGCGAATCAACTACTGCTAAGACTGAAAAATCATCAGAAACCACCACTAAGAAAAAGTCAACAACCGGTGGCGGTGGCGGCGGTTCATCAAGCGGCGGTAGTTCATCAAGCGGCGGCGGCTCATCAAGCGGCAGCACTCCCTCCAAGGAAACAACGACCGAGGCTACAACAGCAGATACGTCTAAAATAGTTCTTAACGATTCCCAGAGACAAGCTCTTAAGAGAGTAATCGATACAACAAAGTATACTATAATTTATAATGTGTCCACAGATTCTCTCAGAGACCTTACAAACTATGTGCTTGCAGCTATGGAATCATATTATAACGATTCATCTTATGATGTTATTTCAGCGGCAAACGAAGCCAAGAGTATGTACAAGGGTCTTCCTGCCGAAGAGAAAGAGGAGTTCCAGAATGTATGTACAAGGAACTACAATCTTTCCGACATATCAGAGCTTCGTGACATATTCGGACCTATACTTGGCTTGTAAACCTTTACTATGTCTAGGTTAAAATATATTTTTGTAATACTTACAGTTCTGTGCATTGGCTTTATATGGATAAATTCATCCTTTGACGCAGTAGAATCATCGGGTTTAAGCGGCGCCATAGTTGTTTTTATAGAAAAGCTCATACACATTCGTATTAACGAGACCGTAATACGAAAAATGGCTCATTTTACCGAATTTGCAGGTCTCGGTGTTCTGCTTACCTGCGATTTCATATTATGGAATGCCGATATAAAAAAGAATTGGCACAATATAGCCTTTTTGGGACTTCTGACGGCTGTTGTAGACGAAACTATACAGCTTTTCCCTAAAGGACGCTCCAGCTCTCTTGTAGACGTCTGGATAGATTTTGCAGGAGTTTGCTGTGCTGTTATTGTGATAGGCTTATTACACAAGCGTGTAAAAATAAAGACGAGGTAGAGGTTTCTTCTTCTATTTAAGAAATTAGAATATCATACTACTAAGCCTCCCCTTAAGAGAAGGGGAGGTGCCCACCCAACCATTTAATTTGAATATAGATAACCTTGAATTGGGTGGGCGGAAGGGTCGATTCAAGGCGAGAAATATTGACTTTACGACATAAAAACAAGCTGCCGCATTATGATAATGCAGCAGCTTATTTTTATGTCATATATCCACATTTATATTACACAGATAATGCGACGTTTCGCATAAGGGACTCATACACCCTTACAACAGGAAGTCCGACAATGGTATAAAAATCACCCTCAATTTTCTCTACAAGTACAGCGCCCTTGCTCTGTATACCGTACGCTCCCGCCTTATCCATAGGCTCTCCGCTTTCAACATACATCTTCGTTTCTCTATCGGACAGCTTTCTGAAATACACATTGGCGCAGTCGGCAAAGCTCTCTATAAATATTTTATTATTTACATAATAATACATTGTAACGCCTGTATATACATGATGAACGTCTCCGGACAGCTCCTTGAGCATATTTAATGCGTCGGTTTTGTCTTCAGGCTTGCCCAATATCTTATCTTTATGGACAACAATAGTGTCCGAGCCTATTACAACGGTATCCTTTTCCGGCAGATTGTTTAAAAACACAGCCTCAGCTTTTCTAAGAGAAAGCTCCATAACTATGTCTGCAGGAGACAGTGTACTGTCGTAGTTCTCATCAGTCTCGCTTGTAATCACTTTAAAGTCAAGACCGATTTGTTTTAATAAATCATATCTTCTCGGTGAACCCGATGCAAGTATTATATCCATTTTATATACCTCAGAAAAACTTTTTATAAATTATGCCTGCGATAAGCATACCTATTATGCCTGCAATGGTAAAGCTGACAGTAAAGCCAAAATCAAAGGTGAAAAATCCAAGGTCAAGTATAAACGGTTGCGTCAGTCCTATTGTTTTGCCATAGTTGAGCCAGTACAGATAAGGTATTTTATCCGCAAGAGTACCTATGAAGCTACCCAATATCAGTCCTGATATAAGTACAAGTATAAATACAATGTCAAATTTTTTCATAATAATCTCCTTTGCAAGTATGCTTGTTTCTATTTTATATTAAAACAAGGCTTATTTCAAGACTTTTGGTTGAAATAAAAGATAAAATTTAATATAATAGCATATATGAGGTGATATAATGCTTTTTAATTCTCTGACTTTTATTATATTCTTCGTATGTGTGGTATTTCTTTATTACACATTACCCCATAAGCTTAGATGGATAATGCTGCTTATCGCCAGCTGTATATTCTATATGTGCTGGAGATGGGAGCTTATTTTTCTCATACTTTTTTCAACGCTTTCCAACTATATACTTGCCCTTTGTATAGACAAATACAGGGATAAAAGCAAAATTTTCCTTGTACTCAGTATTATTATTAATTTCGGTCTGCTTTTTATATTCAAGTATATGATGTTTATAAATCATACCTTTATGGCAGTATACGAGTATTTTGGACTGACATATCCTATAAGCGACTTCGATATAATACTGCCTATGGGTATTTCTTTCTATACTTTTCAAGCGGCAGGCTATACAATAGATGTATACAAAAAGGAATACAAGCCGGAGAAAAATTACTTTAAACTGACTTTGTTCATAACATTTTTCCCGCAGCTGGTAGCAGGTCCTATTGAAAGGGCAGACAGGCTTTTATCTCAGCTTTTTACAAGAAAGAAATTCAGCCTTGACAATTTGTCTGCCGGAATAAAGCTCATGATAATGGGCTATTTCAAGAAAATCGTAATAGCCGACAGAGCAGCTGTGCTTGTGGATACGGTTTTCAACAATGTAACATATCATACGGGACTAGCCTATATTATTGCCGCTATATTCTTTACATTCCAGATATACGGTGATTTCAGCGGCTATACCGATATTGCAAGAGGCTGCGGAAAAATACTGGGCATAGACCTTATGTATAACTTTGACAGACCTTATTTTGCCACAAGCATAAAGGACTTCTGGAGGAGATGGCATATTTCCCTGTCCACATGGTTCAGAGATTATGTTTATATCCCTTTGGGCGGAAGCAGGTGTTCGACCCTTAAGAAATACAGAAATATTATGCTCACATTCCTTGTAAGCGGTCTGTGGCACGGAGCAAACTGGACATTTGTGCTGTGGGGCGGAGTACACGGACTGTATCAGGTTATAGGGGATATTAAGAACAAGCTCATACCGAAGTATAAATTTTTTGTATTTGATATTTTCAGAGTGATAATTACATTTGTACTTGTGGTACTGGCATGGATAATTTTCAGAGCTAATTCCATTGGCGACTGTATATATATATTCAAAAATCTGTTCAACGACATAGGCAGCGTTACCGACATTCAGTATATGTATGTGCTTGTAAACAATCTGGGACTTCAACCTTTTGAAATACTGCTGCTTATTGGCTCTATACTTATACTTATTTTTTCGGATATGATAGGCTTCAACAGAGATATACACGACCTTATGAATAAGCTTCCATTTCCTATAAGGTTTGTATACTACTATGCGCTGTTAATAGTTATATTCTGTACGGGGGTGTTCTCTGGTGGCGGAGAATTCATATATTTCCAGTTTTAAAAAATGGCTCATATTTGCTATTAAGCTGACGCTTTTTGCAGTATGCTTGTATTTTCCCATAAAATACATTGGTATAAAATATGCTGCCGCAACTACGGAAAATTTAATAAACAACTATAATGAAAGCCGTTGGAACGAGTTCTACGCCCAGCCTGAAAACAGCCTTGATATGGTGTTTATAGGCTCGTCTCATTCCTACTGTACATTTGACCCTGAAATAATAGACAAGGGCTTGGGTACTAACAGCTTCCAGATGGGTATGCCTTTGCAGCATATAGATTCGACATATTATACTTTAAGAGAAATTCTTAACTATCAGAAGCCAAAAACCGTTGTGGTGGAGGTTTTTTGGGATATGCTGGACGATGAATTTGAGCTTACACAGGCAGGCTATCTTTTTCAGGTAATGAAAAATTCCGAGCTTGAAAAGGAGTATATAAAGGAGGTATTTCCTCTTTCTGAAAAGATAATGTATAATATAAATATTTTCCGTTATCAGAAGGATTATTTTGCATACAGAAATTCAAAGCTCAAAGAGAAAATAGAAAACAAATACAATGTGTCCTTGCCTGTCGCCCAGAAGCAGCAGGGCATTGAAAAGTACCGTTCAAAGGGCTATACCTACTGTAATTATAATATGCTCCCCGATGAATTTGACAAAACAAATCAGTTCAAGGGGCTTGACGGAAAGAGCTGGGAGGTAAATTCAACGCAGTTGAAATATCTTGAAAAAATAGTGACTCTGTGCAGAAGCAACAATATAAATGTGGTATTTGTAACAGCGCCCATAGCCAATGTTTCCATGGAATTTATAAAAAATTACGACAGTATCCACGATAAAATACAGAAAATAGCTGATGAAAATAATGTTAAATACCTTGACTTTAATATAGCAAACAGAGATGAAAAGCTGTTTACACATGACAATTTCAGAGATGACGCTCATCTCAATCACAGCGGCGTGGAGATAGCCGACAAATATTTTATCGATTGGTTCAATAAAAACAACTAGCTTTTACATTGATTATAGTGTATAATTAAAGAAGAAAATATGATTTGAGGGGAGGCAAGGCGATGAAAAGATTTATCGCGGTCTTTACAATGCTGCTTGTTATGGCGTCAAATGTCTGTGCTGCCGATATTTTTGTGGCTGTAAACGGTGAAAATATTGAATTTAAGGGGCAGCAGCCGTATCTTGACGATGGCAGGGCATTTATACCTATAAGAGAGGTATTTGAAAAACTGGGCTATGATATAAGCTGGGATAACGTCAACAAGACCGCTACCCTTACAAGCCCTGATAAAACAATAAAAATATCTGCCTTTAAAAATCATCTTACCGTAGACGACAACACAGCTTTGGCTTTGGCTCTGCCGCCTCAAATCATAGACGGCTCAATGCTTATCCCGCTCAGAGCAGTAGGAACTGCCGCAGGCATAGATATGGAATGGGATAATTCCAGCAGAACGATATTGCTTAGAACACAGCCCGGCGTATATATCTCAAGCGAAACAATGTCCTACGGAAGGGCTTATGAATTCCTTTATAAGTGCATAAGCGTTACGGATTATGCAGATATGCTCTATCTTTCAAAGCTAAAGGAAATATATGCGGGAGAAAACAGCGAGGAAATAAAGCTCATATTCCATAAAATGTATTCGGAGCTTCATGATTACAGAGACATTATATATGGCTTTGTCCCTACCGATAAAAACGAAGAGGGACTTAAGGAAATTACACTCAGATATATAGACAACGAAATGGAATTTATAGAGCTTTACGAAAGTGAGGTCACGGAAAATACTTCTTCGGAAAGCAAAATAAGTCAGTATGAAGCTCTTGAACTGGAATACAGGGAGTTGGAAACGCTTTTTGAAGAGGCTGTCAGCAGCTACCATTACAGAATTGATATGTTTATGCAGGAGCATTTCAATGAGGACGAGCTAGACAGCGCTCAAAAGGTAGCTCTGGATAATTATATCACACGTCTTGCAGAGGCGGGACAAGCCAATATTCCCGAAATAACAAGACTTGATATAGATGTAGAAGATATACTTAAAAAGCCTGGGGAATATGCCAGAAAGCTGAAAAACGACGAGAAAAAGCGAAACGAGGCGTTTTCGGCAATAGAAGTACCCGAGGGCTTTGAAAAAAGAGCTGAAATAATATATTATGCGGATTCCATGCTCGGAAAGATAGCCGAAACCCTTGAAGCCTATAACAACGGCGCAATATCATACAAAAGAGCAGAAACGCTTATATTCATATATGGCGAGCTTTATGATGACTTTAACAAGGACGGCGCTGACGGCCGTTTCGTAAGTATAGTAAAGAAAGAACCTATTGTTGTAAAAGCATAATAACATTACAGATTGCGGCAAATTTTTTTGTCGCAATTTTTTTATTGCGGCTTTTATATCTTTTACAAAATATAACATATCGAGGAATTATAATTAATTCAGAGGTGATAGTTATATGAACGTAAATATATATGCCGATGAAATGCTGCTTATTAATTTTGCCGTAAATATGGCTGTTATACTTATAAGCAAAAAAATACTCAATAAAAATACTTATATTCCGACGGATATATTAATGTCTGCTGCGGTTGCTCTTTTTTCTTTTTTTATCGTAATATCTCCTTTCAGAATTTATATTAAAACATTTTTTTCGCCTATGATAAGTATTGTTATGACTATAATGCTTTTCAGACCCAACTGCATTACAAGCTTCATTAAATATATAGCTGTCGTAAAAATAAGCAGCATATTTGTAAATGAAGCATATCTGCTTTTGCGCTATTATTTCGGCGGCGAAAATATGATGCTTTTGTTCTGTGGCGCGGCACTTTCTTATGTGCTTGTAATTCTGATAAAAAATATTATGAAAAACAATACATATTATCACAGCGTAGATATAATGAACAGCGATAGAATAGTAAGTATGACCGGTCTTGTGGATACGGGCAATTCCCTTGTAGAGCCCATAAGCAAAAAGCCTGTTATTGTAGCCGAACTTAACGCCGTAAAAAGCCTGCTGCCGGAAAAATTTGCCTTGCGCTACATAGAAAACGATGTGAATTCCCTTATGGAAGCTGTCGCTTCTATCGATGATGAAAATTTCAAGAAAAGCATAAGAGTTATACCCTTTAGCAGTATAGGAAACGAAAAGGGCATTATGCTGGGCTTTGTGGCAGACAAGGCGTATATAGACGGAAACTCCATTCATAAGCCTGTAATTGCGCTTTACAAAAAAAATCTCTGCGCAAGCGGTCTGTACAACACATTGCTTAGTCCCAGACATATAGGAGGTGTCTGAAATGGTCGTAAAGGAATATTGGGAAAGCTTTTTCAGAAGCATTGTGGGGAAGGGGCGTATACACTATATAGGCGGAAGCGACGTGCTGCCCGAACCCTTGGATACGGAAGAGGAAGCGCGGCTTATAAATAAGCTCTGTAATATGGGCGACGAAAACGCCAAGGATATACTTATAGAAAGAAATCTCAGACTTGTAGTATACATAGCCAGAAAATTTGAAAATACAGGCATCAATGTGGAGGATCTTATATCCATAGGAACGATAGGACTTATAAAGGCTATAAATACATTTAAGCCCGATAAAAATATAAAGCTGGCGACCTACGCTTCAAGATGTATAGAAAATGAAATACTTATGTATTTAAGACGAACTACCAAAACAAAGACAGAGGTATCCATTGACGAGCCTCTCAATGTGGACTGGGAGGGCAACGAGCTTCTGTTGTCGGATATACTTGGCACTGATGTGGATATTATATACAGAGGAATCGAGGAGGAGGTAGACAGGCAGCTTCTTAGAACTGCAATCAAAAAGCTGAACTGCCGCGAAAAGAAAATAATAGAACTGCGCTTTGGTATAGACAGAGACGGCGAGGAAATGACGCAAAAGGAGGTAGCCGATCTTATGGGCATAAGCCAGTCCTACATATCACGCCTCGAAAAGAAAATAATATCAAGGCTGAGAAAAGAAATAATGAAATTGGTGTAAAATTAGCTTGAAATTGGCAATAATATATGATATTATTATATGGATAATTGCGATGATGAAGAAAAGTAATCGGATGAAGACTTACAGGGATAATGCGTCGTGGACTGAAAGCGCATTTAAGAGCACTCTCCGACGAAGAACACTTCGGAGCTTATTCTGTGAAAGTTATATATTATTAGCAGAATACGTTTGATATGCGTTAAATATCCTTGAGAGGGCAGTATATCTGTCAATTTAGGTGGCACCGCGGTAATATCCGTCCTGAAGCGTTAGCTTCGGGGCGTTTTTTAATTCATAGGAAAGGTGAGAACAATGGTAAAAGCAACAGGCAAAAGAACAATAGCGGATTTGTCCATTGAAGAGCTTAAGGCTTTAAAGGGCGATGAAAGAAAAAGCATTACAACTCACGGCACTATATATAATGTTCGTGATATGGGTGACTTTGCGTTTATTATTCTGAGGAAAATAAACGGACTTGTGCAATGCGTTTATACTAAGAATTTTTCCGAGGAGGAAAGAAAAATGCTTAGAGAGGAAAACTGCATAAGGGTCATTGGCGAGGTAAGAGATGAGCAAAGAGCTGTAAACGGCATTGAAATAGTTGTTGATAAAATAGAGGTGCTTTCATCTCCTGCCGAGGAGCTGCCTTTCAGCATAAGCAAAAGAAAGCTGAATATCTCTCTTGAAAATGAAATAGAAATAAGACCCGTTACTCTTAGGAACGAGTATAAAAGAAGCGTTTTCAAGCTGCAGGCGGCTATTGTAAAGGGCTTCAGAGAATATTTGGAGGAAAACGGCTTTACGGAAATATTTACTCCTAAAATCGTTGCCGCAGGAGCGGAGGGCGGCGCAAATATATTCAAGCTGGATTATTTCGGAAAAAAAGCGTTTCTTGCCCAGAGCCCGCAGTTTTACAAGCAGACTCTTGTACCCGTATACGAGAGGGTATATGAGATTGCTCCCGTATTCAGAGCAGAAAAGCACGATACGGCAAGACATCTTAACGAATATGTTTCCGTTGACTTTGAAATGGGTTATATAAACAGCTTCTATGATGTTATAAATATGGAGACCGGTATGCTTAAATACTGCTTTAATTTTCTTGAGGAAAATTATCCTGTTTTAATAAAAAAGCTGGATATAGAGCTGCCCAAATTTGATGAGATTCCTTGTGTTAAATTCAGAGACGCAAAGGAAATGGTCGCTGCCAAGTACAACAGAAAGATAAAAGACCCTTATGACCTTGAACCCGAGGAGGAAAGGCTTATAGGCGAGCTTTTCAAGGAGGATTACAACAGCGACTTTGTGTTTGTAACACATTATCCCGTTAAAAAGAGACCCTTCTACGCTATGGACGACCCGGAGGATAACAAATATACTCTGAGCTTTGATTTGCTTTTCAAGGGTATGGAAATAACAACAGGCGGTCAGAGAATACATGATTATGACGCCCAGGTCAAGAAGATGATATTCAAGGGATTGTATCCGGAGGATTTTGAAAGCTATCTTATGCTTCATAAATATGGCTGTCCCCCTCACGGAGGACTTGGTATGGGTCTTGAAAGACTTGTAATGAAGCTTATTGACGAAAAGAATATAAGAGCCACATCTATGTTCCCAAGAGATACAACAAGATTAAATCCGTAAAAGGAGGGTAAATATGACTATTCAAGAAAAACTTATAACATACATTGAGGAAAATACAGGCATTGAGCTTACGGAATCGTTGGCGGAGGACGTTACCTTAAGGCTCAATATGATACTTGACCTTATCGGCTACAGCGAAGGCTCAGCCGAAACAGCTGCAGAGAGCAAAAAGGTCGTAAATGTAGCCGAAACAGGTATTGACGATAATCTTATAAAGTACCTTGAGGAGCTTTCAAGACTCAGCCTTACGCCTGAGGAGGAGGAAAGGGCAAAAGATGACCTTACAAAAATACTTGGCTATATAGATATGCTCAACGAAATAGATACTACCGATGTTGAGGATATGAGCCATCCCTTCCCATATACCAACAATTTCAGAGACGACGAAGTAAAGCCGTCTACGGACAGAGAACTGATACTTAAAAATGCGCCGCAGCAGAAGGACGGCTGTTTTAAAGTACCTACGACCGTAGAGTAAAGGGGGTAAAAATATGAGCTTGAACACAAAAACTGCCCTTGAAATAGGTCAGATGATTAAAAATAAGGAAATTTCCTCTGTTGAAGCAACAAAGGAAATGCTTGCCAATATAAAAGCAAGAGATGAAAAGGTAAACGCATATATCACTGTGCTTGAAAATGAAGCAATAGCCCAGGCTGAAAGCGTACAGGCAAAAATAGATAAAGGTGAGCTTACATCACCTCTTGCAGGCGTACCTATGGCTATAAAGGATAATATATGTACAAAGGATATACTTACTACCTGCGGCTCTCGTATGCTGTATAATTTTAAGCCGCCCTATAATGCGACTGTAAGCGAAAAGCTGGAGAAAAACGGCGCTGTTGTACTGGGCAAGCTGAATATGGATGAATTTGCTATGGGCGGTTCTACCGAGACTTCATACTTCAATCCTACGGGCAATCCTTGGGATACTGCAAGAGTGCCCGGCGGCTCATCCGGCGGAAGCGCTGCGGCGGTAGCGGCAAGAGAATGTACCTATGCATTAGGCTCCGATACAGGCGGTTCTATAAGACAGCCTTGTTCCTTCTGTGGAGTAAGCGGTATTAAGCCTACCTACGGCGCAGTTTCAAGATACGGTCTTGTAGCCTTTGCATCATCCCTTGACCAGATAGGACCCATAGGCAGAGATATAAAGGACTGCGCAGAAATACTTACAATGATTTCGGGTCACGATCCCAAGGACTCCACCTCCATAAAGAGAGCTGCCTTTGATTTTTCAGACTGTTATGACGGCGACTTAAAGGGTATGAAAATAGGTATACCCGTTAATTACTTTGGAAAGGGTCTTGACGAGGATGTTAAAAAGCCTGTGCTTGAGGCTGCGGAAACACTTAAAAAGCTCGGCGCTGAAATAGAGGAATTCAACATGGATATAGTTGACTATGCCATACCTACCTACTATGTGCTTGCCTGTGCCGAAGCTAGCTCAAACCTTTCCAGATACGACGGTATAAAGTATGGTTACAGACGTAAGGACTGCGAGGATCTTCTTGAGGTATACTATACGTCTAGAAGCGAGGGCTTTGGCATGGAGGTAAAGAGGAGAATAATGCTCGGCTCATTCGTTCTCAGCTCCGGCTATTACGACGCGTATTATAAGAAAGGTTTGCAGATAAGGGGACTTATCAAAAAGAGCTTTGACCAAGCCTTTGAAAAATATGATATGATACTTTCACCCGTTGCGCCTACAACTGCATATAAAATAGGCGAGAATTCCTCAGACCCTCTTAAAATGTATTTAGGCGATATATATACGGTATCCGTTAATCTTGCGGGTATTCCTGCTGTGTCTATACCCTGCGGCTTCGGCAAAAACGCTATGCCTGTGGGACTGCAGCTTATAGGCAACGTATTTGACGAGCCGAAGCTGGTAAAAGCGGCTTATGCCTTCCAGAAAATAACGGATTACCATACCAATATACCAGAAATGGTAAAGGAAGGAGGAGATAAATAATGAATTATCAGATAGTTGTAGGTCTTGAAGTTCACGTTGAGCTTTCTACCAAGTCCAAAATATTCTGCAGCTGTACCACAGAATTCGGCGGAGAACCGAATACCCACGTTTGCCCCGTATGCTCCGGTATGCCGGGCGTACTTCCCGTGCTAAATAAAAAGGTTGTGGAATTTGCAGTCAGAGCAGGTCTTGCTACCAACTGTGAGATTACAAGATTCAATAAATTCGACAGAAAAAATTATTTCTATCCCGACCTTCCCAAAGCCTATCAGGTTAGCCAGCTTTATCTGCCTATATGCAGAAACGGCAAGGTCGAAATCGAGGTTGACGGCGTAAAGAAATATATAGGTATCCATGAGATACACATGGAGGAGGACGCAGGTAAGCTCGTACACGACCCTTGGGACGACTGTACGCTTGTAGACTATAACAGATGCGGCGTTCCTCTTCTGGAAATAGTTTCAGAGCCCGATTTCAGAAGCGCCGAAGAGGTCGTTGCCTATCTTACAAAGCTGAGAGAAACCATGATGTATCTCGGAGTATCCGACTGTAAGATGCAGGAGGGTTCTATGAGAGCCGATGTCAATATTTCCGTTATGCCTATGGGTTCTACTAAATTCGGTACTCGTACAGAAATGAAAAACATGAATTCATTTAAGGCGATATACAGAGCCATAAAGTACGAGTCAAAGCGCCAGATAGAGGTGCTTGAGTCCGGCGGCGTCGTAACACAGGAAACAAGGAGATGGGACGACAACAAGGATGCCAGCTTTGCTATGAGAAGCAAGGAAAACGCCCAGGACTACCGATATTTCCCGGAGCCTGACCTTCTGCCCATAGAAATAAGCGAGGAATGGATAGAAAACGCCAAAAAGACTATGCCGGAGCTTCCCGAAGCAAAGAGAGCAAGGTATATGAGCGAATTCGGTCTTTCCGAGTATGACGCTTCCGTTATAACGGCAGAAAGACAAATCGCATATCTTTTCGAGGATGCAGCTGCAATATGCGGAAAGCCAAAGGAAGTATGCAATCTTGTAATGGGAGAGCTTATGCGTCTTATGAGCGATACGGGCACTCTTGCCGAGGAGCTTGATATAGACCCTCACAAAATAGCCGATATTATTGAGCTTATAGACAGCGGAAAGATAAACAGAAATGTAGGTAAAGAGGTATTCGAGGCGGTATTCAAGGAAAATGTCGACCCTGTTAAATACGTTGAGGAAAAGGGACTTATGATGCTTGACGATGACAGTCTTGTAGAAGACACTATCGACGAGGTCATAAAGAACAATCCCAAGAGTATCGAGGACTTAAAGGCAGGCAAGGACAAGGCAAAAGGCTTCCTTGTAGGTCAGACCATGAAGGCATTAAAGGGCAAGGCAAACCCACAGACCGTTAATAAGATACTTAACGAAAAATTGTCTAAAATATTGAACTGATTAAAAGCTGCCGTGGAAAACGGCGGCTTTTTGCAGCTTTAAGTAATGTTTGTTTTGTGTTTTGATGAATTCCCGTATAAATATGACCTTGCGCAGATAACGCCACTTTTTATCCGTTAAAAACGGCGTCAATATTCTTATGTTATTTTTTTGCTGATTTTTAAAAAAATATATAGTCAAATATAGAAAAATGTGTTATTATTATATCAGCGGAAGGAGTGCGTAAAATGTACAACAAAGTAGTGCTTAAATTAAGCGGTGAAGCTCTTGCGGGAAATACCCACGGCAGCTTCAACAATGATGTGATATTTTCTATAATTGAACAGATAAAGACTATAATTTCTGCCGGTACAAGAACGGCTCTTGTAATAGGCGGAGGCAATTTTTGGAGAGGCAGAAGCGCCAACCCGCAAATGGACAGAGTTACTGCCGATAAAATAGGTATGCTTGCAACCGTTATGAATGCAATGTATTTTGCAGACTGCTGCAGACAAAAGGGCATAGACGCCGTTGTAATGACGCCTATAAAAATAGGCACGTTTACAACAGAGTTTTCAAAGGATAAGGCAAACAAACTGCTAAAGAAAGGCAAGATAGTTATATTTGCCGCAGGCATAGGACATCCCTTCTTCTCTACGGATACCGTAACGGCGCTTAGAGCCTGCGAACTTAACGCCGACGCAATACTGTTTGCAAAGGCGGTGGACGGAGTATATGACAGCGACCCGGCTGTTAATCCCTATGCAAGAAAGTATGACGAGATTCCCTGTAAGGATATTGTCGAAAAGAATTTAGGCGTTATAGATATAGCCGCTGCAAATCTCTGCTACGAAAATAAGATTCCCGTCGTATTATTCGGGCTTGCAGAGGAAAACTGTATTATAAGGGCTGCAAACGGCGAAAAAATCGGTACCACCGTTACCGTATAAAATACAAAGAATAATATAAAGAGAAAATAAAAGACTAACTATTAAAAGTCAAGACAAAATCATTAAAAATCCAAAAAAATATTTTGGATCGAAAGAACATTGAAAACTGCATGACAAAAAGAGCATCAAAAGGTGCTCGAAAGAAGGAGTTTAAAAATTAACGGTTAT
>CANRBC010000028.1 GCA_947628755.1 uncultured Clostridia bacterium | reverse complement strand
GTGATACTGGGTATACCAATGCTTATTGTTGCGCTCATAATCTTTTTGCAGGACGGTGGAAGCCCTATTTATAAGCATATGAGAGTAGGCAAAGACGGCAAGGAATTCGGGCTTTATAAATTCAGAAGCATGGAAAAGGGGGCTGCCGCTTTGGAGGACATTCTAACTCCCCAGCAGCTTGAGCAGTACCAGAAGGAATTCAAGATAGACGACGATCCCAGAATAACGCCCTTCGGCAATTTCATAAGAAAGACAAGTATAGACGAACTGCCACAGATGTTTAACATTCTCAAAGGCGATATGAGCGTTATCGGCCCAAGACCCGTTGTTGAAGATGAGGTTGAATTTTACGGAAATAAAAAGAATGAATTTCTCAGCGTAAAGCCGGGACTTACAGGTTATTGGCAGGCTTACGCAAGGAATAACGCAGGCTATGAAGACGGTCAAAGGCAGAAAATGGAGCTTTACTATGTACATAATCAATCACTATGGCTTGATGTAAAAATATTCTTTAAGACTATCATATCCGTATTTAAAGAAGACGGAGCTCAATAAATAAGGTGATGCTATGAATGCAAAGAGAGTTGTGTATGGTATATGCGTTGTAGCAGTAATGATAATTATATTCCTTTTTTCTAGCCAGAATTATGATGAAACAATGAAAACAAGTGACTTGATTGTTAAGCCTATTGAAAACATTATAAAAAATAATACCGATAAAAGCTTTGATACCGAAAAGGAAGAACAAAGTTATTTCAAAAAAATTGAAAGCAAATTAGATGTTGCAGTAAGAAAAGGTGCTCATATGACTCTTTTTGCGGTATTGGCACTGTTTATATATTTATGGCTGAAATCATTTAATTTTGATAACTACAATGCTGCAAATGCTAACACTTGTTATTTGCGGCTTGTATGCAGGATTTGATGAATTGCATCAGCACTTTGCAGATAAAAGAAACGCAAGACTTACTGATATGTGTATTGATGAATATGGCGCCGTTATAAGTATAGTCTTAGCTTGGCTTTTTGCAAAAATCAAGAATATTCAGATGAAATTTAATTCTAAGAAAAGGTGAAAAAATGTCCGATATAAGCGTAATTATTCCTACTTTAAATGCAGAAAAAAATATAGATAATCTTATAAAAAAACTCAGGACACAAACTACAACGCCTGATGAAATTATAGTAATCGACTCTGAATCCGATGACCACACAGCAGATATATGCAAAAAATATAAAGATATAAATTTTATAGAAATTAAACGCAAAAATTTTGACCATGGCGGAACGAGAGATCTGGCATTCAGAAAATCCAAGGGTGATATAGTTTTGTTCATCACACAGGATGCGGAGCCGACAGATGAATATTATATAGAGAAGCTTATAGAGCCATTTAAGGATGAAAATGTTGCTATGACTACAGGCAGACAGGTTGCCAGAAATGATGCAAGCAACATTGAAAGGCTAACTCGTGAATTTAATTATCCCGACACAAATTATGTAAGAACAAAGGAAGATATTTCTACTTTAGGTATCAAGACTTTTTTTGTATCCGATGTATGTGCCGCATACAGAAGAAAGGACTACATAGATGTAGGTGGTTTTAAAAATCCAATAATAATAAGCGAAGATATGATAATTGCCGCGGATTTTATACATGCTGACAAAAAAATAGCTTATGTTGCCGATGCTAAGGTCATACATTCCCATAATTATACACTAAAGCAGCAATTTGTAAGAAATTTTGATACAGGTGTTGTAATGAAAATGTATGAGGATAAATTTACCAATATTTCCGCACAGATGGAAGGTATTAAAATGGTAAAGGTAATTCTGAAGAAACTTATAGCCAGCGGCAGTTTTTTTCAAGCATTTTACTATTGCCTGGAGTGCGGTGCAAAACTTTTAGGAAACAGATTGGGTGATAATTATACAAAACTCAGCAATAAAATGATCTTAAAGTGTACAATGAGCAAAAATTTTTGGCTAAATTACAGAAACTTTGAACAATAAATAATGCTATTCAACAGAAAAGCAAATTGATTATATAATGAGTGATTTAAATGGATAATACCGAAAAAGCAGTGATCGAAATATTAAAAGCATATTTATACAATATGCCTTTTACAATGACTGAAATAGACCTGAAAAAGCTAAGCTACATTATAAATATACATAATTTACAAGGAATAGCTTACACTGTTTTGAAGGATTCGGATATTGATAGAGCCTATATTGAAAGCTTAAAAGGACCTTTTTATGCAATCATCCAAAAAAATCTTATAATGGATGCAGAAATGCAGAAAGTTATAAAGGTTTTTAATGATAACAATATAATCCACATACCTATAAAGGGCTATGCGGTAAAGATATGTTACAGAGACCCCGAATTGAGAACGATGGGTGATGTTGATGTTTTAATTAGAGACTGTGACAGAAAGAAATCCGATAAACTACTTAGGGATATGGGCTATGAAATAGATAAATTTTCGTCTTTCAATCATGTTTGGAATTACAATAACTCAAAGCTATATTTGGAAATGCACACAAGGTTGATACACGAAAAACTATTTAATGATTATGACTATATTTCTTATTTTTCAGACGCAATAAAGCACTCGGTACAAAAGGATGGATGTACATATGAGTTAACTCCGGAATATCATTTGTTGTTTTTGATCATGCATATGGCGAAGCATTTCTATGGAGAAGGCTGCGGTTTAAGGCTTATTTATGATATTCCTATGTTTATAAATTATTATAAGGATAATATAAACTGGGACTTTTTATTTGAAGAGTTGAAAAAAATTAAGCTTATTAAATTTGCTTTTATCATTTTTAGTTTATGTCAAAAATGGTTTGATATTGAATATCCCTATAAAATTGATGAAATAGATGATGTATTTTATGATAAGCTCAGCAAATATGTTTTTGAAGGTGGAGTTTTTGGCTTTGAAAACAGAAATCAAGGCGCAGTAAAGCTCAGACGTGAAATAAAAGCCGGTGAAAGTGGCTTGAAAAGAAAAGTTCATCAGATATACGGTGTATTGAAATGGCTCTGTCCCGGATATAAAAATATGCAGGAAAGAGCAATATGGTTCAAAGGAAAGCCTAAAATACTCCTGCCTGTTGCATGGCTGCAAAGGTGGATAATGGCTGTGAAAATACGTAGGGGCGGTATATTTAAAAAATTGCTCTCTATATTGAATGGCAACAAGGATGCCTCATATCAGCTGAACATATTGGCTGAACTTGGGTTGTATGAAAAATAATTACTTTATTCAGAGAGATAAAAAATGGAAAAAATAAAATACAAACAAATAAAAGAAAGTATGTCGAAAAATCCTGTTATTTCCGTTATTATACGATGCTTAAATGAAGAAAAGTATATACGGCAATGTATCAGGATGATACAAAAGCAAGAAATTGATCTTGAATTTGAAATTATTGTAATTGATTCCGGCTCTTATGATAACACCGTTGGAATAGCAAGGGATTTTGATTTGAGTCTGTATGAAATAGCATCCTGTGATTTTAATTTTGGAACTTCAATAAATTTAGGTATTGAATTGGCAAGAGGTCAATATTGTGTATTTTTATCTGCCCATGCTATTCCTTATGATAAAAATTGGCTTAAGGAGTTAGTGTATCCTTTACTGAAAAATAACAAATTAGCAGCTTCCTACAGTAAACAAATATATTACGATTATACTTTTATTTTGGAAAAAAGAAGCTTGGAAAACACCTTTGGAAATGAAGAGCGTTTGCAAAAAATAGATAATTCCGATAAAAAAACATTTAATAATATAAAATCTGAAATAATATTTTCCAATGCAAGTTCTTGCATTAGAAAGACCGTTGCAATCGAATTTCCGTTTAAGAAGATATGCGCAAGTGAAGACAGGGAATGGGCATTGAGAGTTTTGACTGCAGGGTATGAAATTTTATATGTTCCAAAATCAAAAATTTATCACGCTCATAATGAAAGTGTACAACAATGGTATAAACGAATATATATAAACTCTAAGGCATTATATCAATTTGCCGGTGTCAAAATAAGTATTTTTCATGTAATACCTTTGTTTTTGGTTCAGATATTTAAGGACATTAAGTTTAGTTTTTCACAAAAAATAAAAATAAATTTGAATACAATAAAAATTTTTATTGTATATGAATTTTATTATGTGCTGGCACATTACAAAAGTACCAGAGAATAAAATATATACCGCAATCTCAGTATATTACACAACATATTCAGATATAGGTGACCTTTTATGATTACAAGAAAAAATATGATAAAATTTTTATTATTTCTATGGTTCACATCAATGTGTTTTCAAAATTTACACGTTATAAGTTTTGGAGAATTTGCCCTTAAATATTATCATATTATATCACTTGTATTTATTTTATTTATAAGAAAATTATACATCAATAAGAAACTATTTTTAGTTTTTTTATATATCATTCTTATTTCATTATTTGGATACTCTATATTTGGATTTAGTCATTTTATATTTAATTATATTTTTGAATTCTATATGATTGTTTTAATGAGTTCACTTTGTGTAGATATTGGCTACGATGAAATAATATCATTATTGCAAAGGGCTGCAATAATAATTTTAATAGCAATATATATAAAGTTATTTATAAATATAGATTCAATCATCTCTTTTCAAAAATATTCTTACAGAGGTCATCCGACCATACCAACTTTTTTTGGCGGCGGAGTAAATCTGGAAGCTTCATGGATGTCTATTTTTAGTTTGTTTTTCTTATATGACAGAAAAAAAACTAATATTACAGCTTATTTATATTGTTTTTTAGTATTTGTAATCGATTGCATTTATGCCAGCAGAGCCGGTATAATTACAATTTTTTTATGTATATTGTTCAATTCGTTTTCTCAATACAGTAAATTTAAATTGCGGTATATATTATATATTATGATAATGGTATTCGCTTTATATGTTGTTTGTATAAATACCAATTATGCAAATATTGTTTTACAGCGCTTTATGGATACCGGCAAAGAGGGTGGCTCGATTGGCAGAATAAATATGTGGATGTATGTTTGGGATGCATTCAAATATTGGCCTATAGGTTCAGGAGCCGGCAATGCAATTGTTGTAATAGAAAAAATAAATAATCTTGTTTACCGAGAAGATAATGTGCATAACTATTTCTTCCAGGTACTTCTTGACTTTGGATTTGCGGGTTTTATTGGTTATTTAACTATACTGTATAGTTTTTTCAAAAAAAACTTAAGAGCTTTAAAAAACAACTGTTTTGTAACTTTCATTTTAGTGTTTGTAATTATATCTTGTCTGCAATTTGGAGGAGCAGATTCATTAGCTGCCTTTATTGTTGGCATAATTTGTATGAAACCCAATATGCAAAGCGAAAAATTATACAAACAAAGTTCTTTAGTTGATTTAAAGCAATAATAGCTTTGTAAATACTAATGTGCATTGTGGAGGTTTGTAGTAATATGATAGAATCCAAAAAGCAATTAAATGAAACTTTGTGTTTTGAAAAAAATCTATATTTTAACAATTCTTTTTTTTGCTGGCTTAGAAAAAAAATTACTCTTGATGAAGAATATGTTATTTACAAATATATAAAGTATTTAAGAATTTCCGATTATTATTTCAAAAAAAACTGGATATTGCACAGTATATACAGAAGGAAAAAGAATATTTGGGGAGAGAGAACCGGGATAAGCATTTCTCGTGACAATATAGGAAAGGGACTTCGTATTTGGCATTATGGTTCAATAATAATCAACGGCAATGCAAAAATAGGTGAAAATTGTCAATTACATGGTAATAACTGCATTGGCAACAAAGGATTAATGCGCGACGATGAGGTTCCCACTATAGGAAATAATGTTGATATTGGTGTAGGTGCTGTTGTACTGGGCAAAGTATATGTTGCAGATGATATAAAAATTGGTGCAAATGCCGTGGTGACAAAATCATTTTATGAAAAGGGCATAACTATTGCAGGTATACCTGCTGTTAAAATTTCTGATTAATGAAAATTGATTGGAGTAACTTAGTAAATTCAAATATGGAGATTAACATGAAGAGATTATTTATATGTAATACATATTACCAGCTAATAATTGCTATACAATTAAAGCTAACTCTTTTTAAAGAAGATGAAGTGAGTGTATGGATATCGGATTGCTCTGTTAATAGTGAAACAGTAGCCGACAGATTAAATGAAACCAATATATTTAATTATGTTAATAAGATATATACAAAACATTCTAAATTTGCCATAAAAGATATATATTTGATATTCAAGAATAATTTCGGAGAAAATTTTAATATAGATATAGAACTATATGATGAAATAATTTTCTACAACCTAGATTTATTTATGTATTCTATTGACGATATATATAAAAGAAAAGGACATACGGTTATATGGTCTAAAATGGAAGAAGGTCTAGTTTCATACAGTACTGACTATGCTATCGGAACAAAGGTCAAAGCTACTCGTACAATAAGAAAATTAACAAAACGAACAGATGTTGCCAATGAAATAAAGAATTATTATTGCTTTTTCCCTGACTTAAAAACCACCCACAGAGAGTGGAGTCTTATAAAAATACCTCCTATTAGTGAAAAAATTAATGAGTTAAAAAAAATATTGAATTATATATTTGATTACAAACCTATAGACTTTAAGCAAAAATATATATTTTTTGCTTCTTCTTCGGATATTGACGGACAGCCATTCGGAGAAACAGAGTTTGTTCTCAATTTAGCCCAAAAAGTAGGCGCCGAGAATTTGCTTGTAAAAATGCATCCCAGAGATACGCGAAAAATATATGAAGAGCATGGAATACAAGTAATGAAGAATTCTTATGTTCCATGGGAGGTCATACAGCTTAATTGGGAAAATACTGAACACATACTGCTTACAGTTACTTCCGGAGCTTTTATAAATATAACTTCCTTGCTCAACCAAAGCACTAAAGGATATTTTTTGTATTCATATATAAAAGATCCAAAGGCTGAGTTTGCAGAAAAAACAAATAAAATATCATCTATGCTTGACAGACTTCATATTTTGGGAATCGCAAAAAATATTTCTGCGCTAAAAGAGAACAGATATTGATTTGATAAAATTATTTGCCGTAGGAGTTTAAGAGTTATGTATAAGAAAATTTTTGGTAACTATAGCAAATTGCCTATAGCCGCAAAAGCATCCTTTTGGTTCGTTATATGTAACATAGTTCAAAAAGCAATGTCGGTATTGACTATTCCTATAATAACCAGAATGCTCAGCACATCAGAATACGGCATATACAGTGTATTTAATTCTTATGGCAATACGCTGATCATTTTTGCTACTCTGAGCGTATATGCCAATGGCTATTATGTGGGTATGAAAAGATATGATGATGATAAGCTCAGATACACTTCTTCTGTGT
Source organism: uncultured Clostridia bacterium (assembly GCA_947628755.1). Taxonomy (GTDB): domain Bacteria; phylum Bacillota; class Clostridia; order Lachnospirales; family CAG-274; genus CANPXH01. The sequence continues at coordinate 22,361 of CANRBC010000028.1, read as the reverse complement.
CAGGACTTATGTTTTTGCTGACAACAGCTCTTTTTGTGATATTTCTTGTTTTTAAACGTACCGTTACGGCATACACAGGTCTTGCCCTCTCTGTATGGATATTGATGTTTATATGGATATACGGACAGAGTATGGTCAATCTTTGGTTTACGGAAAACAGGTACGAATTTAAGTACCGTCTTATAGTTGCGGCAACGATTTTTACGGCAATTGCAACTCCTTTTTTGAAAATAGTTATTATTTCGCTGTTTGATAAAAATGGTATCGATAAATCTTTGGGAGCAATACTTGGACTTGTCATTCCTGTTGCAATAGTTGGTCTGTTGGCATTCTTTGTCATTACATTAAAAGGCAAAACGCTGTTTTCAAAGGAGTATTGGAAATTTGCCCTGATATTTAATATTCCGCTTATTCCCTATTATTTATCACAAACAATATTGAACCAAGCGGACAAGATCATGATAGAAAGAATGGACAGCGCATCATCGGCAGGCATATACAGCGTAGCCTATTCATTGGCAATGACAATTAACATTATAAATTCTGCCATAAATGGCAGCTTTATCCCATGGCAGTTTCAAAATATGGCAAAGGGAAATTACAAAAATGTCGCAAAAGTTATTAATATAATTATGCTTTTACTTGCAGCCGCCAATCTAATGCTTATTTTTATTGCTCCGGAGATAATTAAGGTGTTTGCTGCCAAGGAATATATGCAGGCAATTTATGTAATACCTCCCGTTACCATAGGCGTACTGACTATATGGCTTACACAGGTATTCATAAATGCAGAATTTTATCTGGAAAAAAACAAGCTTATTGCTACATCTTCAGTAATGTCTGCAATTCTCAATATCATATTAAATGCCATAGCGATACCAAGATACGGCTTTTTGGCAGCAGGATATACGACGCTGATATGCTATCTTGCAAATATGATATTCCATGGATTTGCATCAACGCATTTGCTGAAGAAAAATCACATGGAATATCCTTTTGAAGTTGGAAAGATAGTGATACTGACAATTGCTTGTATAGGAATTATGTTTTTGGCAATGGTTCTATATAATTATGCCGTTATAAGATACATTATCTTTGCAGCAGCTTTGCTTATTATAATTGCAAAATATAAATATATAAAAGAAATGTTGGGCGGAATGCTGACAGTAAAAAAATAATTCCATCCCGAAGTCAGGAGAAATAATATGTTTGTTTATATCATAATAGTGTTAATTTTAATCGTTATAGCTGCATTATTTTTTATTATGGCTATAAAAGCTATTAGATTTATAAAAAAGGCGAAATTAAAGTTAATTATACTTAAAAATAAGTTGGAAGAAACCTACTATCTTTCGAGCCGTATCAATCAGATTTTATCGGAGCTTAAATCAAAGCAGGATATACCTTGTTTTAAATTTGATTATTCTTGGTGTGAAAATAATACTGTGATATGCCACGCTTTAGGCGAAATTGACAATGTGCTTTTTACTGAATGTAAGGAGGCATTTGAAAAGCATTATAATGAAGGCTGTCGAGTATTTGAGCTGGATTTTTCGCTGACATCAGATAATGTACCTGTGGTGATACATGATTGGGACAAATTTAATTTCGGCAATATGTCCCGAAAGAAAACACCCGATAAAGACAAAACAATGACCTACGATGCCTTCGAAAAAACAAAGGTTCTTGGTAAATACACGACTTTGACATTGGAACGATTTGTAAAACTTGCCAATGAATACAAAGATGCTTATTTTATCATATCCGTAAAATCCAAAAATCAACAATATAATGAAACTGTAAAAAATATTTTAGGGGATTTGTTTCAAAAAACAGATGAAATCGATTCGCAAATCAAAAAAAGATATATATTACATGCATACTCATTTGGTTATCTGACAGAAACAATGAAGGATTTTCCGTTTACATCGGTTATATACAGATGTTTGGAACACCCTCACCCTTTGATACTTGCAGAAGAGTTGAAAAAGTATGGAATCGGCGCAGTTACTATATTGAAACCAATATATGACAAGGCTCAATGCAGAATACTTTATGATAATGGGATAAAGGTAATAGGCTGTATCGTCACCCAAAATCCTCGTGATGAACGCATAAACTATTGGAAAAATAATAATGCGGAAATGCTTATGACTCCCCTTGGAGGAAAGATAAATGAAAAAATATAAAGTAGGATATACTTCCGGAGTTTACGATATGTTTCATATCGGACATCTTAACATTATAAAAAGAGCTAAAGAACAATGCGATTTTCTTATTGTAGGTGTAAGCACAGATGAGCTTGTACAACAATACAAAAACAAGAAACCTATTATTCCCTTTGAGCAGCGTATTGAAATTGTCAAAGCAATCAAATATGTGGACAAGGTGATCCCTCAGACCTCTATGGATAAAATGGCAATATGGAACGAATATTCTTTTGATGCTATGTTCCACGGAGACGAGTGGAAAAACAGTACCCTTTACAATAGTTACATAGATGATTTTTCAAAAGTAGGCGTAGATATTGTTTTCCTACCTCATACAGAAGGTATATCGTCAACAAATCTTCGCAAAAAAATAAAGAAATAACCAAAGGAGATATATCTATGAAGAAACAAGCAGAAAAAGAAAATATATCATTTTCTCCTGAACTTATGGAGCAACTTCATCAATGCGGACAGGAAATATTAGATGTATTTGTACAGATATGCAAAGAAAACGATCTCAGATATTATTTAATTGCGGGTACTTTATTAGGTGCAGTCAGACACAAAGGACCCATTCCATGGGATGATGATGTGGATGTATGCATGCCTCGGTCCGATTTTGAAAAATTCAAAAAAATCATGTTATCCCGACCCAAGGGAGAAACCTATCATATTTATTGTTTTGAAAATGACAACAATTTTTCACCATTGCTTATTAAACTAATGAAAAGCGGCACGGTATATAATTCTCAGGTCGCAATTGACAAGAACAGACACTACAGGGAATTATGGATCGATATTTTTCCGCTAGACAATGCCCCGAAAGACTCCGGATTGGGATATAGACTGCATGGCAAGCATATTTCCATAATGAAACGTCTTATGTCTTATAAAGATATTCAATCTAATTTGAGTATAAAAATTAAACTGTTGCATTTTCTTTTAAAAGGATTTTCATTAAAAACATTACATAACCATACAGAACGCCTTATGTGTAAATGGAATGATAGACCTTGCGATTATTATGTAAACTGGGCCAGCCATTACCATTTTTTAAAGCAAACAATGCCAAAAAAATGGTATGAACCGGCATCAGAACTAATCTACAGTGGTAAATATTATTGTGTACCGCATGAATGGGACAAAGTTTTAACACGATTATATAATGACTACATGAAATTACCTCCTAAAGACGAACAAAATGGTCATGGAGCAATAGAAATCAAAATATAAGTAATATTTTGATATAATAATTCATTTTTAATTTCGTTAATATAAATTATAACGTATTATAAGCCATATAAAATTAATTAATTTTATTTATAGGTAATAACTTATTTGGGAGGAACTGTGATGATGAACAAGGCTATAACGATTAATCATCCTTATATAATTGAAATAGGTGATAAAGCAAGACTTTGCGCCGATATAACACTTGAAGATAAAGTTAATACTCTTTATTTTGAAGTTGATAATATCTATAAGGATGCGCTTTGTACAGAAAGAAGTGATGCATTTGTATCGGCACTCCTTACTACTGCTATGGAAAACAGCTATGATATAATCTGCGAAACACCTTTATCCGAACAATTATATTATCAATTAACAGAATATTATATGCCAATAGTATCGAAACATCAGCCTTATGTAACAGAAGTTAAAATAACAGCTAAACTAACTTCTGATAAAATTAATTCTAAAAATGGAGTTGCAGTTGGTGCGTCAGGCGGAGTTGATTCTTTCTATTCTATTATTAGGCATAAAGATATTGACATTGAAGGCAGGAAAATAACACATTTGTTATTTAATAATGTCTGTACTCTTGACAATAATGATGAAAGAATAAGAGAATGGTATAACAAAAAAAGGAAAGAAATACAGATAATTGCTGATGATTTCGGCCTTCCATTGATATCAATGTATACCAATATGTATTCTTTTTATAATTTTCCATATAAAACATTTTCATATTTCTTTGCCTTTACATATGCGGCCTGTGTATTTGCGCTTCAAAATTTAATATCAATTTATTATCAAAGTGCAGGATTTACTTTAGATGATTTTGATATTAATACAAGAAATGATGCTGCATATTTTGATGTTTTCAATCTTAAATGTCTTTCAACCGAAAGTATTGTGTTTTATTCAGCAGGCACAGACAAATCCAGAATGGAAAAGGTAAAATTTATTGCAGACAACAGAACTGTACAAAAGTTTTTGAATGTGTGTCCTGTTGAAGTTTCCGGAAACAGCAACATAAAAGATAATAAAATCAATTGCGGCGAATGTCCTAAATGCCTTAGAACATTGAGCGAATTATATGCACTTGACAAGGTTGATGATTTTGCGGAATCATTCAGCGTCGAGGTGTTTAAACGAAGGACACAGCATCAGCTTGTAAAAATGTACTATCTTAATAGCAAGGCTTTTTCGTCAGATATAATAAATGAACTTAAAAAGCAGAAAAAAATAAAATTAACATATTACCTATGGAAATGTTTATATGCACCATTATATCATATCAGGTCAATATTAAAGAATTACTCTGTATTTAGAAAATTATACTATCGTTTAAATATTGACATTTTGTTGTATGGATTTAGGAATCAAAGTATGTATGAAAGTTATAACAAAGAATAACTTTTTATGTATTGTATAGTTAAAAACAGTCATATAAAAATGGAGGAAATATTATGAAAACAGTTGCTTTTATACCAATAAAACTTAATAATGAACGCACTCCCGGAAAAAACTTAAAGTGCTTTGATGACGGAACACCATTGGTACATATGGTTGAAAAAAATGTTCTTAATGTAAAAGGTATAGATGAAATATATGTTTTTTGCAGCTCGGATAAAATAAAGCCTTATATTCTAGATGGTATAAGCTACCTGAAAAGACCAACCTATCTTGATACAAACGAAACGAAATGCAACGACATAATAGAAGCCTTTGTAGATATTATAGATGCAGATATTTATGTTATGGCTCATGCCACATCACCATTTGTTTCATCTGAACATATTCAACAATGTCTGGATTCTGTAAAAAGCGGGAAAAATGACTCAGCCATTGCAGTTGTTAAAATGCAGAATTTTATATGGTACAAAGACAAGCCACTGAATTTTGAAATTGATAACAATCTGAGAACTCAGGATATGGAGCCAATTTATTGCGAACTATCTACTCCGTTTGTTTTCACAAAGGAAACTTTTTTAAAAACACATGGGCGAACGGGAACAAATCCATTTCGATGTGAATGTGGTACTATTGAAGGAATTGATATTGATTATCCGGAAGATTTTAAACTTGCAAATTTAATTTATATGACGTATTATGCAAAAAATACTTGAGAGGATAAAAAGATGAAATCTATTGAATTATTAGATTGCACACTTCGAGACGGAGGACATCTTACAAATTCATATTTTGGAAAAGATATCATTATAGATATAATCAACAAATTGATAGAATCCAATATTGATATTATTGAAACAGGCTTTTTAAAGGATTGTATCTTTGATGAGAATGTAGCTTGTTATAACAACATTGAAGAAGCCATGAGTGTATTGCCAAAAAGCAAAGGCAATTCATCATATTCCTTAATGTTGCAGGAGGATTTGTACGATATATCTAAACTGGAAAACTGTGATGGAAGAGTAGAAATAATAAGAGTATCATTTCATGAATTTGACTTGAATGAAGGACTTGAGTGTGCACAAAAGGTCGTTGACAAGGGCTATAAATGCTTTATTAATCCAATCAATATTTTAGGTTACGATGATGAAAAGCTCTTAAAGATCATCGCAAGAGTAAATCAGATACATCCCGAAGGTCTTACTATTGTTGATACCTTTGGTTCAATGAGAAAAAAGGACCTTATGAGATTGTATTACCTAGTTGACCACAATTTGGAGCCGGATATAAAAATTGCTATACATCTTCACGAAAATCAAGCTATGGCTTTTTCGCTGGCACAGTCATTCATTGAAATAAAATCGCTAAAACGGAATGTATGTATTGACGGTTCTCTTTATGGTATGGGTAGAATACCGGGAAATTTGTGTATAGAACTGATTATGGAATATATAAATGAGTCTATGGGAGAACAATATAATATGGAACCGATATACGATGCCATAGATGATTACATAATCGATATAAAGAACAAAATACCATGGGGATATTCCACCGCCTACGCTTTGTCTGCTCATCACAGACTTCACAGAACATATGCAGAATTTTTACTGGATAAAGGAAAATTGCGTACAAAACAAATTAACCAGATTCTTTCTATGATCGCCCCTGAGCATAAAGCAAGGTTTGATAAGAAATATATAGAAGAGCTTTATCAGAAATATCAAAATAACGAAATTGATGATACTAAAGTTTTAGAAAAGCTAAAAGCTGATCTAAAAAATAAATCTGTACTGCTCATTGCACCCGGCAGGAGCTTAGGATATTATCAAAATGAAGTTTTAGAAAAAGCTTCAGAAGTTGATATTACAATATCCGTAGGATTTGTCTGGGAAAAACTGATATGTGATTATTTCTTTTGTTCCAATGTCAAAAGATGGGATATGTATGGGAAAAAAGAGTATCATTCAAAAAAAATAATAACATCAAATTTGATTCCAACAAGTTACCATTATGATTTTGTAATAAATTTCTCTGATTATTGTTATTCATTAAATGAATTTTTTGACGATAGCGGAATAATGGCAATAAAATTTCTTATCAATATGGATGCTAAGATAATTTACCTTGCAGGATTTGACGGATATAAGAATGATAAAAATTTTGTAGTACCACAATTGGAAGTTAGACCAACAAATGAAATGAGAAAATCTCAGTTTATGATGACACAAATTTTGTCGTCCATGAAAAAAGAAAATTCAATTTATTTTGTTACACCTTCTTCCTATGAGGAGCAATAGTAATGAATTTAAAAGAGCTTAAATACTTAGTCATAGATGTCGACGGAACAATGACAGACGGCGGGATTTACTATGACGATAACGGAAACGAAATAAAAAAATTTAATACTAAGGATGCAGCAGGCTTTTTCGCTGCAAAGACAGCAGGAATAAAAATAATTGTACTAACAGGCAGAGAGTGTGCGGCTACTATCCGCAGAATGGAAGAAATGAAGATTGATTTTCTGTATCAGAATATTAAGAGCAAAAAAGAATTTCTTACCGAATTTATGAAAGAAAAAAATATAGCTAAAGAGGAGATTGGCTATATAGGGGATGATCTTAATGACCTTGAACCTATGAAACTAACGGGTTATATAGCCTGTCCATCTGACAGTTGTCGTGAGATAAAAGATATAGCTGATTATATAAGCTCTGATAAGGGTGGTCATGGCGCAGTGCGTGATATAATAGAACATATATTGCGTGAAACAAAAGAATGGGATAAGGCAACTGCTCAGGTTTACGAAATCGGGGTATAAATAAAAGTCACGGCTATGTTCAAGGCTTTTAAATGAGAATCATTTGAAACAAATTTCTAAGAGAAGGTTTGCTTACATGCGCCCGGAAAATGTAAGCAATACTGACAGAAACAACAATAGTGCTATAATATGGTAGTTGTAGATTTGGAAACAGGCAAAATCTTTAAAGTAAAACAAAGAACAACTTTTGATAAATGTCATTAAGTTAAGAAAAAATCAGACAATTAACTTTTAGAGTAAGATTCAATAAACGAACATCAGAGTCCGTTTCAAATTTGTGTATATTCAAAAAATGTATATATTTAAGCAGGCATATAAGATAGCAGAAGTGTGAAAGATAATATATCATTAATACAGTAGAGGGCTTTAACCGTCAGCTTTGCAAGGTAACAAAAAAATTAATCTGTTTTTCCTACTGATAACAGTCTACTGAAAATTGTACTTGGCTACTATGGACACAACCCGTAAATGAACAGGTTATATATAGGATTAGAGTAAAATCAGAGCGCAGCTTATGATTTATTTTGAGGATAGACTAAAAATGAATAATTGTTGAGAAAAGCTACTTTTTCATTGTATTATAAAGCACGGGTAGAATCTGTCTGTTCTTCCCTTGCTTAAATATATATATCAGTTTTTGGGTTTACACAAAATTTGAAACGGTTTCTGATTAATATATAAGGGCGATATGCAGATTTACTGTATATCGCCCTATATTATTACATCATACTCAACTCCCCATCAAACCTATAAACATTATCACTCAGCACCTCCTGCTTAGCCACAACACTCCTATTCACATTTCTGAGCATATTCTTTGTATATTTCGCATCTATTGTGCTGCACGGCACGATGATGACTTCGTTTATTGATGAAGGGATAATATAAAAATCCTCTCCCAGCTGTGTTCTTATGTCTTTCAATATATCCTCATACAAGATATAAGAAGCACCCTCAAGGGCTATTTCATTTGAGAGTATATACATAGGTACAGACTTATCATTGGGTATAAGGTCATTAGGAGAAAGTTGGTTGACCAGATCGACGACATTCTCAAATCTGGGATTATATATCCTCCTTGTGTTTGCTTTTGCTATGTCAAAAAGCTCATCTACTGTTAGCTTGTACTTGTTGGCTATTTCGTTAGTAATGATAGTTTTCCAAAACTTCTCATTGTCTCTTTAAATAAACCACCTGAACACTATTGCCAAGTCAAGAAATTTCTTATGCGGTACAGCTGACAGCATACTCTTGTTGTCCGCGGCATTTAGTTTTTCGCTGCTCTGTGTTGAGTATATCCCATAATTACTTTATACTTGCTCTTATATTTAAACTTCATCTTATGGCCAGAGCCTTTTTTATGAATAATATTTTTCAAATTAAAAGATTTTGTAAATTAATGGCGAATTGGATTCAAATAATGATTAAAATTTGCTATAATAATATTATATAAAATCGTTTTGCTCTAAAAAGGGGGAATGCTTCAATGGATTTTAAGGACGGGCAGCCAATTATTGAAAATTGCTTGCTTATAAGGGAATCTCTTTCGGATAAGGGTCATGTGCTTAATATCAACGCTTCGCCGGATATAATCGTTCAGCGTTATCCGCTTTCTGACCCGCTGCGCAGGCTTACTGAAACCTACAACGTCGATATAAGTGAAAACAAGATACAGGCAAGGACAATGTATGTATATGTGCGATTTAAAAATATATCGACAATACCTCTTGAGAATTTTTATATTCACGTATATCGAAATCATTTGGGACTTATTAATAACCCAAAGGAATGGAACAAATACAGGCTTGCAACGATTGACGGCAAGCCCTCAAGGATAAGCAGGTTGGAAGCAAATGCAATAGGCGCCTCCAAGGCATTTTTGTTCGGAGATTCAAAGGAGGGAATATATCCAAATTGTCTTATTGCCGTAGCTACATACGAGGAAAATCCTGATTTCAGCTACATAGATTCATACCAAAAATATATTATATTTATGTATCAAAAAAATGTGGCAGCCAGAAATGTATGCGAGATAATCACCAATACCACATATACCGAACAGAAGCTGTATTTCAGGACAAGCGGCTCAAAAGAGAGCGTGTATTATTTTATAGCGGAGGTCTCAAAGAACACCACACCGGGCGTTATATATGGTTTAAAATGCACCGACCCTCTTTTTTCGGAGTATATGAGCTACGACCCCAATGGGAAGGGCACTCTTGTGGTAAAAACCGTGCTTTCGGGAAATCGCGAATATGAGGTTACATTATGGGCGGAGATACCCAAGGGAGGAAAAGTAGACGTAACGGTCAAAATGCTTATTGAGGCTGTAGGAAACGGACTTATGGATTATGCAGTGGATATAAGGGATTTATTAAAGGACAAAGACGCTTGCTCCAAGGCTGCCGTAGTTACTCTTGGAGATTGTAGGGTAAAGATTGACAGGACAAAGGCTTGAAGAAAGGAGGAGTTTCATGAACAATAACGGATTTTATGCCCTTGCTTTTGATGAAGGGGGATATGCGGAAATACCATGGTGGCATAACGTAAAGTCTCCATTTACGATATGCGTCGGATACATTAATGATGAGTTAGCTTCCGAAAACGGAAATATCATAGAGATAGGGGGCTTTCTTTCGCTGGCGGTACGCAACGGCGAGATTTGTCTGAATAATGTAAGCTCGAATCATAAGCTGTTGTCAGAATGCTTTGCCGTTGTTTATATCGTGTACGACGGTCAGGGTCTTAAGCTGTATGCTGAAAACGCCTCTGTATATGAAGGCTCCATAAAGCCCCAAGGCGGCAATATAGATGGCATTGCAATAGGTCGTGGACTTAAGCGGAGCTATATTCGCTCCGTTACAATATACGACAGAGCTATTTCGTCGGAGGAGATAGGCAAAGGACTGTTCAATACTATATCGGGTTATAAAAGGCATATAGATTTTACGGAAAAAAAGACTTATGACGATGTAATATTTAACAAGTGCCATATTGACGATATGGTATATACTTTAGATTGCGGAAAAGGAAGTCTTTTGTCGTCTTTGGGAGCTATACCCAAGGAATATACGCTTTTGTTTTCCGTATACACGACAGAAAATAAATGCTGTGACGATATTATTTTCAGCGCAGGGAATATTGCTCTGTCTGTTGAAAGAGATGATTTTGAAAACAGCTATGCCCTGTGTCTTGACTACGGCAAGGCAAGGCTTCACGGCAGGGCACATTTAAGCTATAACAAGTGGACAGATATTGCTTTGGTACAGAATAGCGGCGGATTGACTTTGTATTCCCAAGGACAAAGGCTCGGAACGGTAGGCGACTTTTTTGATATGTCGGATAAGGAGGCGGAGCTGGGAATATTCGGAGGATATATAAACGGTTTTACGATATTTGACAGGGCAATGGACAGAGAAGAGCTAAATGAGCTTGTAAACACATCTCCACGGCTTTTTGACGATAATGTTATATATTACTGCGATTTTTCGGATAACATACAGTCTGAAATGCGCAAGGGTATTCCTTTGGAATACAAAAATTCCGATATTGTGCTTGTGAGGGGTACAAATGCAGGAACAGATAAGCCCTCTGAGGCTCTGCCTTCCGCTACGGGGGATTTTGACGACTTTGAAATGTGGGAGATAAAGACCCTTTCACGGCTTACGCTTTGTTGGTTGTATAATGTTACTGGAGTATATCCCGAAAGAGGAGTAAAGGATATAGAAGGGGATTTGCAGTCTACTCCGGAATTTGACGCCTTTTTCTACGACAGGATAGCGAAATGCCCCGAAGCGCAGAAAATACTTTTCGATTACGATGAGCTAAGCGGCAAAAGGCTCGTTGAATTAATGGGCGCTTTGGCTGCGGCAGGAGCGCTTGCCGCCCTTGTATACTATGTCTATAAGGACGCTAAAATTTGCAAGGCTATTATTACTTATGCAAAAGCGATATTGGCTGCAAAGGAAACGTCAGAGACGCTTTTTTATGCCCTTGTAATTGCCGCGGCGGTACTTACTCTTGCGGCAATAGGACAAATACCAAGACCGCCTAAACGCCAAAAAAAGCATACGGACATTTATGTGGAAGAAATAAAATTTGAGAATACCGTTATAGATATAGACGGCGATAAGGCAAAGACTGACGTATGGGGCGTAATTGCTGCCAATAGCCGAGCAAAGCTAAGATTTTCTCTTTCCTGTAAAGGCGGCGACAGCTCTTTTACCATAAAGACAGCCTCCTCAAAGGACAGTATAATAAAATCTGCCGAAAAAAAGGTCTTATTCACAGAGGGAAAAGCCGAATTTACACTTGACGTACTGCCCGAAGGGTTTGACGGCAAATACGGTAAATGTGAAATCCATTTAAAGCTCAGCGCCGTTTCTTCTGATAGCAAGCAGTATGTTTTTATAGGAGAGACAGATGCGGCAATATATATTTTGGAAAATGCTCCTCAAAAACCGTGGAGCAAAAGCGTAAAGCAGGAGGTATTGGAGCTTTGCGGTAAATGCCACGAACATTCAAAAGGCAGTTCAAAGGGCTTTCTTGCAGACTATGCGGAATTCATAAAAAAACAGCCGGACAAGGGAGCGGGAAGCCCAAGAGAATATTCTTATATCGCAGACTATACGTACAGCGGTATAGTTTTTGATACGGCGGCTTTTTCAAAAGCAATCATAGACGGGAACAAGACCTCGCCTGCCGATAAGGTGTTTTCAATAGCGATGCTTGGCGCGCTTAACGGATATGGGGGAATGAAGGCGCTATGCCTTTCGTCCGATATATGCTGCGAATACAGCGGAAAAAGCTATATAAGCAAGCTCCTGCTGAATAACGATACCTCTGTTAAGAGTGAAAATCACTATGTTGTAACGGACAGCTGCAATAAGGTATACGATACCGAGCTTGGCTCAAATGGTCTGCCCTTTTCAAGCAACGAAAAATACGGCGTAACGGGAGATAAGAACAAAGAGTATTATCGCGAGAGCCTTTATATGGAGGGCAGTCTGTGCAATATCGTCGATACCATAGAAAAATGGTATGACGGAAAAATACAGGAACAGGATATATGGGAAAAACAGTATAATCCTTATGTGGGTGTTGTGCGAAAGGAGAACGGATATTTCATAAGAATAGGGCGTTCGTTAAGCGACAGAACCGTGCAAAGATACATAGGCATACTTGAATATGGTCAGCAATACTGTCACAGCATAAGCGCTTGCGACATAGAAGAGGCTATTGCCTATATTTGTAACAACAATAATTTAAGAGAACATATATATACTTTGTTGGAGGCGCTTTATCCAAATATGTCCGGTGATGAAGTGGTACGCGTATATTATCGGGGAAGCAGGCGTATGGCTGATTCTCTGAACAGGCTTATAGGCAGAGAGAGCTCTTATATAAACAATATTCTGGAGCATTTCTGTTATTTGGCTGTCAATTCTCCCTGTAATCTGCGTATAGGAGACGGCAAATGGAATGCTTCGGTGGGAGAATGCTTTGACCCTAAGAAATGGTTTTTTGTACAAGGAAATCGAAGCTATGCCGATGAAAGAGGGATAGACAACGAGCCGGAGGATTTGGAAAGCGTTAAGCTGAGATACGGCTTTACAGAAACTCCGAGTAAAACGGGATTTTATCTGCCCGATGTCAACGATGGTATAAGGATACATAATATGCGCAGCATATACGCAGGCGCTCTGACGCCTGTAAAACAAAAATATACAAGAGATGCCGACGGTATGAGAAGATGCTTTATAGCGTCATCCTCAAACAGCTTTTCCTATGAGGCAGACGGAGATAAATACAGAAGTATACAGCCTCCCTATAACGTATACTATATGTATAATAATCATTGGACGCTGTGGGCGTAGTGTCGGAAGGGCATAAAAATAAAACAGGCGGATACAGTTATTTATGTATGCCGTCCTGTTTTATTTTTCGGTTTTTATTTTCCAAGCTTCATGCTCTCCGACATCATACACACGCCAAAAGCTCCGACTTCTATGCAGCTTTGGGCGTTTTTTTCGTTTATGCCGCCTAAAGCGTATACGGGTATGCTTATGATACGGCATATTTTCTCCAGCTCGTCAAGACCCTTGGGCGCAATCCCCTTTTTACAGTCTGTTTCAAAAATATGGCTGTATGTAATATAGCTTGCGCCGTATTTTTGGCACATAAGAGCCTCGTCGGCGCTGTGAGTTGAAACTCCTATTATATCAAAGTCCTTTACTCTGCTTATGTTTTTTTCAAAAAGAGGGTAGGGCAGATGTATTTTTTTGTAGTCAAGCTCCATAGCGGCGTCTATAAAGCTGTGGAGTATTATTTTGTCGCTTATTTCAATCGCTCCTTTGGCAAGGGCGATATACTCCTCTTCGTGCAAATCCTTTTCTCTCAGTATTATATATTCGTAATCGGATTTGTGGAGTATTTCTATTTGCCTAAGGAGGTCGTCGGTAAGCCTTCTGTTTGTAATAGCAATTTTAAACATATATGTACTCGCTCATTACGGGCTGTAGACCCTGCTCCTTAATAGCCTTGTATACCTGCTCTACATTTCTGCCGTCGGATATTTCAAACTGCTCGTCGCCCTTGTGAGAGCCGTCCTCTGTATGACCGCCTATGCCTACGTCGACGCCTGCGGAAATCTTTGTGGCGGCTATTTTTATAATGTTATCTCTAAATCTCTGACATTCTCTTGTGGATATTGTAATGCTTGCAAAGGGCATAAATATCCTGTAAGCGCATATTACCTGCAAGAGCTGTGGCTCGTGGACATCCTTGGGATTTATTTTGTCATTGTTAATAATAGGTCTTAATCTTGGGCATGAGAAGGCAATATCCGCATGGGGATATTTTTTCTGTATAAGATATGCGTGCATACCTGTGGCAAAGGCGTCCCGTCTGAAATCGTCAAGTCCCAGAAGCGCCGCAAAGCCTACGCCTCTCATACCGCCTCTTATGGCTCTTTCCTGTGCGTTGAGCCTGTATGGGAATACTCTCTTATGTCCCTCTAGGTGCAGAGTTTCATATTTGTCGGAATTATAGGTCTCCTGGAATACCGTTACATAGTCTGCGCCGCATTCGTGTAGGTATCTGTATTCGTCGGTGTTCATGGGATAAACCTCAAGTCCGACTACCTTAAAATATTTGCTTGCAAGCCTGCACGCCATACCTATGTACTCTACATCGGACATTTTTCTGCTTTCCCCTGTAAGTATAAGCACCTCTTCAAGTCCCGTATCGGCAATAGCCTTCATTTCCTGCTCTATTTCTTCCTCGTTGAGCTTTGCTCTGTTTATTTTGTTGTGACAGTTAAAGCCGCAGTATATACAGTAGTTTTCACAGTAGTTTGCTATGTAAAGAGGCGTAAACATATTTATGCTGTTGCCGAAGTGCTTTCTGGTTTCAGCCATGGCTCTTTTAGCCATTTCCTCCAAAAAATTGCCTGCCGCAGGCGAAAGTAGAGCGCCAAAGTCGTAAGGCGTAAGTACATCTGCCTTAAGCGCCTCGGTCACGTCGGCTGCCGTATATTTATCGGGGGTATAGTCGTTTCTTGCCTTTATTACCTTGTCCTGTATTTCCGAGCCTATATTTTCCATATCGGGCAGATATGTCATGTGGTCTATTCTTTTATTCTCCATAGTACACCTCTCAGTCCTGTAAAAATCCCGTCAACGGTGATGAAGCGCTTGCTTTTTCTATAACTCTGCCCATGCCTGACAGATAAGCGGTTCTACCTGCTTCTATTGCCTTCTTAAATGCCTCTGCCATGGCAGGTATGTCTCCGGCTGTGGCAATAGCGGTATTTGCCATAACAGCTGCAGCGCCCATTTCCATAGCCTCACACGCCTGTGAGGGCTTTCCTATTCCTGCGTCCACTATTATGGGCAAATCGATTTCTTCTATAAGTATTTTAATGAAATCCTTTGTGCATATACCCTTGTTTGAGCCTATGGGCGCGCCCAAAGGCATTATTGTGGCAGCGCCTGCGTTTACAAGGTCTCTTGCGGCGTTTAAATCGGGATACATATAGGGCATTACAATAAAGCCCTCCTTTGCAAGTATCTCTGTTGCCTTTATTGTTTCATAGTTGTCGGGAAGAAGATACTTGGAATCGTGTATTACCTCTATCTTTACAAAATCGCCGCAGCCAACCTCTCTTGAAAGCCTTGCTATTCTTACAGCCTCCTCGGCGTTTCTTGCTCCGGAGGTGTTCGGCAGGAGGGTAACTCCCTTTGGTATGTAGTCCAGTATATTGTCGGAGTCGGAATTGGCGCGTCTTAATGCAAGAGTTATAATTTCTGCGCCTGCGTTTTCCACCGCCGCCTTTATAAGCTCAAGGGAATACTTGCCCGAACCAAGTATAAATCTTGAATTGAATTCATGTCCTGCTATTATCAGTTTGTCGTTCATTTTAATTCTCCTTTATAATGTTGTGTTAATATAATCTGCGAAATAAGGGCATACTTCCGAATCACACGTCCTTTTCGCCCAGCATCAATCTCAATGCCGTGTTTGCCTGATGCATGGCGCATATACCTACTCTGGGCGCCATAAGCCCCATACCCTTTTCTATGCCCGATACCATATCGCCGCATATATAAAAATGGTCGTTTATCCTGCGGCTTTGTATTGTATTGCCTGTGTCATAGCCTGCCATACCCGATGCGGATACAACTGTAAAGTCCTTGTGGGAGGTAAGCAGGGTGTTTATAAGCATAGCCTTGTTTTCCGCTTTGTCGAAGCATTCGCACACAATGTTGTAATTGCAAAAAAGCTCTGCCGCATTGTTTTCGGTCACCTTTATTTTTTTGCGCTTTATTCTGATTATAGGATTGACTGCCCTTATCCTTTGCGCAAGGGCGATGGTTTTGGGCTTTCCTATATCGGATATGTCATACTGCTGTCTGTTCAGATTGGTAATGTCCACACAGTCAAAATCCACAAGAAAAAGCTCGCCTACTCCCGCTCTTGCAAGAGCCAGAGCGACATTTGAACCCAGACCGCCTAAGCCTGCCACAGCTGCCCTTGAATTTATCAGCTTTTCATATATTTCTGCGCCGTGGCGTTCCTTAAGAGCGTTTATAAATTCGTTTTTTGTCATATCAGCCACCGCCTACGAAGTTTACTATTTCTATAATATCCTCATCGTTTATTATGCGGCTTTCATACTCTGCTTTAGGCAGTATAGCGCCGTTTATCTCGACGGCAATATAGGTTTTCTTGTAGCCGTTTTCCTCAATATAACGACCTACGGTCTTCCCTTTTGCCTCAGAGACTTCCTTTCCGTTTATTTTTGCCATATTTTCTCCTTTCACAAAAAAATCACACAAGGAGCTGCACCATAAATCGGCTTCATAACCGAAGCCTACGCCCTTTCAAGGTGGTGTACCCCTTTGTGTGACATTTCTACTTTGACTGTATACGTCAACACTATTTATTTTAAGCTATTTTAACATAATATTGTCCTTGTGTCAACCAAGAAAAAACGAGCCTATACGATATACTGCTGCGGAAGCTATCCACGCAGCTCCTGTCTGGTACAGCGCCGAAAACACCGCCCATTTTATGCTTTTCATTTCTTTCCCAACCGTTATAAAGGCAGCGGCGCAGGGCATATACAAAAGCACGAAAACAAGAAAGGAATAGGCGGAAAGAGGCGTAAAGCCGCAGTAAAAAGGCTGCTCGCCGTAAAGTATGCCAAGAGTTGATATTACGGTCTCCTTTGCGGCAATTCCCGACAGTAGTGCGGAGCAGCATCTCCAGTCGTGACCGAAGCCGCAGGGAATGAATATAGGCGAAAGCGCCTTACCGACAGCAGCTATTATGCTTTGACTGTTGTCGCCTACAATATGCAAGGAGGTGTCAAAGCTCTGAAAAAACCATACCGCCACAGAAACGGTAAGCAGCGTAGTATATACCTTTGATATAAAATCCGCCGCCTTTTCCCATATATGTATAAGCACTGTTCTTAAAGAGGGCATACGGTAGGGCGGAAGCTCTGCTATATAGTTTATGTCAGCGCTTCTTAGAACTGTTTTGTCAAGTATTATACCGCTTAAAAGGGCAACGGCGACGCCCAGTATGTAAAGACTTACGGTAACAGCCTTATTGCCTTTGAAAACAGCGGAAACAAAGGCTGTGAAAACGGCGGCTCTTGCGCCGCAGGTCATGAAGGGTATAAGCATTATGGTAAGCATTCTTTCTCTTTGGCTTTTAAGAGTGCGGCTTGCCATTATTGCAGGCACAGAGCAGCCGAAGCCCATTATAAGAGGTATAAAGCTCTTGCCGCTCATACCGAAGCCGGAGAGCAGCCTGTCTGTTATAAAGGAGGCTCTTGCCATATAGCCTGTATCCTCCAGAAGCGAAAGAAATGTAAAGAGTATGAGTATCTGAGGCAAAAATATCACGACAGAACCCGTACCCTTTATAATGCCGTCTGTTATAAGGGATACTAGCCAATCGTCTGTATTTATATACAAAAGCATATCTTTTATTTTTTCGGCGGCAAAGCCGTTTATAAAGCTGTCTGCCATATTGCTCAGCGTACTTCCGAGGCTGCCGAAGGCGGCGCAGAAAATCATAAACATAATTAAAAAGAAAAGGGGAAGGGCAGTGAATCTGTTTGTTAATATAAGGTCTGTTTTGCTGCTTAAGGAAGTACGCTTGCCCTTTACAATACATTTTTTTACTATATCCTCCACATATCGGTATCGCCTGTCTGCCGCTTTTTCATACATATCCTCGCTCATATCCTTAAGAGAAAGACGGTTCGGCGTGCGCCTTTTGTTAAGCGCCGTATCAACAGCTGCGTCTATAAGCCTGTCTATACCCTTGTTTTTAAGGGCGGATATGGGCACTACGGGTATTTTCATAAGCTCTGACATTTTGGCTGTATTTATTTTATCTCCTCTTTTTTGGGCTTCGTCTATCATATTGAGAGCCAGTACCACGGGTACTCCCGTTTCAATAAGCTGAGTTGTAAGATACAGATTCCTCTCTATGTTGGAGGTATCGACTATATTTATTATGGCATTAGGCTTTTCGTTTAGAATATAGCCGCAGGCTATTTCCTCTTCGGGAGAATAGGGATAGAGAGAGTATACGCCGGGCAAATCCGCAATAAGCATGGGAGTAGGCGCTATACACATTTTTTCGACTACCTCTACGGTAACTCCCGGGCGGTTTCCCGTATGAGCCTTACTGCCTGTCAGCCTGTTGAAAAGCGTTGTTTTGCCGCAGTTGGGATTTCCTGCGAGAGCGAGCTTGAGCATAATACCACTATCCTTTTAAAAACGTAAGAATATATGACAAATTTACAAAATACTTGTTTTTGGACTTTTATTATTGTATACTGCTATAAGGTGAGTTTTATGAAAAAAGCAGTTACAATATTAGGTGTACTTATTATAATATATATGCTCTTGTCCTGTTTAATGACCAATTTTGCCTTGGGCAAGCTCCTTACCATAATAATGGGACTTGCACTGGCGCTGTGGTTCAATGTGCCGAACAATGGCGTGGTAAAGGTCTGCAAGGTGCTTTTTGTTATTGTCGCCGTATTCTTTGCTGCGGTTATCGTTATAATTTCCGTACTTCCCGGCACTAACAGGGCAGACTATACCGAGGAGGCAGTCATAGTCCTTGGCTGCGGCGTAAAGGGTACTGTGCCTACCGGCTCTCTTGTGCGGCGTATGGATAAAGCGATAGAGTATTATAATAACAATAATAAGGCACTCATAATAGTAAGCGGCGGTCAAGGTCCACAGGAGGAAATTTCCGAGGCTCAGGCTATGTATGAATATATGACGGCAAGGGGCGTGCCTGCCGACAGCATAGTTATGGAGGACAAATCCACCTCCACCGACGAAAACTTCAAGTATTCAAAGGCAATACTGGACGAAAGACTTGGCGACGATTACAGAGTAGTATATATAACAAACAGCTTTCATTCTTACAGAGCAGGAGAGCTTGCAAGGCTCAACGGACTTAATGTGCGTTCCTATAGCGCCTCCACAGCCTTGTTATCGCTGCTGCCCTGTTATCTCAGAGAGGTGCTTGCAGTAGTGAAATTATGGATATTCGGAAGATAGGTGATATAATGTCAGCATACGAAGGCTTTGCCGAGGTCTACGACATATTTATGGAGGATACGCCCTATGACCGTTGGACAGAGTATTTAAAGGAAATTTTTAAAAAGCATGGCTTGATAAGCAATACGAACATAATAGCCGAGCTGGGCTGCGGCACAGGCAATATGACAAGACGTCTTGCCCGAAACGGCTTTGATATGATAGGTATAGATATATCCGAAAATATGCTTACAAAGGCAAGAGAAAATACCGAATCCGACCTTAACATACTTTATCTCAATCAGGATATGAGAGAATTTGAGCTGTACGGTACGGTAGACGCAATAGTTTCTCTTTGCGACAGTATAAACTATATTACAGATGAGAAGGAGCTGCTGCAGGTATTCAGACTTGTGAATAACTATTTAGAGCCAAAGGGACTTTTTGTATTTGATATAAACACTATTTATAAGTTCAGAGAAATTCTGGGTGACAACAGCTTTTGCGAAACGACTGAGGACGCCGCATACACATGGGAAAATTATTATGATGAAGAAGAGGGAATAAACGAGTTTTATACCAATTTTTTCATTAAGGACAGCGAAACGGGACTGTACAGACGGTATGAGGAGTTCCACTATGAAAAAGGGTATGAAACAGATAAAATAAAGGAGCTTCTGGAAAAGGCGGGGCTTGGATTTGAAGGAGTGTATGAAGAACTTACATTTCACGAGCCTACATCGGGAAGCAAGAGGATATTTTTTGTTGCAAGAGAAAGGGAGAAATAAAATGAGCGACCATATTTTAAGAGCAACGGCAGGAGAAGGAGCAGTCAGACTTTTCATAGCCGATACGAGAGAAACCGTTGAGCAGGCTTATGAATATCATAAGACCTCTCCCGTTATGTCTGCGGCTCTGGGCAGAAGCCTTACCATAGCCGCTATAATGGGCTCTATGCTTAAGTCCGACAAGGACGTTGTTACAATACAGATAAAGGGCGACGGTCCCGGAGGCGGACTTACGGTTACATCAAATTCACACTCAGAGGTAAAGGGCTATGTAAATAACCCCGATGCCGACGTTCCTCTTAAGCCAAACGGTAAGCTGGACGTACAGGCGGCTCTTGGCTACGGCACGCTTACGGTCATAAAGGACCTTGGCATGAAAGAGCCTTATGTAGGCAGGATACCTCTTGTTTCCGGAGAAATAGCCGAGGATATGACCTATTATTTCGCCAAGTCAGAGCAAACGCCCTCTGCCGTAGCTCTTGGCGTACTTGTGGACAGGGATTACAGTATTAAGCAGGCAGGCGGCTTTGTGATACAGATGATGCCCGAAGCCGAGGAGGATATAATAGCCGAGCTTGAAGATAAGCTCAAGAGCATAGCCCCTGTAACTTCAATGCTTGAAAAGGGTATGACAACAGAGGATATTCTAAACGAGCTTGTAGGCGACCTTAAGCCTAAAATATTGGACGAAGTCCCTGTCAGATATGTATGCAGCTGCTCAAAGGAAAGGGTGGAAAAGGCTCTTATGGCTGTGGGCAAAAAGGAAATCGCCAAAATAATAGAGGAGGACGGTAAGGCGACGCTGCATTGCCACTTCTGCAATAAGGACTATGATTTCAGTAGAGAAGAACTTGAAAAGCTGCTTGTTATGTAGTGTATATTACTGTATATAACTGCGCGGCAAATGCCCTCCCCACAACTCCGGCCTCCCCTAGTCTGCGATAAAACGCAATGTGTTTTATTGCAGGCGTCGGAGGTTTGCATCGGAAAGCTATCCGACAAAACGTAGGTTTGCTTTTGCGTAGCAAAAGTGCTGAGGAGGGGGACTTTGCACAGAAGAATTATCTGACAGCCGCAGGCAAAGTGCTGACCATGCGAAGCATGGTGGAAGGGTCGTTTTAAAACAAAAAAATCTCTATTACGATAAACAAAAATATTGTTTTTTGACATAATAAGTACTTGGCTTGTTAAATACGGGAACAGGCTGTTACTTCTACTTTTCCTCCATTGGAAAACTGCCGGTACAGACAGTTGCGCTCTGCGGTTATTTAGAACCGCAGTCTGCGGTGATTTTCTCCGCAATACTGTTGCACGAAACAATGCTGCCCGTTCAAATCTTAGGCGCTGTATTTATATTGGGCGGCGCACTTGCAGGCGAATTGTTTGCAAGCAGATGTGATGCTTAAATTTTTGTTTAGGTGAATATCGACCCTTCAGTCAGGCACGTTCAAAAATATCTTAATCCGAAATTTTTGACGTGCCTGCCAGCTCCCCTTCTCGTAAGGGGAGCCTTAGGTATACGCTTTCTAAAGGCTTTAATAATGTTGAAAAATTAACTTTATTACTAACTAAGAAATGAGAAGAATGTACTCTTGAGCTTCCCCTTCAGAGAAGGGGAAGTGGCAGCCCAACCATTTCTATGAGTTAAAAATACCTTTGCATTGGGCTGCCGATAGGGTCGACTTTACTACAATAAACAAAAATTTATCTCCAAATCAATAAAGCTGTCTCATTATGACTTTTTCCGATATGTTGAACCGTACCCTGTCAAGTAGACAATTAAAATAACAAAATTTTTGTGCAGCCGATAGTGTATGCTATCGGTTGC
>CANRBC010000027.1 GCA_947628755.1 uncultured Clostridia bacterium | reverse complement strand
AAACTGAAATTTGGCGTATAGTTATATGGTGATTATGCTGAAAGTGGCTTATTTACTAGGACTGTGAGGGGTGTTTGAGGGCTTGGGCGAGCTTGCTCAAGGAAATCTTATTATACCTCTTTGGAAAGGCGTCCCGACACGAAACAGAGGGAGCGGAGCTTTTCGTTTCAATTTAATTGAAAATAACAGTATTGAAATTGTATTGAAATTTTGTACAACAACGGTACTGTTATGCTTCAAAAATTTGAAACCACAAGAATTCTGAATGTAGGATATTTTTAAAACCTATGGAGTTCCTTTGGTAGGAAATTATTGAAACGGAAGGTGCGTGGTACAGTTCCTCTGTTATGACCTTTTACCTCTCCACCACCTCCGGTGGTCCCCCTCCCCTTGCAGGGGAGGTTAGAATGGAAAAAGCTGCGGCTGTCCACCTATCAAATAATGAGGTTGGAGAAAAATGCTGCGGCTGTCCTCTCCTTAAAACTTTAAAGGGGGAGGTTGGGTAGATGAAATAGGAGAGGTTGGAGGATAAGGCGCAGCCTTATGGGACGGCTAAAAATGTATGTAACGGCTTTTTAAGCAAATTATGGAATCTAAAACTAATAACGAAAGGGAGGAATTAAAAAATGAAATTAGATTTCAAAAGAATTATGAGTGCGGTTTTGGCTCTCACTATGATGGTCAGCTCACTTGTAATGGTAAATGTTGTTAGTGTAAGTGCGGCGGAAAAAGCTGTTTCCAAATATGACCCGGATACAGGTGCTTTTTTGCTTCTTGCCGATGATTTTGCTGATAAAGTATCTTTAGGTACAGATACTTCACCAACTTTAAGTACAAATGCCGGTAGTTCAGGTGCAAATCTTAAATTTGGTGGAAGTAGAAAATATACTTATCAAGCATATAATACATATGGTAATTCACAAAGTAAACCTGCAACAAATAATTCAAAATACACATTTGATAATGAATTGCTTACCAAGGGTAGCGATACTATTAAATTTACCCCTAAGAAAAAGGGAACTGTAAATGTATATCTTTATGTATGTGGTTCTAAAAAATACACCATAAGTTACACTAACAAGAGCGGAAAAGCTTTTAGTACAAATGATGCGAATTTAGCTCCCCAAAAGGAAGTTATAGTCCAGTCATTAACTATTGATTATTATGATGCAGATAGTAAGACATTGCCCGAAGTAACAATGGCTCCATCTGCAAGTAATATTGCTATACTTGCTATAGAATATATACCGGATGCAGAAGAATCTACTGCTACCGGTTGGCAGCTTGATTTTACCGGTTCTGATGTTGCTTCTGAAATGCAAAGCAAAATAGGTCTTTTAGATGAAAACAGAACACAAAGCGATAACTGGCTTACATATAGTGATAATGACTATGTTGTTAATCCTGACAGAGTACATATTACAGGTGAATTGGAAGGTACTACATACAAATACACACCTATGATGTCAGATTTCATCAAGACCAAAGGCTTTGCCCCCACAGAGATACACTTTGACGGCATAAGCACAAAGAAGTATGTACGTCTTGACTGTGAGGTACATGGTGATTCTGTACATACTATCTACTTAGATGAAGAAGGCAACGGCGCAGGTACAGTTACGGCAGATCCTGTCACCAAGCTTCCCAAAGAGGTTCCTGCTTCCGAAACAGGCGGCAAGATATGGCTTCCTGAGGATACATATTATGTAACTATTGCAGGCGGTACAGTTGTAATGACAGAGCCTGCACCTGTTGGAGAAGATAAGACAGAAATAAAGATAGACTCAAGCACAACTGCATTAAAGGGTACATTTACTCCTGATGTACGTAATGACATTGACGATAGTGTTATAGGTCAGAAAATTGACCTTACAGCAGGTCTTAAGGTAAATGATGATGTTGACGAGGCTTATATATCCAACGGCGCTGTTATAGCAAACTATTTTGAGGTATATGGAAATCAGGGCGCTCATGGTGACTTTGCTCTTATAAGAAGCGAGCACATGGATACAGACGGCGGCGAAAGAAGTAATGTTGCGGCTATCGAGCTTAAGACTGTAAATGGTGAAACAATGTCTCAAAAGAGCAGTCTCAGATTCCATGTAGCAGACGGAGCATCATCTAACCTGAGCATAAGAATAATGTGTTCAAGCTCAACCGATACGGCAAATCCTTCAAAGATAGGCTTAAGAACTGGTTCAAGCTTTGCAGATAATCCTCACGAATTTGTTACCCCTGAAACTATCCCTGCTGAAAAGGACGGCAGCGCAGAGGGTAAGATGTATACATTTGAGGTAGAAAATCTTACTCCCGGCGGATACTACGGTATATATAATGCAGGTACAAGCGAAACAGACGATGATGTAAGAATATACAGCATAGAGTTCTATGAAGCAAAAGAGCCCGCTACTGTGACTCCCGAAGCAACAAAGTATGCTTTCAAGGCACAGGAAGGAACTTCAGGACGTCTTGTAACAAATGAAAAGAAAGATCCTGAGTATACAGGCGCTTATGCAAACTATGATTCAGATGAGCTTCATGTAGAGATAGCAGATGGCAAGGCTACACTTCATGATGCAAATGCTGATTCCGTTGAAATGATAATGCCTCTTGCAAATACCGATGCAGATGGCGTTACGAGCGGCACAGTAAAGTTCTCAGGTACTCTTACGCTGTTAAATACCGACGGCTCAAAGTGGTCACTTTTGGATTTCAGAGACAGTGAGGGCAAGACTGTTGCAGCTATAAGAACAAGCAATAATACTGTAAATGACGACTATTCCAATAAACAGGATACAGCACCGAAGGGAAACAGATATGCGCTTGCTATTCCTAATGGCGTAAGCGGCTCCAAGCAATTATATGATTACCACGAAACCAAGTGGGAAATGCAAAAAGGAAGCAGTAACAAGCTTGCGATCAATACAGATCACAATTATGATATAACATTTGATTATACAGAAAAAACTATAACATTACACATAGATGGTGAAGAGGCAAAGGCAACAGATGTTACAAATATGCCTGCCATTGCAGAAATAAAGGGTATAACAGGTGCTTCCGCAACCGACAGAAATTACGAAATAGGCGACATAACAATTGAAGCAACTTCAGCAACAAAATACCCTGTTAAGCTTTCAGGTACCAACAACACTGAAGGCAGCGTAGATCTTAAGGTAATGAAAGGCACTCAGCTTATTGAGACTGTGACTATCGATTCACCAGGCGCTTTCAGCGAAAAGCAGCTTACAACCAATCTTGCGGCAGGTACATACGCTCTTACTGCTGAAGGCTGTGTAGTAACGCCTAGTACAATTACCGTAAAGGACAGCGGCTCTGCTGATACTCCTCAGGAGTTCAAGGATATAAAAATAGAGACATCTTATAATGTTAATGTTAAGTTTGACTTTGCTGCAGACAGTGCTGCATCAGACAGTAATATAACTATTACAGAGCTTAAGCCAAACGGCTCTGCAAATGGTTCAGGACATAATTTAAAAGATCCTAACAATAACAGCACCAAAGAGTATACATTTACAAATGTAGCTCCCGGTACTCAATTCAAAATTTCCGGTACTTCAAGAAATACATATCAGTGGCTTTCAAGAAGAAACGGTAAAGTTGATACGGACACAGAAAGCTTTACATTTGCAAACAAGGACGATATAAAGTTCTTCAACGGAAAGAATAGCAAATACTTCGTATATACTGTTCCGCTCGATACAAAAACGATAGGTACAGCAGGTGATTATGGTGTTCAGTTCAAGGCAGACAGCAGTATTGGCAGCCTGGATCTTGAGCATAAAAATATGAAGAGTAAAAATGATAATAAAAAGACCGGCTTTGGTCAGTTTGGCTTCGGCGAAGACAAGAAGAAGGTATGCGGCGGCAAGGATGCAAGAGAAAATGTTATGGAATACAGATTTGAACCGGCAGGTATGGACGATTATATTTCTCATTCCTACTGCGCAACTGTATTCAACGGCGTACTTGACGAATTTGCAGGCGAAAAGGCTGATATAACTACAGGCAATGAGTTTGGTATACTTAATAAAGACGGCTATGGCGCTAATACATTTATTAAGTTTACTACTGATGAAAATGTTAATGGTCAGGCTGTAGTAGACAGAAGCGGCGAAGATATCGAAGTATATGATAACACTAACAGCGATACCAAGCTTAGCACAACAGATATAAAGAACACAGCAGGTGATAAAGTAGCAAAGCAGTCATTCAAGGTTGTAGCAGGTCATACATATACCATAAAGACTGCTTCAAGTAGTGATTCAAAGAGAACTTATGTCAAGTCAATAAGAATATATAATCCTGATAATGTATTTGACAATACCAATGCTGACGCTAAGGATACAAATACAAAAAAAGATTTGGGTACAGGAACACAGCTTCAGATAAGCGATCCTACGCTTTTTGAAAAAATCAATGCTGCTTCTGTTCCGGATGCTCATATATTCAGAGTAATAGGTACTATACATCTTGCAGATGCAACAGATCAGGCATCTGCCGAGTCAGAGCTTGCAAATATCGACGCTGTAGGCTTTGATGTATATACTAAGGCAAAATATGACGAGCTTGAAGGCGAAAGTGGAGACCTTAACGGAAATCACGTTAACGGAAACTCATCCTTAGATGGAGGAAAATCTCCGACACCTGATAAAGGTTCAATAGAATTTAAGGATATTGTAAATGCGTCTGTTGATACGACCGGTGACGGCACAGCTGATATTACGGCTGACAGCAGTTTTAAGAAGGTATATGTACAGACATTCTATGCAGCATCAGAAAGCATGGTGCTTGTACCTTGGGTACAGTACAGCGGAAACTCTGCAAAGGTTTATTCACTTATTAAACATGAAAATCCATCTAACAATATCGTTCTTGAAGTAACAAAGTAATTATAGGAGGTAATGAATTATGAGAGCTTATGAAAAACCATGCATGACAGTTACTTGCTATAATGCTATGGACAATACAAATCTTAAACTTAATACTTCATACGCTATCGGTCTTAAAACACCAACAGCGGGTATGTCAGGACAGTCATTTACTTTACATAAGTAATAATAGGCAGCTTTCAAATGAAGAGCCGAGGCAAAAACCTCGGTTCTTTTTTTGTATTATGCTTGACAATTCTGTAATATAATGTATAATTAAG
Source organism: uncultured Clostridia bacterium (assembly GCA_947628755.1). Lineage (GTDB taxonomy): Bacteria > Bacillota > Clostridia > Lachnospirales > CAG-274 > CANPXH01. The sequence continues at coordinate 24,926 of CANRBC010000027.1, read as the reverse complement.
GCATATACAAGTTGAAGTTAAGTTTAAATGGAGGGATTATTGTGTATACGATTGGAGAAATGGCTAAAAAGCTGGGTGTTGCCCCGTCAACACTAAGGTATTACGACAAGGAGGGTCTTCTGCCCTTTGTGGAGCGAAGCGACGGAGGAACGAGGATATTCAAAGGCGAGGACTTCGAGTGGCTTCAGGTAATAGGCTGCCTTAAAAAAACGGGTATGTCCCTTAAGGATATAAAGAATTTTATATATATGACTATGAAAGGTGACGAGACCATTGAGGACAGGCTTAACCTATTTAAAAAGCAAAGAGAAATAGTGGAAAAACAAATGGAAGAGCTGAAAAACACTCTTGAAACGGTCAAATTCAAGTGCTGGTATTATGAAACTGCAAAAAAATCAGGCACTACCGAGGCTATTAAAAATATGAATTATGAAAATATTCCCGACGAGTACAAGGCTGTGTGGAAAAAGATAGTGGGGCAGTGATGGGGATAAATCGACCCTTCAGTCAGGCACGTTCAAAAATATCTTGATTTGGGATTTTTGACGTGCCTGCCAGCTCCCCTTCTCGTAAGGGGAGCCTTAGTTGAATGCCCTTTTGATTTCACTATAATGTTGAACAGCTAATATTCTCAACTGACTAAAAAATGTGAAATATATATACGAAAGCTGCCATGTTATGATTTTTCGCACAGTTCATAACACGGCAGCTGAAATTTTGTAAAAAATAATTAAAAATTACAGATTTGACTTGATTTTTTCGATTATCTCTGTATACTCAGTATCAGTGAGATATTTAGGAGGATTTACATTCATTTCAAATGTACCGCCGAAGCCATAGCCATCCTTTTGCTTAGGTACGATGTGTACATGGAGATGAGGCAGCGTATCGCTGAACATACCGTAGTTTACCTTGGCAGGGTTTACGCTCTTCATAATAGCTCTGCCTACGGTCTGCATATCCTCTATGAATAATGCGGAATCCTCTTTGGAAAGCTCCGTAAAGTCTACATTATGCTCCTTATAGGCAATAACGCAGCGTCCGTAATAGGTCTGCTCCTTAAAGAGATAGAGCTTTGTTACCTTAAGGTCGGCAATATAGAGCATAAGTGAATCTAATTTTTCCTTATTTTTGCAATATAAACAATTTTCCATTTCATTTACCTCCAAAATATGTTATACTCTAATTATATAATGACATTATGTCCCTGTCAATTTTATTTTTGGCGGTATTATAAAAAATATTTAAGATTGGAGAGATATATATGATAAATCTTGCAAGGGAATTTTTTGTAGCGGGAGCGTTTCTTTTATATATTACAAATATTATATTTGCCGTGTTTGTAGTTTTCTTTGAAAAAAAGAACCCAGGCGTTACATGGGCATGGCTTATGGTACTTGTGCTCGTGCCATACTTCGGATTTCTTTTCTATATGGTGCTTGGCTTCGAGGGGCGTAAGCATAAGGTCTTTGGCAGAAAACAGCAGGAGGATATAAAGCTGTTTGACGAGTTTGTAAAGAAATATCCTCAGTATGCCACGGACGAAAAGGATATGGACGAAATAGACGGCATAGTGCCTGTTGAAAATACGGCTTATCTCAACAATCTTGTGGAGATGAACAAGAACAGCGGAAGAAGTCCCTACAGGCAGAACAACAGCGTTCAGGTATTCCACGAGGGAAATTCCAAGTTTGAAAGTCTTCTTAAGGATATAAAAAATGCAAAGAGCTTTATACACATGGAATATTATCTCATGCACGACGACGCTCTGGGCAAGCATATTATGGAGGCTCTTGCCGAAAAGGCAAAACAGGGCGTAGAGGTAAAGCTGCTTTATGACGGTATGGGAAACGCAAGAAACAAGCCCTTCTTTAAAAAGCTGCTTACCAATGCAGGAGGCGAGGTCAGGACATTTCTGCCGCCAAGGGGTATAAGAGTTAATTACAGAGACCATAGAAAAATAGCGGTAATAGACGGCAAAACAGGATATGTCGGAGGACTTAATATAGGTGACGAATACGTAAGCCTTAAAAAGCGCTTCGGCTTCTGGAGGGATTCCCACATAAGGGTAACGGGCGATTCCGTAAAGGATTTGGAGCTGCGCTTTATGATGGACTGGAATTTCACAAAGGGCGATAATATAGGTCTTGACGAGAAATATTTTCCGCCTGCGGAAAATCAGGACAGCAACGTAAATATGCAGATAATTTCCAGCGGTCCGGATACCCAGTGGAACAGCATACTTAACAGCTATTTCAAAATGGTGACAGAGGCCAACAAAAACGTATATATAGCAACGCCCTATTTCGTGCCTGACGACAGTCTTCTTGTGGCTTTGAGAACGGCTGCCCTTTCCGGCATAGACGTAAGGATAATAATACCGGGCAAGCCCGACCACCCCTTTGTACATTCGGGAAGTCTGAGCTATCTGGGAGAGCTTATGGAGGCAGGCGTAAGGTGTTATGAATACAAAAAGGGCTTTATACACGCCAAGGTAATGACAATAGACGGTATTATCACCTCAGTTGGTACTGCCAATATGGATATAAGGAGCTTCAGCCTTAATTTTGAGGTAAACGCCTTCCTCTATGATAAGGATGTAACGGCGGAATTTGAAAAGCAATTCCTTATAGATTTTGAGGACTGCGAGGAAATAAAACCCGATGTATACAAAAACAGAGGAAACTGGGAAAAGGCAAAGGAAGCCTTTGCCAGACTTATTTCACCACTTTTGTAAAGGAGAATTTTGTATGAATACCAAGAAATATTTAAGCTGCTTTTTACTTACACTTTTATTCTGCTCCTTTGCCTGTTTGTGCAGCGCAAAGGATATAAAGCTGATCATAGACGGTCATGAGCTTGAGACGGACACGCCTCCCGTTATTATGTACGACAGAGTAATGCTGCCTGTCAGAACCATATTCGAGGGCGTAGGCGCAGAGCTTGCATGGAACAGCGAGACCAAGACCCTTATAGGCACAAAGGACGGTCATGTTGTGGTAATGACCGTAGGCGAAAGAGAATATACCATAGACGGTGATGAAGAGGAAATGAGCATACCTCCCGTTATATTGGAGGGAAGAACATTTGCTTCCGCGCGGTATGTGGCGGAAGCCTTCGGCTATGAGGTGGAATGGGATAAGGACGAGCTGGTAGTGGAGATAAACCCTGCCGCCGAGGAAAAGACAGAGGAAAAGACTGAGGAAAAGACTGAAAAGAAAGCCGAGGAAAAAACTGAGGAAAAAACCGAGGAGAAGACCGAAAAAGAGCCAAGCACCGAAACTACAACAAAAGCTCCCGACCTTGTGTCCTCTGTGGATTCATCTCTTCGCAGCAGAATAAAGGACGATTTGAAAATCGCTCTCAAGGGATATACCCTCGGTATTGCGGAAAATAACAACAGATTCAAGATAGCGACTGTAAACAAGTATAAAAAAGACTGGGACAACGCCGCTAAATCATCTTTGGATAAGACATATATAAGCTACAGCAAAACTCTGTATGACAGAATGATAAATATTGCAAAGAGAATAGACTATGTATATACCCGTTCAAAGTATATTGGCGTAGTCGAAATAGCAGACGCCTGTCGCGCAAACAAGGCGCTGCTCTTGGAGTATGTGGACAAATTCTTTAAGTGTGAAACTATGGACGAGTGTAAAAATGTACTCAGCGAAATGCAGACATTTTATGCTGACATAAAGACAAATTATCCCGAATACAACTGATCTTACTTTACGCTTATAGCAAAGGGAGGCAGATATGAACAGGCTTATTCAGTTTAAAAACATCGTTAAGGAATTTGATTCCCAGATAGTTTTAAAAGGTATAAACTTAGATATATATGAAAATGAATTTGTTACATTACTTGGTCCAAGCGGCTGCGGAAAGACTACTCTTCTGAGGATACTGGGAGGCTTTCTTGAGCCTAATGAGGGCGAGGTATTCTTTGACGGCAGGAATATGGCGGGAATACCGCCCTACAAAAGAGAAATAAACACAGTATTCCAGAAGTACGCTCTTTTTCCCCATCTTAATGTATACGACAATATCGCTTTCGGACTTAAAATAAAAAAAGAGCCAAAGGATATAATAGAGCAAAAGGTAATGCGTATGCTTAGACTTGTGGGACTTGAGGAATACGGCAAAAGACGTGTGACCGAAATGTCCGGCGGTCAGCAGCAGAGAGTCGCCATAGCAAGAGCCTTGGTAAACGAGCCAAAGGTATTGCTCCTTGACGAGCCTTTAGGCGCTCTCGACCTTAAGCTGAGAAAGGAAATGCAAAGAGAGCTTAAGAAAATACAGCAGGAGGTTGGCATTACATTCATATATGTTACCCACGACCAGGAGGAGGCTCTCACCATGTCCGACAAAATCGTGATTATGAATCAGGGAGAGATACAGCAGATAGGTACTCCCACGGATATTTACAACGAGCCTGCCAACAGATTTGCAGCCAATTTTATAGGCGAAAGCAATATAATAGACGGCATTATGACTGAGGATTACAAGGTCATGTTCGAGGACGTGGTATTCGACTGCGTAGACAAGGGCTTTGATAAAAACGAAAGCGTAGACGTTGTGATACGCCCCGAGGATATAGCCATTGTGCCTGTAAAAAAGGGAAAGCTCACAGGCATAGTAAAATCCGTGCTCTTCAAGGGCGTACACTATGAGACAATAGTGGAGACAAGGACGGGTACGGCAATAACCGTGCAGATGACCGTATCCGACGCCAAGCCCGTGCAGAATCTCTCTGCCGACGAATCCATGAGCGCCAACGACTTCTATATCGATATAAGCGATATTCCCGAGCTGACTATTGCCGAGATAATAGCAAGAGCCGACGCCCAGGCGTGGAAGACCTCTACGGAGGAGCTTGTGTCCATTACAAAGGTGGATTACGAGCTTAAGGAGGAAAAGGGCAGCTATCCCGTTACATTTTCCACGGCGGCAGGCACTATGAATACAATACACATGATAGTGGCGGACGAGAATAAGGTCGAGGCGGAAAAGACAAACGAGGTCATATACGCCGTTAATATATATAAGACCATAGACGATATAAAGGAAAGCATTGCCTTAGATACAGACCTTAAGACATGGGCAAACGCCCAGGCGTGGACCACAGACGGAAACACGGGCATTGCCATTACGGATGTAGACTACGACTTCGATTCCGAAAATATAGAAACAGGCACTTATCCCATAACTTTCAGCACAAGAGGTTATGAGTATAAAATAGACACAACAGAAGAGCATAATGTAGGCGACAGAGTCGGTCTTACATTTACTCCCGACGACATTCATATAATGCCAAAGGAGGCTCGGCAATGAAAAATTTCAAAAGCATGGCTTATCCCTATATACTGTGGTCTATCGCTCTTATAGCGCTTCCCATGGTGCTTATAGTGGTATATGCCTTTACCAAGGAGGGCAACTCCGTTATAAATATACAGTTTACACTTGATAATTTCGCAAGGTTTTTCAGCGACAGGGTTTTTTTCAACGTGCTGAAGCGTTCGCTGTATATAGCCGTTATGACTACTGTTGTCTGTATATTGCTGGGTTATCCCTTTGCTTATATAATAGCTAGGATGAAGCCCCGTTCACAGGTGGTAATGGTGTTTATAGTGACTATTCCCACATGGATAAATATGCTCGTCAGAACCTACGCGTGGAGAGGCATACTTGATAAAAGCGGCATTATAAACAGTATTCTGGGACTTGTGGGCATAGGTCCTGTCAAGCTGCTGGAAACAGGCTTTGCCTTAATACTGGGTATGGTATATAATTTTATACCCTTTATGATATTACAGATATACAACTCTCTCAGCAAAATGGATTACAGCTATATAGAAGCAGCCTCCGATTTGGGAGCAGACAGGCTCCAGACCTTTTTAAGAGTAGTGCTGCCTCTTTCCATACCGGGAGTTATAAGCGGCATAACCCTTGTGTTTCTTCCTGCGGTATCCAGCTTTTTCATACCCAAGCTGCTTGGCGGAGGACAGTATGTGCTAATAGGCAATGTTATAGAAAATCAGTTCCTTACAAGCGGAGACTGGGGCTTCGGTTCTGCCATTTCGCTTATAATGGCTATTATAATAATTATTTCGATGCATATTACCAAAAAGCTGGATAAGGCTCCCTCTGTCGAAGGAGGGGATATATGATGAAAAATAAAAGACATATACCCGCCAAGATATTTGTCGGACTTATGATAGCCTTTTTCTATCTGCCAATACTGTATACCGTTGTGTTTTCATTTAACAGCACACGCTCGCTCAGTGTATTCAGCAGCTTTTCTCTTCAATGGTATGAGAAAATGTTCCACAACTCGGATATGATGGATTCCGTGTTCTATACCATTGTCATAGCTGTGCTTGCAACGATTATTTCCACTGTGGCAGGCATTTTTACGGCAATAGGCATATCCAAATCCAACAAGGTGCTTAAGGGTGTTGTGGAGCAGATGAATAATCTGCCAATTATGAATCCTGAGATAGTGACGGCAATAGGACTGCTTATGCTTTTCAGCTCTCTGGCAGTTTCAAAGGGCTTTACAACACTTCTGCTGTCACACATTATGTTTTGTATACCATACGTTATACTCAGCATAATGCCGAAGCTCCGCTCCCTGGATCCCAATATACTGGATGCGGCGCTGGATTTAGGGTGTACGCCCTTTCAGGCTCTTATAAAGGTAATAGTTCCTCAGATAACATCGGGTATATTTGCAGGAGCGCTTATAGCCTTTACAATGAGCTTTGACGACTTTGTAATATCATATTTCGTAACGGGCAACGGCGTAAACAATATCTCTATAATGATATACACCATGGCAAAGCGAATAAATCCGACGATAAATGCGTTGTCAACTCTGATAATAGCAATTATCACAGCAGTGCTTTTAATACTCAATATTACACCAATTATACTGGAAAAGCGAAAGGAGAAAAAAAGAAAATGAAAAAATTACTGGCTTTACTCTTAAGCGGTGCATTTATACTGACAGGCTGCGGAGGAAACGGCGCAGAGGATATTGAAAAGGTATCCGGCTTTGAGGGACAGACCTTAAAGCTATACAACTGGGGAGAATATATAGGAGAAAACGTTATTTCCAATTTCGAGAAAAAATATGATGTAACGGTTGTTTCAGAGTATTTCGATTCCAATGAAATGATGTATACCAAAATAAGCGCAGGCGATAACTATGATGTGCTTGTGCCCTCTGACTATATGATAGAAAGGCTTATCAAGGAGGATAAGCTCATGCAGATAGATAAGTCCAAGATACCCAATCTTGCCAATCTTACAGAAGGCGTAAGGAATCTGGATTACGACCCCGACAATACCTACAGCGTGCCTTACTTCTGGGGTACCGTAGGACTTGTATACAACAAGACCACTGTTCCGTCGGAGGAAATAGAGGCAGAGGGCTACAATATACTTAAGAATACTAAGTACAAGGGCAGCATTTATCTCTACGATTCCGAAAGAGACGCCTTTATGACAGCCTTCAAGGCTCTTGGCTATTCTATGAATACCGAAAACGAGGACGAAATAAACGCGGCTTATAAATGGCTTTCCGAAATAAACGAAACCATGGAGCCTGCTTATGTTACCGACGAGGTTATAGACGGCATGGCAAACGGCAACAAGGATATAGCGGTGGTATATAGCGGAGACGCAGCATATATCCTTTCACAGAACCCCGATATGGGCTACTGCGAGCCAAAGGAGGGCTCAAACCTCTGGAGCGACGCTATGGTCATTCCCAAGAATGCCGAAAATCCACAGCTTGCCCATGAATTTATGAATTATATTTTAAGCTACGAGGCGTCTAAGGACAACTCCGTAACGGTAGGCTACGCTTCTTCAAACGACAAAGTGCTTAAGGAGCTTTCCTCCGAGGGCGGAGAATACTATCAGAACGAGGCATATCTGCCCAGAACGGATTATGAAAAGGACGAAATATTCCACGACAATGAAACGCTCAGAAAGAGGCTTTCAGAGCTGTGGATAAAGGTAAAAGCCGAATAATCGGTGGTAAAAACAAAAATAATAAGCTGAATAGAAAGGGAGGTCTAACAATGAATTCATGCTTAAGAAAAATTATGAGTACAGCTGCAGTCATCACTATGGCAGTCAGCTCTGTTGCGCTGTTGAACACAGTCGCTTACGCTAATGAGGATGCCGCTTCCGTAAAGGGAGAAATACATGGCACTGTACAGCAGGTAGTGGGCTTTTCCGACGCAACAGGCTATACTACGGACACCTACTACACAGGTGACAAGAAAAACAACAAGTGCGACGCAAATGTGGAAATAAAGGAGCAGGCGGAGCAGGTACCCTTAAAGGGAGCAAGGGTCAATATCAAAAACAGCGATTCTACCGTTGACAAAACGATAGCGGTTCGCTCAGATGGTACTTTCAGCTACTCCGGAGAAGCTAAAGCTCCTCTTGCAGACGGCGTATATACCGTCACAGCAGTTATGGAAAACGGTACTCCCATAGGCGGCGCTCAGACCGTAACAATAACAGGCGGTACTGCCGATAAGGCGGCGAGCTTCGTTCAGGACGACAGACTTGTATACACATTCCAGACGGATATAAAGGACTTTAAGGACGAAATACTCGTTATGAAGGACGGCAAAGAGGTATTCAGACTTCTGGACAAGTCTTACCACTATGTTACACAGCCTGCAGGCGTGCCAAGCGATATGGCAAGACGCGCCAGCGTTATACACAGGGTAAAGATGCCGGCAGGCATATATTCCTTCTTTGTTGTAAAGCCGGACAGCGATACATCTTCAAAGAGATATACTATATCTACTTCTGATACCTCCGGCATAAGCTCTATTGAAATAACTCAGAGAGGCGCAAGTATGCTCTATCTTGTGCCTAAGACAAACGACGCCGTTATGGAGGCTGCCAAGAAAGCTGCCGAAAACATCGGCTATGTAAGAAAGGGCGTATATACGTTCTCACCGTCAGCTTCCTCCGATACCGCCGTTATAAAGCATTCTTTAGGCGGAGTTCCCACAAACGACTATGTGGCAAATGATATGGCGGCTCACGGTGTACAGGGCGCAGATAAGCAGTACGAAAATTCAATTATGGTAAACGGCAGCGGCTATGTTGTGTTCAAGATACAGCCAGGTGAGGAATTCGTTACAAAAATAAACGTAACCAAGCAGTCATATATACTTGCTGATTTGAACTACACAAGAAAAATAGAGGGCAGAGATATAATGGCTATTGACAGCCGTTTCAACAACGTTACCCTTACTCTCGGCGAGGGTACTTATGTACTCTATACCACAGCGGAAAACGAGGGCTATGTCAATTCAATAGAATTCAACCATGCCTCACCGTTTAATGTAATACAGAGCCTTCCCGCTTCAAAGCTGACAAATAACGGCGCAAAAATGGTAGTGGGAGCTTTTGATACCACAAACAATATAGAGGACTACTCCAAGTTTGCAATAATGATTTCTGCCAACAAAGAAGCTCTTAATTATTCCAGTATAAACAACGAGCTTAATGACGAGCCTTTGCCCGGAGATAATTCAAATGTTTCCGCAGACGGCGGTCAGATATATATACTCAATGCCAAGTATGACACAATGGGTACAAATACCGCTACGGTAATAATAGAGGAGACAGGCACACTTTTCAAGAAGGTAGTTGACGCATCCGGCGCTACCGTAGCCGAGACTATCGACGACGACTTCTATTATTGCTCAGCAAGAATAGACAATGCAGGCGGCACGCTTTACGCCGTAGGCGCAGCAAAGAGAGCCGACGACGACAGCAAGTGGATGGTACAGCCTACACCGTTTGTAATTCAGTAATATCTACACATAAAAAAGTCCCGAAATATCGGGACTTTTTTTAATGCCGCTGACGGGAGTCGAACCCGTATGATAAAATCGCACGATTTTGAGTCGTGTGCGTCTGCCAATTCCGCCACAGCGGCATACAACATTATTATTTTAATATAATGAAAGGAGTTTGTCAAGATAAATTAATTATTATGTGAATAACATTCAGGAGCTGCCGCAGTATGGACTGCGAGTGAAAAGAGACGTAATGCGATGGCTTATTTGGTTTGTAGGTGAAATTTTTGATTATGTGCGTATTGACCCTTCCCTTCCTTATCTGTAGATATGTAATGCACGCCCCTACAAATTAGGTCAAAACCTACGCAATAGCTTGTAGGGGCAAGCAATCGTTAGTTATAAAGTTACTTATAAAACGGGAGACCGCAGGTCTCCCCTACGCTCATAGGTTACGAAAAACTTGAATTATTGAATTCTTTAACTGTAGGGGAGACCTGAGGTCTCCCGCTGAGGAATTCATAGAATTTCTTGGATATACTAACATAAACAAAAATTCAACGCCACATTCCATATTCTCTGCCGTTTTGCATACTTTTAACTGAAATTAGGGACAAAAATATTGAATTTATTTTTTTGTTGTAGTATATTTTATATTAGAGGTCAATGGCATAAGAGATAATTCACGAAAGGCTGATATATATGAAAAAAAGCGTAGGCGTAATAGCCATAGCGTCAAACGAACTGGCGCTTAAAATAGGCGAAAGGTCATCAAAGGGCGTAAAAATTATAGAGGCGGTAACATACCCTCTTGCTCTGGGCAGGGATACGTTCCATTTCGGCAAAATATCATTCAGCTCTCTTGACAAGGCGGTTGAAATAATAAAGGGATTCCAGGCTATATGCAAGGATTACGGCGTATCTCAGATAAAGTCCGTTGCCACCACCGCTATAAGAGAATCCGAAAACAAGGACTATATACTGGATCAGATAAAAATAAGGACAGGCCTGGATCTTGAGGTAATAGACGATTCCAGAGAAAAAATATCGGTAAACAAGATGATGCTTTCCTTGCTTGACGACGAGCAGAAGCGCTCTGCTCTTATGGTACAGCTGGGTTCGGGGAACATAAGCATTTTTTTACTTCGGGACGGGCATATCATAAGCACTCAGAATATAAAAATAGGCGCTTTGAGAATATCCGAGCTTTTTGAGGACTATATAGACAGAGTATCGGATTATGTACAGGTAATAAAGGAATATCTACAACCCTTCAACGACAGCATAGACGCCTTTATTACGGAAAAGCCCGTGAATTTCATAATAAGCGGAAACGAAATAAATACCGTATGCGGAATGTGCTCCGTAAAGGTAAAGAAAAATTCAGCCGTTATTTCAAGGGACAGGTTTACGGCTCTTTACAAGTCCATAAAGAACAAGACCCCCGAAATAATAGCGGAGGAATACGACATTCTCGAGGAAAAGGCAGAGGCTCTTATGCCTGCCATTATTATAATTTCAAGGCTTATAAAGAACACCAGCGCCAAAAATATAGTATCATATATGTATACCGTAGCCGATTCCATGCTTTACGAGACGCTTTATGCAGACAATGCGGAGAAGCTCACAAGGGAGTATTACGGCTTTGCCATAGAGTCCGCCATGAATCTTGCTGAAAAATATCAGTGCGACCCAAGTCATATAAGGCGGGTAACGGATACCTCTCTTATGATATTCGACAAGATGAAAAGACATCACGCCTTAGGCAACAGAGAAAGGGTGCTTCTGCAGCTTTCGGCAGCGCTGCAGGATATAGGCAAAATGGTCAATACCAAAAATCACGGCGAAATAGCCTATCACATGATAAGGAATCTGGATATTGTAGGCATAGACGAGGAGGAAAAGGATATTATAGCGGCGGTTGTATACTACCACGGCGCAAGAGTGCCAAGTATGTCCCATTATTATTACTCACAGCTTGAAGCTCCCGTAAGAGTGCTTGTATCCAAGCTGTGCAGCATATTAAAGCTGGCAAATGCCGTTCATTCCAGCCACAATCCCAAATTTGAGGATATAAATGTAAGGCTCAGCGCCAACGAGCTTATTATAACTGCGTCTACCTACAGAAATACGGACCTTGAAATGTGGTCCTTTGGCATACGCTCGGGACTTTTCCAGTCCGTATACGGTATAAAGGCAGTTCTTCACAAAAGGAGTGTTATGTAGTGATTGATTTAAATGATAAAGGCTATTATTATAACAGAGAGCTGAGCTGGCTGGAATTCAATTCAAGGGTTCTGGAGGAAGCGGCAGACAAGACAAATCCCATATTTGAGCGTTTTAAATTTCTTGCTATAACAGCCTCCAATATGGACGAATATTTTATGGTAAGGGTAGCGGGATTAAAGCAGCAAATTTTTTCCGGCTCGACTAAAAAAGACCCTGCGGGCATGACGCCTGCCGAACAGGTAAAGGCAATATCCGAAAAGGTACACGATATAGTACACAGGCAGTACAGCTGCCTTAACAGGCTTCTTATACCCAAGCTGGAAAGCTATGATATAAAGATACTTGGCGCAGACGAGCTGAACAGAGAGCAGAGGGAGTATATAAAGACATATTTCAATACAACGCTTTTTCCTATACTCACTCCTCTTGCCATAGACAACAGCAGACCTCTTCCGCTTCTTGCCAACAAGAGCCTTAATCTTATTGTGGAGATAAAGGGCGAGGAGAATACATTTGCCGTAGTGCAGATACCCAATGTAGTTCCAAGAATAGTGAAGCTGCCCTCAGAAAGCGGCAGCGTAAGGGCAATACTTCTGGAGGATATTATAAAGACGTATATAGATAAGCTGTTTAACGGCAATCAGGTGCTTTCCGCCTATTGCTTCAGAATAACGAGAGATGCAGACCTTGAAATAGACGAGGAGGAAAGCAGAGACCTTCTTGCGGAAATAGAAAACTCCATAAAGCAGAGGAAATGGGGCGCTCCAGTGCGCCTTGAGGTGGATAAGCATATATGCGAGGATTCCTTTAAGTTCCTTGAAAAGCAGCTTGATATAAAGGAGGGCGACGTATACAGAATAAACGGTCCACTGGATTTGACAGTATTCTTCGGTATGCCTGCTCTTTCAGATGCGCCTCAGCTAAGCGACGAGCCTATGCCGCCTGTACCCGTGCCCGAATTCAAGGACAGAGATATATATGAGGCTATAAGGGAAAAGGATATACTTGTGCATCACCCCTACCAGAGCTTTGACCCTGTTGTCAATTTTGTGGAAACCTCCGCAAGAGACGACAATGTTCTTGCCATAAAGCAAACGCTTTACAGAGTATCGGGTAATTCGCCTATAATAAGCGCTCTTATAGAGGCGGCGGAAAACGGAAAGCAGGTGACTGTGCTTGTAGAGCTTAAGGCGCGCTTTGACGAGGAAAATAATATAAACTGGGCGAAAAAGCTGGAAAAAGCAGGCTGTCATGTAATATACGGACTTGTGGGACTTAAGACCCATTGCAAGCTGTGTCTTGTGGTAAGGCGCGAGGAGGAGGGTATCATAAGATACTGTCACCTTGGCACAGGCAATTACAACGACAAGACCGCCAAGCTCTATACCGATATGGGTATATTTACCTGCAGCGAAGCCATGGCTTCCGATATATCCGCCCTTTTCAACTGTCTTACAGGCTATTCAAAGGCTGCGGAGTGGAACAAAATAGCGGCAGCGCCTACGGATTTGAGAGAAATGTTCATAAAAAATATAGGTCATGAGGAAAAAAATGCTCTCGAGGGCAAGCCTGCGAAAATAACGGCAAAAATGAATTCCCTTGTAGACAAGGGTATTATAAAGGCGCTATACAAGGCAAGTATGGCGGGAGTAAAAATAGAGCTTATCGTAAGAGGTATATGCTGCCTTAAGACAGGTATACCGGGAGTAAGCGAAAATATTACCGTCAGAAGTATAGTAGGCAGATTCCTTGAACACAGCAGAATATACTATTTTGAAAACAACGGAAACCCCAGAATATATCTGGCAAGCGCCGACTGGATGAACAGGAATCTTGATAGACGTGTGGAGGTAGCCTTTCCCGTAGACAGTCCGGAGCTTCGTAAAAAGGTGCTTGATATACTTGACATTACGCTTCGGGATAATGTAAAGGCAAGAATACAGCAGCCCGACGGAAGCTATAAGCATATAGATAAGAGGGGCAAGGAGGTACTGCAAAGCCAGAACGAATTCTATCGTATCGCCTGCGAGGAATATAAGAAATTCAAGGAGGATAAAAACGACGAGATTTTTATTCCCATAAAGAAAATGGATAATTAATACAAATATGTGAATAAATAGTTAAAAAATTATTGCAAAGGCATTTTCTGTGTGTTATAATTTTTATGTATATTTTACATGGGAGGAAATTATAAATGAAAGCCATAATTTTAGTAGCGGGCTATGCTACACGATTGTATCCTCTTACCAAGGATACACCGAAGCCCCTTCTGAAAGTGGGAGGAAAGGCGATCATAGACTATATTGTTGACGAAATCAACAATATAGACGACGTTGATTCCATTTTTGTAATAAGCAATCACAAATTTGCGGGGCATTTTGATAAATGGGCTGAGGAAAGGAACAATCCCAAGCCTGTAACTGTAATTGACGACGGTACTGACTCCGACGAAAATAAAAGAGGAGCAATAGGAGATATTCAGTACACCATAGAGCAGGGCGGTATCGACGACGACGTTATAATAATAGCGGGAGATACGTTATTTACTTACAGCCTTAAGGATTATTACAGCTTTTTCAGAGAAAAAAATGCTGACTGCGTATGCGTAAAGCAGTTTAACGACGAGGAGCTTATAAAACAAATGGGCGTTGTGCTTCTGGACGATAAGGGCAAGGTCATAGATTTGGAGGAAAAGCCCGAAAATCCAAGAAGCGACAAGGTAGCCTACGCCACCTATATGTACACAAGGGATACCGTTAAAATGGTAAAGGATTATCTTGCAGAGGGCAACAGCCCCGACGCGCCGGGATATTTTCTTCAATGGCTTCACAGAAAGAAGGACGTATACGGCTATATCACAAAGGGCGAGTGCTACGATATAGGCACTCATAAGGCTCTTGCCGAGGTCAGAAGATTATACGGCGAATAAACAGCAAACTGCATAAATATATTAATACCACTAAAGCCGAGGAAAATTCATCCTCGGCTTAATTAATGGAAACAGCATTATCCCATTACCCATTTTCTTATAAGCACGCCTATATTTCTGGCAAGGCTTGCCTTTTCCACATCATCCCGGGCAACGGCGTCACAGCGTCCCGCCTCCTTGCCTTCTGAATAATATATTATCTCGCCCAGCTTATCGCCTTTTTTAACAGGCGCTGTTACGCTTTCCGTAAGCCTTGCCTCGCAGGTCAGCTCAGACTTGCTGCCCTTTTGTGTCAGTACGGTTACCTCCTTGTCTGCAACAGCCTTTACGCCGTCGACCATACCCTTGTGCACAGGCACGCTTCCTACCTCCTCGCCTTGGGCTTTTCCCTTCTTAAGCTCATAGCCTGCAAAGCCGTAATCCAGTATTTTCATAACGCTCTGAAAGCGGCTCTTTGGGTCAGGAGCAGCCATTACAACGGCTATAAGCTCCATACCGTCTTTTTCCGCCGTGCCGGAAAGACAAAACTTTGCCTTGCCCGTAGAGCCTGTTTTAAGCCCTGTGGCGTTGTTGTACCACTTTATGAGCTTATTTGTATTTGTAAGCCCGAATTCGGAAGCTCCCTTGTTTGTAGTATGTGTTATGGTATCCTGCCATGTGGTAGTGTATTTCTTAATATCGGGATACTTTGTAATAAGCTCCCTGCTCATTATGGCAATATCCTTTGCGCTCATAACATGATTATCCGTGTCCAGACCGCAGGCGTTTACAAAATTGGTATTTTTCATACCAAGAGCCTTTGCTCTTTCATTCATAAGCGCAACAAAACCCTCTTCGCTGCCGCCTATAAATTCCGCCATGGCAACAGCGGCGTCATTGGCGGAGGCAATAGCGATAGACTTTGTAAGAGCTTCAACGCTTTGCTGCTCGTTAGGCTCAAGAAATATCTGCGAACCGCCCATACTCGCTGCGTGCTCCGATACCGTCACTGTATCCTCCCACTTTATTTTTCCCTGCTCTATGGCGTCGTATATAAGCAGCAGCGTCATTATTTTGGTAACGCTGGCAGGGGGAAGCGCCTCCTCGGAATTATCCTCTGAAAGTATCTGTCCCGTAGACGCCTCCATAAGTATATAGCTTTTTGCGTCCACTACGGGAGGCTCGGCATATACAGCCGTTGTCATCATTATTGCCGCAAGTAAAAGCGCAGTTGTTTTTTTAAGCATAAAAAATACTCCCTTTCATCTTTTGGGAGTATTTTCTGTAATTTATTGAAAATTATGCAATTACAATACATATAAAATAATGGCAAAAAAGTGAGCTATACTTCCCAGTATTATAAACACATGGAAGATGGAATGGGCATACTTTCTTTTAAAGCCGAAAATAACAGCGCCTATGGTATAAAGTATGCCGCCTGCAAGAAACCACAGCACTCCTGCAAGACCTATTGCCTGAATAAGAAATTTTATAAAGAAAATTATTATCCAGCCCATACCTATATAGCATACCATTGAAAAGGGCTGATACCTTTTGACGTCAATGGCGGTAAGAGTAGTCGCTACGGCGGCAAGTCCCCACTCTATGGCAAAGAGTATCCAGCAGAGAACAGCGCTTCTCTCTCTTATCTGACAGAACACCACAGGCATATATGAGCCTGCTATCATAAAATATATGGCGCAATGGTCTATTATCTGCATTACCTTTTTGCCCGTACAGGGGTGCAGACCGTGATATATGCTGGACATGGTATAAAGCCCTATCATTGTAACGCCGTATATTACAGAGGCTATTACGCCGTAGCCGTTATGATGCAGCGCCGCCACCACTATACACAGCACAAGGGCAATAACGCTAAGTCCTCCGCCTATGATATGGCTTACCATATTGAAAATTTCCTCTCCCCTTGTGTAGTTGGGAAGCTGTCTGTCCGCCAGCTTTGTTCTTTTCATAACAATCACTCCAAAATTTAAACAGGACTGAATTTATCAGTCCTGTGCAGCGTGTCGATTCTATCGACACGCTTGAAAGAAATGCTTTTTGGCATTTCTTTCAGTTAGCTAAGGAAGGAACCAGCCGTGTTTTCTGTAATTTAGGCATAAATGCCTAAATTACAGAAAAGTTCCTGTCCTCGGAGGAAGTAAATTCCTCCTGCGGATTAAAGTCTGCGACGCTTTTTTTCGCAGACTGTTCTTTATTTTAATTCATATTTACTGTCAAAATATTGTTTTTTCGACAGTCAAAACAGGACTGAATTTATCAGTCCTGTTGCTTATTTTTTATCTCTTGCGTAAGAATGTGGGAATGTTCAGCTCCGTAGCCGGTACATCATCATCCTCGTCCCCAACAATGGGAGCAGAGAAGCCGTTTGAAAATCTTGAAGCAAATGAAGAGCCTGCTGACTCTGATTCGGCAACAGTGGCAGCCTGGGGCTTCTGAGCAGGCATATCCTCTGATACAAGACCTGTTGCTATAACGGTAACTATTACCTCGCCCTGGAGGTCGTCATTTATAGCCGTACCGAATATAAACTCGGCATTGGGGTCAAGGCTGTCGGAAATAGAATCCGCAGCTGCGCTTGCCTCCAGAAGATTAAGGTCAGGGCCGCTTGTAAAGTTGACGATAACGCTCTTTGCGCCCTTGATAGAAGTTTCAAGAAGCGGTGATGTAATAGCCTTCTGAGCAGCCTCCTCGATATTGTCGCTTCTGCCGATGCCGAAGTGAGCAAGACCCTGGTCGCGCATAACTGTACAAACATCGGCAAAGTCAAGATTGATTTCACCGGGTTTAGTGATAAGGTCTGATATACCCGTAACACCCTGCTGAAGAACGCTGTCCGCCATAAGGAAGGCATCCTTCATCGTAGTAGTCTTGTCGGCTGTCTCTATGAGCTTCTGATTAGGTATAACTATAAGCGTATCTACATTTGCGCGAAGGTTCTCGATACCCTCCGTTGCATATCTCATTCTCTTAGGGCCTTCAAATTTAAAGGGCTTTGTAACTACGGCTACGGTAAGTATGCCCATTTCCTTTGCTACCCTTGCTATAAGAGGAGCAGCGCCTGTGCCTGTGCCGCCGCCCATACCGGCTGTAATAAACACCATATCAACGCCTTCGAGAGCCTGCGCTATCTCAGCGGAGCTTTCCTCAGCGGCTTTAGCGCCAATTTCAGGTCTGCCGCCTGCGCCGAGACCCTTTGTCAGCTTAGCGCCTATCTTTATCTTTCTCTTGGCAAGTGAGTTATCAAGAGCAGTAGAATCGGTATTAATAGAAATAAAATCGATATAGTCGGGGTTTGAAGCCAGCATTCTGTTTACTGCATTACATCCGCCGCCGCCTACGCCCATAACAACGATTTTGGCAATATCGGAGCTTTCATTGGTTACATTCAAAATCATCAGATTACCTCCTATGTACTTATATTTCCGAAATATTTACAATTTCACATACTAATACTATTATAATAATTGTACTCTGTTTTATCTGTTTTTTCAAGTAAAAATTTCATATTTTATGATATTGTAATAAAAAATTTAAAATTATATACCATATAATCAGTTTATGTACTTGAATGTGGGATAAGTTCCCGTAAGATTAAGTATACCGGCATAGTCTGTATCCAGCTGTTTAAGCACCTCGTTGAGCATAGACAGCTTTCTGTTGGCATTGTCGAAAGAGCCGAACTCTATATCTACCTTTCCCGTATACAAATGAATGTCGCTTTCGTCACTTATATTCACCCTTATGACATCTGCCAGAAGCTCATGCTTTTCAAACAGCTTTGACATTTCCACCATAGTGTCGAAGGTAGAGGGATTATCCACCTTAAGTATTTTGCCTACGGTAAAGTCGTTGAATTTAAGACCCTCCACAACGGGAAGCTGTCTTTTTATACTCTTTTGTACATCAAGCACAAGTCCGTCACCGTCTATATAAAGATAGCTGCCCATATACGGCACATAGCCTCTCATTTTGTACTCCTCCAAATCCACCGCTATGGTAGAGGGAAGAATTCTGTTTATTTTCACATTCTTTACATAATGGCTGTCCAGTATATTCTGACGGGATTTTCTCTTGTTAAAAAGAAATATGTTGTCGCCCCTTTGGGAGGTCAGCATACTCTCTACCTGCTCCGCCGTAAGATTATCAAGCCCGTTTACCTTTATGTCCTTAATATTGAATACCGGCAGCATAAAAAGAGTTATGCAGACTGCCAGTCCGAGAAAAAAAATGAATGTGGCTATTATCAGCTTTCCGGCTCTGTCCTTTTTATCCATTATTCTGCCTCCCGTCTGTATTTTCCTGTACTATTATATAATAAATGCACTTGTGCCAAATGTCAATATTATTTACACTTTTTCCATATTGTGCTATACTAATAAAAGGAGATGATACCATGAAAAATTACAGAAGAAGAGTACAGTATTACGAAACCGACAAAATGGCAATAGTTTATCATGCCAACTATATAAAGTGGTACGAGGAAGCTCGCGTATATATTATGGAAAACATGGGCTACAGCTATAAGGCTATGGAGGACATGGGTATAATGATGCCTGTGCTTGCCGTTACCGCTCAGTACAAAAAGGGCGCACAGTACGGTGATTTTGTGGATATAGAGGTAAATATCACTAAATTCAACGGCATTAAAATGTGCTTTGCCTATACCATGACAGACGCCGCCACAGGCGAGCTGAGGATGCTTGGCACAAGCGAGCATTGCTTTGTGGATAATGAATTCAGACCCGTTAATATAAAGAAAAAATTTCCCGAATTTTATAAGGATATGATGGAATATATGGAAAACCGGAATTAATATACCCCGTCACGCTTAACTCCGCCCTGCCCTCCGACAAGAGGAGGTATAGGTCAAAGAATCCGCCTTAAATACTGTTTTTAAGTAAATAAGTCATTAATAAGCCTCCCCCCCCTTTAAGAAAAGGGGAGGTTTGCTTTTGCAAAGCAAAAGTGCTGGGGAGGGGGACTTTGCACCGAAAGATTTATCGGACTTGAATCGGAAGATTTATCCGACGATACGGAGTATCGCTTTTACCGAAGGTAAAAGTTCTGACAGCCGAAGGCTGGCTTTGCCGCAGGCAAAGTGCTGACCGCGTTAGCGGTGGAAGGGTCGCTGAGAGACTCCAATTCTCCTCTCCCTTAAGGCGTGCATTGCACGCTTGCTTTCATATCGTTCCACGAAAAAAGAGCCGAGGTTTCCCTCGACTCCTTTTAATTTAGATTTTAATTGTTCAATTTTAAACCATTCAGCTTAGAATAGCCATAAGTATCAGCTGCCTTACTGCCTGCCTTAAATGCAGCAGCACTTAAAACATCTATATTTGTTACATCTGTTGTATCAAATAAATTCATAGCCATTGAAGGCCTTTCATATTCTCTTTTCATATTTATCAGCCTCCTCGTATTTTAGTTACCTGCATTTACAGTAAATATGTCTGTCTGTACCATCCACTTAGCTCCGGGAGCATCGCTTGTCTTAGAAGCACCTACAGCATAGAGAGGACCTTGTATATTTTCAACAATGGCTGCATAGAAATACTGGCTTTCACTCTTGTCAACTTCCTTTGCAACACTGCCGTCAATACCATAAATATGCTTATATAACTGAGTGGTCTCATCTCTTATTGCAGGCGCTGAAGTGTTGTATACCGTGTCGTAAAGTACATTCAAATCATATACTGTAGGGGTATATTCATCTGTGCTTACAGCATTGTTATCTTTGGTCTCACTTGCAATTGTCTGTTCGTTGCTAAGAGCTGCATAATCAAGAGCTTCTTTACTACTTGATACTATTATAGCAAATTTTGTATACTTATCAAGTGAATCAAGGTTATCAAATGCACCTATTATCATCTTTGAAGTTCCCGTAAGGCTTTCATCTGTTACATCCTTTGCATCTATAACATTGAACGCAGAAGCTGTGTTCAGCTCAATACTCTTTACATATCCTTCACCTGTTGCTGATGTATAGAGTACATATGTACCTGGTTCAAGTATAAGACCAATGTCCTTATAACGTGAATCAATAACTACCTTTGAAGCGCCGTTTATGGTGTTTCCGCCATCTGCATTTACAAGTGTAAATATCTGTGCTTCAACTGTAATTTTAGCAACATATGTTTCGTTTGTTCTGAATACAATATAGCCTTTATCGTCTTCAAGTGTAAGATCATCAGGACGCTTTTCTTTATTTGTAGTGCCCGCACCATAACCGTATCCATATATATCGCCGTTATGAGCAGCATCTTCAGAGCCGTTAAGTGTATATTTAACTCCTGCCTGAGCGGCTGAACCGCTTGAAGCATCAACATCGGCTGCACCGGCACCCTTTGTAAATGTATATGTACCTCTTGTAGCATATTTTTCCGCTGTTACGCCTGCAGTTTCTGCAGCTTTTACAGCACCAGTTACATCTTTTGCAGTCTTACTCTTAAAGTAAATATTTACAGTCTTATTTTTGTCTGCAACAAATGTTATGGTATCGCTTGTTGCTCCGTTTTCTGAAGAAGTGATTTCATAATTGGTGTTGCTATTGTTTATAGTATAAGTACCGCCAACGGGCATCTGTACCTTATGTGTTACACTTTCAAGCCTTGCAATATCGCCATCTTTTGAATTGAGATGATATGTTATATCATCAAGTTTAAATACTTCTTTGCTGCTGTCCTTTACAATAAGAGCATTCTTGAAGTCCTTGATATTTGTCTTAAATGTGATCGTTACATTCTTTTCAACGGTAAAATTAGCGTTCTTATCAGCTTTGCCGGCGGATATATTTACTGTTACATCTGAGCCTATCTTTCTGCCGGATTTATCTGCTGCTGATACTGTATAAGCTCCATCGGGAAGCTGAACGCTCTCGCTTGCCTGTAAGCTGTATGTACCGTCTTCTGCATTTACATTAACTGTTTGATTAACATCTGCAGTAGGAGTACCTGCTACACCCTTTATTGTGACCTTAGCATCCTTTATAGGCTCAACTACGGCTTCATTTACAGTAACAGAGGAATTACCACCTTTATCAGTATCTTTATTTATAAATAAATTTGAATCTGATTTTTCATAACCGGCAACATCTTCGTATTTGCCTGACTGAGTAACCTTGCCGGAAATGGTGGCTACAACAGGACCGTCGGGAGTTAATACTGCTTTGTAAAGACAAACCGCACCGGTACCTGAACGTTTAATGGTATACTCTTTGCTTGCTTCCACTTTAAATTCAATAGGTAGAATACCTTGCACACCCCTGTTTTTTGATAATGTTACATCTTTAATTTTTGTACCGTTTTCTTTTATTTCTGCAGATTTGTCAGAGGTATTATCAACCATAACATAAAGCTTTAATGTGCCCGAGATTTTTGGTATAATTGGAGCGGTTTCTTCAACTGATACATATTCCTGACCATTTATAGATTTTACTTTACCTTCTTCAAAAATCGCCTCATAAAATTCACCATTTTGTTCAAGTTTACTGGTAGCAGCTTTATAATAATGAGGACCTAAAATATCATTTTGATTAGAGGCATACCAGTCCCCACTGGGTGTTACTGTATTTTCTATCTTTGTAAGCTCCATAGCATACACTCTGATATTGCCCTGAGGTTCGCCATCTTCACCGGCAGGATTAAATATAGCATAAGCCTTGCCTGGCTGGAGATTAGCAAACTCTTTGTAATCTTTTTCAGGTGCCAAAACATGGTCATCGTCCTGAACGGTTATAGAATCACTCTTTGTATATCCGCTTCTGATAGCTGTATATGTAACCGGATCTATTTCGCGAATAGCTATGCTTGTTTCTGTAGCCTTCTGAGCTCCTGATGAGTTCTGATTAACAGATGTACAGTATACCTTTAATGTATATGTAACATTTGTTTCTGATTCTTCGGGAGTTTTGTCGGCTAATATAAAGCCTATACCCTGTTCATCATCAACTGTTCCTCCGCCTGCTGCTACTGAACCTGGAGCTCTTAAAACAACAGCCTTCATATCAATATCCGTTCCTAATGCCACAGGGTCTGTCAATGTATATACACCGTCTGTTTCCACATCCTTTTCGGCTGCTACGAAGAAATGCTTGCCCTCAGGGTCAAGTACAGTACCGCCGAAAAGACGCTCACCTCTTACAACAGATGATACCTTATATTTGTTGAACTCTGTTTTTTCTACGGTACCATTTACTTTTTCTACTGTAAAAGGCTTATATGTTGCTTTGATTTCTGAAGCTTCGCTATCTATATTAAAAGTAACTTCATCAGCGGCGGCTTCGCCTGCCTTTTCCAACTGACCGCCTGCCATAGAGGCTATAAGCTCGCCATTGTGAAGAGGTATTGTTTCTTCTGCCTGTTCCGGTATAGTATATCCTCCGTTTTCACCCTCTTCAATCATGGCATAAGCCTGACCATCTTGGAGCTTTATTGTGTATACTGTGTTATGGGTTTTACACTTTAAATGAAGAGCTCTGTTTACGCCGTCTGTTATAACGATATTTCCAACAGGAACGTTGATATTTTGAGTAAGGTAATATTCCCAATTAGTACCCTTAAGATTAAGTGTATGTGAACCGTCTTCATTATCTGTTACATATTGTCCGCTATTACTTTGTGTTTTGATGATTCTTCTGCTTGGGATTACAGAATACAAATTATCAGCACTAGTGTATCTTAATACTGCTGAAGTTGAATTTGTCAATGGCTCAAGCGTTACTTTACCAGTAAGATTTGAGTCAGTTTCAACATTCCATGTTGCTTTTGGAGTAGGTTCTTCACCGGCAGCCTTGTCGTTAACAATTACACTATATATTCGTGCTCCATTACTCGGATTCTGAATTTTATATGTATCTGCTTTATCAAGTGTGTATTCAAATTTTGAAATTGAGTTATTTGAAGGTATAAGTCCTGTTTGTGGTGTATCTCCCTTTGGTGTAGCTTTTCCTTCACCTTCTCCGGTAACAGTTATTTGTCTGTCATTACTTGATTCTTTTGAAACATAAATAGTTAAAGAAGCATTATCATTTTTTGCATAAAAAGTTATGTAATCATTAGGTCCTTGAATTAATAAGTAACCTTGATTATCATAGTCATAATCATCGCTAACCGTATCCGCATCTGCTTTAGAATTTCTGTCATTTCCTAAGTGTACAACAAAATCCTTTATATCATCTTCGGAGAAAGTGTACAACTCCTTTTTTCCCGATTTATTACCATTTGCGGTTACCTTTCCATCTGATGAAGATAAAATAAATTCATTACGAACGGTCTTAGAGCCAAGATCAAAAACTCTGTCACCGTCAGCCGCAGACACACTCACAACATTTACCATTACGAGTGAACTGAAAAGCATAACAAATGCCAATACAGAACTCATAATTCTTTTGAAATCTAATTTCATTTTTTAATTCCTCCCTTTCGTTATTAGTTTTAGATTCCATAATTTGCTTAAAAAGCCGTTACATACATTTTTTAGCCATCCTATAAGGCAGCGCCTTATTCCTTTAACCTCGCCTATAACCTCCCCTGCAAGGGGAGGGGGACCACCGGAGGTGGTGGAGAGGTAAAAGGTCTTAACAGAGGAACTGCAAAACGCATCTTCCGTTTCAATAATTTCCTACCGAAAGAACTCCATGAGTTTTAAAAATATCCTACCTTTAGAATTCTTGTGGTTTCAATTTTTTGAATCATAACAGTACCGTTACTGTACAAAATTTCAATACGATTTCAATACTGTTATTTTCAATTAAATTGAAACGAAAAGCTCCGCTCCCTCTGCTCCGTGTTAGGACGTCTTTCTAAAGAGGTATAATAAGATTCTCTTGAGCAAGCTCGCCCAAGCCCTCAAACACCCCTTGCAACCCTAGTAAATAAGCCACTTTCAGCATAATCACCATATAACTATACGCCAAATTTCAGTTT
>CANRBC010000026.1 GCA_947628755.1 uncultured Clostridia bacterium | reverse complement strand
GGCGTCTTTAGGCGCCGGTCGGTAACATGGGCTTACAGCCCTCCTTCAAGCCACCCTTTTGAAGGGTGGTCTTGACTTGCAAATTAGTTGCAGATAGTAAGCTCTGTAGCCTTATCGAAGATGTGAATTCTGTTAATATCGAAAGCAACCTTAATGTTGTCGCCGATTTTAGCAGTACTTCTTGAATCAACTCTTGCAGTAACGTTCTGACCTGCAATGATAAGGAACAGGTTAGTCTCAGCGCCGAGAAGCTCTGTAACTTCAACGTCTGCATCAACAATAGAATCCTTAGATGTGTTAAGGAAGATTTCCTCGTCATGTACATCCTCGGGTCTTACGCCGAATATAACTTCCTTGCCAACATAGCCGCCGTCGAGAACAGCCTTAGCCTTAGCCTCGGGGAGCTTGATTGAATACTGACCAAACTTAAGGCATACGTCTGCGCCGTCCTTAGCAACAGTAGCGTTGATGAAGTTCATCTGAGGAGAACCGATGAAGCCTGCAACGAATAAGTTCTGAGGCTTGTTGTAAAGGTTCTGAGGAGTATCTACCTGCTGGATAACGCCATCCTTAAGAACTACGATACGAGTACCAAGAGTCATAGCCTCTGTCTGGTCATGTGTAACGTAGATGAAGGTAGTCTGTAATCTCTGATGCAGCTTTGATATTTCGGATCTCATCTGAACTCTCAGTTTAGCGTCAAGGTTTGAAAGAGGCTCATCCATAAGGAAAACCTTTGGAGAACGTACTATTGCACGACCCATTGCAACTCTCTGTCTCTGACCGCCTGAAAGAGCCTTGGGCTTTCTGTCAAGAAGATGGTCGATGTCAAGAATCTTAGCAGCTTCCTTAACCTTCTTGTCTATTTCAGCCTTGGGAACCTTTCTGAGCTTAAGAGCGAAAGCCATGTTGTCATAAACTGTCATGTGAGGATAAAGAGCATAGTTCTGGAAAACCATTGCTATATCTCTGTTCTTAGGGTCAACAGTATTGCACAGCTTGTCGCCAATCCATAACTCGCCGCTTGAAATATCTTCAAGACCTGCAATCATTCTGAGTGTAGTAGACTTACCACAGCCGGAAGGTCCTACGAAGATGATGAATTCCTTATCTGCAATGTCAAGAGAGAAATTCTTAACAGCTACGAAACCATTAGGATATTTCTTTACAATGTTCTTTAACTTAAGTTCTGCCATTTAAAATATTCCTCCTTATAATAGGGCAGCTATGCAGACTTGAGAAAGACCGCATAAACCCGTTAATCTTAATTAATATAATACTATTTTTCGGTGTTTCAATCTATATCATAATTAAACAAATTAAAAAAAAATAATTTATGCAAAACGCCAAGACTTTTAAAAAAATGAATTTTTTGTAACAAAATTTATACACAATCACTACAAATTTTAAAGCGGATAATTAAAATAATAGGTACTTTTTTACAAATTTAACACAAAAAAGACAGCTTCAACAACAATGACATTGAAATATACTGAATTTTTTGTGTATTACAACGGTAAAAACACAAAATTTCCTTATTTTTTATTCATCTGCCGCCTTATTTTTGTCTTTTTTGTTAAGTCTTGCGTGTATTTGCTCAAGAGCCGAGTTGTGAAAACGCTGGCAATGGCGCTTGCTCATCTCAAAGGGTATGTGCATGGGCATTATTTCCCATGACATATTGTCTACATATCTGGCTTTTAACACATACTGCTCCACACAGGGCAGAGAATCCACTATTTCGTCTATTTCCTGCTTAAGCGCCATATTTTCCTTTATAAGTCTGTTGAGCTTTTCTATACGACCTTCGCAAAGAGTTATGGAACGGGCGATTCCGTCCTCCGTAGGCTTGCTTATTTTTGAGGCTATGGACGTATGCCCGCAGGTCATGGACTTAATATCCTTCATAGCCCTGGACATATCCTTTATACTTGCAAGCTCGCTTTTTTCCACTCTCAGTATGTATTTGTAGCTGCCCCAGAGATACATTTTGTTTTTAAGCTCTTCTTTCTCCTTATCTGTCAATATATTCACCTCTTTTTTTAAATATTTGAAATTTATAAACTTTTGTTCGATTTTTACCATTTTAACGGTGATTTAATTGTATCATTAGAACAAATGTTTGTCAAGACGGTTTGTTTGTAATTTATAGTATTGTTTTTTTAATACTAATATATGATAGCACATATTTTGTCGTTTTGCAACATAATTATGTAAATTTTTGACGATAATGATATTGTTTGTAATATACGCCTGTTGAAATGTATGTAAGGGCAGAAGGCCTACGCTTTAAAAATACAATGGCTTCTATTATAATGTAAAAGAAAACCTCCCAAAGAAAAAGCTGTTCTGTTTTGCCGTTTGCTTTGCTTGGCGCAGCTTCTTTTTTAACTTGACAAACCGCTGTATTGCTGTTATCATATCTATGGTCAAATACGACATAAAAAAGTTGAATTTTAATAAAAAATAGCTTTAAAATTGTATCGATTAATGATATAATTACCTTAGTATATGCTACAAAATCAGATTGAATATAAATTGTCTTTTTCAGTTCGGAGAGGTGCGTGCTTTTATGGAGCATTTGTTAATAAAGGGAAGGAATCCCCTTAACGGCGAGGTAGTCATAAGCGGCGCAAAAAATGCTGTGGTTGCAATTATACCCGCCGCCATTCTGGCAAACGGTATATGTATTATCGACAATCTTCCAAGAATAGAGGACGTCAGATGTCTTGATGATACACTTACAAAGCTGGGCGCTCATTGTCAGCTTATAGACGACAGAACTCTTACAATAGATTCCTCATCGCTTAGAAGCTATAATGCGACATTTGATTCTGTGAGAAAAATAAGAGCCTCCTATTATCTTATGGGAGCGCTTCTTGCCCGCTTCAAGAGAGCGGAGGTGGCTCTGCCCGGCGGCTGTAATTTCGGCACAAGACCTATTGATTTGCATTTAAAGGGCTTCAGAGCGCTGGGCGCAGAGATAATAGAGGACTATGACGCAGGCATTATTAGCCTTAAGGCGGACAGGCTCAAGGGTACAAATATATTCCTTGATACGGTATCCGTAGGCGCTACCATCAACATTATGCTTGCCGCAACTATGGCGGAGGGCGTTACAACTATTGAAAACGCAGCCAAGGAGCCTCATATAGTAGATACCGCCAATTTCCTTAATATGCTTGGCGCAAAAATAAAGGGCGCAGGCACAGACGTTATAAGGATAACCGGCGTTGAAAAGCTCCACGGCAACGAATATATGATAATACCCGACCAGATAGAGGCAGGCACCTATATGATAGCGACGGCTATATGCGGCGGTCATGTTTCAGTGAAAAATATAATACCTAAACACATGGATTCCCTTTCCGCCAAGCTGAGAGAAATGGGCTGTACCATTGAAGAGGGCGACGACTATATTGACGTTATATCCAACGGCAGGCTCTCTGCCATAAGAGTAAAGACTATGGCGTATCCAGGCTTTCCTACGGATTTGCAGCCTCAGATGGCAGCAGGACTTTCAAAGGCGGACGGCATAAGCATACTTACGGAGACCGTTTGGGAAAATCGTTTTCAGTACATAGACCAGCTTAAGAAATTTGGCTGTGATATAAATGTAGAAGGCAGAATAGCCACTATACACGGCGTGCCTCAGCTCCACGGAGCAGAGGTAATGGCAACGGATTTGAGAGCAGGCGCAGCCATGGTAATAGCGGGACTTGCGGCGGCAGGCACTACAAAGATAGGAAATGTGCGCTTTATAGACAGAGGATATGAGCAGATAGAGTATAAGCTCAAGGCGTTAGGCGCTGACATTAAGAGGGTCAAGGACTGATGAGGCTTAGATTTGCAACTATTGCCAGCAGTTCCGGCGGCAACTGTGTATATATAGGAACAGAAAGCACCAATATACTTATAGACGCAGGGCTTAGCGGCAAAAGGATAGAAGAGGGTCTTGGTCAGCTGGAGCTGACGGGACGGGATATAGACGCCGTTTTTGTGACACATGAGCATATAGACCATGTGGACGGCATAGGCGTTCTTTCCAGGAGATATGACATTCCCGTATACGCTACGGAGGGTACATGGGAAAATATGCCTGCCAAGGTAGGCGATTTCAGACCCAGGAACAAGCGGGCGGTATATGCCGATGAAAACTGTATTTTCAACGACCTTTGCATACGCCCCTTTGAGATACCCCACGACGCAGCGCAGCCTGTAGGCTACTGTATAATGACAGACAGCCATAAGGTGACGATAGCTACGGATATGGGACATATTACAAAAACTGTAAGAGAAAATATAAAGGGCTCTGCGGCGCTTTTGCTGGAGAGCAATCACGATATAGATATGCTTAAGAACGGACCCTATAACTATAATCTCAAGCAGAGGATATTAAGCGATAAGGGACATCTCAGCAACAGCGTTGCCGGTGATTTTCTGAGCAGAACGGCGGACAGCAAGCTGAAATACGTATTTCTTGGGCATCTCAGCAAGGAAAACAATACCCCAAAGCTCGCCTTCGATACCGTTAAGGATATAGTGACTGAAAGCGGAGCTGAAATAGGCGGAGATTTCGATATGTGGGTAGCTGCGCCTTACGGCGTAAAAAGGTGTATAGAGCTTTTATGAAAATAACGGTTGCCTGCGTAGGCAAAATTAAGGAAAAATACTTCTCCGACGGTATAAACGAATATATGAAAAGGCTGTCGCGCTATGCAGATGTGGATATATGCCAAGTGCCAGACGAAAAAGCGCCTGAAGAGCTTAGTACCGCTCAAAAGGAGCAGATAAAAAATGTCGAGGGCAAAAGGCTTATGAAGGTGGCAAAGGGGCATATTATAGCCCTTGCCATAGACGGCAGGCAAACCGACAGCGAAGGCTTTGCGCAGCTTATATCTCAGCTTACCGTAAGAGGAATAAGCCATATTACATTTGTTATAGGCGGTTCTTTGGGCTTAAGCGACGAGGTGCTGCAAAGAGCGGATTATAGGCTGAGCTTTTCTAAAATGACGTTTCCTCATCAGCTTATGCGCCTTATACTTCTTGAACAGGTGTACCGCGCTTTTAAAATAATCAAAAATGAACCTTATCATAAATAAGGATTTGTATTATACAGAAGGCTGTCCTATTATGACCTTTTTATAGGTCACAACGGGACAGCCTTTTTTTAAGCCAAATTTACAAAAATGGAAATCATTTAATCCAAAATATCCAAAGCGCTTGGGAAGTTATATTTCTGGTCGGCAAACAGTATTATGCTGTCGCCGTTTTTGAATACTTCATTACCGTCGGGTATTATCATATCTCCGTTTCTGACAATAGCCGCCTTTGACAGCGTTAAGGAAAAATACGGCTCTGTATACAACTATATTATAAAGGGACTTAAAATATCCCCTAACGATATAGAAGCGCTTAAGGAAAAATATCTTGAACAGGCATAGTATTTAATGTATAGGATTGCATACCTTATTTCGGCTTTGGGTCGGGATTGGTATGCAGTCCCTTTTTACTGTATCGGTATAATGCGCCGATAAAGCCTTACCTTTTTATTTACTTTTTGCTTAAGTTGTGGTATTATATAATAAAAATAAAATAAAAGGAGATAATTATGAAAAAGAAAAATAATGTTATATATATATTGCTGGGCATAGCTGTTTTAATATTTCTTATAATTGTTATTGTAATAGCCTGCAAAAATATCAAGGTTCTTAAAAGTCAAGGCAGTGGAAGCAGCGGCAGTATATACAGCGAAAAAATAGAAGCCGTAGATTTGCCCGAAAAAAAGGAGCTTAAGAAAATAAGACTGGAAAATTCAGTACAGACGGATTCTCTTAACGGAGAAAAGCTCTATAACTGTGAAATAGACGGCGGAGCCGTTACCTACAAATATTTTACAGAAACAAATAAACCCGGTCAGTCACTTTCGGTAAAAGCCAAGTCCGAAAATATTACGGAATACGAGCTGGCATTACCCAAGGGAGATAATGTGGAAAAGGTTGAGCTGAATAACAATGAGTTTACCTTTTATAACAGAATGATATATTTTGCAGAGGACGAAAATTCCCAAATACCCGAGGGCATAAAGCAAAATACAGAAAACGGCTCTACGGAAATACGCTATAACGGAACCGGCTCAGAGTTTGTATCAGCCCAGAGCCTGTATTGGTACGACAAGGAAAACAGCATTGCATATACAATGGAGGTTCTCTCACGGGATTATTCAAAGGACAAAATGCTTGCTCTTGCGGAGGAATTTATTAATAACGGCGGAAAGTAGGTAAAATAAATGAAGCTATCAGATTATAAAAGGATTCATTTTATAGGCATAGGCGGAATAAGTATGTCCGGTCTTGCCGAAATACTTAAATACAGAGGCTATGAGGTGTCCGGCTCTGACAGTACGGATTCCGATGTTATAAAAAGACTGAGGGCTCTTAAAATAAGAGTGGATATAGGGCAGAAAGCTGAAAATATAAAGGGCGACGAGGACCTTATAGTATATACCGCCGCTATAGGCGAGGACAATCCAGAGCTGATAGCCGCAAGGAGCAGCAGCGCCGATGTAATAGACAGGGCGGAGCTTGTGGGTCTGCTTATGCTGGAGTACAGATACCCTATATCCGTAGCGGGTACTCACGGCAAGACGACTACTTCATCTCTGGTAACGGAGATATTCCTTACGGCAGATACAGAGCCTACTGTGTCCATAGGCGGTATGCTGCCCGATATAAACGGCAATTTCAAGGTAGGCTCTCACGATTATTTCATACTGGAGACCTGCGAGTATAAGGACAGCTTTCTTAAATTCAATCCCCATTCCGCCATTATACTGAATGTGGATAAGGACCATCTGGACTATTTCAAAAATCTGGACAATATATACATTTCCTTTAATAAATTTGCAAAAAGAGTGCCGGAGGACGGCTTTCTTGTAATAAACAGGGATATAGAAAGGCTTGACGAGGTGCTTGAGGGTACGAAATGCAAAGTCATAACCTACGGCAGGGACGACAGGGCAGACTGGTATCCCATGGATATAAGCTACGACAGTATGGGTCACGGCGGATATAGTGTGTACCACAAGGGGGAAAAGCTGGCAGAAGTCCATCTCATGATACCCGGAGAGCATAATGTATATAACTCTCTGGCGGCATTTGCCCTTGCATATAACTACCATATACCCGTTGATACCATAGTGAAGGGTATAGCAAAATACAAGGGTACGGACAGACGCTTTCAGTACAAGGGCAAGTATAAGGAAATAACGGTAATAGACGACTATGCTCATCACCCTACCGAAATAGCCGCTACTATAAACAGCGCGCGGGCTAACGATATTAACGAGTTGTGGATAGCATTCCAGCCCCATACCTATACAAGAACATTTGCTCTTTTAGACGAGTTTGCAGAGGTGCTTTCAAAAGCCGACAAGGTACTGCTCATAGATATATATGCCTCAAGGGAAAGGGATACGGGACTTGTATCCTCCAAGGATTTGGCGGATAAGATAAAAAGCATAGGAGGAAATGTAGAATACTGCGGAAGTTTCGACAATGCCGAAAATTATATAAGGGTAAATTGTAATCCACAAACTATGTTGATAACTATGGGCGCAGGGGATGTCTATAAATTGGGAGAAAAACTTGTTTCGGAGCATTAATACACAAAGTTATCCCACTTATCCACAAATAAACCTTTGTTCGATGTGTAAAAAGGCTTTTTTATCCACAAAAAATTTGATTTTTTAGAAATTAAGCGTATTCAAGGCAAATGATTTTACTGCGCATATTAAAAAATATATTGCTTTTTTCGGCTTTATAGGTTATTATAGTATATATATGTTTTACAAGGAGGATAAATTATGATTTCTGCCGGTGAATTCAGAAACGGTGTTACTATGGAATATGAGGGCAACATTTATCAGATCATAGAATTTCAGCATGTTAAGCCCGGCAAAGGCGCTGCCTTTGTAAGAACTAAATTAAAGAATCTTGTGTCCGGAGCTGTTGTTGAGAAAACATTCAGACCTACGGAAAAGATGCCAAAGGCTCATATAGACAGGAAGGATATGACATATCTCTACGCTGACGGCGACCTCTATAACTTTATGGACGTTGAGACATACGACCAGATAGCTCTTCCGGCAAGTGATGTAGGCGATACTCTTAAGTACGTTAAGGAAAACGAGGTAGTTAAGGTACTCAGCTATCAGGGCAAGGTATTCGGTATAGAGCCTCCCACTATTGTGGAGCTTGCGGTTTCAGCTACAGAGCCAGGCGTTAAGGGCGATACCGCCACAGGCGCAACAAAGCCTGCCACTCTTGAAACAGGCGCAAGCGTCAATGTTCCTCTCTTTATAAATGAGGGCGAGATTATCAAAATCGACACAAGAACAGGCGAATATTTAGGTAGAGTTAATAACTAAGCCGTATTTTATGAGGGGATTGTCGTAGGGCAGTCCCTTTTTTGCGTGTCGATAAAATCGACACGCTTGAAAGAAATGCTTTTTGGCATTTCTTTCAGTTATCTGCGGTAGGTTTTTATTTGCAAAAAAAAGTCCTTGACATAGCTTAATAACTGTGTTATCATTGTATTTGTTGGTAACGCTGATTACCATAGTATATTCCTCGATAGCTCAGCGGTAGAGCACTCGGCTGTTAACCGATAGGTCGTAGGTTCGAATCCTACTCGGGGAGCTTTATGGCCCGTTGGTCAAGAGGCTAAGACGTGGCCCTCTCACGGCTAAAACAGGGGTTCGATTCCCCTACGGGTCATTTTGGCGACATAGCCAAGTGGCTAAGGCATAGGACTGCAACTCCTCGATCCCCGGTTCAAATCCGGGTGTCGCCTTTCTGATTATTGAAAAATATACATCAAATAAACCGAGGACAATGCTGTTCCTCGGTTTTTTTGCGTGGAGTGGGATAGCTTTGGGTTATTGTCTTGCAAGGTTTTGACAATGCTATAAAGCTATAAATAAAAGGAGCGGAAAGACCGCTCCCATATTCTATATTATTATATTTGTAAAAAATATGCTATATCAATATTCCGGTTCTATAAGACCGTATGCGCCGTCCTTTCTCTTGTAGACTACGCATATCTCGTCGGTCTGGGCATCTCTGAATACAAAGAAGCTGTGACCCATCATTTCCATTTCCATACACGCTTCTTCGGCGTCCATAGGCTTCACAAAGAATCTCTTGTTCTTGACAATTTTAATATCGTCGTCATCGTCGTACTCGTCGTCTGCAAAGGCAATGGCGTTCAGCTCGTCTGCAAAGGCGGTGCTTCTTTTTGCCTTGTCGTTGAGCTT
Source organism: uncultured Clostridia bacterium (assembly GCA_947628755.1). Classification (GTDB taxonomy): domain Bacteria; phylum Bacillota; class Clostridia; order Lachnospirales; family CAG-274; genus CANPXH01. The sequence goes on along the minus strand of CANRBC010000026.1, from coordinate 21,242 downwards.
GTTCTTATATTTTACCATCTGTCTTTCGAGAATGTCCACAGCCTCGTCAAGAGCTGCCATAAGGTCGTCCTTTACTACCTCCGCCTTTATTATCCTCTTGTTGGGAAGATTTATGGTAACGTCTACCTTTTTGTCCAGCTTTACGTCGCTAAGAGCAATATTGGCTTCTGAATCTGCCGGAAAGAGCTTTGCGACCCTGTCTATTTTAGCTATGATCTTATTCTGAAAATTTTCAGTCACATCGATATTTTTGCCTATAAATGAATAACGCATAAAATCAACTCCTTTGTTATGAAATCATAGATTTCTTTTTATACTTATTTAATTCTTTATAGTTTTGGCATTTCCTTTATTTTTGTCAAGTGTAAATTTTTATTCTTAAAAACTTTACAAAAAAATTTAACAAAATTTGCAAACCCTCTTGAATAAAGGGGTTATGAATTTTTTGAATTTCTTATTTTTTTGTGGATAAAACCCCGTGTTTTTAAATTTTGATTGTGAATAACTCGGATAACTCTGTGAATAACCATTTTATGCCCCTTTCAGAGCATTAAAAATCACAGACTTATCCACATTACTTTAAAACATAATAAAAATAAGTTTAATTTATTTTATTAAGTGAATATTTTTTACGACAATAATTTCAGAATTTTGTGCAGAATGTACAAAAAAATGGCAATAAATATATTTTTCCATTAAAAAGGCTTTTTACAGCTATGTTCATGTGAGTTGATATATTGCTCTCTGTTGACCTTGCACATTGGCGGAAATAACGCATATAATATGATAACAGATATTTACGGAGGCAAATATGGTATTGCTGTTTCTGCCCTTTTATCTTATAGGGCATATAAACACGGCGTTTCCCACGCCTCTTACCAAGGAGGAGGAGCAGAAATATATAGCGGAGCTGGAGGCAGGCAGCAGCGAAGCAAGAGATGTGCTTATAGAGCATAATCTAAGGCTCGTTGCCCATATAGCGGGAAGATACAGCGGCGCAGCCGACAGCGACGACCTTATCTCAATAGGCACTATTGGTCTTATAAAGGCGGTTTCCACCTATAAATCGGGCAAGGGACGGCTTTCCACATACGCGGCGGAGTGTATAAAAAACGAGATACTTATGGAGCTCAGACATATAAAGAAAAGACAGGGGGATATAAGTCTTCAGGAAACAATAGGAGTGGACAGAGAGGGAAACGAGGTGACTCTGGAGGAGAAAATTGCCGACGACAGCAGAAGCATAGAGGAAACGGCAGATATTAAAATGCAGATAGTAAAGCTGTATAAGGCGCTTAAAAGCTGCCTTACAAAAAGGGAAAGGGATATAATAGAAATGCGCTACGGCATAGCCACAGGCGAGGAAATAACTCAAAGGGAAATAGCGGGAAGCATGGGCATAAGCCGAAGCTATGTTTCAAGAATAGAAACCAAGGCGCTTAAAAAGCTCAGAAGCAAAATGGAATAACGTATCACTTCGGTGATACATACATAGGGCGAAAGCCTTTTTTTATTGCAAAATGCGTCGCAAGCGACGCTTGAAAGAAATCTTTATTTTAATTTGTGGTTTCTATCAAAATATTGCTTTTTTAGACAGTATAAAAGCGCCGAAAACGACGCTTTTTATCATGACAGCAACATTCTGTCGTTATTCATTTCTTCACCGCTTGCCTTTTCAAACATTTCAAGCAAATCGGGAACATTGAGCCTTTTCTTTTCTTCACCGCTTATATCCAATATTATTCTGCCATTGTGGAGCATTATAAGTCTGTTGCCTATACGCAGGGCGTCCCGCATATTGTGAGTTACCATCATGGCGGTAAGGCTGTTTTCGTTTACGAGCTTTACGGTAAGCTCCAGTACCTTGGCAGCCGTCTTTGGGTCGAGGGCTGCCGTATGCTCGTCCAAAAGCAGCAGCTTGGGGTGATGAAAGCTCGCCATTAGCAGGGTAAGAGCCTGTCTTTGTCCGCCAGAGAGAAATCTTGTCTTGTCCTTAAGCCTTGTATCAAGACCAAGCTCCAGCTCTGCCAGAAGCTGACGGTATTCCTCTCTTTCCCTATGACTTATGCCCCATTTGAGAGTACGGAGCTTGCCTCTTCTGTAAGCGATAGCCAGATTTTCCTCAATGGACATATCTGAGGCTGTACCCATTCTTGGGTCTTGGAAAACTCTGCCTATATATTTGGCTCTTTTGTATTCCGGCTCTTTTGTAACATCATTTCCGTCAATAGTGATAGTGCCGGAGGTTATCATATTAGTGCCGGTAATGGCGTTCAGCATTGTTGACTTGCCTGCGCCGTTGCCTCCTATAATGGTAACGAAATCGCCTTCCTTTATGTGCAAGTCTATGCCCTTAAGTACGTGCTTTTCGTTAATTGTGCCTACTTCAAATTTCTGATGTACGTCGGTAAGTCTAAGCATTTGCACGCCCTCCCTTCTTAAGGGAATTTTTCAGCACTCTTGTGAACTGCTCCCTTACGGCAGGGAAGCAAAGAGCTATAACAAGGAGTACGGAGCTTATCAGCTTCATATCGTTGGAATTCATGCCCAGCTTAAGAACAAGGGCTATAATTATTCTGTAGAGTACAGAGCCTAAGGCTACGGCAATAAGAGAATTGAGAATATTTTTCTTGCCGAATACGACCTCGCCTATTATAACGGAGGCAAGACCTATTACAATAGTACCCATACCCATTGAAATATCGGCAAAGCCGTTGAACTGGGAAACTAGAGATGATGAAAGAGCAATAAGACCGTTGCCGAGCATTACGCCAAGTATAATAGACGTATCGGTATTAACGCCCTGGGCTCTTATCATATTGAGATTATTGCCTGTTGCCCTTAGGGAATAGCCAAGCTCTGTATTGAAAAACCACCATAAAAAGGCAATAACTGCAAGCGTAAGCACAGTGCCCGAAGCTATAGCCGCCATATTTTTGCTAAGTCCGCTGTTTATAAGCATTGTGATTATAGAGGTCTCTCGGAGTATAGCTATATTTGAGCGACCCATTATTCTGAGATTAACAGACCAAAGACCCGTCATTGTAAGTATACCTGCAAGCAAAGCGGGAATTTTGAGCTTGGTGTGAAGAAGTCCCGTCACTAGACCTGCAATAAGACCGCCTATAAGGGCTATAATAGTGGAAACAAAGGGGTTGCAGCCGCTTGTAATCAGTTTACAGGTAATGCCTGCGCCGAGGGTAAAGCAGCCTTCGGCTGTCAAATCGGCAATATCCAATATTCTGTATGTGATATATACGCCTATTGCCATAACTGCCCACAGCAGACCCTGGGCAAAAGCGCCTAAAATAACATTCATATTGTTTTCTCCTTTTTTTCGTCAGAGGAATGAGGGCACAGCTTATGGATATAAGCAGTCCCCTCATATCTCCGCTCTTTAAAATAAGGGGCTGTTTTTAGCAGCCCCCTTATTTACATAAATTACTGCGCGTCAGTAGCAGTAGTTGTTACCTTAACTGCAGAAGCCTCAATATCGGCAGGAACAGTAATGCCAAGCTCTGAAACGGTATCCGTGTTTATCATAAGCTCAGGGTTAGGAGCATAGCCTATGGGCATAGTGCTTATATCTGCGCCCTCTATGATTTTAACAGCCATTTCGCCGGTAGCCTTGCCAAGGTCTGAGTAGCTTATTGTAACGGAAGCAAGTCCGCCGCCCTCAAGCATACCCTGCTCGCCTACTATAACGGGAAGACCTGCAGGATTTGTAATGCTGGAAACAAGAGGCATAGATGAAGCAAGTACATTGTCCGTAGGAATATAAACCGCGTCGCAGGTACCTATAACGGACTCCGTTACCTGGGCAACGTCGTTTGTAGAAGTAACAGTCTTTCTCTCTACCTCAAGACCCTTGCTCTTTGCAGCCTTTTCCGCCATATCTGCCTGTATAGCTGAGTTGTCCTCGCCGGAGCAGTACATAACGGTTATTTTCTTGGCGTCGGGCAGGAGCTTTGTAAGAAGGTCTATCTGCTCCTCAACGGGAGTAAGGTCGGAAGTACCGGATACGTTGCCGCCGGGAGCTTCATTGCTGTCGCAAAGACCGGAAGCCGCAGGGTCGGTAACGGCAGTTACAAGAATGGGAATATCCTTTGTTTCTGCTGCTATAGCCTGAGCGGCGGGAGTAGCAATAGCCAGAATAAGGTCCTTTCCGTCGGAAACGAACTTCTGAGAAATAGTCTGGAGATTGGACTGGTCGCCCTGGGCGTTCTGTACCTCTATATTCACCTTGTCCCCGTCATTATAGCCTGCGTCTGCAAGAGCCTGTACAAAGCCCTCTCTTGCAGCGTCGAGAGCAGGATGCTCCGTAAGCTGAATAATACCGATGTCAACAGGCGTTTCCATAGCCGAAGAGGTTTGACCCTCCTCTGCAGGCTCCTTTGCAGCATTTCCGCCGCAGCCTGCAAGCATTGTCATAGACAGTATAGCCGCCGTCATTAATGTAATAAATTTTTTCACAAATAATACCTCCTTGAATTTATATTGTTTACAATAGAGTTTACCCTATTTTTGTATAATTACATATTAAAGTAAATAGCAGGAATTGTCAAACATATTTTAACAAATAATATAAAAAAAATATCAAAATCTGAAAGGCTTGGATTATACGGCTGTGTATATCGGGAAATTTTTTTAATTTTATTTAATAAATGTCGCACTTTGTCGCACTTCTTATGTTAATTTGTTCATGTCAGATGAACATAGGAGTGCATAAACGGTATTATCTGACGCAGAAGCTCCTATGAGAGCTTCTTTTTTGTTAAAATTCCGACTTAAAAAAGAAAAGAGGTGGTCAGTTGTTTGATTTTCAGTTTCCCTATTCCTGTATGCCGAGAATAAACGAGATAATCAAAAGGGGCAATAGGACAATAAGCGAGGAGGACTTTATTCTTAAAGAGATAAACGAATTCAAGGCGTCCCGAAAGAGACGGGATATGCTCTTAGGGCAGGAATACTACTGCGGCAATCACGATATTCTCAAAAGAAAGAGAATGGGTATAGGTCCGGGAGGAAAGCCTGTGGAAATCGATAATCTGCCTAACAACAGGATAGTGGATAATCAGTACAAAAAGCTTGTGACTCAGAAAATGAACTATATTCTGGGAAAGCCTGTTACCTTCGACGGCGAAAACAGAGAGTATGTCGATAAAATAAAGAAGATATTCGACAGCGGCTTTATGAAGGTGCTGCGCAATGTATGCGAGGACAGCCTTAACTGCGGTATAGGCTGGCTCTATGTGTATTACGACGAAAAGGGACAGCTTAAATTCAGACGCTTCAGACCCTGGGAAATAATTCCGGGCTGGGTCGACGAGGAGCACAGAGAGCTTGACTTTGCTGTGAGGATATATGAAAGGATAGAGTACAATGGCAGCAAAAGAGAGCTGCGCCAGTGCGCCGAGGTGTATGACAGAGTGTATATAAGGCGGTATATCATAGACAAGGGAAGGCTCGTACCCGACGGTACGGAGTGGAAAACCGCCCACTTCTATATGAAGGAGGGACAGGGCAGCTTTGGAAAAGTACCCGTTGTGCCGTTTAAATACAATGATAAGGAAATTCCTCTTATAAAAGCTGTCAGAAGTCTTCAGGACGGACTTAATCTCATTGTAAGCAACTTTCTTAACGCTATGGAGGAGGACCCAAGAAATACCATTCTGGTGCTTAAAAACTATGACGGTGAAAATCTGGGAGAGTTCAGAAAAAATCTCGCCTGCTACGGCGCTGTAAAGGTAAGGACCATTGACGGTGCCCAGGGCGGCGTGGATACCCTCAGTATTGATGTAAATGCGGAAAATTACAAGAGCCTTATTGAAATATTCAAGAAAAGCATTATTGAAAACGGCATGGGCTATGACGCAAAGGACGATAGGCTTGGCGGAAATCCCAATCAGATGAATATTCAGAGTATGTATTCCGACATAGATTTGGATACAAACGGCATTGAAAGGGAATACAGATACGCCTTTGAGGAGCTTATATGGTTTGTAAATACTCATCTGAACAATACGAATCAGGGCAGCTTTGACAATGAGGCGGTGGATGTGATATTCAACAGGGATATTCTTATTAATGAAAGCGAGGCTATTGACAACTGCATTAAGTCCATGAGTATGCTGAGCAAGGAAACAATAGTGGCTCAGCACCCGTGGGTAGAGGATGTAAAAAAGGAGCTTGAAAGGCTTAAAAGAGAAGGCTCCGAAGGTGTTAAGGAGAGTGATGAAAATGAGAGAATTTCTGGAAAAGCTGGGACTTGAGGCTGATGTTACAGACAAAATAACGGAGGAAATCAAAAGGCGTGAAGCCGAGACGGACAGGAAAATAGCCGACCTTACCTCTGAAATCGAAAAAATGAAAACAGAAGCCGAGAGAGTAAGGCTTGAGCATATTGAAGAAATAAATGCTATAAACAAAAACAACGCCGTAGAAAGGGCTCTTGAAAGAGCAGGCGCAAGAACACTCAAGGCGGTAAAGGCTTTAATTGACACAGACAGTATAGTAATTGATGAAAAGGGTAATATAAAGGGTCTCGGTGAGCAAATAGAGGCTTTACAAAAAAACGAGGATACCAAGTATCTTTTTGACACAAACAGAGGGTTCAGAGGCGTTGTGGTAGGTAACGGCGAGGACGAAAATATAAGTGTAGAGGATATGAATTACACACAGCTTTGTGCGTATTTTGAAGGAAAATAATAAAGCGTATTAAAAACGCTCTGTTTTCGGGATCTACTATTACCCGAAAACAGAGCCTAGAATACTAAAGGAGTGAAATATAAATGGCAAAATTTGAAAGCAAGAGCTTTAATCCACAGGCATTTGGCGCTTATGTGGAGAGGATACCTCAGTTAAAGAAAAATGAGCTGGTAAAGAGCAGGGCGCTGAGAGGAAACGCCGAAATAAGAAACGCCTTCAGCTCACAGACGGGTACTGCCTACGCCGTACTTCCGATGTACGGTCTTTTGGACGGCGATGTGCTCAACTATGACGGTCAGACGGATATTATAGCTACGGATACCGCCACCTATGAAAGAGGCGTTGTGGTAGTAGGTCGCGCAAAGGCGTGGATAGAAACCGACTTTGCAGAGGACATTACAGCTGGAGCAGGCTTTATGGACAGCGTTGCCCAGCAGGTCGCCGAGTATTTTGACGAGGTAGATCAGAATACTCTTCTTGCCATACTGGAGGGTATTTACTCCATGACAGGCAAGGAAAACAAGGAGTTTGTAGACGAGCATACATACGATATAACCAAGGAGGGCGACGGCATAGTAGAGCCTGCTACTCTTAACAAGGCTATACAGAAGGCAGGCGGCGACAACAAGAACAAGTTCACCCTTGCCATAATGCATTCCGAGGTGGCTACAAATCTTGAAAACCTCAATCTTCTGGCTTATCTTAAGCAGACCGACGCCATGGGCATACAGAGAGACCTTACTCTTGCCACATGGAACGGCAGAAGCGTTATAATAGACGACAGTATGCCTGTAACGGAGGGCGACGACGGCAAGAGCGTATATACTACTTATATTCTTGGTCAGGGCGCATTCGACTATGAGAACATAGGCGCTAAGGTGCCCTACGAAATGGGCAGAAATCCTGCTGTAAAGGGCGGACAGGATACGCTCTATGTAAGACAGAGAAAATGCTTTGCCCCCTTTGGCATAAGCTATTTAAAGAAAAATCAGGAAACCCTTTCCCCCACAGACGAGGAGCTTAAGGACGGCGCAAACTGGTGTCTTGTAAACGACGGCAGCGAAGAGCCTAAGTATATTAATCACAAGTCCATTCCTATTGCCAGAATTATAAGCAAGGGCAGACTTTAATATGATAAGAAAAGAAGATGTTGTATTAAGGCTTAATACTCTGGGATATGACGCAGACAACGGCGACAGCCTTACTCTTGAGCTGAGCATAAGAGGTACTGAGGAGTATATAAGAAACTACTGCAATATACACAGGATACCCCATCGGCTCTATAATACTGCCGTTGATATGTGCTGCGGAGTGTTTTTAAAGACCAAAAACAGCATAGGCGCTCTTGAGGGCTATGATGTGAAAAGCGCTCTCGTAAATGTGACAGAGGGCGATGTAAGCATAAGCTACGGCAAGGGTACGAGCAAAGAGGAGCTTTTCAATATGCTTATTGACAAGCTCACGGACAAGGAGGGACTTCTGGTATGCTGTCGGAAGCTGAGCTGGTAAGATTGAGAAAGGATGCGGAAAGGCTTTTTAACTGCAGGTGCAGCGTATATGAAAAGGAGGAATACAAAAACGAGGCGGGTATAACGAGGCACAGGGAAGTGCTTGTGCTGGAGGATATACCCTGCCGTGTTTCCTATTCCACAGGTATGCTTTTCAACAAGCTGAATTCGGGCAAGAGGGATAAGGACGCCGTAAAAAACCCCCTGTATGTAAAGATATTTACGGCTCACGACATTCTTATAAAGCCGGGCAGTAAAATTGCCGTGACCAATGAAAAGGGAGAGCATACCTTCTATCACAGCGGCGAAAGAGCAGAGTATTTAAGCCATAACGAGGTTCTGGTAGAGAATTTTAAGGAGTGGTCCTAGTGATTAAAGAAATTATAGAAGGCATTGCAGCAAAGCTCTCAAAGGAGTTCGGGGATATTACCATTTACAGCGAGGAGGTGGAGCAGGGCTTTAAAACGCCTTGCTTCTCCATAAACTGTGAAAGCATAAATAATCAGCTTTACAGAGGAAGGCGTTACAGAACTGAGAATGTTATAGACATTCACTATTACAGCGGCGCGGAAAAAAGAGAGGATTACAATGACGTTATGACAAGGCTTTTTAAATGCCTTGAGTATATAGATATTCCCAAAAGCGTGTTGAGAGGAGAAAATATGAAAATGGAAATACAGGAGGATTACTGCAGCTTTAAGGTAAGCTACTGCTATTTCTATTTTACACAGGAGGACTATGAGCTTATGGGCGATATGGAGCTTAAAGGCTTGTCCTGACAAGGAGGTAAAAAAACAGATATGGAAGATGTCAGATACAGTAAAAAAGTAATAGTAAAAAGTGATATTTATACGGAATACAGAGATATTCTGAATGCAGTATTGGATGAGGACAAAAAGTACACCCTTGACGAGGTGGATATGATAATATGCGGATTTCTGGAAGGAGAGGTGAAGTAGTATGGCTTTAGGCGGAGGTATATTTACAACGGAAAACAAGGTGCTTCCTGGCAGCTATATCAATTTTGTATCGACTAAGAATCTTGTAAATGTTTTCGGCGAAAGAGGTATAGGCGCTATATGCGGCGCGGCGGACTGGTGCGATGAAAAGAAGATTATAGAGCTTACGGGAGAGAGCTTAAGAGATAACTCCTTCAGAATATTCGGCTACGACTATTCTCATGAAAAGCTCAGAGGAATAAGAGATTTCTTTAAAAACGGAAGCAAGCTGTATTTTTACAGAGGAAACGGCACTACAAGTACGGCGGCGTCCTGCAGGTACTGCACAGCTGCAAAAAAAGGCGCAAGAGGCAATGATTTAAGGCTTACCATAGAGGACGATATTGGCGGCAAGAAGCTGGTAGAGGTATATCTTGAAAACGCTCTTGTGTATTCACAAAGCGTTACGGACGCCTCCGAGCTTGTAAACAACGAATTTGTAGTATGGAATGGAGAGTCCCTTGAAAATACGGAGGGTATGAGCTTTACGGGAGGCAAAACCGGCTCTATATCAGGCACGGATATAGCCGAATTCCTCAAGGCCGTAGAGCCCTATTATTTCAATACGCTGTGTGCCGTTGCGGATTTGGAGGACTATGTCCTTATGGTGCTTGAATTTACAAAGAGAATGAGAGAACAGGTAGGCAGAAAATTTCAGTGCGTTACTTATGGTATTGCGGGACAGAATTACGAGGGAAGTATATGCACCTGTAATGACGCAGAGGGCGCTCCGGCGGAAAATGCCGACCTTTTGTACTGGATAACAGGCGCTGTTGCCGGCTGTCCCGTAAACAAGTCCCTTACGAACAAGCTCTATGACGGAGAAACGCCTATAAGAGACGTTAATTTTACACAGAGCGTATTGGAGAAAAGAATAAAGGAGGGCTACTTTTCATTCCATAAGGTAGAGGATAAGTGGAGAGTGCTTATGGACATAAATACTCTCACAGAGTTTACCGAGGAGAAAAGCGAAATATTCAGCGACAATCAGACAGTAAGGGTAATAGACCAGATTGCCGAGGATATTGCCTCTATATTCTGCAATTATTATCTGGGCAAGGTGCCTAATGACGAGGCAGGCAGAAATTCTCTGTGGTGCGATATTGTAAAGCATCATGAAAAGCTCAGGGATATGAGGGCAATAGAGAACTTTAACGAAGACGATATTGTTGTGAAAAGGGGCGAGACAAAGAGAAGCGTTGTGGTATATGACAATATCACGCCCGTAAACGCTATGGCTCAGCTCTATATGAAGGTAACAGTGGAATAGGAGGTCGTTATATGAGTATGTCAATATTAAATGCAAAGGATACGTTAAGCGCAAAGCTGGCAGAGTGTTATGTGACAATAAACGGCAGCAGATATAATTTTATGCAGGCTATAAATATGGAAGCCACAATGGAAAAGACAAAGGTGCAGGTGCCTATACTGGGCAGAACGGCAAGAGGCAACAAGGCTACGGGCTGGACAGGCAAAGGCAAGGCAAAGTTCCATTACAATACAAGCGTTTTCAGAAGGCTTCTTAAGGAGTACAAGAATTCCGGCGAGGATATTTACTTTGAGATACAGATAGTAAACGAAGACCCTACAAGCGCCGCAGGCAGACAGAGCGTTGTGCTTCTGGGCTGTAATCTGGACGGCGGAGTTGTTGCCAAGTTCGACGCAGACGGCTCTTATCTGGATGAGGATATGGAGTTTACATTTGAGGATTTCAAAATCGTTGAGGAGTTCAAAAATATTGACGGTATGCTTTAGGAGGTGGCTTTATGACACCTGAAAGAGCAGATGTTGATATGACCGTCGGCAATGAAACGGACAGGACATACAAAATGAAGGAGCGCCGTATAAAAGATTTTGCCTACGGTATTGAAGCCATAGGGCAGGCTGTATATAAAATACTTATGACACAAAGATACAGCTATGCCATTTATGACAGGAATTACGGCATAGAGCTAAACGACCTTATAGGGGCGGACAGGCACTATGTATGCGCCGTATTAAAGGGGCGTGTTGAAGACGCCCTTTTATACGACAGCAGAATAAAGGCTATAAAAAACTGGGCTCTGACTGTAGGCAAGGCTTATATACTGGCTGAATTCACAGTGGAAACAGAGCTGGGAGACGCGGATATTTCAAACAGATTCGATATTTAGGAGGTGTTGTCTTGTTTGAAAATATGACTTATGAAAACATACTGAAAAGAGTGCTGTCCTCCGTAAGCGCAGACGTGGACAAAAGACAAGGCTCTGTAATATACGACGCCGTTGCTCCCGCCTGCGCGGAGCTGGCGCAGATATATATTGCTCTTGAAAACACTCTTGACGCAGGCTTTGCGGATACTGCTCCAAGAGATTATCTCATACTCAGGGCAAGGGAAAGAGGCATAGAGCCTTATAAGGCTACGTATTCCCTGTGTAAAGGCGTGTTCAATACAGAAGTTCCCATAGGCACGAAATTCAGCATAGACAGGATAAATTTTGTTGCCGAAAGGAAAATAAAGGATTATGAGTATGAAATGAGATGCGAGACTGCCGGTACTGAGGGCAATATGCACCTGGGAAGGCTTATAGCCGTAGACTATATAAACGGTCTTACGGAGGCAAGGCTTACGGAGGTGCTTGTGCCTGCAAGAGATGAGGAGGAAACCGAGGATTTCAGACAGAGGTATTTTGACAGCATAAGGAATACTGCCTTTAACGGCAACAAGGCCGACTATGTAAGATGGGTAAAGGCAATGGATGGAGTAGGTCAGGTAAAGGTTGAGAGAGCTTATAGCGGCGGCGGAAACGTAAGAATACTTGTATTGGATGAAAACAACAAGCCTGCCAAGGGTACTGTGCTGGAGAAAATAAAGAATACTCTCGACCCTGAGGAAAACGAAGGCATGGGTATGGGTATCGCCCCCATAGGACACTGTGTAAACGTAGCGGCGGCATCTGAGCATAAGCTGAATATAAAGGTTGATGTAAGCCTTAAATCGGGATATACGCTCCAGGGCGTACTGCCTGCTGTAAAAACGGAGGTGGAGAAGTATTTCGAGGATGTAAATTCCCGGTGGGAAAAGGGAGATATAAGCGTGTATTCTGCTCATATACTCGTAAGGCTTCTGAATATTTCAGGTATTGAAAACATTGTGTCCGTTAAGATAAACGGCGGAGATTATGTGAAAATAAACGGCATTTTCATTGCCGCTCTGGGAACTCTGGAGGTGGTATAATGGAGCTTATTTCATATTTGCCCTATTATATGAGAGAATACAGAGAAATAAATGAAATAATGAGCGCCGAGGAGCGGGAGTTTGCAGTGCTGAGAAAAGAGACTGAGGGCTGCGCAAGCAATTTCTTTATAGATACCGCCGACGAAAATGGCATAAAGAGGTTCGAGAAAATGCTCGGTATACAGTCCGGCACCGATGAAAGTCTTGATTACAGACGGTTCAGACTTAAGGCAAAGCTGACCGAGAGCAGGACAAACGTTATAAACATACTTGATTCCATTGTGTCCGACGGAGGCTGGACTGTGGAATACGACAGCGAGAATTACAGGCTTGAGGTCATTCTTGACCTTGAGAATAAAAACTACATGGACGAGGTATACGAGGCTCTGGACAGGGCGATACCTGCAAATATAGAGCTGAAGTGCAGTATTTTACATACCACACACAGAGTACTTTCAAAATACAGACACTCTCAGCTTAAGGGTTACAGACATTCGGAGCTTCAGAATATAGTCTGAAAGGAGTAAAGATATGAATTATAATTATGGACTGGTATATCCTTCGCAGGATTCCTTTTATAATGTAGATGTTACAAACAACAATTTCAGTAGGCTTGCCGACGGTATAGACGCCGCAAAGTCCGGAGGCGCCAAGTCCGCTGTGGTCGTGGCGGCATACAACAGCAAAAATCCTCTTAAGGCAAATGCGGATTTTACCTGCGGCACGGGAGACTGTATCCCAACGCTCAACAGCGCCCTTGAAAAGGTGAACGAGGGCGGAGAAATTCTTCTTCTGGACGGAGATTATTATATAAAAACACGTCTTATGGTGGAAAAGAGCGTTACTATAAGAGGAATGGGCGGAAACCACAGCCGTATAAACAAGCATGACGATTCCACGGATATTATTATGCTGTATCTGAGCGCGAGAAATGTAAATCTAAAGGATATAGGTATATACACGGACAGCAATGCAAGCGGTTCTCACGGCATTTTTGTGGTAGGCTCCGGCTCGGTCATAGAGGGATGCAGATTCAAAATGAACGAGATAGTGGGCTATGATGTATATACAAATGTATATCTGAGCAACCTTGGAGGTCATGTAAGGATAAACGGCTGCGTGTTTGAAAAATATAACGACGACAGATACAACATACTGAGCGATGGAAACTGGAGCGGCGTTGTATACGGCAATTACTGTATAAATACAGAAAGTGAAAAGCAAATGGACGTAAAAATAAATCTGAACAGCAACGAAAGCTGGCAGAATATGAGCTTTGGCGCTCAGAAGTCTAAAATATATTTAGGCGGCAGCCTTAAGGCATAGGAGGATAGACATGAATGAATTAAGCGCCTTTTTAAAGGAAAACAGAAGTACAAGGGAAAATGTATTCTACTGCGCCTGCGATGATTTTAAGGACAGCGATGGCAATGCTATTAAATGGGAGATAAGGCATATTTCCACGGGAGAGGAGGAAAATATAAGGGAGGAATGTACCGACTGTGTCGGCGGCAGATACAAGCTCAATGTAAACAAATACATAGAGAGAATGATTGCCGAGGCTGTGGTATATCCCGACCTTTATAACGCCGAGCTTCAGGACAGCTATGGCGTCAAATCTCCCGAGGCTCTTGTAAAGGAAATACTGGACAAGCCCGGGGATTATAGCAGACTTGCTAAATTTGTGCAGGATATGAACGGCTTCAGAAGTCTGAGAGAGGATATAGAAGAAGCAAAAAATTAATAAGAGAGGGCGGCTGTGACGCCAATATTGCCTATTACTGTTTTCATCGCTTTGGCTGGCTGCCCTCTCGTACAGCAGATATGGACAAAAGGGAAAAGGCATTTGTAATGGCGTGTATCGAAATGGAAGGAGAGATGGCTCATTAAGGCAAATGTGATTTCCATAAGGGAGGCAGTAGGCGGAGGCTACGACGAATACTGGCGCTTCAAGGGAAGATACAGAGTATGCAAGGGCTCAAGAGCAAGCAAAAAAAGCAAGACCACCGCCCTTAATATGATATTCCGCATAGTGAAATATCCTATGGCGAATCTGCTTGTTGTAAGGAAGGTGTATTCCACCCTTAAGGACAGCTGCTATACGGAGCTTTGCTGGGCAATAAGGCGTCTGGGTTTGGAGGGGTATTTTGAATGCAAGCTCAGTCCTCTTGAAATCACATATCTCCCTACGGGGCAGAAAATTTATTTCAGAGGACTTGACGACCCTATCAAGATAACCTCGATAACGGTAGGCGTAGGCTGTCTGTGCTGGCTCTGGATAGAGGAGGCTTATGAAATAAGCGATGAAAACGATTTTAATATGCTGGATGAGAGCATAAGAGGAGTTGTGCCCGAGGGACTTTTCAAGCAGATAACTCTTACACTTAACCCGTGGAATGAAAGGCATTGGATAAAGAGGAGATTTTTCGATGTAAAAAGCGGCGACATAATGGCTATGACCACAAATTATATGTGCAACGAATGGCTGGACAGCGCCGATTTGAGAGTATTCGAGGATATGAAAAGGAACAATCCAAGGCGTTATCAGGTAGCAGGTCTTGGAAACTGGGGAATAACCGAGGGTCTTGTGTATGAAAACTGGCGGGAATGCGATTTTGACATGGAGGCTCTCAAAAGAAACGGAGAGCTGAAAGCCGTGTTCGGACTGGATTTCGGCTATACCAACGATGAAACGGCGCTTTTCTGCGGACTTGCAGATATTAAGAGCAAAAAGCTCTATGTGTTCGATGAAATATATAAAAAGGGAATGAGCAACGAGGACATATATCACGCCATAGTAAAAAAAGGATATAATAAGGAAAGAATTCGTGCCGACTGCTCAGAGCCCAAGAGTATTGACCGACTGAGAGAGCTGGGTATACCCAATATAAGGGCGGCAAGAAAAGGTCCGGACAGCGTAAATAACGGCATAGACTTTTTGCAGGACTTTGAAATACTTATACTGAGCCGATGTAAGGGCTTTTTAAATGAAATAAGCAATTACAGCTGGGATATGGATAAATTCGGAAAGAGAATAAATGTGCCCTGCGACGAATTCAATCACCTTATGGACGCTATGAGATACGCCATGGAGGAAATGATTGCAGGGGACAGCTTCAGCTTTAAATAAAAGATTTCCCCTACGGTTGGCATACGGAAGAACCATTTATAAAAAGGAGGATGATACATGACAGAGCTATGGATAGAGGGAGTAAAGGGTATATTTATGCCGGTTGTATGTGATGAAATAAGCTGGTATACGGAAAAATGGGGAGCAGGCGTACTTAAGTTCACTGTTCTGAAGGAGGGCAGCATCGACTACAAGGAGGGCGACAGAGTGTGGCTCAAGGTCGACGGCAGGGAGCTTTTCATGGGCTATGTTTTCAGCAAGTCCAGAAACAAGAGGGGACTTATATCCACTACCTGCTATGACCAGCTCCGCTATCTGAGAAACAAGGATACCTATACATATACGGCAAAGAGAGCCTCCGATGTTGTAAATATGATATGCGACGACTATTCTCTTAAAAAAGGAGTAATAGAAAACACAGGATATGTTATACCTCAGAGAGTGGAGGACAATTCCACACTCTTTGACATAATATATTCGGCTCTGAATATTACAAGGATATACAACAAAAAGAGCTTCGTGCTATATGACAACTATGGCAAAATTGAGCTGAAAAGCAGCGGCTCTATGGTCACAAATCTCCTTGTAAACGACAGAAGCTCAATAGATTTTAACTATAACACTACCATAGACAAGGGAGTTTACAATTCAATAAAGCTGATACACAAGAAGGACACAAAGTATACGCACACCCTTAACGTATACACGGCTAAAGACCCTACCTCCATAAAGGAATGGGGCGTGCTTCAGCACTATGCCCATATTGATGAAGAAACAGACGGCAATGTAATGGCCCAGGGTCTTCTTAATTTGTATAAGACCAAGAACAGAAGTCTTCTTATCAAAACGGCAGGTAATCTGAATATAAGAGCAGGCTCATTTCTCTGGGTCAAGCTGGATATAGGCGATTTTGTGGTAGACGAGCTTATGGAGGTAAAGAGCTGTAAGCATATTTTTTCGGACAACAATCATATTATGGAGATTTCAGTAACGGGAGGCGTTTTAAATGAATGATATAGGCGATATAGTTAAAATGCTTGCCAGAGAGACTGTTGAGGAAACTAAGCCGGTATCCGTTGTAACAGGTGAGGTAATAGAGGATGATGAGCTTGTTGTGGAAACGGAGCAGAAGCTGCAGCTGACGAGGAGCTTCCTTATAATAGGTAAATTATTTGAGCAAAAAATCTGGAATAAAGGCGACAGGCTTCTTCTTCTAAGATGCGACGGAGGGCAGAAGTATGTTGTGCTGGATATTCTCCACGAGGAAAAAAGAGAAGAAGAGGAATAACAATATAAGCAGGGGTCGGCCGATACAAAGGTCGGCCTCTTTGTTTAGGGCTGCTTGCCCTGCCCTATTCCCAACAGACCCTGTACGATCAATGTTACATTTGTTACAGTTTGGTATGAGTTTCTTCATATTATGTATATAAATTAAGATTTCCGTAATATTCTCTCTTTGTTACTGAAATTTCGCAAATATTACACTTGTTTTTCAGTTGGGCAAAACCCCTTGATTTATTTTTTGAAAGGTGATATATTATGTTCAAGCAAAGCACAAAGCAAGTTATATCAAATGTTACATTAATATTACATTTGGCTTTTTTGGTTGACTTGTCTGAGGTGTAATGCTATAATACTTTTGTAAAAGAGGTAAATTATGCTAACCTCTACACATTTATTTTCATAAGGAGGAAAACAAAATGAAAAGAAAAATTGCATTTTTGTTAGCAGCTGCTATGACTGTTAGCATGCTTCCTATGAATGTTTTGGCTTCTTCTAGCAACAACCCTGGTAGAACTGATATTACAGTTAATACAGACGCTACCAGAACAGACGGAATTGCTGAAATATTAACATCAGGCAAGCCTGCTACTCTCGAAGTAAGACCTAACAACGCTGTTGAATCAACCGATTCAATCATCTTAAATGTTGAGAACGGTGAATTCAGCAAAGAGTTAATTGATGACTATGCATGGTCTGTAAAGGCTGGTTCTACTACTTTAACTTGGAATGACTACAATGCACAGGTTGAGTATGCAAGAGCTCACTTTACTGATGAGACAGAAGCAAACGGTAGTATTGAAAGCTGGTTTGCAGATACTGCTTTCAACAAGGTATCAGATGAACTTCCTTACTCTATCAAGTTTATAAATGATAACGAGATTCAGGTATTCTTATCTTATGTTTCAGCTAAGAACGCCAACAATAAGGACAGCTTAATATCAGATGGTACTCCTTACTACAACATTAAGTTACCTATCGACGTATCTGATTCAAGCGAAGGCGCTGTAACAGTATCAGTTGACAACAACTATACTAGACTTACAAGCGGTTCTTACACTATCGCTACTGTAACAGATGATGACGGTTCAACTACTGCTTCTATTTCTAGCTCAGACTACAAGGTAACTTCTAACGATTTCTATAATGTTGGTAACATTACAATCAAGGAAGATACTGCTGACGTATTTAAGTCTGATTCAAAGATCACAATCAAGACTAACGGCAAGTACGAGTTTGACGGCAACGACGTTAAGGTTGAGGCTGGTGTAAACGCTGCTGCTGGTATCTTTAACAATGCTAAGGTTTCATTAAGCAGCAACAACAAGACTTTAACAATCGACTTATCAGATTGTAAGGGTCTTGACGCTAAGAGAAGCATGGTTATCGGTCTTGTTGTTTCAGGTATCAAGTTAACAACTGACGAAGATGACTATGGTAAGATCCAGTTAACAGTTGACGGTTCTAAGGGTATCACAAGACAGGTTCTCGACGTTGGTGAGAGAGGCGACTATGGTTTCTCATTAACTGTACTTGAGGAAGTTCCTACAATCTTTGCAGGTAGAACTTACTTAAGAGACCACAACGGCGCTTTAGACTTAGACAGAGATGATTTCGCAACAGCTGAGTTTGAATTTGCTGAGACTACTCCTGATACTTGGTTAGACGGCAGAAAGCTTGAATTCACAGTACCTGACGGTGTTAAGATTCTTGCTTACGAAGTAACTGACAAGAAGTACTTCAAGAATACTGATTACTATAAGACAGCTAGACTTACTGATGACGGTACTACATTAAGATTCAACGGCTTAACAGGCGCAGTTGATCCTGATGAGTGTACTTACATGGATCTTAAGTTATACCTTACAACTGCAGCTGATTACTCAGGCGACGTTACTGTAGGCGTATCAGGCGCAGGCTTAGATAAGGATCAGATCACTCCTGTAACTGTTGCTAAGGTTGTTTCTCCTGTAACTGTTGAGGCTACTCCTACAGAAGCTAACATTGGTTACAAGTCAGTTGCAACTTCAGACATTAAGATTACTGAGAATGAGTACGGCGCTCTTCTTGAGGCTCCTGTATACATTAAGTTAGATGATACTTATGATTCAGATATAGCATTTGATGATACAGACGTTGACTACACTGTAGACGGCGAAGTAGAAATCAAGAACTTTAAGGTAACAAGCGGTGAAATCCACTTCACAGTAGATTCATCTTCATACAACAATCCTTCAACTATCACTATCACTGGTGTTAAGGTTGGTACTACAAGATCTATACCTTATGGTAGCTATTCAGTTATCGTTGGTGGCGACGCTCTTGTAAACAACTACAAGGAAGACGTTGACGTATCAAGCAATGTTCAGATGTCAGAGAATCAGGACTTATACGTAGGTGCTATTGATGACGATGATGACGAATACGAGGGTACTGTTAATGGCGATAAGGTAACTCTTACAAAGAAGAAGACTAATGCCAGCGAAGAAGATTACGATCTCTTTGAGGTAGAAGGCTTCGAGTTCAAGGATTACTTAACAATCAAGACTGATACTGGTACACTTGACGGTAAGGTTGAGGTTACTATCGGTTCTAACACAATCAAGATGGACGGTAAGGAAGTAGCTATGGATACAGCAGCTTACATCCAGACTGCATCTAACTCTACAATGGTTCCTTTAAGATTCGTTGCATTAGCAATCGGTGTTGACCAGGCAGCTGTTGAGGATGCTGACAACACTAGCAAGATCACTTGGGATGCTAACAATAAGGTTGCTACAATCTTATATGCAGCAGGTAACGGCCAGAAGATAATTCAGTTCCAGGCTAACAGCCCTGTAATGGTTATCGATGGTACAGCTATCACTATGGAGAATGGTGTTAAGGCTGAAATCGTTGATGGCAGAATGTTCGTACCTTTCAGAGCTCTTGGTACTGCACTTGGTGTACCCGTATCTTGGGATGCTGAAACTAGAACAGCTATCTACAACTAATCTATAAACTAAATAATTAGTTAAGATAAAAAGGAAGAGCCTATTTAGGCTCTTCTTTTTTTGTATAAACATACCTCCGCCCGGAGGGGAGACCTGTGGTCTCCCGCTTTATAACTAACTCATACACCGTATTACCCATAATCACTCCTTCGGACTGTCTTATCCGTAGAGGCGTGCATTGCATACCTGCAATGCCATAAGGCATATTTACAAAAACAATTAAAATTTTAAAGCATCGATTCTTACGTCAAAGCAATTTGACTTACTTGCACCGTAAAGTCTATGACTACATTGTCACCTCCTCTGCCCGTAGGGGAGACCTGCGGTCTCCCGCTACTGCTATCTCCACCAAAATAAAATCCCAACTTTTATATTGCAATTCTCTCCCAACAGTAGTATCATAATAAATAACCGTGAAAGAAGGGAAAAGTATGAGTATAAAAAATGCCTTAAATCATTTCAGAACAATTACAAAGCACAGGCACAAGGTCATGCTTCATTGTTTCAAGGCAGGCATACCCTTGCAGGGACTTAAGCATGACTTGTCAAAGTACAGTCCTACGGAGTTTTCTGAGGGCGTAAGATACTACCAGGGTAACAGAAGTCCCAATGACAGATGCCGAGAGGTAAACGGCTGCTCAAGAGCCTGGATGCACCACAAGGGCAGGAACAAGCACCACTTTGAATACTGGACGGACTACAACAACACTACCCATGTTTCAGAGCCTGTTGAAATGCCTCTTAATTATGTTATAGAGATGTTCTGCGATCGTGTTGCCGCAAGCAAAATATATGGCAAGGATAAGTACAGTGACCGTTCCCCTCTTGATTATTACAACAGCCGAAAGGATTTCAGAAGAATTCACCCCAACACGGCGAAGCTCTTAGAGGAACTTCTGATTATTCTTGCGGATAAGGGAGAAAAGGAGACATTCCGATATATAAGAAGTCTCAGAAAGGAGTATAAAAATGCCAAATGACCCTATTATGCTTCTTAGCTTTGTAAATACTCAGCTCAGAGATAATTACGACGATATTGAGGATTTTTCGGCAGGCTACGGCGTAAAATGCGAGGATATTATAGACAAATTGGCGGATGTGGGTTATCATTACAGCAGAGAGGATAACCGATTTATATAGCGCGCTATTTTTTTAAAAATATTTGATAAAAAAATAAAAAAAGATATTGACAGAGCGCTTATTCTGTGATAAAATAAATTTTGCTGTTGACGAGAAAACAGCAGCTTATATGAACATTGAAAACTAAATAACTTAGACGAAAACAATACTCAAAACCCAAGAGATTCCTTTGATTGAATCGGAAAGATTAATCCGACAGGGCGAAGCCCTGCTTTTGCGAAGCAAAAGTTCTGAATTGAATCGGAAAGATTGATCCGACAGGGCGAA
>CANRBC010000025.1 GCA_947628755.1 uncultured Clostridia bacterium | reverse complement strand
CATGTTAAGCTGACCAATACTAATAAACCGAGGGCTTGTCTAAAAAAGATATAGAAACGGTTAAGTTAGTTGAGTTTATATTCAGTATTAAGGTCAATAATCCTCGATAGCTCAGCGGTAGAGCACTCGGCTGTTAACCGATAGGTCGTAGGTTCGAATCCTACTCGGGGAGTTCAGGAAGCGTATTCAGTCTATTGCTGACCTGTCTTTAATATGGCCCGTTGGTCAAGAGGTTAAGACACGGCCCTTTCACGGCTGAGACACGAGTTCGATTCTCGTACGGGTCATTTTTTTTACGGGGTGTAGCGTAGCTTGGCTAGCGCGCCTGATTTGGGATCAGGAGGTCGCAGGTTCAAATCCTGTCACCCCGATTTTTAATATTCAGAAGAACCGTCCAGCGGTTTTATCCAATGTGTACCAGTAGCTCAGCTGGATAGAGCAACGGCCTTCTAAGCCGTGGGTCGGGGGTTCGAATCCCTTCTGGTACATTTTTTTTATTTATATTGTGTTTATTATGGTGGATATGGCGCAGTTGGTTAGCGCGCAAGATTGTGGCTCTTGAGGCCGAGGGTTCGAATCCCTCTATCCACCCTCTGCAGACGATTTCGCCTGCAATACCGTGGGCCACTAGCTCAGCAGGCTAGAGCACTTGACTTTTAATCAAGGGGTCTCGGGTTCGAGTCCCGAGTGGCTCATCAAGTGATTTTTGGAGAAAGTCTTAAAAACCGTTTATTTATGCGGTTTTCAAGACTTTCTTTTTTTGCCTGTGTATATTTTATATTTTCCAAATTTTCTGTATTTTTGCATATTTTTACTTATTTTTTATACCAAAAGTGTCTTAAAAGTGTCTCGCAGAAGTGTTCCGATTTTGTACTTTTTATGCCTTAAATAGTAACTTTCAATAATGTGAAATCACTTTGCATTTGACAAAAAAACTCTATTTTTCTTGTATTCGTTAATGTAAATAACATTATCATACACTTTTTCTGTGTCATTACTGTCAATTACAATACTGTCTTTAACATTATTTTTATTGTCTAACAGGTTAAAGAAATTATAATTCTTTTCTCTTTCAATTTTTTTGTTTAAATCAGTATGAGTGTAATTTTCGGTAGTTGAAATATTACTGTGTCCAAGTGCCTGAGATATTTCATTTGTTGACACATCGTTATTAATCAACATAGAAGCGTAAGTGTGCCTTGCTCTGTGCAGAAATACTTTGCCTGTTTCAATATTGGCAGTTTTAAACAATCTTTCGCAGGTTCTTCTGAAAACATTTGTTTTTATCTGTTGACCGCTATTACTGCATATTACATAAGGGCTGTTTATATTTGCATAAGAATTTCTTTCCTGTAATTGATTTAACAGCCATACAGCAGAATTATTCAGTCCAACAATTCTGTCGGAATTGGGAGTTTTTGTGGCAAAATTTATCTGCTTTCTTTTATTGGAATTAAAATCCATATGTACGGAATAAGATTTATTAATATTGATTTCCTCCTTTGTCATATCCACATCATCCCATGTCAGGGCAAGCAGTTCACCTACTCTCATACCTGTCATAGCCATAAGAATATAACCTAAGTTATATCTGCCTTGTTTTTTCTCCCACATCTGTAAAGAACAATCGGTAAGTTTTTTAAGTTCATTTTCTGTCAAAGGTATAATATCTTCACTTTTGTATAGTCTTTTAGGCGGTCTTTTTACTTGTTTATGTATAGGATTTTTTAACCAATCTTTTTGATATGCATAACCAAGCAATATTTTAATGAGACTTTCTATATGTTTGTATGTTGTACTGTAAGATAAATTACTGTCAAGCTTAGTTTTGCAGAAATCCTCTATTAAACGTGGAGTTAATTCACTTAACTTGATATTACCCAAATCAGAATTCAGAATATGATTTTCAAATGTCTGATTGTATCGGTCAAGTGTTGAGGCTTTGAGAATATTATTATTGACCATTCTCTTTTTTTCTTCAAAGTATAGTTCATATACATTGTTAAGAGTAAGGTATCTGTCTTTATCATTGCCGTCTCCATATTTAGCACGCATAGTATCAAGCCATTCTCTTGCCTCTCTTTTATATTTTGTTGTTTTTGTTTTGGTACTCCCATCAGAGAATTTCCAAATTGCTTTGAATTTACCATTCTTTAATTTAGTAAGTGTTCCATTTTTATTTGTCATATATATTACTCCTTTCTTTTTGTAAGTAATGGAACAACCATTATTTATTATGTGCTGAGTTTTTAATAAAGTCAACTCTTTTTGTTGCTATCCATTTATCAAGGTCACTTTTCATAAATTTTATACCTCCTATTTCGTAATAAGGAATTTCTTTCTTTATTACTGAATATACTGTAGATTTACCTACATTTAAATAATTTGCTGTTTCTGTAACAGACATTAATGTATTATTCATTTTTATCATCCTTTCTTTTATATATTTTTGTATATTTTATTATTTATTTTTACATTTGTATTTTTCTTGTTATATATATTTAACTACATTTCTTTGTTTCGAATTTTGGTTAAAATCTATATAAAATAAGGTTTTTTTGAATTTATTATTGCACCGATGTGGTGCTTTTTTATGAAATTCGTTTAATTATCTCGTTAATTTTATTATGCAAATCATTTACATAATATGATTTGTTTTTAAGTTTGCTTTTTATCCGAGATAATGTTCTGCCTTTATTCCTTTTATTCATTTTTTTTAATGCCTCTAATATATCTTTATCATTTAATATAACTGTAGAAGTGCCATTTTTAAGTTCCTGTTCAATATTTTGAATAAGCTGGTCTAACCAGTTTTTTGACATAGTATTGTTTGTATTAAGTGACATTATTATTCTTTCTATTTCTTTTGTATTTGTTTCTAAAAAGGCTTCTGAAGGTTCACATATATCTTTGTGGCAACGAGACATAAATAATTTGTATGTCTTTTCATTTGTAAGCTTGCTTATGCTTGTTCCAAGAAAAGATGTAATACTATCCTTTGCTTTAAATTTATATTCTACTCTTACCATATTCTCGAGTGCATTAGTTATTCCCTTGTCATAAAGATTTTTTGTTTTATTGTAAATTATCAGTTCCGTTCTGCTGTTTTTTGCACCTATGGTTTCTATTTTTTTAGTAATGCCATTATTTTGTTTAGTTATTTCATTCCATTCATAAACCTTGTTGGATTGATTGTTACCTATTCTTGTATATTTGCCTTTGGGTAAATTACAGATGATAATTTCCCATATTGGTCTATATGAATTGAAGCTGTCTTTTAACTTAAATGTTGTATTTAGTTCTATCTGTGATAAACGCAGCTTTTTCGTTGAGTACTTTATTTTTACATGGTAATTTCTATAAATAAAATCAAAAACTTCTTTTATTCTTGTTTTATAGTTGAGTACACTCAAGCCATATAAATTATTAGTTTCAGAAACACTCATTTCTAAACTTGTAAATGCTTTGTCTCCCGAGCCGTCACATATCAGTTTGCCAAAATATTTGTCTGTAATAATAAGACGGTCTATGCATATGTTATTTTTTGTTTTAATAGAAGAGTCAGATGTTATTCTGCATTTGTAATTCTGAGTTTCAGGTAAATTTAAATCAATACTTTCAATAAAAAAATTATGTAATATAGTCTTATCGATTTTAATTTTCCTATTTATAATTTTTTGAGCCATTTAACTGCTCCTTTCATTTTTATATTACAAACCAATAAGCTTGGCTGTATTTATACATAAAAGAAAATCTGAGCTTTTTAAATGAATTTTTAAAAATTTTTTTGTCTTTTTTACTCTATTTTTGACATAAGCAAGCCTTTATATAAAATAGAAGCCATATAAATAAAAAATTTATAATCTTATTTGGTGATAGATTTGTTTAAATGAAAGGGAAATTACAGGGCATATATTTACATAAAAAAAAGTCCATCATTGCAGTGGATACAAAAAACAGACTTTTTTTAAATAAATTTTGAAATTTTTTATATATTTTTTATAATTTTATACCAAAAGTTACAAATTTATAGTGAAAATAAAAAATAATGCTCTTCAATAATGAAGTAAGAGCATTATTTTCTTATGATTTTTCGATTTATATTTATATTTTATTTATTTTTTTCTATTTTAATAAATCATCAGCAGAAATTTCAAAAATTTCAGCAAGTGTTTTCAATTCAATATCGGTAACAGGGCGAGTTTGTCCCTCAAGCTTTGAAAGTGAAGAGGGATTAATATCAATACCTTTGGTCTGAAGCTTTGCAAGAAGTTCTTTTTGTTTGATTTTCTTTTCTTGCCTTAACTGCGTAATTTTGTTTCCAACTATGTTTTTATTACCTAGTTCCTGCCTGCGAGGTTTCATAATTATCAGCTCCTAATGAGTATAATTAATTTTAGTATAGTAATAAAACATATATTTATAATTCTTATAGAGAATTATATTGACATTTTTTGCTGAAAGGAATATAATTAAAGCACAGGTTAATTCTTTTTGAGAATTAAAATTCTATGCAAATTAAGGAGAATTTTTTATGAATGAAAACATCTTTTCTCATAAAGTTGAAGTACATGCTGTAAATGAATTATTGGAAATTTCTCGTGATTTCTCTAATCCTCTTGACTTGGTACGAGAGGCTATAAGTAACTCATTTGATGCACGAGCTACCGAAATAAGTATGGAGTTCAAGGTTGTACGAGAAAAAGGCAGAGATATACTGATAATTGTCATTAGTGATAATGGAGATGGAATGGACGAGAACGATTTACATTCATTCTTTGATTTAGGAAATTCCAGCAGAAGAGGAGATAGTACAACAATAGGTGAAAAAGGTCATGGCACTAAGGTGTATTTCAACAGCGAAAATATCAATGTTGTAACTGTAAAGAACGGCAAAAAAATAACGGCAAATATGGAGCACCCATATGGTGTTCTTTGTGATGGAGATATTCCTGTTTTTGAAGGAAAGATAGAGGATTGTAACGAAAGCACAGGCACAACAATTACAATAAAAGGCTATAACAATAGTCAACGCAGTAAATTTGAACATAATATACTAAAGGACTATATTTTATGGTTTACAAAGTTTGGTTCTGTTGAAAAAGAATTCAATATAAGCACAAATGAAAATATTATACTGAAATTAAAAGGACTAACCAAAGAAAGTTTTGAAACTATACCATTCGGACATGTTTTTCCCAAAGAAAATAAAAATTTGACAGCATTATTTGATGAACACAAAACAGATGCCCCCAATTTTTATTGTAAGAAAATAGTTAAGCAGGGACATTTAAAGCATTTCCCTGAAATAAATTATGATGCGGTCTTTTATATTGAGGGAAACAGAGTAAAATACAGCTATAATGAAATGATACGCAGACAACGCTATTCAGCTCCTATCGGCGCATATACGGTGCAGGAAAGGTATGGTTTATGGCTGTGTAAGGATTATATTCCCATACAGAGAAAAAATGAATGGATTACTGAAAAAGGAAGTGAATATACTAAGTTTCATGCGTTTTTTAATTGTCAGGCGCTTGAATTGACAGCTAACAGAGGTAATGTTGATAACACCCCTACAGCTTATTTAGATGATATTCAGTTGGCAATCAAAGAAATACGAGATGAAATATACAATGGTGACGATTGGTCAGAGCTTGATGAGCTTGAAGAAAAGGTAGACGCTTATAAAACAAAAGATGCGGAAAAAAATGATTATAAAAGAAGAGTAACACGTATAAAAAACGGAAGCAAAATAGCATATTATATGGGTATCAGATTAATAGAACCAAGGCAGGAAAATGGTGTGTTTTCTATATTTATGCAATTAAGTATAGTTAATCCTGATTTATTTGATTTTACTGTTGTGGATTATGACACTCATAGAGGTATAGATGTCATTGTTAAAGAAAAAAATAATACTCCCGTAAGCAGTGGAAAATTAAAATATGTTGAATTCAAAAATATATTGACTAAAAACTTCAATCATTCTTTTGAACACCTTTATAAAATAATATGTTGGGATATAGATACCAGTATTTTACCGTTAGATGAGGAAATAACTGATATTGCAAATCAAACACGTAAGTTAAAGCTTGTTGAACCAAGAGATGAGAATGATTATCAGAAATATTTTTTAGACGATGAACACAGCGACCGTAAGATAGAAGTAATTGTTCTTAAACATTATCTCGAAGATGTTGCTGACATAAAATTCCGACCTAGAAATGACAAAGATACTGTTTAAACAGTCAGTCTGTTTTCCGCATCTGAGGAGTAGATAAAAAGCTTTATTACATACATTCTGAACGGTATATAAAAAATAAGGGGTAAATAAATAATTTAAAAAGCCTTTCCAAGTCGTAATGACAAGGAAAGGTTTTGTTTTATTGCTGTTTATATTCATTTACAAGCTTGTAGAAGGTGTTTCGTCTGAGGTTGAGTATTTCCATAGCCTTGTTTGCAGTAATCTCTTTATTCTGCCATTTAACGTAAATTTTTGACCAGTTATCGGGATAAGTAATTCTTGGTCTACCAAGCTTGATACCTTTGTTCTTGGCTGCTTCTATGCCTTGAGCTTGACGTATTTTTATATTCTCTCGTTCCTTCTGAGCTACATAGCATAATATCTGTAAAACAAGGTCAGATACAAACTTGCTGTCCAGATTTTCTTTGCTTACAGCTGTATTGAGCAAAGGCATATCAATAACTCTTATATTTGCCTTGATGTCTTTTGTTATATATTGCCATTGTTTTTGTATCTCGGTGTAATTTCTGCCTAGCCTGTCTATGGAATATATAGTAAGTAAATCTCCCTCTCTGAGCAAAGGAGAGGTTGTTTTTGTACCGACTAGCAGATTATAATTCTTGCGTATAAAATCCTTGCCGCTTGCCTTATCGGTGTATATATATCTGTCGTCTGCTCCAAGCTTCTTGAATTCCGCTATCTGTCTGTCAAGATTTTGGTCTTTGGTTGAAACTCTTGCATAATAATATTCTGCCATAATACCCTCTCGCTTTCTCTTTTTAGTATACCCATATTATACCATAAATGTTTGAAAAAGTCAATATATATTTACAAACATTTGTAAATTTCCATACACACATTTACAAACATAAAATCAAGGTGTTTATGTGAAATAAAAGAGTGTTTGAAAAGGTATAGGTTAACAAATAATTTTTTTAAATATAAAATAATGCAAGGCAATGTGTTAAAAAATACATATAGTGGTTGTTCCAAAACATACAATATAGTTTTAAATTAAAAGTGTCTTAAATGTGCTTTTATTAATAAACAGGTCTTTGAAACCAAGCAAATATCAGAGGTTTTGAAAAATAAACAGGTTTTCGAGTCCCGAGTGGCTCATACTATTAAAAGCCTGTTAAATACAGGCTTTTTTTATGTATAAATATATTTTATAACATAAAGGGACATAGTTTTTGCTATATCCCTTTTATAATTTCTTATTGCTATTTTGAATTATATTTATTATATTATATGTTTTTGTATATTTGCCTTCTGTTTCCTGCATCTATTATAAATACAGTCAATATATCGTTATTAACAGAAAAAATTATTCTATAACTGCCTACTCTTAATCGCATAAGTTCAGGATAATTCTTTAAGGCTTTAATATCACCTTCATAGGGCAATTTATATATGGCTTTTAAAAGCCTTTCCTGCTCCGGTTTTGATTGTTTACGAATAAATTTTTGAGCCTTCTTTTGGATTACTATGGAATATTTCACTCTAAATTTACTCCCAATTCCTTGGCAAAATCTTCAATGGAAGTCCCATCGGTTTTGTCTGCAGATGTGTCATTATTATAATCTTCCATCATTTTCATACAAAATATATTGTCAGCTTCTTCATCGGCAGTTAAGCCTTGTAAATATGCAAGAACATATCCCATCTTGTAATCAGGTACGTTATCCAAAAGTTTTATTATCTGCTCTTTGTTTGACATAGACATCACCTCAAAATTATTATATAACAGATATATATTTTTATCAAGCATTTTAAATTAATCAGGTGGATTGAGAGTTATGTAACAACATTGACCCTCCTGTGCTCCCATATTAAAATATAAATGCAGGGAGAAACAGAGGGGTCAATTAAATTTCGTAAATCGTCTATGCAGTTTATTATTATTTGAAGGCTGTAAATTTATAGCCAAGAGTGGTTATTTTATCCACTATTTTCGGCAGTATACCGTTAGGTGAGTAGTACCATACTCTTTCATTTTCATTAGTTACAACGGAAATTTTATCCTTGTCCAATACGGGGTGATAATAAAGGCTCATTGTAACGCCCTTATTATGGGTATTGTCTATTTCGTCAAATATACCGTTATCCTCCGTATTTTTAACATAGCCTGCAGGTGTGGGAATATAGTATACGGTTTTTCCGGAACGGCAGGTATAAGTCAGAATATCCTTTACATCGCTTCTGGGAAAGCTCTGATATATGGCGTCAAAATAATTTTCCGCCATAATTAGCTGAGCATCCGTAGCGCCATAATGAGGAAATTCAAAAAACTCGGCATTGATGCCCAGCTTAGCGGCAGTTTGCTTTGCAAGGACCATTCTTTTCTGCTGGTCGGCATAGCCGTAGGGCGTATTTTTGCCCCATTCCCAACCTTCGCCGCTTATAATATCGCCATACTGATGAGTATAGCCGTGAAGTCCTATATGCCCTCCATGCTCGCTTATATAGTCCAGAACATACAGGAAATAGGAATTATAAAGATTAAAATCCTTGCTTAAATCATTCCAGTATTCATGGTTTGGGTCAGCATATACGGGTACCCAGGCAACATAATATTCCTGACCTCTTTCATAGAGATACTGAGCGGTAAATTTCAGCTTTTCGAGCATATCGGCAGTATACTTCGGCTCAAGTCCTGTATCCATACCGTCAGCCATAATATCCTCAAGCCTCAGAAACGCCTTTTCTCCGCCCGGGCTTTTTACGGTGGCGGGACCGGAGCATCGGCAGCTTAAAATATCCGCTCTGTTTTTTAAAACGTCTATACTTAATGAACAGTCAAAAAATTCTGTCAGCTCATATACGGAAATATATTCCTTGCCGTTGTATATAACTATTTCGGGGCGGTTTCCTGTACTCAAGCCTAAAAATGTCCTTTTGCCCTCCGTACTTATGGTATATACGTTGCTTGTCATACGCTGCTTTCCGCCTAAGTTCTCCACAGCCTCGTCAAGAGGAAGACACAGTCTTCCGTTACAGAAAACAGCCTTGGTTCTTACTGTCTTTTCGTTTTTATAATTGACCATTACTTCGGTATTTTTTAGCTGCATATTTACAGCAGGCTCGGTATAAGGAAGATACTGAGCCGCATATATGCTTTGTACCGATAGTATGCTTACTATCAGCAGTATAATTATTTTTTTCATAGCTTTTATCCTTTTTAATTAGAGTTCAAGCTATTATACTACATTTATATTTTATATGCAATATTGCATTATTATTTTTTTGCAAAAAATTTTAACAAATCCAGACAGAAGTTTTTTCCTCGATGTTTTCATAAAACCATTTTGCATTCTCTACGCTCATACGCACACAGCCGCTTGAATGCTTCTGTCCCAGCGTAGGGTCTGTCACATTTTTATTTCTGTCCATAGCAACAGAGTGAAAAAGATAGCTGTCGTTGAATCTTACCCAATACATTGCTCCGCTGCCGAGCCTTTCGGAATAGAACCACGTTCCTCTGTCACTTATTTTAAAGTGTCCTCTTGTAGTGGGAGATTTGTTTGCGCCTGTAGTGCATACAATACATTTTTCCAGCTTCCAGTTTCCTTTTTCGCCCTTAAGGACATATATTCTCTGTCTGTCAATATCCACCCATACAAAGTGACGGGTTTCGCTAGCAATATTATTATTGGCGTAATCCTCGATTATATTATTGGAAAGAACTGATGTATCCGCAGGCCTGTCACGGGGAATATCCAATGTCTGAGCCTTTACCCAGCCCATTCTGTTTCCTGCTCTTACATAATACCACTTTGTACCTCTGTCCTTAAGAATTTCCACCTTATTGCCGGATACTATCATATTGATTGCTTTTCCGTCTATGCTTTCATACATAACCGCGCCTCTAGGCACAGAGGCAAACACGGCGGAGCTTTTTATAAATGAAGGCGTTTCCTCGGCATGAATTTTTACTATATTAAAGACAGCTACGGCAGCAGCCGTAATTATAAAAAAAGTGCCGCAGCAAAAAAATAACATTTTTTTATTCATAGTACCCACCTCATTTCATTATAAAGTATGACGATATTGAAAATATTTATACTTATTCGCAATATTAAACTTGAATTTTTGTATAATTCGTGTAAAATGTAATTATAGGAATAAATTTAAACCGTGAGGACAGCTTATGATAAAAACAGACATACTTATAATCGGTTCGGGAATAGGCGCTCTCAGCGTTGCCTCCGAGTTATGCAAATATAAAAGAAAAATACTTGTTATTACAAAGGGTCTTACAAAGTCCTGTAATTCCTCGCTGGCGCAGGGCGGTATATCCGTCGCTCTGTCGGATGAGGACAGCTATGAGCTGCATTACAAGGATACTATGATTGCAGGCTGCAATATAAACGATTCTGACGCTGTGCTTAAGCTGGTATCCACAGCTCCCGAGGTGATAAGGGAATTTATAGACACGGGCATGGTATTTGATAAAGATGAGAACGGCAATATTGCCTTTGGCAGAGAGGGCGCTCACAGCCTTAACAGAATAATACACGCAGGCGGCGACAGAACGGGGCTTAGAGTGGTAGAACAGCTGTTAAGAAACATTACCACCGATGTAACGATAATACAGAACGAAATGGCTCTTGAGCTGAGGGTAAAGGACGGCAAATGCTCCGGTGTCATTACAAGAAACGATGACGGGGAAATACACGTTTATCATGCCAATTACACAGTGCTTGCCACAGGCGGTATAGGTCAGCTCTATCCCTCTACGTCAAACGATATTACCATAACAGGCGACGGTATTTCAATGGCATACAGAGCAGGCTGCCGTCTTAAGAATCTGGAATTCATACAGTTCCACCCCACAATGCTTACAATAGACGGTCATGCTTACGGTCTTGTTTCCGAGGCGGTAAGAGGCGCAGGAGGAATACTCGTAAACGACAAGGGCGAAAAGATAATGGAGGGAGTGCATCCCCAGAAGGACCTTGCTCCCAGAGATGTAGTTGCAAGAGAGGTATACGCCCACTATCTTAAGGGCGAGAAAATATATCTGGATACAAGGGCGGTCAAGGATTTCAGAAAGAAATTCCCTACCGTTACCGAAATATGCGAGGAGCATGGCGTCAACGTAGACGATAAGCTCATACCCGTTGCTCCCGGCGCTCATTTCCACATGGGCGGTGTGGAAGCGACCCCGGAGGGTATTACTAATATAGAGGGGCTTTTTGCCGTAGGCGAGGTAGCCTGCACAGGCGTACACGGGGCTAACAGACTTGCCAGCAATTCGCTGTTGGAGGGCATAGTTTTCGGCAAGCTCCTTGCAGACTATATTGCCCATAACGAAAGGACAGCTCCCGAAATCACAGACGAAATATCCCCCTATACCGTAGGCTCTTTGCCCGACAAGGCGGATATACAGCGTCAGATGATGGAATTTGTAGGTATAGTAAGACATTCTGAGCAAATCGACGAAATTATTAAATGGTTCGAGCAGTATATGCCCGACCATAAGGATTTTGTAAAACTTAATATAGAAAAAACAACGAACGATAAATTTGAAATCTATAATATGCTGACAACAGGCTGGCTTATAGCAAAAGCCGCATCCGAAAGAAAGGAAAGCATAGGCGCTCACTATATTGTAAAATAAAAGGGGTTGTCGCATTGAATTTTTGGTTATGCTAGTATGACATTATTTATGTATTATAACGACCCTTCCACCATGCTTCGCATGGTCCCCCTCCCCTCCGACGCCCTGACGGGCTAGGGGAGGCTGGGTTGTGAGGGAAGGACTGGCTTTTGCGAAGCAAAAGTGCTGAAAATTCGCTGAATTGACACTTTATGTTTATGTTTTCCAAAGTCGTTTATTTACTTTGAAGGACGATATCTGAGCTGTTGCCAGTGCCCAGCCTCCCCTAGCCGTGCAATAAAACGCAACGTGTTTTATTGCAGGCGTCGGAGGGGAGGGGGACCATTTCAAGTAATGCTTGCATTACGTAGAAATGGTGGAAGGGTCGTTCCAAATCAAAGATAATGCAGATATAATGATAAACAAAAAATTTATCCTTAAGTCAAATAAAGCTGTCGCAATATGACTTTTTGCAAATATGTCATAATGCGACAGCTCTTTTTTTATGCGGTATGTAGGTAGCGCTAATATAGAGAAACCTTTATATACAAAACGCCATTATACCGTATCATACAGAATATCCGTATATAATTTTTACCAACCGCTGATTTCTGCCAATTTATATGATGCAAAGCTCTCCGAAGTAAGGGCTATTGCCTTAAACTTCCATGTTCCCCCGGGAGCAAGGTTATTTATATTGTCCATTGCCGTGCCTATCTGGTTTCCGTTTGCATCATAGAGATTAAATGTGACCTGAACGTAGGATTTTTCTCTGCCGGTATTGTTCATAATAACACCGGTGATATATGTAGTAAAAGCATCGCTTTCCGTTGTTACGTCGCCCTCAATGGAAAAATCAGGCTTCTTTTCTGCCTTTGGAGCTTGTGTAGGCTGAGAGCCGTTGTCGGTATTTGCTGTGTTTTCACCGGAGGCAGCAGGAGTATCCGTATCGGTATTTGCTGAATTTTCGCCGGAAACAGCAGGTGTGTCCGTATTGCTGCTTGAACTGCTGCCTGCAGATATTACGGCTATTATAAGAATTACTATAAGTATCCAGAACCATACTCTTTTATATATGGGCTTTTTGTTTTTTGCTCCGCAGTTAGGGCAGACCTTTGCCGTTTTGGCAATATCTGCTCCGCAGGAAGCGCATTTTTTCATATTTTCGTTCATAATAACACCATCCTTTGTTTAAAATAAATTATACAAATATATTTTATGACAAAATGTCCTATTTGTCAATAGAAAATATGACATAATGTCTTATGGGTGATGTAATTGGAAAATAATCTGAAAAAATTGAGAAAAGAAAAACATCTGACGCAAGTTGCCCTCCAGCTTGAAACGGGAATAGACCAAAGCCTTATATCCAAATTTGAAAAGGGAGAAAGAGTTCCGCCTACGGAAACTCTTATGCAGCTGGCGGATTTTTATGAAACGAGTATGGATTACATTATGAAAAGAACAGATAAAAGAGAGTTTGATAAATGAGTAAACTAAAAGGAAGCAAAACGCTTCCTTTTTTAGTCTATTTCTTTTCTTTAGCGGCTTTTTTGGCAGCCTTTTTGTCTTCTTTTGCTTTCTGCTTTTTAGCCTTTTCTATTGCCTTCATTTCCTCGGCGGATTTCATGCCTACCATTTTTACAATATACATTCCTGCCATTTCTATCTTTACGGATTTCTTGACTGGAAGGGCATTGTATACGGTCTTGTCAGCCATAAGGGTAACTATCTGAGGACCTATTTTGGCTCTTACAAAATACATTTTGATGAATTTGCCCCATTTGGGCATCTGTGTAAGCACAGCCTTGGGCATAGAGTCTATGTTTGTTATTCTGTCGCGTTTTTTATCTATGATATAGGCGGTCTGGAGCATTTTATTCTGCTCTATCATCTCATTTTGCTCGTCCATTTTCTTGTAAGCCTTTTTATTGAGAAAATAGAGACCGACGCCAATAAGCGCTATGATTATAACTATTAACAGAAACCAATCGGCAAAGCCCATTGAACCCATTTGCCTATTCCTCCTTTCGGTATTATGATGTTATATTTAATTTTAACGTTATTGACAGGAATTGTCAAGTAGAGTTATAATTTTATATGAATCAAACAGACATATATAGTCCCTGTTTACACTATAAAACGACGAGGTGAGACCATGGCAGAGCTTACTGAAAAAATGAATGAAAAGGTAAACAATGTGCTTTCTCTTTTAGACGAGCATTATCCTACGGAGGACAAGTGTTATCTCCACTATGAAAAGCCCTATGAGCTGCTTATTGCTACTATGCTTTCGGCTCAATGTACCGACGACAGAGTAAATTTGGTAACAAAGGACTTATTTGTAAAGTATACAAGCATAGAGGACTTTGCTTCGGCAGATTTGAGAGAACTTGAAGAGGATATACGCTCCACAGGCTTTTATCACAACAAGGCAAAGAATATAATTGCCGCCTGCAGGCAGCTTTTGTCCGAGTACGGCGGAGAGCTTCCCTCTGATATAGACGCTCTTACGGCTCTTGCGGGAGTAGGCAGAAAGACCGCAAATGTAGTGAGAACTCATATTTTTCACATACCAAGTATTGTTGTGGATACTCATGTAAAGCGCATAAGCAACAAGCTGGGGCTTGTGGACTGTGACGACCCTGTGAAAATAGAATTTGAGCTTATGAAAATATTCCCCAAGGACCATTGGGGCAGATATAATACCCAGGTCATAGCTCATGGCAGAAGTATATGCAAGGCAAGAAAACCCGACTGCGAGAACTGCTTTCTTGCCAAGGAATGTGACAGCTTCAAAAAATTGAATAAATAAAAAATATAAGGGGAAAATATTCTCAAATATATTTATATGCGAGGTCACTATGCTTAAAAAAATTATTCCCTATATTATAGGCGCTGTTACGGGAACGGCAAACGGCTTTTTCGGCGCAGGCGGAGGCACTATACTTGTGCCGGCTATGGAAAGGCTTATGGACGTGGAGGAGCATAAGGCTCATGCCACGGCAATAGCGGTAATACTTCCATTGTCTGTAATAAGCGCTTTTTTGTATATAAAAAACATAGATATTGACTATTCCCTTTTGCTTTTGGTATCATTGGGCGGAATAGTCGGCGGCTGGGCAGGAGCAAGGCTTCTGGGCAAAATACCCGAAAAATGGCTGCATATCATATTCGGCGGATTTATGATAGGGGCAGCGGCAAGGATGGTATTATGATACTTATACTGACGGGACTTGCTTCGGGAATAATAAGCGGAATGGGCATAGGCGGCGGCACGGTTCTTATACCTGCTCTTACAATACTTGTAGGCATAGACCAGAAAACGGCGCAGGCAATAAATCTTATATATTTCATACCTACGGCGGCAGTTGCTCTTGTAAATCATTTTAAAAACGGCAGAATAGAAAAAAAGGCTGCCCTTAAAATAGTACCCATAGGAGTAGCCGGCGCTATAATAGGCTCATTTATTGCCATGAGGGTAAATCCGGGACTGCTTCGCAAATGCTTCGGCGTCTTTTTGGGCATAATGGGTATTTTGGAAATAATAAAGGGAATACGCCGTAAAAACTGATTGTAATAGGTCATATTTTCTGATACAATTAAGTTAATATATACCAAGGAGGGCGCTTTATGAAACTTATGTTTGCATCCGATATACACGGCTCGCTGTACTATGCCGAAAAAATGGCTGAATGTTATAGAAATGAAAAAGCAGACAGGCTTATACTTCTGGGTGATTTGCTCTATCACGGACCTAGAAACGATTTGCCCAGGGATTACGAGCCAAAGGGCGTTATTGAGCTTCTGAACGGATTGAAAAATGATATACTTGCAGTAAGAGGAAACTGCGAGGCTGAGGTAGACCAGATGGTACTGGAATTTCCCGTTATGGCGGATTATATGATAATGTATGTTGACGGCAGAATGTTTTTTGTTACCCACGGTCATATTTTCAATACCTCTGCTTTGCCCAAGCTCAAGCAGGGGGATATTCTCATACACGGTCATACCCACATACAGACCATTGAGGATATAGGCAATGATAATATATACATTAATCCCGGCTCTGTTGCCATTCCAAAAAACGGATGTAAAAACAGCTATATGATATATGAAAACAACAAATTTACAATAAAGGATATTGACGGAAACAGCATTATGGAAAGGGCATTATAATGGACACATTTATATTTTCACTTGAAGCCGTACTTCCGATAATACTTGTAATCGCAGTAGGCTGTTTAATACGCAGCTCAGGTATCGTATCAGACGATTTTTTCAGACAGGCAAATACACTTGTTTTCAAGGTTGCTCTGCCTATGTATCTTTTTTACAGCGTTTACAATATCGAGGATATAAGCGACATTAATTTCAGACTTATAGCAATGGCTGTCGTACTTGTGCTTGTAATATTTTTTCTGGCGCTTGCCACAATACTTCCGTATACAAGGGACAGCGGAAAAAGAGGCGCTCTTATTCAAGTTGCATTCCGCTCCAATTACGCTATAATAGGCTTGCCCTTGGCTGCCGCCATAGGCGGCGACGCGGCTCTTGCAGACGCAGCTCTTATTTCCGCAGTAGGCATACCTCTTTTCAATGCCCTTGCTGTGGTTACATTGACAATATTCAGCTATGATAACGAGGGCAAAAAAATATCCGTAATTTCCATACTCGGCTCTATCGTTAAAAATCCCCTTATTATAGGCGTATTTTCAGGACTTGTGCTTGTGTGTATGAGAAGATTTACGGATTTCAGAATAAAAGAAAATTTGCCTGCTGTTTATAAAACCATAGAAAACATAGGACGTATTGCGTCGCCTCTTGCTCTTATCGTACTGGGCGGACGCTTTAAATTTTCATCTGTAAGGGAGCTTGCTCCGGATATTGCCACAGGCGTGATATGGAGGCTTATCGCCGCGCCCCTTATAGGGCTTGGCGGCGCTTTCCTCCTTGCTTCAAAGAATATCGTTGCTATTGACAGCGGGGCATATCCTGCCCTTATTGCCTTTTTCTGCTCTCCCGCAGCCGTAAGCTCGGCAATTATGGCAGAGTCCATGCACAGCCACGGAGAGCTAGCAAGACAGCTCGTAATATGGACAAATATTGTTTCCATATTTACTCTGTTTGCCGTTATAGCTCTTTTTCGCTCACTTGGAATGTTTTAAATTTATGCCGAATATTCCTCCAAGTCCACCTCCTGCAATGGCAAGCAGTATCGTTACGGCAAAGCCTGCAGAGGGTACAAAGGCAGGAATAAGCAAAAAGGCTGATATAAACAATATAAGTACATACAAAAGTCCCGAAAGCATACCCCACACAAGTCCGCGGCTCACAGCTGCCCGCGCCGTTATAAAGCCGCTTATTGTACAGGCGGCAGCCGTTGTCACAATGGCGGCAAGAGAAATATGCTCTCCGCTTACATCGGTGTAGGTCATAAGCACAGCGTATGTAATAAATACCGCCGCCGTTATAATATAGCTTATTAATATCCCCTTTAGCATAGCTGTCAAAGGGGTTCTTGTTATTACAGACATATTATCGCCCTCCTTTGTACAGTATATGTAGGACATAAGGTATAAATGCTTACGGCGCAGGTATTCTTGTTTAAGCTGTGGGACAATTATGCTTTTTGTATCGGATATGGAGCTTCAAAAGGTAATTTTAAGACCAAACAGCCTAAACGGTAAAGATAACGACGTAAACTTTTTTTAAAATTGCGATAAAATATTGTATAATAAAATAAAAAGGAGGGAGACTTATGCCGGATAACAATAATATTATTTTAAAACCAAGCGAAATAAACGCTATGGATGATTGGGAGCTGCTTCGTAGGATAACGGGTAAAAATAATGCCGACCCCACGTCGGCTGCAGACATATCGGATTTGTTAAGCTCCATGCTTTTTGACGGCAGAGATATTTCCGATGAAATCAGTCAGGATATGGAAGAAGTGGCTCAGGGAGAAGTTACTTTGAACGACGTTATAAGCGTTTATGCAGACGTAGTAAGAACATATCTCAGCCCCGCTTATAAGGACAATTATATAACTCTTTTTCCCGACCCCAGAGCTGTAATAATAGATACGTCTGACCCTGATATTGACGAAATCGACCAAGAAATTTACGATAACAAAAATATTGAGGCGATGAAGGCAGTATCATTGTACACCGATTTAGAATTAAATGAAAGCGCCTCAGATATACCATTGTCTCCGGAGGAAATGGACAATACGAACGACTGGGACTTTTTGCGCAGAGTTACGGGAATAGATGCAAACGGCAATTCCATAGACGAGGTTTCAAGGCTTCTCAAAAGCATATATATAAACGGAGAAAGACTTTCTGATACTCTCCACTTGGGAAATGAGGTCTCAGAGGAGACAATAGAAACATTCAGCGCTATGGTCAGAAGCGCTCTTGACCCTAACAGCGAGGACTATGGTCAGGTAACGATAAGGGATAATGATAATGTAAGGATAGTCAATTCCATTATAGCAGACGATACGCCGGAGCATACGGAATATGAATATGATGATGTATCATCATTGAACATAACCGAGGGAATACCTCAAAGAAGAGAAGCCCAAGCTCCCGAAAGAAGCAGGGAGGCTCAAGCTCCTGAAAGAAACAGGCAGGCTCAATCTCCCCCAAGAAGCAGGCAAGCCGAAAGTCTTATACAGGATTTGGACGAGAACGAAATAGACCCTCTCGGAATAATAAGCCGCTATCGTAATGCCGTAAAGGTTGAGGAGGCTGCCGTTGTCAATACTAATGAAGCAGCTCAGAATACTCCCAACAATACAAATGACAATGCTGCTTCTGAAAATACAGGCGATAATAACCAAAATAGCAGCTCAGAGCCTGCGGGCAATAATGAACAGGAGCAGGCAACCGAAGGTACGGGAAACACAGCAGAAGCCGTAGAAACAGAAAATGAAGCTGTGGAAACAGAAAATGAAGTTGTGGAAACAGAAAATGAAGACAGAGATATAGAAGCTGAAGCGGAAGATGACGATATTGAATTTGAAGTTCTGGATAACAGTATCGACAGAGAGTTCAGAGAAATTGAAGAGTTCTTGAACGCGCCCTTTGAGCCATCTGCATTTGTTGAAGGAGAGCTTAGCGAAGAGGATATATCTACATATTCTTCTCTGTCCGATGAAATCATAGATGATGAATATGAATCATTGGGCGAAGATGAAGATATGGCGATTCAAGATGATACGGAGCTTCAACATGAAGCTAATGAAGTCGCAAATTTCCGTTGGTTCAGAGAGGGTGAAGAGGCAGGCATAAGGGAAGAAGAATTTGACGGATTGAAGTTTGACCCCAAGGCAAGCCCACAGGAAAACAGCAGAAAAGGCTTTATGCTTCTTTCAATGCTTTCCGCAACAAATATCAATGAAAATTCATTGTCTGAGGATTACAAGAACGCCCTTGATAAAATCGTTATAAACGGCAAAACGGCAAGGGACTACTTCGGAATAGGCGATACTCCCACAAAAGAGGATATAATAGGCGTAATGCCGAAGCTCACAAATGTCATGAATGTCGTGTTCAACGGCAAGGATATTAATGGCAATACGGCAGAAAAACCATATATTTCATTAAAGGAGGATAATCGGCTTATTCCTCTTATGCTCAATACAAACCATATAGGCGAAAACTTTGTACCCGAAGCCGAAAATGAAAATACGCCGCCGGAAAAGATAAGCTCGCGTATTGTTACCAGAGATGAAGTAAAAAAATATATTAAAGACCAATATTACAATAAGCTTGCTTCTGAGATGGATTCCAAGGGCGACCAATATACAATAAACAAGAATGCTCCCATAAAAACCGACAAAACAGCATATAAGGCAAGCAACCAATATATCATACAATGTTCAAACCTGTACGATGAAATTGCAGCTACCTGTAGGAAAAACGACGTCTACTACCCACGCCACATGGAGCAGGAAATCAATCGTCTTAAGCAGGAAATGCCCGAAAAATCCGAAAACGATATAAGAAATCTGGCGGATAAAAATGTTGTTGAAGGATATATAAAGCAAAATTTTATCAGCATATATAACGGTAAGAAGGAATTTATAAGAAGAACTGCCATTCTTATGCACAAGGACGGAATAAGGGACTTAAATACCGTAATTGACGATATTATTGAAAAGAATATTGATAATCACAATAAATATATGAAGCATGAAATGCCCGAGGAGTTTAAATCGGAGGCTGAAAACTACAACAAAATGGCTTCTGTCTATGCAAAAACCTTGAATAACGAGCCTTCGGCAGACGCAGGCAAAAGGGAAGCAAACCCGACATTTTGCTTCAGTATTGACGATATATCCTCAGATAAGGCGTTTATAAAGGCGTTGAGGGATAAAGAGCCCTCCATTACGCTTGATGATATATATATCGGCAAAAAAAATCTAAGGGAAATTACGGGAATAACAGGAAACCTTAAGGACAGATCCTTGGATTCTCCCGAGCTTAATTCAGAGGTATTTTCTGAAATAGCGGAAAATTTCCGACTTATGTCAAATCCCTTTAAATGGCAAAAGAATCCCTCCGGCAAGGTAGAAATGCCCTTTATAGGCATTAAAACCGCTGTGGGAATGGTAGCTCCCGTAATTACTCCGGGCGTTGTTCCCGAAATAAAGCCCGAAGTCAAACCCTTGACAGGATTTCAGAGGTTCTTTTCAAGAGCGTCAACTGTTGAAAAAAATATGCGTGATGTAGAGGAATATGAAGAAAGCCGCGCTTTGGCAAAGGATATTTCATCAAAAAACAATGCCTTAAAAAATGTAAACGAGGCAACAAGAATATACGCCAGAGCTTATAACGGTCAGGAGCTTACAGAAAGAGAAAGGGCATTTGTAACAAAGTTTAAAATAAATGTTCCGGGTTCTCATGTGCGCGAAACCAGTCTGACAGAGCTTGCCGCCGGAGATAACTCAGTAGAACGCAATGCTCCCGGATTGACTCAGCCTGTTATAAAATCGCCGGAAATAAATGAGCCGGAGAGGAGCACCTCAATGTAGCATGAAAAAATGACCAAGCACAAAACTTTATTTTTTGCAATATACTTATAGTGAGAAATAAAAGGGCTATCCCCTCTCCCTGAATTTTTCAGAATACTGCTGCAAAATTTTTTTGCAGCAGTTATTTTTTGGTTGAAATTCCTTAAATTATGAGTTATACTTGTCATAGGATAATCATTATATAAAGAACAGGAGGTAGTTATATGAGAAGTAAGGTCTATGAAGCCTATGACAGGCACAAGAGAGGATATAATTGCTGCCAGGCGGTGGTATGTACATACTGCGAGATGATGGGAATGGACGAGAGAACGGCTTTCAGAGCAAGCGAAGGCTTCGGTCTTGGCATAGCGGGAATGTATAACGTATGCGGCAGCGTATGCGCTATGATATTTCTTGCAGGTCTTAAGAACAGCGACGGCAATATGGAGGAACCCGGGTCAAAGCTGGATACCTTTGCTCTGGGCAGAGCTATGGCGGAGGAATTCAAGGAAAAGAACAGCTCTCTTCTCTGCTCCGATATAAGAGGAACAGACGGAGTTACAGACAGAATAAGAAGCTGCCGCGGCTGTGTTGTGGACTGCGCAAGAATAGTCGAGAAGCACCTTTTCGAGGGTATGTTTCAGGAATATGACGGTGAAGAGGACTGATATAAATGAAAAGACTGTTGGCGGCGCTGACTGCTGCGATATTGTTGCTGAGCGGCTGCGGCGGTGTCAAATCGGTGGATCTGTCCCATGTTAAATTTAACGGAACAGCCGTAGGCGACCGTTTTTCAGATATAGATACAGGCAAATATACCGTAACAGACCGTTTTCCCGAGGGCGAGGGCGTTCACAACTTCGAGGAATGGCGCATTACGGAAAAAAAGGACAAAATAACCGATATTACCGCCGATTTTGAATATATAGATATAAATGTAAACGGTGTGAACGATTGTAAATATATAGGTGATATTACCACCGTACTGGGTAAGGATTACAGGGAAAAGATCTATGACGACGAGGAGGAGCTAAGCGAAATAGAGTACCGTGATAAAAAAATGAACGTTACCTGCGGCTTTGTGTACAGTCAGAGAGATAATTCCCTTGTATGGGCAATAATGAGAAAAAAATAAGGAGGAATAAGTATGACTAATGAAATCAGAGAGTATGTAAAGGGTAAGGTAAATGAGCTTATGGCTGCTCCGTCTTGCTGCCCGGAAGCTAAAGAGGCTTCAAAGGCATGGCTTGACGCAGCAGGTACGGCAAAGGAGGCGGAGGCTTCCGCAGCTCTTATAGCCGAGCTTGAGGAGGATATTATGCCCATAGATGCTCTTATAGCCTTCAGCGGCTCTGAGGCAGGCATAAAGGTATTCGGGGAGGAAATGGCAAAGAACATCAACGCTCATGCCGTTGAAATAAAGGCAAAGGGCGCTAGGTTCTGCGACTGTCCCGCTTGTACGGCGGTTGCCGCTATACTTGAGAAAAAAGACGAAATAATCGGCTGATATAATACAGCTGATTTAGATATATTATAATTTATAACTGACAAAACAGAAGCTGTCCTATTATGATTTATGAAAAATATCATAATGGAACAGCTTTATTTGATTTATGGTTGAAGCCTTGCTTATGTGAGTTGCTAGATTAAATTTTGTATCAGAGCCTTTATGTATACAATACAAATAACCTTTCTTATCAAATCATTCCGCCGTCTAAATTTATGATTTGTCCCGTCATATAGGAGCTGTCCTTTTCCGCAAGGAAAAGCGCCAGCTTTGCTACCTCCTCGGGAGTGCCGAAGCGTCCCATGGGTATCTCGTTCATAAGGTCGTATTTTTCCTCTACCGTAAGGAAGCTATTCATTTTCGTATCTATTACGCCGCAGGCAATAGCGTTTACCCTTATTTTGCTTGGAGCAAGCTCCTTTGCCAAAGAGCGTGTAAAGGCGTTTATAGCGCCCTTTGTTGCGGAATAAATTGC
The DNA here is from genome assembly GCA_947628755.1 of uncultured Clostridia bacterium. Classification (GTDB taxonomy): domain Bacteria; phylum Bacillota; class Clostridia; order Lachnospirales; family CAG-274; genus CANPXH01. The sequence goes on along the minus strand of CANRBC010000025.1, from coordinate 8,448 downwards.
TTCGCAGGAGGCTCCCGTCTGTCCCCACATAGACGAAATGTTTACTATATTTCCCCTATGCTCCTTTATCATATCTTGAAGCACAAGATGAGTACAGTTTATTGTTGAATAAAGATTGTTGTCTATTACGTTTTTCCAATCCTGCGGCTTCATTGTGTTGAAAAGTCCCATATAGGATATGCCTGCGTTGTTTACAAGCACGTCTATACCGCCAAATTTATTTATTATTTTGCTTACGGCGGAGGAGGCTATCGTATAGTCGGACAGATCTCCCTGCAATGCCAGTACGTCGGGAGTATATGCGGTAAGCTCCTTGTAGGTCGCCTCCAGCTCTCTTGTGGAGCTTTTGCACATTATTGCCACATTGTAGCCCTCTGCGGCAAACAGGGCGGCAGTCGCCTTACCTATTCCCCTTGATGAGCCTGTTACGAATACTGTTTTGTTGCCTAACATATTTACACCTCCGATTACAAATTTATTATTTTTATTTATTTGTGTTGAAATTATTTCCTTATAATGTTATCATATCCTAGTATGAAATTTATTTCAAGGAGAATTTGAAAAAATAATGAAGGATTTATTCAAGGATAAGGTTTTTCTTAAAAACATAACGGGTCTTGCCATACCCATAATGCTCAACGAGCTTATAAATTCGCTTATAAACATAATGGATACCTTCATGACGGGAAAGCTGGGCGCAGCCAGTGTTACGGCTGTTGGGCTGAGCAATCAGGTGTTCTTTCTTTTTGTGCTTATATGCTTTGGCGTATCCAGCGGCGCGTCTATATTTATGGGACAGTATTGGGGCAGCGGCGATATAAAGGGCGTCAGAAAGGTGCTCGGTATAGGACTTATTATATCCGAGCTTGCGGCTTTGGTGTTCTTTCTTGGAACAAGAGTGATACCCCATACCATAATGAGCATATATTCTCGGGACAGCGAGGTCATAGATTTAGGCATGGGTTATCTTAAAATAATAGGCTTCAGCTATTTTATAACGGCTTTTACAACTACGGTAAACGCATCCCTCAAGGCCATAGGCGAGGCAAAGCAGCCTATGCTTACAACGCTTTTATCCCTTGTTTCAAACATAGTATTCAACTCCATATTTATATTCGCTATGAATATGGGAGTAAGAGGCGCGGCTTTGGGTACTCTCTGCGCCCGTTCCATAGAGGTAACGGTGCAGATAACTCTTATTATCGTAAGGAAAATTCCTGTGCTTGCGCCGAAAATTTCAGACTATGTAAAGTGGGATGGGAAATTTCTTTCACGCTATGCCATTGTGGCAACTCCCGTGCTTTTCAATGAATTTATGTGGGCGCTGGGCACTACTATATACAACATAGCCTATAAATACAGCGGCACTCAATCCCAGGCTGCGGTACAGGTGGCAGGCTCTGTGCAGAATCTGTTTGTGGTATCGGGCTTCGGTATAGGCGCAGCCTGCGGCATCATAATAAGCAATACTCTGGGCGCAAGGGATGCGGAAAGGGCAATAGACTATGCCTTTAAGTCCACGGGACTTACAGTAATATTTTCAATAGCTTCTGGAATAATACTGGCAATCCTCGCTCCTTTTATAATCAGCTTTTTCGATATAGACGAGCTGGGACAACGCTATGCCCTGTATATGGTGTATATTGTGGCTATCGGTCTTACCGTAAAGAATCTGAACTATATAAATATAGTGGGTATACTCCGAAACGGCGGAGATACTCTGTTCGGACTTATAACGGATACCGCAAGCGTATGGCTTATAGGCGTGCCTATGGCGTTCCTCGGCTCTAAAATACTGGGGCTTCCCATATATGTGACTTATGCTTTGGTGTATTCCGAGGAGTTTTTCAAGCTCATATTCAGCGAGGCAAGAGTAATGAAGAAAAAGTGGGCAAACACGGTTATATAGTATATGTTTTTGCATAGAATTTTAAATGAGGCGGTGTTTGTATATGAATAATGATTTAAAAAAAGGCTTTTTATACGGCATAATTACGGCAATAGCAGTTTTTATGGCGGCAAATGCCCTGTACACAGGTTACAGGGTCTATGTGAAAAAGGATTACGGCTACGAAACGAAGGCAAAAACAATATACGGCATAATGGATAAAAACTATGTGGGAGATATAGACGAGAGCAAGGTATTCGAGGGAATATACTTAGGTATGCTCTATGATTCCACAGACAAGTATTCTACATATATATCTGCCGAGGATTATGATGACTACAAAATAAAGACCACGGGAAACTATGTGGGCATAGGCGCTGTTATGACCATAGATGCAAATGATTACAGTATACTCATAAACACGGTGTACGAAGGCTCTCCTGCGGAAAAGTCGGGACTGCGCCCCGGAGATAAGCTCATAGAGGTAGGCGGCAAAAAGGTGAACTACGATAACTATGCCGACGCTGTGGAAATGGTGAGAGGAAAGCCGGGCACTACCATAAAGCTCAGACTTTTCAGACCATCGGACAATTCCACCTATGAGGCGGATGTCACAAGAGAGGATATAGACCAGCCAACAGTCGCTTCTGCTGTAATAGACGGAAATATAGGCTATATAAAGCTCAGCGGCTTTGAATCCGTTACATACGACCAGTATATGGCGGAGTACAAAAAGCTGAGAGAACAGGGAATAACCTCTCTTATAATAGATTTGAGAGATAACCCCGGAGGCTTGCTGGATATAGTTGCAAAAATAGCCGATGAGATAATACCGAAGGGCGTTATAACCTATACGGAGGATAAAAACGGCAAAAAGGAATATATAAATTCTGCCGAAAATGAAATAGACATACCTCTTGCCGTGCTTGTAAACGAGCACAGCGCGTCTGCGGCAGAGCTTCTGACAGCTGCCGTAAAGGATACGGGCAAGGGTGTGATAATAGGAAAGAATACCTACGGCAAGGGCGTTGTACAGACTACATTCCCCCTTACAGACGGCAGCGCCGTAAAGCTGACTACCGCAAGGTATTATACGCCAAAGGGAGAATGTATAGACGGAAAGGGCGTATCTCCCGATATAGAGGTGGAAAATTCCCTTGACTATGAGATTCCCGTAGTAACGGGTACGGAGGCAAAATACAATACGGATTATGACTTGCAGCTTAAAAAGGCTGTGGAAAAAATGAAGGTTTCACATTGACAACAAAGAGCATTTGTATTAAACTAAAATAAACCTAATTTTTCTATTTGATTTACCATAGGAGGATAATTATGTACGATTTTGAGAACATTAAAAACACAGACCCCGAAATAGCGGCGGCAATAGACGCCGAGCTTGCCAGACAGAGAAAAAACATTGAGCTTATAGCCTCCGAAAACTTTGTATCAAAGGCTGTTATGGCTGCAATGGGTTCACCTCTTACAAACAAGTATGCAGAGGGCTATCCCGGCAAGAGATATTACGGCGGCTGCGATAAGGTGGATATAGCTGAAAACCTTGCAAGAGACAGAGCCTGCAAGCTGTTCGGAGCAGAGCACGCCAATGTGCAGCCTCATTCCGGCGCACAGGCAAATATGGCGGTATTCTTTGCTGTGCTTAAGCCCGGCGATACCGTTATGGGCATGAACCTTGCCCACGGCGGTCACCTTACTCACGGTTCACCGGTAAATATGAGCGGCAAGCAGTACAATATAGTACCCTATGGCGTAAGCGAGGAAACAGGCACCATAGACTATGACGAGGTAAGGCGCATTGCTCACGAAAGCAAGCCAAAGCTCATAATAGCAGGCGCTTCCGCTTATTCCAGAATTATAGATTTCAAGTTTTTCAGTGATGTTGCCAAGGAGGTAGGAGCATATCTTATGGTAGATATGGCTCATATTGCAGGACTTGTAGCCGCAGGTCTTCATCCAAGCCCCGTACCCTATGCAGATTTTGTAACGACTACCACTCACAAGACATTAAGAGGTCCGAGAGGCGGTATGATACTCTGTAAGGAGGAGCACGCAAAGCTCATTGACAAGGCTATATTCCCGGGTATACAGGGCGGTCCTCTTATGCACATAATTGCAGCAAAGGCAGTATGCTTCCATGAGGCTTTGCAGCCGGAATTCAAGGAGTATGCAAAGCAGGTAGTGGCAAATGCAAAGGTGCTTAGCGAAAGACTTATTGCAAACGGCTTCAATATAGTATCAGGCGGCACGGACAATCACCTTATGCTTGTGGACTTAAGACCTATGGGCATCACAGGCAAGGAGCTTGAAACAAGACTTGACGAGGTAGGCATTACCTGCAACAAGAACGCCATACCATTCGACCCCGAAAAGCCATCTGTTACAAGCGGTATAAGACTTGGTACTCCCGCAGCCACCACAAGAGGCATGGTCGAGGAGGATATGACTGAAATAGCCGATATAATCACGCTTGTTGCCAAGGACTATGAGGCAAACAAGGCGGAAGCAGCCAAGAGAGTTGCCGCTATTACGGCTAAGTATCCTCTGTATGCATAAAAAATAAAATTAACCCTTTACAAATCAAAAAAAAGATATTATAATTATAGGGATTGTTAAACATTATAGCAAAGAGAGTAGCATACTTGCGTATTCACCAGAGAGTCGGACATAGGTGGAAGCCGATGATGAGCTTTTATGTGAAAATCACTTTGACTGTGGCGCACCGAGAGCTTTTGACAAAGCAGGTAGACTGCGACGTTTCCCGCGTTAAGGGACAATGAGAGGATATTTTTATATCAATTCAGGTGGTACCACGCTGCTGCGTCCTGTCGGGCTCAGCAGCTTTTTTTATCAGATGCGAAAAGTCCCCGCCTTTATAGGCGGTGAGCGATAATTTTGAAAGGAGAATTTTCCAATGTATGATAAGGTAAGCACCAATCTCAATTTCGTCGAAAGAGAAAAAGAGATATTGAGCTTCTGGAAAGAAAAGGATATTTTCGGTCAGTCCATAAAGGCTAGAGAGAACTGTCCCGTATTTACATTTTACGACGGTCCTCCCACTGCTAACGGCAAGCCTCATATAGGACACATTCTGACAAGAGTTATAAAGGATCTTATACCCCGTTACAAGACTATGAAGGGCTATAAGGTGCTGAGAAAGGCAGGCTGGGATACTCACGGCTTACCCGTTGAGCTGGAGGTTGAAAAGCAGCTTGGCATAAGCGGCAAGCCTCAGATAGAGGATTACGGCGTAGAGCCTTTTATAAAGAAGTGTAAGGATTCCGTATTCGTATACGAAAGCCTCTGGAGAGAGATGAGCGACAGAGTAGGCTTTTGGGCAGATATGGACGACCCTTATGTTACCTATCACAACGACTATATAGAATCCGAGTGGTGGGCGCTTAAGCAGATATGGGAAAAGGGACTTCTCTACAAGGGTCACAAAATCGTGCCCTACTGTCCGCGCTGCGGTACTGCTCTTTCCTCACACGAGGTAGCGCAGGGCTACAAGAATGTAAAGGAAACATCATGTGTTGCCAGATTTAAGGTAATAGGCGAGGACAACACCTACTTCCTTGCATGGACCACAACTCCGTGGACGCTGCCCTCAAACACGGCTCTTTGTGTAAACAAGAGAGAAAATTATTCAAAGGTAAAGGCAGCCGACGGTCATATTTATATTATGGCGGAGGCGCTTCTTGACGATGTTGTAAAGGAATATGAGGTAATAGAGACCTATAAGGGCGAGGAGCTTGTAGGCATGGACTACGAGCCGTTGTTCCCCTACGCCAAGCCCGACAAGAGAGCCTTCTTCGTAACTGAGGACGACTATGTAACGCTTACTGACGGTACAGGCATAGTTCATATTGCTCCTGCTTTTGGTGAGGACGACGCCAGAGTAGGCAGACGCTTTGATTTGCCTTTTATACAGCTTGTAAACGACCAGGGCTGCTTTACGGAAGAGGTAGAGGGTCTTGCAGGAGTATTCGTAAAGGACGGAGATAAGGAAATATTAAAGCGTCTTGAGGAAAGCGGAAAGCTCTATGCGGCTATTCCCTTTGAGCATGACTATCCTTTCTGCTGGCGCTGTGATACTCCGCTTCTCTACTATGCAAGAGATACCTGGTTCATAGAAATGACAAAGGTAAGGGACAACCTTTTAAAGAATAACAATACCGTAAACTGGATGCCCGACAATATAAAGACTGGTCGCTTCGGCAATTTCCTTGAAAACGTTATAGACTGGGGTCTTTCAAGAGAAAGATACTGGGGAACTCCGCTGCCCATATGGGAGTGTAAGTGCGGTCACAGACACGCAATAGGCTCTATTGCAGAGCTTAAGGAGATGAGCGACAACTGTCCCGATGATATAGAGCTTCATAAGCCCTATATAGACGCTGTTGAGCTGAACTGTCCCAAGTGCGGCGGCAAAATGCACAGAGTATCCGAGGTTATAGACTGCTGGTTCGATTCAGGTTCAATGCCCTTTGCACAATGGCATTATCCCTTTGAGAACAAGGAGATATTCGACGAGAACTATCCTGCCGATTTTATTTCAGAGGCAATAGACCAGACAAGAGGCTGGTTCTACACTCTTATGGCTATATCCACTCTTATATTTGACAGAAGTCCTTATAAGAACGTTATAGTTTTAGGTCATGTACAGGACAGAGAGGGCAGAAAGATGTCCAAGCATCTTGGCAATGTAGTTGACCCGTGGTCAGTCCTTGACAATCAGGGAGCTGACGCCGTAAGGTGGTATTTCTATGCCAATTCAGCGCCATGGCTGCCCAACCGCTTTGACGATAAGGCAGTAAACGAGTATCAGAGAAAGTTTATGGGTACGCTGTGGAACACCTATGCCTTCTTTGTACTTTACGCTAATATAGATAACTTTGACCCGACTAATTATAAGCTGGAATACGACAAGCTCGCGCCTATGGATAAGTGGGTGCTTTCAAAGCTCAATACTCTTGTGAAGTTTGTGGACAAATCTCTTGAAAACTACAAGATAACCGAATCCGCAAGAGCTATGGCGGACTTTGTGGACGAGCTTTCCAACTGGTATGTAAGGCGTTCAAGAGAGCGCTTCTGGGGAAAGGATATGCCACAGGATAAGGTAAACGCCTATATGACACTTTATACCGTGCTTGTGACTATGGCTAAGCTGTCAGCGCCCTTTACGCCGTTTATGGCTGAGAATATGTATCAGAATCTCGTCAGAAAGGTTGATACCAACACTCCCGAGTCAGTTCATCTTTGCAACTTCCCCGAAGCTGACGAGAGCATGATAGACGAAAAGCTGGAGGTAAATATGGAGCTAGTGCTTTCTGCCGTTGTTGCAGGACGTGCTGCCAGAAATACTGCCAATATCAAGAACAGACAGCCTATTGGCAATATGTATATAAAGGCGGAAAAGCATCTTGACGAGGAATATTACGATATTATACTTGACGAGCTGAACGTAAAGCATCTGGAGTTTGTAGATGATGTAAGCAGATTCACAAGCTATAATTTCAAGCCTCAGCTTAGAACCTTGGGCAGAAAGTACGGCAAGCTGGTGCCCGCCATAGGCGAGTATCTCAGAAACGGTGACGGCAACGCTCTTATGAACGAGCTTAAGACCAACGGCGTGATTAAGTTTACCGTTGACGGCACGGATATAGAGCTTTCGGAAGACGATGTGCTTACCGATACCGCACAGGCAGAGGGCTATGTAGCAGAAAGCGACAAGTCTACGACTGTTGTATTGAGTACGGAGCTTTCACCGGAGCTTATTGAGGAGGGCTTTGTAAGAGAGCTTGTTTCCAAGATACAGACTATGAGAAAGGAAGCCGATTTTGAGGTACTTGACCGAATAAAGGTATACCATAAGGGTAACTCCAAAATCGCCGAGATATTTGCCAATAATAAAGACGCTATTTCCACCGACGTTCTTGCAGACGATATTTGCGAGGGCGAAACCGCTATAAGCAAGGAATGGAATATAAACGGCGAAAACGTTACACTTGGCGTTGAAAAGATATGATGAAAAAGGTATCGCATTTATGGTGCGATACCTTTTTTAATGTGGTGAGGTAAAATCGACCTCTCAGTCAACGCAGTTCAATGCCGTATTATTGTAAAGTTTTTGACTGCGTTGACAGCTTCATTGTACCGAAGTATCGGACAGTCCCGACCCTTCCACCGCCTAACGGCGGTCCCCCTCCCCTCCGACGCCCTGACGGGCTAGGGGAGGCTAGAGGGGAGGAGGTAGCACGGACAACCATTTTCTCTCTAACAGCCTCTACAATAGTTTCAACACTTTTGAATTTGACAAATTCAGCACTTTTGCTTTCAGCAAAAGCCAGCTCTCTCCACAACCCCAGCCTCCCCTAGCCTTGCAATAAAACACAGCGTGTTTTATTGCAGGCGTCGGAGGGGAGGGGGACCATGCGAAGCATGGTGGAAGGGTCGATTTTCTGCCTAAAAAACAAAAAAACATCTCCAAGTGGAAATGTTTGTCGCTTTTTGTCACTTTACATAATGTATAATTGTGTTACATC
>CANRBC010000024.1 GCA_947628755.1 uncultured Clostridia bacterium | reverse complement strand
TTTCAATGTTCTTTTGATTCAAAATATTTCTTTGGAATTTTAATGATTTTGTCTTGACTTTTAATAGTTAGTCTTTTATATCAGTATACTTCTTTTTACGCAAGGCTTCAATCCAAAATTTGTGAAATTTACTCTTTTATATTCCGTATAAATGTGATATACTATTTATAAATACAGGCGAAAATTATATAAAGGAGGATTTTTTATGAGATACGCAAGACCAACAAAGCATTATCGCGCAGCAGAGCAGGAAGCAAGAGCACATTCTCTCAACGGTGTGTTCGTACCCGATGAGGAAAGACCGAAGCTGGCTATATGCGCTGCAGCTCTTTCTCTTTTGGTATTCCTTTTAGGCTTACTTATAGGCGCTGTTGCAGGCAGAGATTAAAATTATAATAGAGGCGGGGCTTCCGCCTCTTTTAATGTAAGGAGATATATTTATGAAACTAGGAATAGTAGGCTTGCCCAATGTAGGCAAGAGCACACTTTTCAATTCGCTGGCAGGAGGCGGCGCAGAGTCTGCAAACTACCCTTTCTGTACCATAGACCCTAATGTGGGCATAGTGCCTGTTCCCGACAAAAGGCTTGACGTACTGGCGGATATGTATACCACCCAGAAGGTTACTCCTGCCGTTATTGAGTTTGTGGACATTGCAGGACTTGTAAAGGGCGCAAGCAAGGGCGAAGGACTTGGCAATAAGTTCCTTTCACACATAAGAGAGGTCGACGCCATAGTACACGTAGTTCGCTGCTTTGAGGACAGCAATATTGTACACGTTGAGGCAAAGGTGGACCCTGTAAGGGATATTGAAACAATAAATCTGGAGCTTATACTTGCGGATTTGGAGGTCGTGGAAAAAAGAATAGCCAAAACTCAGAAGCAGGCTATGAACGACAAATCTCTTGCCAAGGAGCTTGCTGTATTAAAGGAGATAAAGGCAGCTCTTGAGGAGGGCAGGAACGCGCGTACTCTGGAATTTGCAAGCGACGAGGACGCGGCGTATGCAGACAGCCTTACTTTGCTCAGCAGAAAGCCTGTGCTATATGCGGCAAATGTAGCCGAGGAGGATTTGGCAGACGACGGAGAGAGCAACGAATACGTAAAGGCGGTTCGGGAGCTTGCCAAGGAGGAGGGCTCAGGAGTATTTGTGGTATGCGCCAAAATAGAGGAGGAAATAGCTGAGCTTGAGCCTGATGAAAAGCTGGAATTCCTTGCGGATCTCGGCTGCGAAGCCAGCGGTCTGGACAGGCTCATAAAGGCAAGCTATTCCCTTTTGGGACTTCTCAGCTATCTTACCGCAGGTGTCACAGAGGTAAGAGCCTGGACAATAAAAAACGGCACGAAAGCGCCCCAAGCCGCAGGCAAGATACACTCTGATTTTGAAAGAGGCTTTATTCGCGCCGAGGTCGTTACATACGACGATCTTGTGCGTCTTGGCTCCGTAGCTGCCGCCAAGGAGGCGGGAGTATACAGAAGCGAGGGCAAGGATTATGTGGTAAAAGACGGAGACGTTATACTTTTCAGATTTAACGTATAATATATAGGCAATAATTACAAGAAGCTGCTTTATTGAAAGCCTTAACGGGGACTGTCAATAGGGCAGTTCTTTTTTTATGCCTATTTTTATTTTAAATGTCGCACTTTGTCACATTATATATGCTAGTATTTTTTCGGGGTGAAAAGACCCTAAGGAGGTGGCTGATTTGCTGAAATTCATAATAGTGGGACAAGACCTTAAAAGACTTGACGTCACAAGGGTCGTTTCTGATTCAAGAAATTATCTGATGGCTGAATTCAGACTTATCGACGATGAATGGCGGCATGCTCCTTTGGTAACCGTTACCTTCAACAGGGTGGACAAGGAGGATAGCTGCTACAGCATAGAGCTTAAGGACAACAAATGTCCTGTGCCGTGGGAGGTTCTCACAGACGAAGGACTTATGGAGGTGTCTCTTCAATGTGGAAGCTGCTCCGGCGAAAAATGTATCACGACAAACACCGTGCTTATAAGAATACACAGCTGCGGTAAAAAATGCGGACTTATACCTACCGAGGCAAGTCCCGGCATATATCAGCAGCTTGTGGAAAGAGTTGAAAAGGCAGAGGAGGATATAAAATCGATGATACCTATAACAATAGAGGAAATTTCAGAGCTTTTTAAGGCTTAAATATAAAAGGAGAGATGAAATATGAGTAAATTTTTGGATCTTACAGGCTTGGCGGCTCTTGTTGAAAATATTGACGAGGAGCTTGCACTAAAGGTAGACAAGGTAAGCGGAAAGGACTTATCTACAAACGATTTTACAAACGCATACAAAGAAAAGCTGGATGGAATTACGGCAGGGGCTAACAAAACCGTTGTAGACGATACATTACAAAGCTCAAGCTCCAATCCCGTACAGAATAAGGTTGTAAAGGCGGAGCTTGACAAGAAGCTCAACTCAAGCGAAAAAGGCTCAGCAGGCGGCGTGGCTGAGCTTGGAAGCGACGGCAAAGTGCCTGCGGCGCAGCTGCCCGCTTTTGTTGATGATATTGTAGAGGGTTACCTGAGCGGCGGCAAGTTCTACAAAGAAAGCGCACACACCACAAATATACAGGGAGAGGCAAGCAAGGTATATGTTGACCTTACCACAAACAAGGCTTACAGATGGTCGGGCACGGCATTTGTGGAGGTATCGGCAAGCCTGGCTATTGGTAACACCTCTTCCACTGCAGGTCGAGGCGACTGGACAAAAACCGCTTATGACCATTCTCAGACAGCTCATGCGCCTACAACCGCGGCTACACAGTCCGCAATGGGACTTATGAGCGCCGGAGATAAAAAGAAGCTGGACAGCATTACAGCTATAACTACTGCCGAAATAGAGGCACTCTTTGCTTAAGGAGTGATTAATATGAAATTTTTGGATATAACAGGACTTAAGAAATTTATGGCGCTGCTGCTTGCAAAGGTAGTGGCGGCTATAAACGAGGTCGCCGTAAAGGTGACAAAAATCGAGGACGATTATCTCTCAAAGAGCGGCGGTACGGTAGAGGGCACGCTCAGAACAGATGATGTACAAGTGGGCAAGTGGCAGAACGGTCAGCCTGTGGAGGATATTGACCCTGCCACAAATAAAAACAGGGCTGCAGGCTCTCTGAGGGTAAACGGCACTACTGAGCTTGTGGGAGATATAATAACACACGGTCAACGCGTTGAGTTTGGAGATATGACCGTAGGCAATGAATTGACCGTAGGCGGCAGCGCAAATTTACCCGAAACATTTATCAGAGGCAATCTGAATATGGGCGGTAACAATATCGAAAATGTGCAGTCCATAAGCGTAATCGGGACTATAAGAGGCAATACATACAAGGCGCCTAAGATTGACGCTACGGGAGTAAGCGGTACAAGGATAGGCAAGGAAAATGAGCCATACAAGGACATATATGGTATTGACATACACGCAGATACAATAAACGGCGTAAAATTTCCGCAGCCTACAGCTGCAAACAAGTATCTGCGCAGCGACGGTACATGGGCAGACGGTGTGCAAGGTCCTAAAGGCGATAAGGGCAATACAGGACCGGCAGGACCAACAGGAGCAACAGGCGCACAAGGACCACAAGGTCCAACAGGAGCAGCAGGAGCTAAAGGCGATAAGGGCGCAGATGGTGCAACGCCTACAATAGGCAGCAACGGAAATTGGTACATAAATGGCGTGGACACGACAAAGCCGTCGAGAGGCGCGCAAGGACCACAGGGAAATACAGGCGCAACAGGACCGCAAGGACCTAAAGGCGCTGACGGCGCTACGCCCACAATAGGAGATAATGGCAATTGGTACATAAACGGCAAGGATACAAGTAAGCCGTCGAGAGGAGCGACAGGGGCGACAGGCGCACAGGGCTTGCAAGGACCTCAAGGACCTAAAGGCGACCAAGGAGCACAAGGAGCTACGGGCGCAAAAGGCGATAAAGGAGATTCCGCAAGCGGTTCTTACGGCACGTGTTCTACTGCAGCTACTACTGCGGCTAAGACTGTGAGTATTACGGGTTACAAGCTAGTTACGGGCAATATTGTTACAGTAAAATTTACTTATGCCGTGCCTGCAAGCGCTACTCTTAACATAACGAGTACGGGAGCTAAAAATATATACCACAAAGGCGCTGCAATAGCGGCTAATGTAATAAATGCGGGAGATACGGCGACGTTTATTTACAACGGGCAGTATCACCTTATAGCCATTGATTACAAGGTGGATACGGCGCTGAACAGCTCAAGCCTTTGTCCTTTGCAGAATAAGGTTATTTACACCGAGCTTGGCAAAAAGGCGGGTACTGCCTTGGCGACTACATCGGCAAACGGTCTTATGAGCGCTTCGGATAAAAAGAAGCTGGACGGTATGCTGCCCGTATATTATGGCGAGTGTACAAATACCAATACAAACAGTCTGATAGTATCCTGTACGGGATACACATTGTCAAACTCTCTTGTGCTTATATATATTCACCATAACTGTGGCGGTTTTTCCGGTCTGCGTACGCTTAATATTAACGGCACGGGAGCAAAGACATTGTATTCCAGTTATGCATCGGAAAACCTTAACGAAAATGTATATTCCGGTACAATATTGGCAGTTGTGTATTCGACAACGATAGGCGCTTATCTGACCGTAAACGCATACAGATATTAAAGGAGGCTGCATAATGGGAGCAATAGTGGTAGCAATCATAGGAGCAGCTAGCTCTGCTTTCGGAGGATTGATAGGCGTTATTATAAACACCAAGCTCATAACTTACAGAATAGAACAGCTGGAAATCAAGGTGAATAAGCATAACAGCTTGATAGAGCGAACATATAAGCTGGAAACAGCAAAAGAAGTAACAGAGAAAGAGATAGAGGACATAAAAGAAGACCTAAATGACCTGAAAAGAGGGTTTTCAGATAATAAATTTGTCAAGGAGGTATAATTATGACAAAAACATGGTTAAAGGCGGCAGCAATAAGAGCAATAAAGACTATGGCGCAAAGCGCAATAGCCATGATAGGCACAGCAGTTGTGCTTGACGAGGTGAACTGGATAAACGTTGTAAGCGCAAGTATATTGGCAGGTGTACTGAGCTTGCTTACAAGTACGGCAGGCTTGCCGGAGGTGGAGGAATAAGCATGAGCAGAGATATTAGTATGTGTCATCCTCGTTTACAGGAGCTTGCGGCAAGTCTTGTAAGCGAGTGCGCAAAGCAGGGGCTTATTGTTAAGCTGGGAGAGTGCTTTCGCTCTGTTGCGGAGCAGGACGCTCTTTACGCTCAAGGCAGGACAAATCCCGGAAGCATTGTTACAAACGCAAGGGGCAGCTCATACAGTTCAATGCACCAATGGGGCATTGCCTTTGATGTAATAAGGAATGACGGCAAGGGCGCTTACAATACAAGCGGAAGCTGGTTTCAGAAGGTAGGTAAAATAGGCAAGAGCTTAGGACTTGAATGGGGCGGCGACTGGACAAGCCCTGTGGATATGCCACATTTTCAGCTTCCAGACTGGGGCAGCACCCCTGCAAAGCTGAAAAAACTTTACGGAAATGTTGATAATTTTAAAAAGACTTGGAGGAAGGACGATATGACAGAAGCACAGGTAAGAGAAATTGCGAAAAAGGAAGCCAATGATATGGTCTATAAGTATCGCGATAAGGTATACAACAGAATAAGCGAAGTGCCTGACTGGGGCAAGGCTACTGTACAGAAGCTCTATGATAAAGGTATTCTCAAGGGTACGGACAAGGGACTGGAAATAAGCGAAACGCTGCTCAGAGTGCTTGTCATAAATGACAGAGCGGGGATATATGAACAAGCTATATAATTAATATATAGTGACCACACCGATATAGCTGTCGCGTTATGATTTATGAAAAAAATCATAATGCGGCAGCTTTATTTGATTTTGGGAGATTTTGGGTTATATGCGTACTATACAAAAATTCAACACTACAACCTCATTTCTATACAAAAAAGTGAGGCTTGCCAAGCAAACCTCACTTTTGTTACTTATACTTTTATATTTTTATCAGAAAATAGGAACTACTGCGCCTTCGTATTTAGTTTCCATAAATTCCTTTATCTCATCACTCTGTAAAGCCTCGGCAAGAGCCTGAACAGCCTCATTGTTCTCATTGCCTTCCTTTACTACAAGTACATTTGCATAGGTCTGAGCAGCCTCTGATTCCTTATCCTCTACTGCTACGGCGTCACTTACCTTAAGTCCTGCTTCAATAGCGTAATTTCCGTTTATTACTGCCATATCCACATCTGCAAGGGCTCTTGCTATCTGAGCAGCTTCCATTTCCTGTATCTCTATATTCTTAGGATTGTCGACTATATCCAGCTTAGTTGCAGTAAAGCCTGCGTCCTCCTTAAGAGTGATAAGACCCTGAGCCTCAAGGAGCAGCAATGCTCTTGCTTCGTTAGTGCCGTCGTTGGGAACAGCTATTGTAGCGCCCTCGCCCAGCTGGTCGAGAGATGCTGTCTTGCCTGCATATAAGCCAAAGGGCTCATAGTGTATAGCAGCTACGGATACAAGATGAGTGCCGTTTTCATTGTTGAAGTCCTCAAGATAGGGACCATGCTGGAAATAGTTGGCGTCGATTTCGCCGCTTTCAGTAGCGGTATTTGGAAGAATATAATCATTGAACTCCTTTATCTGAAGGTCAATGTTCTTTTCGGCAAGCATAGGCTTTACCGCCTCAAGTATCTCTGCATGAGGTGCAGGAGATGCGCCTACTGTGATAACCGTTGCTTCGCCGTCTGACTGAGCTGTGTCAGTCTCGCTGCCGCTGCCGCCGCAGCCTGCAAGAAGAGCTGCTGAAAGAGCTGCGATGCTTAAAATTGATAAGAATTTTTTCATTTTAAAACTTCCTTTCTTTTTTTATATTAATTTTAATTAATTTATCCTCTTGTCGGTTTTTCTTGTAATCCTCATGCCGACCTCCTGGAACAGCTGTACAACAACTACAAGAAGCACAACTGTCACCATCATAATATCCGTCTGGTATCTGTAATAGCCGTAGTTAATGGCTATTGAGCCAAGACCGCCGCCGCCTACAAAGCCTGCCATTGTGGAATAGCCTAATATAGTCGTAACGGCTATTGTGCTGCCCACTATAAGAGATGGCTTTGCCTCGGGAACAAGCACCTTAAATATTATCTGCAAGGGCGACGCCCCCATAGACTGGGCAGCCTCTATTACTCCCGGATCTACCTCTTTTATGGAGGATTCCACCATTCTTGCCACAAAAGGTCCTGCTGCTGCGGTAAGAGGCACTATTGTTGCCGTAGAGCCTATGGACGTGCCTACTATGAACCTTGTAACGGGTATAATGGCTACCAGAAGTATAATAAAGGGTATAGACCTTATAATATTGACTATAACTCCCAGCACGGTATTTACCACCTTATTTGGTGTTATACCCTCCTTATCCGTAATATTCAGTATAATGCCTACGGGCAAGCCTATTATATATGCAATAAATGTGGATACAAGGGTCATATAAAGGGTCTCTCCCGTTCCTTTTACAAGAAGATCCGCCAGCTTGGCAATTTCCATTATATCTCCTCCTTATACGTTATGCCTATTCTGTCAAAATAAGCGCTTACCTTGTCCATAGCGTCTTCGGGTATCTGTATTATCATCTCTCCCGCTGCCACGCCGTTTACATCCTTTGTATTGGCATACATTATATTGGCAGGAACATTACATTCCATAATAAGATTGGCAATTACAGGCTCATAAGAGGAAAGTCCGTCAAAAACAAGCCTTACCGTTCTGAAGTTTTCAAGAGAATGTGTTACATTCTTTGGAAGTATAAGCTGCTTAGCCATATCGGACTTAGGGTCGGCAAATATATCCTTTACATTGCCCTCTTCCACTATACGGCTTTTGTCTATTACCGCGACCCTGTTGCATATCTGCTCTATTACGCTCATCTCATGAGTGATTATGATTACGGTAACACCCATAGTTTCGTTTATTTCCTTTAAAAGAGAAAGTATGCTCCTTGTAGTATTGGGGTCGAGAGCCGATGTTGCTTCGTCGCAGAGAAGCACCTTGGGATTTGTGGCAAGGGCTCTGGCTATGGCCACTCTCTGCTTCTGACCGCCGGAAAGCTGAGAGGGATAGGACTTTTCCCTGTCCTCAAGCCCTACTATGGCGAGAAGCTCCCTTGCTCTTTTTTCGGCGTCCTTTTTGCCTACGCCTGCTATTTCAAGGGGAAAGCATATATTTTTGATAGCGGTTCTTTGCTCCAGAAGATTAAAGCCCTGAAATATCATTCCCATAGACTGCCTTGCCTTTAAAAGCTCCTTATGAGGCAGCTTCTTAAGGTCGCTGCCCTCAAAATATACAGTGCCCTCCGTAGGCAGCTCCAGAAAATTAATACATCTTACAAGAGTGGACTTGCCTGCGCCGCTTAGTCCTATAATGCCGAATATATCGCCCTGCTCTATACTTAGGTTTATATCTCTAAGCGCCTGAACGTCGCCGTTGGCAGTATGAAATGTCTTGCTTAAATTTTCAATTCTGACTACGGGCATAAATACCCCTCCTCTACGATAGATTACTTTTCATATCGGATTACTATGATTAAATCACATTTAACAGATTTTGTCAAGTACCAAATTATTAAATTGATGCCTTTATTGCATCCTTGAAGCTCTTAAGCTCGTCTTCCTGTGAAGCGAACATAACGGACTTAACGGAAAGGCTATTTTCAAGCACCGTTATATTCTTCATTGTTTCAAAAGCCGCCGCCATTTTCTTGGCAGCAACAGCCGCCCATGTGCCGTTATCCATAAGGGCAACTGTCCTGTTCTGTAAATTAAGCGCCTTCATATCTTTAATAAAGTTCTCCATAACGGGATAAATATCGCCGTTGTAGGTAGGACACGCCAGCACTATATGGCTCACTCTGAAAGCCTCGGATATGAGAGTTGAAATATCAGTACCGGACACATCGTATACCCTTATATTGCTTACGCCGTCCTCTGCCAGCATACAGGCGAGAGCGTTTGCCATATTTTCCGTATTGCCGTACATGGAAGCGTAGGCTATCATTACGCCCTTATCCTCCGGCTCATAGGTACTCCATTTATTGTACTTATCCAGTATATAGTCCAAGTCCCTGCGCCATACAGGACCATGGAGAGGTGCGATAGTCTTAATGTCGAGAGCCGCCGCCTTCTTTAAAAGCGCCTGTACCTGCGCGCCGTATTTACCTACGATATTTGTATAATATCTTCTTGCGTCGTCAAGCCAATCTCTGTCAAAATCCACCTCATCGGCAAATATAACGCCGTCAAGAGCGCCGAAGGTACCAAAGGCGTCTGCTGAAAACAGAGTGCCCGTAGTCTCCTCAAATGTCACCATAGCCTCCGGCCAATGTACCATAGGCGCCATAACAAAGCGCAGAGTATATTTGCCCGTGCTTACGGTATCGCCCTCCGCTACCGTTATTTTCTCATACTTCATATTGTCGTAGAACTGGTCTATCATATTGAAGGTCTTGGTATTGCCTATAAGAACTGCGTTGGGGTATCTCAAAAGAATATCTCCTATTACGGCGCAATGGTCGGGCTCCATGTGGTCTACAACTATATAGTCAAGCTGTCTGCCATTAAGAGTATGCTCCAGATTCTCTATAAATTGTCTGCTTACGGAATAGTCCACCGTATCCAGAAGCACAGTCTTTTCGTCTAAAATAACATAAGAATTATAGGAAACGCCTCTCGGTATGGGAAATATATTCTCAAAGCGTGAAAGCCGCCTGTCGCTTGCTCCTATCCAGTAAATGTCATCTGTTATTTTTCTTGTGCAATACATTTTCAACTCTCCTTTGTTTCTATAATTATACATATCTATTTTAGTTAATTAATAGGGATTTGTCAACATACATTTTGCCTTGTGTATAACATAAAAAGAGCCTGTCACGGCTCTTTTCAGACTGTCGAAAAAAACAATATTTTGACAGTAAATAGGAATTAAAAGAAAGTACAGCCTGCAAAAAAGCGTCGCAGACTTTAATCCGCAGGAGGAATTCACTTCCTCCGAGGACAGGAACTTTTCTGTAATTTAGGCATTTATGCCTAAATTGCGGAAAACACGGCTGGTTCCTTCCTTAGCTAACTGAAAGAAATGCCAATAAGCATTTCTTTCAAGCGTGTCGATTTTATCGACACGCTGAAAAGAGCCTATAACGGCTCTTTTTGATATTGTTTTATTATTTTGGCAGCTCTATTACGGGCTTATCCTTTTTAGGTCTATAAAGCACAAATTTTCTGCCTATTACCTGCACTACCTCTGCTCTGGCTCTTTCGCCGGAGGTCTCGGCAACGTATTTCACATCGTCGGGGCAGTTTTCAAGTACATTTACCTTTATAAGCTCTCTTGCCTCCAGAGCCTCTGCAATACTCTGCACCACTTCGGGAGTTACACTACCCTTGCCCACAGATACCACAGGGGTTATACTGCTTGCCATTTTTCTCAAAAAGGCTCTTTGCTTGCTTGTCATAGCGTATCCCTCCTTAGTGATAGAATTCAAATTCCAAATCGTATATCTTGACCGTGTCGCCTTCCTGTATGCCCTTTTCCTCAAGAGCTGCTATTATGCCCTTTTCCCTCAGATATTTCTGGAAGAAGGCAAAGCCCTTTTCCGTATCGATATTGGTATAGCCCATCATCTTTTCAACGCCTGTGCCCTCCACAACGAAATAATGCTCGCTGTACTGCTCAATAGTAAAGGGCGCGCTGTCCTCGACTACCTCGTCGTATTCCTCATAGTCCTCCTCGAATACTATATCCTCGGGATATTCCTTAAGAAGCTGCGCCACAGCCGACAGCATTTCGTCAAGACCTGTATTTGTGGCTGCGGACACGGGAAATACCTTTACGGTGTCGCTTTCATACCTTTCCTTTATTTTCTCGTAGTTTTGCTTGGCTTCGGGTATATCCATCTTGTTTACGGCTATTACAGTGGGACGCTTGGAAAGTCCTTCCTTGTACTTTTCAAGCTCATCGTTTATCTTTTCTATATTGTCGATAGGGTCTGTTCCCTCCAGCGCCGCTCCGTCCACAACATGGATAAATACCTTTGTTCTCTCAACGTGCCTTAAAAATTCGTGACCCAAGCCTACGCCTTCGCTTGCACCCTCTATAAGCCCGGGAATATCCGCCATTACAAAATCCTCTCCCCAACGGCTGCGGACTACGCCCAGATTGGGAGAAAGGGTGGTAAAATGGTAGTTTGCTATTTTGGGATTGGCATTAGTCACCATTGAGAGTATTGTGGACTTGCCTACATTGGGAAAGCCTATAAGACCCACATCGGCTATGAGCTTTAACTCCAGTATGACATCATATTCCTTGGAGGTTCTTCCTCTTTCGGCATAGCGGGGCGCTTGTCTTGTAGGCGTGGCAAAGTGCTGATTGCCCTTGCCGCCCTTGCCGCCCTTTATTATTGTCTTTGTCTGACCGTTTACCGTAAGGTCTGCCATTACCTTGTTGCTGTTGGCTTCTCTTATGACAGTACCCACAGGCACTTTTATTATAACATCGTCTCCGTCTGCGCCTGTGCAATTCCGCTTGCCGCCGTCCTCTCCCGGCGAAGCCTTGAACATTCTTTTGTAACGAAAATCCATAAGGGTGTTCTTGTCCTCGTCGGCTACAAATATAACGTCGCCGCCCTTGCCGCCGTCTCCGCCGTCAGGTCCGCCGTGGGTTATATATTTGGCTCTGTAAAAGCTGACAGCACCGTTGCCGCCGTTGCCGCCCTTTATATGAATCTTAGCTCTGTCTACAAACATACGCTCACTTCCTTTCAAACCTATATTATTCCATACAACTCCTGTTTGTTTATAATTTGTGGTATAAAGGCATTGTATCGCCGATATACACGTCAATATCCTCAGAGAAAAAAACTGACCTAAAATATAGGTCAGTTAGGTCAGTTTCAATACAATATAATTACTCAGCTACAGGATAAACTGAAACCTGCTTCTTAGTCTTACCCAGTCTCTCGTACTTAACTCTGCCGTCTACAAGAGCAAAAAGTGTATCGTTGCCGCCCTTGCCTACGTTTATACCGGGATGTATTTTAGTACCTCTCTGAGTGAAAAGGATATTGCCGGCTCTTACTACCTGACCGTCTGCTCTCTTTGCGCCAAGTCTTTTGGACTCTGAGTCACGACCGTTCTTTGTAGAACCAACACCCTTTTTATGAGCAAATAACTGAAGGTTAATTCTAAGCATCACTTGCACCTCCTAATCAATTACAACTATTTCGTCTTTATAGCTTTCTTCAATAGACTTATATCCCAGAACAAGGCTGTTCATAAGAAGCTCTGCCTTACCCTCGTCGTCATAGCGTATTATCGTAATGATTGAATCTCCGCCCTCCTCTGCGCCATCATAGGTGAAAAGCGCGTCGGTGAACACCTCTATGGAGTTGAGAGTGTTCAGCAGCAGTACAGACACGGCAGAACACACTATGGGGTCTCCGTGATTGCTTACGCTTACCGAGGATATTCTGTCCATGGGATTTCTTTTTATTCTTACTTCTATCATTTTTAAGAATTAAGCATTGATCTTGTCAATCTTTAACTTTGTGAAAGGCTGTCTGTGTCCGTTCTTCTTGTGGAAGCCCTTCTTCGGCTTATACTTGTAAACGATAACCTTTTTAGCCTTACCGTCGCCGATTACAGTAGCGTCTACGCTTGCGGAAGAAACGTCAGCGCCAAACTTATAGCTGTCTTTGTCACATACTGCCACTACCTTGTCAAATGTAAACTTGGTATCGGCATCTACGCCTAACTTTTCAACGGTGATAACATCGCCTTCAGCTACCTTATACTGCTTTCCGCCTGTTTCAATGATTGCGTACATTCGGGTACACCTCCTTATATAAGACTCGCCGAGTTTGGTGCGGATAAAACCGACTTACAGACCTATTCGTGCGGCATAACATATAGAGTATAACAAAGGTAGGGGATTTTGTCAAGTACAAAATAAAAAAAGGCTGTTACATTAATTGCAGCAGCCTTAAAAAAAATTATTCTATCACTCTTACCTTTATAACGCCGTCAACAGCGCTTATCTTATCTGTATCGGCAGCTGTTACATCAGCGATAGTGTAACCGTAATCGCCTCTTGTCTTTGTAACAAGCTGACTTGCAGTACCTACTGCGGCAGCCACCTGGGCATCTGCCTTATGGAGTATGCACACTCTCTTGCAGCCTGCAGTCATGGGAACGGATACGTTAGGATAGTTTACGGAATTGATTATATTTCCCTTTTCAAGGTATTCCATCATTTCCTCGGCAGCCATAGCCGCGCAGTTGTCCTCAGCCTCGGCAGTAGATGCGCCTAAGTGAGGAATAGTGATAATACCCTTAACGCCTACTGTACCTTCGTTGGGGAAGTCCGTAGCATAGAACTTAACCTTGCCGCTTTCAATAGCAGCCTTGACAGCCTCTGCGTCAACAAGCTCGTTTCTTGCAAAGTTAAGTATTCTTACGCCGTCCTTGCACTTGACGAGAGTTTCTGCATTTATCATATTTGTAGTTTCCTTGGTAGCGGGAACGTGTACGCTTATATAGTCTGCAGCAGCGTATATATCCTCTAAGTCTGCTGTGAATTTAACTCTGTTGTCAAGAGCAAGAGCGTTCTTTAATGTAAAGTAGGGGTCGTAGCCTATTACATTCATGCCAAGAGCTGCTGCCGCATTGGAAACAAGCACGCCTATGGCTCCAAGACCTATAACGCCAAGGGTCTTGCCCTTTATTTCCTGTCCTGCAAATGTTGACTTGCCCTTTTCCACCTTAGCTGCGATACCCTCCTCGCCCTTAAGTGACTGAGCCCATTCATAGCCGCCCATAATATCTCTTGAGGTAAGGAAAAGCGCAGATATAACAAGCTCCTTTACGGCATTGGCATTAGCGCCCGGAGTGTTGAATACAACAATACCCTTTTCAGCGCACTTGTCAAGAGGAATATTGTTTACTCCTGCGCCGCAGCGTGCAACTGCCTGAAGACTCTCGGGAAGCTCCATATCATGCATCTTGAAGCTCCTTAAAAGTATAGCGTCGGGATTTTCCATAGTGTCGGATACAGTATAGTTATCCGTAAGCTGACCTAAGCCTACCTTAGAAATTTTGTTAAGCGTCAATATATTATACATTACAAACTCTCCTTATTTATTGTCTGTTTCAAACTTCTTCATAAATTCAACGAGCTTCTGTACGCCCTCAACAGGCATAGCGTTGTATATGCTGGCTCTCATACCGCCTACGGTTCTGTGACCCTTAAGGTTTACAAAGCCTGCTGCCGTAGCTTCCTTTATAAACTTGGCGTTCAAATCGTCGTCATCTGTAACAAAGGGCACATTCATAAGAGAACGGTCCTTAGGTACTACAGTACCTCTGAACATCATGGAGTTGTCAAGGAAATCGTATAATATAGCTGCCTTTTCCTCATTTATCTTCTGCATAGCAGCTACGCCGCCCTTTTCCTTAAGCCACTTGAATACAAGACCTGCAATATATACGGAATAGCATGGCGGTGTGTTGTAAAGAGAGCCTGCGTCGGCATGGGTCTTATAGTTAAGCATAGTAGGACAGCTGTCTGCAGCCTTGCCTATAAGGTCTTCTCTCATAATTACAACTGTAACGCCTGCAGGACCTATGTTCTTCTGAGCGCCTGCAAATATAAGACCGAACTTGCTTACATCAACTACCTCAGACATTATCATACTTGACATATCGGCTACAAGAGGCACATTTCCCGTATCGGGGAGCTGAGTATATCTTGTACCGTAGATTGTATTATTGTAGCAGATATAGAAATAATCTGCGCTGGCGTCAAATGAGCTCTTGTCAAGAGCAGGGATATAGTTGAATACCTTATCCTCTGAGCTGGCAACTACATTTACCGTGCCAAACTTCTTAGCCTCTGCCATAGCCTTCTTTGACCACTGTCCTGTATTTACAAGGTCGCACTTGCCGGTAGTCATAAGGTTAAGAGGAATCATGGCAAACTGAGTTGAACCGCCGCCCTGCAGGAACATGACCTTATAGTTGTCCGGCACGTTCATAAGCTCTCTTAAGTCAGCCTCTGCGCTCTTTATAATATCGTCAAACCACTTTGAACGGTGGCTCATTTCCATAACGGACATACCTGAACCGCCATAGCTGAGCATATCCTTCTGCGCCTGTTCTAAAACCTCAACAGGCAGCATAGACGGGCCTGCTGAAAAATTGTAAACTCTCTCCATTTTTATTTCCTCCTAAAAAATTAATAGCTTTATTATAATACATCGCTAAATCATAGTCAATATTAATATTCCATAATTTTGTCGAGAATTTCCATAGCTTTATCTATATGTTTTTTCTCAACAATAAGTGACGGAACAAATCTTATTACGTTCTTTCCTGCATTTACAAGAAGAAGACCGTTTTCTATGGCCTTTGCAACATAGTCTGCAACGGGTCTGTCAAGCTCTATGCCCTGCATAAGACCAATGCCTCTTCTTTCCTTTATGAAGTCATACTTTTTCAAAAGCTCGTCAAGACATTTTTCAAGATATGCGCCCTGCTCCCTTACATTGTCAAGAACTCCGCCCAGAAGCTCATCCACAACGACATTTCCCGCTGCCGTTGCAAGGGGATTGCCGCCGAATGTAGAGGCATGGTCGCCGGGGGCAAAGCTCTCGGCTACCTCCTTTTTTGCCATCATAACGCCGCAGGGTATACCGCCTGCAATACCCTTTGCCATAGATACCACATCGGGCACAACGCCATAGTGCTGATAGGCAAAGAGAGTGCCAAGACGACCTACGCCGCACTGTACCTCGTCGAACATAAGAAGAATGTCCTTTTCGTCGCAGAGCGCTCTCACCTGCTGCAAAAATTCCTTTTTAGCAGGGATAATTCCGCCCTCGCCCTGTACAGGCTCCATAAGTATAGCGACGGTATTTTCGTTTACAACCGCCTTTACGGAATCTATATTGTTGAATTCGGCATATTTTATATGGGGCAGCATATCGCCGAAGCCCTCATGATAGTGATTCTGTCCCGTAGCCGTAACTGCGCCGAAGGTTCTTCCATGGAAGGAATGTACCATTGTTATTATTTCCTGTCTGCCTGTCCTTGAGCCGTATTTTCTTGCCAGCTTAAGAGCCGCCTCTACGGATTCCGCTCCGCTGTTGCAGAAAAACACCTTGTCAAGGCTTCCGTTTTCCACAAGTTTCTGCGCCAGCGTACATTGAGGCTCGGAATAATACAGATTTGAAATATGTATAAGCCTTGACGCCTGCTCCGATATGGCGGCAGTAAGCCTTTTGTGATTATGACCAAGTGAATTTACGGCAATACCCGATACAAAATCGAGATATTCCTTGCCGTCTTCATCGTATACATACATACCCTCGCCCCTTACAAGGGTAAGAGGAAAACGGTTATATGTGTGCATAACATATTTTTCGCCTATATCCGATATTTTCATAATAGCCTCCTATTTTTCTACCAATGTTCCCACGCCGTTTTTTGTAAAAATTTCAAGTATAAGACAGTGCGCTATTCTTCCGTCTAAAATATGCACATTGTTTACTCCCGCTTCAACTCCGGCTATACAGCACTCTACCTTTGGTATCATGCCGCCTGAAATAGTGCCGTCTTCAATCATGGACTTCACCGAGTTTACATCTATAAACGAAATAACGCTGTTCGGGTCGTTTACATCCTTCATAATGCCTGCAACGTCCGTTATAAACACGAGCTTTTCCGCATTCAATGCCCCTGCTACGGCAACTGCCGCATAGTCTGCATTCACATTGTAGCTTGTGCCGTTTTCGTCAACGCCTATGGAGGATATAACAGGCACAAAGTCGTTATCCAAGAGAGTATTTATAAGAGCGGTATTTACCTCTGTGACCTCGCCTACAAGTCCTATATCCATACCGTTTGGCATAGCCTTTTTGACCTTCATAAAGCCTGCGTCCTTGCCGCATATACCTACGGCGTTTATACCCTGCTGACACAGCTCCGTGGCAATATCCTTATTCAGCTTGCCTGCAAGCACCTGCTGTACTATTTCCATAGTCGGCTCGTCAGTCACTCTCAGACCGTCTTTGAAAACAGGCTCTATTCCCACTCTTTCAAGAGCCTTGTTTATGTCCTTGCCGCCGCCGTGTACCACAACGGGTCTGAAGCCTACGAACTTCATAAGGGCTATATCCTTTATTATGGTCTCCTTTATTTCCTCATTTATAAGAGCCGCCCCGCCGTACTTTATTACAACGGTTATGCCCGAAAATTTCTTTATATAGGGCAAAGCCTCCGTAAGTATGCTCGCCTTGTTTATAATGCTTTCCATTTTATCTCTCCTTTTGTGGATTTTGGTTTATGCTAGTAGATTCGGGAATTCTATGAATTCCTCAAAGGGAGACCGCAGGTCTCCCCTACAGCTGAAGAATTCAATAATTCAAGTTTTTCGTAACCTATGAGCGTAGGGGAGACCTGCGGTCTCCCGCTGTGTGTCCCCAGTAAAATTCACCTAAACCAAAACTTTAACTCCTATAATCCCCATTTATCTTTACATAATCATAAGTCAAATCGCAGCCCCATGCTGTTGCGCTGCCGTTTCCCTCGCTTAAATACATATCTATAAATATTTTATGCTCGGAAAGAATGTCGGCAGCCTTTTCCTCGTCGAACACAACGGGCTTTCCGTCGTCCATAAGTCTTATAATACCCTTATCGCTTCTGAATTCTATGGTGACCGCCATAGGGTCAAAATCTGCGCCGCTGTAACCCATAGCGCAAAGCACACGTCCCCAGTTGGCGTCCTCTCCGAATATTGCAGCCTTAAGAAGATTTGAGGATACAACGCTTAAAGCAATTTTTCTTGCCTCCTCCTCATTGGCTGCGCCCTTTACATTTGCCTCTATCAGCTTTGTAGCGCCTTCGCCGTCGTCGGCACAGTCTATGGCGAGCTTTCTGTTTATATAGCGGAGAGCCTTTCTGAACTCCTCAAAGTCTGCATTTTCCTCGGTTATCTCGGTATTTCCCGCCATACCGTTGGCAAGGCAAAGCACGGTGTCGTTTGTAGACATATCGCCGTCTACACATATCATATTGAAGCTGTCGCGGACACAGGACTTAAGCGCCTTGTCAAGCAATGGCTTTGATATTGCGCAGTCTGTTGTAATAAAGCAAAGCATAGTTGCCATATTGGGATTTATCATGCCCGAGCCCTTTGCCATACCCGATACTGTAACTGTCCTTCCGCCTATTTCAACGGTAACGGCAGCAGTCTTGCTCCTTGTGTCCGTAGTCATTATAGCCTCGGCAGCGGACAGACCCTTTTCATAGCTGTCGCCGACAAGAGCGTAGGTGCTTTCAACGCCCTTAAGCACAGTATCCATAGGCAGATTCACGCCTATTACGCCTGTGGAGCATACAAGTATGTTCTCGGCTTTTGCGCCTATAAGCTCCGCAAGCCTTGCCGCAGTAGCCTCCGTATCATCTATACCCTGCTGTCCCGTACAGGCATTGGCATTGCCGCTGTTGGCAACAATACCCATTATGCCGTTGTTTACAGTCTTCATATCCCACAAAACGGGAGCTGCCTTTACAACATTGGTGGTAAAACAGCCTGCTGCAGTACATGGCTTTTCGCTGACTATTATAGCCATATCCTTTTTGCTCTCAAATAAACCGTTGTCTCCGTCAGCCTTGTTTTTCTTTATACCTACGGCATTTCCCGCCGCCTTAAAACCCTTGGGCGATGTAACGTTTCCGTTTATTATATTCATGTCAGTCCTCCTTGTAATACTTGTCCAGACTCCATTTCAAGGGATTGGTTTCAATATATTCCCTTATAGCTTTAAGCATTTCTTTATTTCTTATAATTACATCATAATATGACCTCTGCCATATAGAATAACCTATTTTTTTAGTGACAACACCTTTGAACTGCTGTATTATCCTTGGTATTGCAACTGTGGCATCCGTAGGGGAGACCTGTGGTCTCCCGCTTATGGGTTTATCGATAACTATTATAATATGAATATGATTTGGCATTATCACATATCGGTCAACAAATATGTACGGATAAATAAAACTCATATTCTTTATTTCATCATTGACAATATTTCCTACGTCGCTTAATTTATACGGGAGACCGCAGGTCTCCCCTACAATGGAGGTATTGTTTTTGTTTTCCGTATTCTCACTATAAGGATTTCGCTTATTCCATAAAATACACTTATTGTCCTTAACACACATGGTTATAAAATACGCGCCGTTCTGGGAATAATCAAACTCCTTAAGTCTTATATCCTTTCGCGTTTCCATTTATGCAGGGAAAACGGGTATATAATCCAGACCTGTTTTTTCGTCAATGCCGAACAGTATATTCATATTCTGCACAGCCTGTCCTGCCGCTCCCTTGAAAAGATTGTCTATAACGCCTATTACTATTACTCTGCCCGTTCTCTCGTCAACGGCAAAGCCTATATCCACAAAATTAGAGCCCTTTACCCACTTTGTTTCGGGGAATACGCCTTCTTTTGTAAGCCTTATGAAATACTCGTCCTTATAATATATTTCATAAGCCCTTCTTATATCGTCATAAGTATAATTATCATTAAGCGTAGCGTAGCAGGTGGCAAGTATGCCCCTGTCCATAGGTATAAGATGAGGCGTAAAGCTCAGCACTATCTTTTCCCCTGCCGCATAGCCAAGCTGCTCCTCTATTTCAGGCGTATGTCTGTGGCTGGCAATCTTATATGCCTTTACGGATTCGTTAAGCTCGCAGTAGTGATTGGGAAGAGAAAGTCCTCTGCCCGCTCCCGTAGCGCCTGACTTTGCGTCTATTATAATAGAAGAAAGGTCTATCATTTTTTCCTTTACAAGAGGATAAAGAGAAAGTATTGAGCAGGTCGTATAGCAGCCCGGATTGCCCACTATACGTTTGCCCTTTATTTTATCCCTGTTTATTTCGCAAAGACCGTAAACGGCTTCGGGCAGTATATCCTTTGAATAATGGGTTGTATACCATTTTTCGTATACATCAATATCCTGAAGTCTGAAATCTGCGCCTAAGTCTATTATCTTTACCTTATTCAATATATCATTATTTATTTTCTTACTGGCAACGCCGTGAGGCAGGGCAAGGAATATGACGTCGCAAATATCCGCCATTTTTTCAATATCCTCCTCTTGGCATACATAGCTCTTATGAGCATAGCTGGAATAAACCTCGCTGTAATCCTTGCCTGCGTAGGACTGAGATGTAAGCGTAACGATTTGGGCGTCGGGATGCTGCTCTATAAGCCTTACAAGCTCCTGACCCGCATATCCCGTTGCTCCTATTATACCGACCTTTATCATAATTGACCTCCGTATTTCAAACTATTTTCCTATTATAATACTTTTTATTTAAAATGTACAGCAAAAAATATACTAATAATTATACATTATTAATGAATATTATGCAATACCTTTATGCGTTAATTTTTTTAAATTTTTGTATCTCCTATACTTTTCTTAATGTTTGAACACTTTATTTTTAAAGGAATAAACAAATATTATTCATATTTTGGCAGAAAATGTGAATATATGCTCAAAAATAAATTTTTTTAAAAAAGGACTTGCATATTTATTGCATACAGTGTATAATAATAACAATTTACTGAAACGGAGGTCATATTTATGAAAATTGTACTTGCTTATTCAGGCGGACTTGATACATCCGTTATCATTCCCTGGTTAAAGGAAAACTACGATGCAGAAGTCATAGCCGCTTGTATAAACGTAGGTCTTACAGATTACGAAACAGAGGGTCTTGAGGAGAAAGCCATAAAGCAGGGCGCTTCAAAGATTTATGTAGAGGACGTAAGAGAGGAGCTTATAACAGACTATATTTACCCTATGGTAAAGGCAGGCTGCGTATATGAGGACAAGTATCTTCTCGGTACCTCCATTGCCAGACCCCTCATTGCAAAGAAGCTGGTAGACATTGCCCTTAAGGAGGGCGCAGACGCTATATGCCACGGTGCCACAGGTAAGGGCAACGACCAGATAAGATTTGAGCTTACAATAAAGGCTCTTGCTCCTCAGCTCAATATAATAGCTGCATGGAGAGATGACAAGTGGACTCTTAAGTCAAGAGATGATGAGATACAGTACCTTATAGACAGAGGTATAGACGTGCCTATGAAGAAGGAGGATTCCTATTCAAGAGATTCCAACCTCTGGCACATAAGCCATGAGGGTCTTGATTTGGAGGATCCTGCAAACGAGCCTAAGTTTGACACTCTTTTAAAGCTGGGCGTAGCTCCCGAACAGGCTCCCGATACTCCTACATATGTGGAGATAGGCTTTGAAAAGGGTATACCCGTTACACTTGACGGCAAGGCAGTAAAGCCCCTTGAGTTAATGACTTATCTTAACAAAATAGGCGGAGAAAACGGTATAGGCATTACCGACCTTGTGGAAAACAGAGTTGTCGGCATGAAGTCAAGAGGCGTATACGAAACTCCAGGCGGTTCAATATTATATGCGGCTCACAGAGGTTTGGAATATCTTTGCCTCGACAGAGCCACTACGGACTACAAGGAAACAGTAAGAGTTAAGTATGCCGACCTTATTTACAGAGGCGAATGGTTCACTCCGTTAAGAGAGGCTCTTGCAGCCTTTGTAGACGTAACTCAGCAGTATGTTACGGGTACTGCAAGGCTCAAGCTCTATAAGGGCAATATTATAAGCGCAGGAGTTACTTCACCTTATAGCCTTTATAATGCCGAGCTTGCCAGCTTCACAACAGGTGAGCTTTACTCACATAAGGACGCCGAGGGCTTTATCAACCTTATGGGTCTTCCCTTAAAGGTAAGAGCCATGATGCTTAATAAAAATAAATAATTCGCAATTTATCGGCGGTTCATGACTGCTGTCTGATAAAACGCAAAAAAGCCGAGTTCCCTCGGCTTTTTTTTGCGTTATAGAGTAAGGATATATAATTATTCCGCAAATATATAATAAATCCTGTCAAAGTCTATTTTCAGTCCGTTTATCCTTATGCTTTTGTTATAGGTATCGATTTTGTCAGCATAGCCCGAAACACTCTTATAGCTTCCCTCGCCCTTTCTCTCCCCGTCGGGTTCAAAATATGTGACCTCCGCCTTTACCCTTTCATTGGCGGAAAGCCGTCTGACTATTATTTGAAGCGCGGTGTTTATCTCATCTACACTGTTTTCCGAAAGCTCGGCTTTGCCCCTTGTGATTCTCTCCCTTGTCTTTGCCCTATCGGAATGACCGCTTAAAGCGGCAAAGGGGGCAAATATCTTTGCTCTGTCCTGTCTTCGCATTTTTGGGTGACGTATAGAAAAATCGTCGCCTTTATGCTCCGGGCGCTCCATATTTAATATATCCGAATAATCCTTCGTAATATCACCTCTTTCAGGCTTTATGCCCGCCTACCTGGTCGTTTCTTTCTCTCATGGTCGCGCCCTCCACAAAGTTTATGCCTCTGAGAACGGCGTTTTTACCAAATCGGCTTTTTATGGTCAGCTCCATAAGCTGCAAAGCCCTTTCTCTTGTATCCCTTTCATAATTTGAAAACAGCGTAAGCTGTCTTGTCACGCTGTTTTCATTTACAACATCGTTGGCGCATATAGTTATTCTGCGCACGGTCAATGAAGTGTTTGCCGCCTTGTCGAAAAGCTCAAGGGCGCTGTCTTTTATCTGCCTTGATGAGCTTGTAGGCTCTTTGAAACGGCAGGAGGCGTGGCTATGCTCCGGCACAGCTCTGCCATAGCGGTCTATGTGTATTTTACCCTTATAGCCTTTTTTTATATTCTCGACATCATAGCCAATATCAAGGGTGATGCCGCCTGTTGCCAGTCCCTTCCTCACCAAATCAAGGGACAGCTTATCCGCCATTTCAAAGACTATCACACGGGCGTTTTCGCAGGAATAGGGTTGGGACAGCACCTGACCGGAGGAAAGGGAATTTACAGAGGGCACATAGCTTTTTATATCCTGCATAAGAGTAGGCTCTATGCCCCAGGCGTGGTCTATAAGCAGTTCTGCGTTTATGCCGAATATTTTATACAGCAGTTCCTCGTTGTATAGGCTTTGCCTTGCCAGATCTCCCATTGTATTTACATATATCCTGTTCAGCCGCTCGGCAGTACCCCGTCCTATCTGCCAGAAATCCGTTATAGGCGTATGCGACCACATATTTTTTCTGTATGAAAGCTCGTCAAGCTCGGCTATCCTCACTCCGTCCTTGTCGGCAGGAAAGCGCTTGGCGTAAATATCCATGGCTATCTTTGCCAGATAAAGATTAGTGCCTATGCCTGCCGTTGCCGTTATTCCCGTTTCCCTCAGAATTTCCTTTATTACCTTTATCGTAAATTCATGGGCGGACATTTTGTATACACAGGCGTAACCCGTGTAGTCTATAAACACCTCGTCTACACTGTAAATATGAATATCCTCGGGAGCAATGTATCTGAGGTATATGCTGTATATGTCAGCAGACGCCTGTATATATCTTTTCATACGAGGTACTGCCGTTATATAGTCTATTGTCCTGCCTGTCCTGCGCTTTATATCGGCAAGGCGCTGATTTACCTCGAAAAGCCTTGCCCTTCCCGATATGCCGTAAGCCTTAAGGGCAGGCGAAACAGCAAGACATATAGTTTTTTCTGTCCTCGACGCATCTGCCACAACAAGACGGGCGGTAAGAGGGTCTAAACCTCTGTCCACACACTCGACGGAAGCATAAAAGCTCTTAAGGTCTATGGCTATATATATCCTGCCCTTCATATAAAGTCCTCCTCTCTTGCGGCGTAATAAAAGTATACCACCTTATGGACATTATATCAATAGAAAATTCAAACAAATTTTCGTTTTAGTAACATTTCCCGAAAATTTGTTTGTAATTTGTGTAATTTTACTGTTTCATTGAAACGCTTTTAGGGCAATATTGATTTTTTGTATCAGCCGTGATATTATCATAATAAAAACGCTGACCTATATATGGAGGTATAGACATGGAGAAAAAAAGATGTGATTTCGGCTTTGACAAAAATGCTCTTTCTGATAAATCCCTTATATATCACGATACCCGTTGGTGCAAACCCGAACACAGGGATAACGAGCTTTACGCCATGCTCGTTCTTGAGGGTATGCAGGCAGGCGTAAGCTGGGCTCTTATACTTAATAAGGAGGAAAATTTCAGAAAAGCCTTCGACGGCTTCATTCCCGAAAGGGTAGCCGCCTACGACGAGGCAAAAATAGAGGAATTGATGAATAACGCCGGTATTATACGCAACCGCAGCAAAATAAACGCCGCAGTCACAAATGCACAGGCGTTTATTCGTGTGCAAAAGGAATTTGGCAGCTTCGATAGGTATATATGGGGATTTACGGAGGGTAAAGTAATCGACCATCATCTGACGGATATAAAGGATATGCCCTCGAAAAATGAGCTTTCCGAGGGCATAAGCAAGGACCTTAAAAGACGTGGATTTAAATTTGTAGGTCCTGTTATAATATATTCATATCTCCAGGGAATAGGTATAATAAACGACCATCTGGAATACTGCGAATACAGAGCCTTGACATAAGAGAGCCTATATGTCGAATTCTACTCTGCCGTCCTCCATATAATAAACGGCGCCTACTACCTTAAGCCCATGCTCAGCTTCCTCCTTATGTATCTTAAAGCTGTTTTCTATTATTTTGACACTGTTGCGCACATTAAGGCAGCACGCCTTGTATTCGTCCTTTTCATTGCCTATGGCGCTGCATATCTCGTCTGTAATAAACTTTACATAGCCCTGGGGGTCGTGATTAATAGCGGCGTCCACAGCTCCGCAATGAGTATGACCCAACACGACTATGAGCTTTATACCCAAATGCTCAGCCGCATACTCTATTGAGCCGAGCTGATGGTCGTCCATTACATTGCCTGCAACTCGTATAACGAACAAATCCCCTATACCGGCGTTGAATATGCTCTCCGGTATCACTCTTGAATCCGAGCAGGAAACTATGACGGCAAAGGGATGCTGCCCGTTTTCCATAGTATCTCTTCTTCTTTCGTGTCCCGTGTCTACAAGACTTTTTTCGGCAGCCATATATGCGGCGTTGCCCTCCTTCAATCTTTCGAGAGCTGCCCTTGCGCTTATGCTTTTCTCCATAAAAACATCTCCTTTTATTCCCGCTTGGCGTGTATTTATGACTTTATTATATCATTTGCCTTGGAATAATTCAAATACTCTTTGCTGCTTAACGCTATATTAAAAATTTCATTTATGTATTTACAATTTATAAATAAATATATTATACTGTATTTAAAGCAATATGACTGCCGCGGAGAAAAAGGCGCAAAGCGGCGTTTTGGCGGCAGGCTATATATAAATACAAGTGAAAAGCAGGAATGTATTATGAAATTATTATTGGTTGAAGACGATATAAGCTTAATAAACGGACTGTCCTTTGCAATAAAAAAGCAGGGCTACGATTTGGATATTGCGCGTACATACGGCGAGACTGCCACAAGGTTCAAGGACGGAAGGTACGACCTTGTTATTTTAGACGTGTCGCTTCCCGACGGAAACGGCTTTGAGCTATGCAGGGAGATACGGAAATGCTCAAGAGTACCTCTTATATTTCTCACCGCCGCCGACGAGGAAACGGATATTATAATGGGGCTTGATATTGGCGCAGACGACTATATAACAAAACCATTTAAGCTGTCGGTGCTTATGTCCAGAATAAATGCAATACTGCGCAGAAGCAATAATTTTAATCAAAAGGATGCCGTGCTTGATTCAAACGGAATTACCGTAAAGCTGCTTGCAGGGGAGGTATATAAAAACGGCAGACGGCTCGATTTAACGACAGGCGAATATAAGCTGCTCTGTATGTTTATGGAAAATCCCGATATAGTGCTTTCTGCCAATCAGATATTGGGCAAGCTGTGGGACAGCAGCGAAAACTATGTGGACAGCAGCACTCTTACGGTGTATATACGCCGCCTGCGCGCAAAGATAGAAGACGAGCCCGGCGAGCCAAAAATGATAGTGACTGTCCGCCGTATGGGATATAAATGGAATACATCAAAACGAGGTATTGTATGAAAATATTTACGAACAGAAAAATCAAGCTGCTTTTTGCCGTTATACTTTTTTGTATTTTTGCCTTTACGCTTATTTCCGTACTTTTAATGATTTTTGAAGTAAAAAATGCGGCAATATACATATTTATTACCGCTCTTGCGGCATTTGCAGCAGCGCTTACAGGCATATACATATATTTCCGCGAGCAAAACAATATCATAGAAAACGCCGAGGAACAGATAACGGAGCATATCTCAGGCAACAGAGACGCCCGTATCCTCTGCGACGACGAGGGCGAGCTATATAAGCTGTTCCATAAAGTCAATTCCCTTGTTTCTATTCTGGACGCTCATGCGGAAAACGAGGCAAAAGCCAAGGAATTTCTGAAAAACACCATATCCGACATATCGCATCAATTAAAAACTCCCCTTACTGCCCTTAACATATATAACGGTATACTGCAAAGCGAGGGTAAAAATTTGCCAAGAATACAGGAGTTTACCGCTCTTACGGAGCAGGAGCTTGACCGTATGGAAATACTGGTACAGAACCTTCTGAAAATAACAAAGCTGGATGCAGGAGCTATACAAATCGAACAAAGAAAAGAAAACGTGTCGGAAATGATGGAGGATATAGAAAGGCATTTTTTGTATCGTATACGCCAAGAGGAAAAGCATATCAGCCTTAAGGGAGATGCCTCCGTCACATTATTCTGTGACAAAAGCTGGCTTATTCAGGCAATAGAAAACATTGTAAAAAACGCCTTGGAGCATACGGATAAAGGCGGACATATAGACATTGAATGGAGGCGACATCCCTCTATTGTGCAAATCATCGTTAAAGACAACGGCAGCGGTATACATCCCGAGGATATACACCATATTTTCAAGCGCTTTTATCGCAGCCGTTTTTCAAAGGACACCCGCGGAATAGGACTTGGACTTCCGCTTGCCAAGGCTATCATAGAAGCCCATAAGGGGAATATCGAGGTAGACAGCGAGGTCGGGAAGGGTACGGTGTTTACCATAAATTTTCTTATCCCTACAAAATTGTAGGCTTATATTAATATTGCAGTAGGGTTCGGGAGTTATTCTGTTATAAAACAATAACAGAAAGAGGTGTTTAAACTATGGAGCTTTTAAATGTACAAGCTGTTTCAAAAACCTACGGCAGCGGCGAGGCGGCGGTCAAGGCTCTTAAAAATGTCAGCTTTACCGTGCCGAAGGGCGAATTTGTCGCAGTAGTCGGCGAGTCGGGCAGCGGAAAATCAACGCTGCTCAATATGATAGGCGCTCTTGACACGCCTACAAGAGGCAAGGTCTTTATAGACGGAAAGGACACCTTTGCCATGAAAGAAAAAAATCTGACTATTTTTCGCCGCAGAAATATCGGTTTTATTTTTCAGTCCTTTAATCTCATTCCCGAGCTTACGGTAGAGCAAAACATAATATTCCCCGTTCTGCTGGACTATCAAAAGCCTGACAGTAGGTATCTGGAGGAATTATTGACGGTGCTTGACCTTAAGGAGCGCCGTAATTATTTGCCAAGCCAATTATCGGGCGGTCAGCAGCAGAGAGTAGCCATAGGGCGCGCGCTTATTACCCGCCCTGCCCTTATACTGGCAGACGAGCCTACGGGAAATCTTGATACTCAGAACAGCAGCGAGGTCATATCCCTTTTAAAAGAGGCGTCGCAAAAATATGAGCAGACTATTATAATGATTACCCATAACCGAAGTATAGCGCAGACGGCAGACCGCATTTTACAGGTATCCGACGGAGTGCTGACCGATTTCGGGAGGTGCAGGGAATGAAAAGCTATCTTGACTTGATTCCCATTTCCGCGCGGGTAAATAAAAGGCAAAACAAAATGACAATTATATGTATAATTCTCGCCGTTTTTCTCGTAACAGCTGTGTTTTCCATGGCGGATATGGGTATTCGCATGGAGGAGGCAAGCGCAAAGCAAAAGCACGGGAATTATCATATTATGCTCAGCGACATTTCTGCCGACGACGCCGAAGCAATAGCGGCTCGTCCCGATATTTCGTCATATTCCGAGTATGATGTGATTAATTATAAAATCAACGAGGACTATTATGTCGGCAGCAAAAAAGCCGCTGTTGCCGGTATGGACAAAGCATGGCTCACGGATATATTTGACTATATGACAGAGGGGCAGTTTCCCAAAAACGAAAATGAGGTCGTTATTTCGGAAAACGCAAAGGATATATGGGACATAAATATAGGCGACAAGGTGAAGCTGAGCACGCCCTCGGGAGATTTTGAATATACCGTGTCGGGCTTTGAGCAAGACGGAGGCTCGGCAAGATACGACGCAATCATTCTTTGCATGGATATGGCGGCATTTGAAAGGGTGCGCAATACAAACGGCAAGCCCTCCGCCGCGGCGTACTACTATCGGTTCAATAAATATATAAACGTGCGCAAGGCTATAAACGAAATTAAGGAGAAATTTAACATTGCCGATGATAATATAAGCGAAAATCTTGTGATGATAGGTCTTACCGGCTTTAGCGAGAATAATATAATGCAGGGTATGTACGCCACCGCCTCTTTCCTGTTTCTGCTGATACTTATTGCCGGTGTGCTTATGATAGCAAGCAGTATGAACAGCAATATCGCAGGACGCACAAGGTTTTTCGGTATGATGAGGTGTATAGGAGCAAGCAAGGCTCAAATCAAGCGATTTGTGCGGCTTGAAGCGCTTAATCTATGTAAAACAGCCGTTCCTTTAGGCGTTGCTTTCGGAATGATAATAACATGGGGCTTGTGTTTGGCGCTTCGCTTCGGTATAGGCGGCGAATTTGCTGAAATGCCGCTTTTCGGAATAAGTCCTGTCGGTATTGTCTGCGGTATTCTGGTAGGAGTAATAACGGTTCTTATAGCGGCGCGCTCTCCTGCCAAGCGAGCTGCAAGTGTATCCCCTGTGGAAGCGGTATCCCACAGCTCTGACACAAATATACGCCGCCCTGCAAATGCAAGGCTCATAAATATTGAAACGGCGCTGGGAATCCGCCACGCTGTATCGTCTAAAAAAAATCTGTTGCTTATGACAGGCTCATTTGCCCTCAGTATTATTCTCTTTTTGGGCTTCTCTGCAATACGTGATTGGACTCACCACGCTTTAAACGGTTTGCAGCCTCATACACCGGAGCTTTCCATAGCCACCGAAGACCTGTCCTGCAAAATTACGCCCGAGTTGACGGATAAAATAGGCGCTATGTCCGGTGTAAAGCGTGTTTTCGGACGCAGCTTTAAAGGAAATTTTGCCGCAAGCTCAGATAAGGGAGTGACGGCAGCAGACCTTGTTTCATTGGACAGCCTGCAGTTTAACTGGGCTGATGAGGAAAAGTGGAC
This sequence comes from uncultured Clostridia bacterium, assembly GCA_947628755.1. GTDB lineage: Bacteria > Bacillota > Clostridia > Lachnospirales > CAG-274 > CANPXH01. Next base: position 1,825 of record CANRBC010000024.1, on the reverse strand, counting down.
TGCGGATAAAATAGGACTGGAGCGCGTTTACAAAGATGATAACTGTGTTATGACAGTATACGATAAGGACAATCCCCTTGAAAAGGGCGATAAAATAACGCTGAACGGCGAAAGTCTTGAAATCGCCTGTGTGCTGACCGACAGTCCCATTGACGGAGGCGGAAACCCGACAATACTCTGTACGGAAGAGCTGTTCCGTCGTCTGACCGATGAAACGGAATATTCCGTTGTTGACATTCAGCTTACCAAAGACGCAACGGACAACGATATACGCGCCATTCGCAGCGAAACGGAGGCAAAGGGGTTTTTACTGTCTGACAGACGGGATGATAACCGTGAAGTCGGGGGAACATATTGGGCATTCACTCTGCTGGTATACGGCTTTCTGACGCTGATAGCGCTTATTTCCATGCTCAATATAATTAACAGCATTTCCATGAGCGTATCGGCGCGAATGAAGCAGTACGGAGCAATGCGCAGCGTGGGTATGAGCGTAGGTCAGCTTACGAAAATGATATGCGCCGAAACAATGACTTATACTCTATGCGGCTCTCTTTGTGGACTTGCGGCAGGTCTGCCTATCCATAAGCGCTTTTACGAGAGCTTTATAACGGCGTATTTCGGCGAGGCATGGAAGCCTCCGATATTAGGCGTAATAGTGATAGTTACATTTATTACCGCTGCGTCAGCCGCCGCAGTATACGCCCCGTACAAACGAATTAAAAATATGTCCGTAGTAGAAGTAATATCAAATGAGTGAGCTTAAGCAGAAAATTTCGATATATATACATCTGCTAGAAAGAGCCAAGTTATTTAAGTAAAAGAGCTTTCCCATTATGAACAAAAAGGCATAATGGGAAAGCTTTATTTGATTTTTGGATTAATTTTTGTTTATCGTAATAGATTTTTTTGTTTTAAAACGACCCTTCAGTCAACGCAGTTCAATGCCGTATTATTGTAAAGTTTTTGACTGCGTTGACAGCTTCGTTGTACCGAAGCATCGGACAGTCCCGACCCTTCCGTCAGTCCTTCGGACTGCCACCTCCATTGCAGCGGAAGAAGTTATTCGCCAAGCCGTAAGGCTTGCTTTGCCGCAGGCAAAGTGCTGAACCTTCTCTGAAGGGGAGGCTTTGCTGCGGGAAGGCTGTGGCTATAATATAGATACTGTTTTGTCTAAGTAAATTATAGACCTTGAGATACATCATACTATGCCTCCCCCTTCAGAGAAGGGCTGGTCGCAAAGTTTCACTTTGCTGCTCGCTATGCGTCCAAGGAAATGGCAGCCCAACCAATTTCATAGAATTGAAAGAAAATACTTTTGCTTTGGGCTGCCGATAGGACCGATTTTCTGCCTATATCGACCCTTCAGTCAGCCACGCTCTAAGCCATTTGTTACGCTTAGCTGTAGCCGAGGCTGACAGCTCCCCTTCTCGTAAGGGGAGCCTTAAGTTTACGTTCCCCAAAGACTTTAATAATGTTGTAAAGCTGGTTTTATTGTCAATTTAAGAATGAGAAGTGCGTACTCCTGAGCCTCCCCTTCAGAGAAGTTCAGCACTTTTGCTTTCAGCAAAAGCCAGCCCTCTCTACAACCCCAGCCTCCCCTAGCCCGTCAGGGCGTCGGAGGGGAGGGGGACCGCTTGCGGTGGAAGGGTCGGGCTGTCAGATACTTCTTCTGTGCAAAGAGGGGGACCATGCGAAGCATGGTGGAAGGGTCGATTTTCTGCCTAAAAAACAAAAAAACATCTCCATACGGAAATGTTTGTCGCTTTTTGTCACTTTACATAATGTATAATTGTGTTACATCAAGTATATGTAAAAAGTTCAG
>CANRBC010000023.1 GCA_947628755.1 uncultured Clostridia bacterium | reverse complement strand
AACTGCTCAACTGCCCACCAATTATTCTTTGAAATTATCATAGAAAGCCAATTTACAGAAATTTTTTCACACAGCCCACAGTTGCGACACCGTAGAAAAATCAAAAAAATTTGACCGTAGGGGAGAGCTTCGCTCTCCCGTTTTTCGATTTATAACTCAAATAATTTTGCATATTTTGTTGACAAAAGTGCGAATGTGGTATAATATTGAAGCAGGGAAGGACAAAAAAACGGCGATTCGCACTTTTGCCCTCTGTAAGCCTCATGAAATGAGGGCTTGAGAGGCAGGCAGTCGCAACCCGCGCCCCGCAAGGGGATTGAAACCTTTGTAATCAAGTCATTTACGCCACTCCATGAGTGTCGCAACCCGCGCCCCGTAAGGGGATTGAAACCATTAGATACAAATGAAATCATAGCTGGGAAGGGCAAGTCGCAACCCGCGCCCCGTAAGGGGATTGAAACCTTCTCTTAACTTCTGTAATTCCTTGCTTTCTTCGGGGTCGCAACCCGCGCCCCGTAAGGGGATTGAAACAGTTATTTTCGTCCATTCCCTCAAGAGGATCAACGTCGCAACCCGCGCCCCGTAAGGGGATTGAAACTGATAAAAGATAAGATATTCATCCTCTCATCCTGGTCGCAACCCGCGCCCCGCAAGGGGATTGAAACAGGTTGCGGAGCTGCCGCGTTATGATTTATGAGTGAAAAAGTCATAATGTGACAGCTTTATTTGATTTATGGATAAATTTTTGTTTAGCGTAATAAAGTCGACCCTTCAGTCAGCGCAGTTCAAAGTCTTATTGTTTCAGAGTCTTTGACTGCGCTGACAGCTTCCCTTCTCTGAAGGGACGCCTTAGGTTGATAATCCTCAAATGCTCTAATAATGTTGTAAAGCTGGCTTTATTGTCAATTTAAGAATGAGAAGTGCGTACTCCTGAGCTTCCCCTTCAGAGAAGGGGAAGTGGCAGCCCAACTACTTCGTTGAATTTAAAATAATATTGCATTGGGCTGCCGATAGGGTCGATTTCACTAATATAAACAAAAATTCAGCGTGGCAGTCCTATACAGGCTTCAACCCGTGCGCCGCAAGGGGACTGAGGAAAAAACTCTCCATTAAGGAGGGTTCTTTTTTTGCAAACTTTTCACGTTTTTTGATTGGTGAAAAGAAAGGATATGTTGTAATATTAAAGATGAGGAGAATAAGAGGTTAAAAGATAAGGAGGTGTAAGCATGATATTCATTGATATACTGATATTGTTATAATAACGGAAAAGGCGTTTAATAAAAAAGGAGGCGTAAGCATGATATTCATTGATATATTGATATTGTTATAGCAGCAAACACGGTATAGGGAGTAAGGTTAAAAAGAAAAAATGAACAGTAACCAATGCTGAAAGCCTGCGTTTTTAAAGAATACAGGCTTTTTTTGATTTATAAAAGCATATTTACAAAAAATATACAAAAAAGTATTTAGTTTGGAGACAAAATATGATATAATTAGACAAAACCAAAAAAAGGAGGAGGGTTATCATGTATTTACTGATAGTTGAGGTTTCTCAGAAGCAGAAATACATATTCAGCAGCCCAAAGCTGAAGGATAATGTTGAAAAATCTGCAAATATCGCACAGGTAGTTAGCGCAGAATATTTAGATGAGATTGCCGAGGCGATAAAGCGCGGAGCGCCTGACAGAGGCTTTGCTTTTAACACGGCGGACAATATGGTTTACAGCGGAGGAGGTCATACTGTTCTTCAGTTTGACACCAAGGAGGATGCCGTTGATTTTGCAAGGATACTTACGCTGAAGGCAAGACGGGATTTTGGCGGTATGGAGCTTTTTGCAAAGGTTATGGAATATGATGAAGCCAAAACTCCCAAGGAAAACACAGAGGAGCTTTCTAAGCAGCTTGAAGTCAAAAAATCCTTGAGAAAAAGCGCCTTCAGAGGAGAGAGCTTTACACCTGCGCCCAACAAAAACGACTTTGTGTTAAAATGTCTGCCCGATGCTGCCGACAAAAGCAATGAATATGCCGCTGCAAAGGAATACAAGGGGCTTAAGATAACAAATGATATAGGAAAGCTGGCAGGCGGAGAGGATAACAGCTTCGTGGCAGTCGTTCATATAGACGGAAACTCTATGGGAAAAAGAGTAAGCGAGGTGAGAGAAAAAGCCTCCGATAAATGGGATAAATTCAGAACCGAGGTAAGGGATTTCAGCAACGATATAGATAAAGCCTTCAAGGAGACGTTTAACGAAATGCTTGACGTCGTAGTTGACGCAATAAATGAAAATAGAATTGAAAATATCGGGGCAAATGGCTATCTTCCCGTAAGAAAGCTGATACTTGCAGGAGATGACGTGTGCTTTGTGTGCAGCGGCAAGATAGGGCTGGAGTGCGCAAATATTTTTCTTGAAAGGCTCAGCAAAAAGAAAAACAAAATAGATAATCAGAATTATTATGCGGCGGCAGGCGTGTGCATAGTTCATACTAAATTTCCTTTCTCCAGAGCCTATAAAATAGCAGAAGAGCTTTGCTCCAATGCCAAAAAGATGCTTGCTCAGAATAAAATTTTTGACCGCAACGCTATGGACTGGCATATAGAATTCGGCGAAATGGAAAGCAATATTGACGCTATAAAGCAGAGCTTTATGGCCGACGACGGCACAGATATGCGTTTAAGACCTTATCTGACAGGCGGCACAAATATAGACAATATCGTTTGCTATGATGCTTTCAAAGAAATAGTCGAGAAGCTGTTCAAAAATTCAGATACCAAAATGAAAATATCCAGAGGAAAGCTGAAGGAGCTGAGAGAAGCAATAAGAGAAGGCAAATCGTCGGCTGAATATTTTATAAAGATAAACCGTATGCAGGATATTCTCGTTGAGCCAATAAGCAATATATTCGGCGGTATAAAAAAGGAAGCTCGGCGTCTTGATGAGCTGAAGCAGCCCAACGGCATATATTCCGATGACAGCAGATGTATCGTATATGACGCCATAGAGTGCGCCGATTTGTTCGAGACACTTGAGGAGGTATAATATGAAGGTGAAAATAGAGCTTTTGAGCAACACTATATTCGGCTCGGGCAAAAGTATACCCGGCGATGAGGATATCGCTGTGCTTACAGACAGCAGCGGCTTTCCATATCTTATGGCATCGACCTTCAAGGGTATATTGAGAGAGCAGATAAAAAATATTATTGACTGGACAGGCGGGGAGGATATTACTGATATACTCTTCGGCAAGGGCGGCGAATACAGCGCCGACGACGGCAGACTTATATTTACGGACTTTACGGTAAGCGGCGGCATTAAGAACGCTATGCTTTTGCAGGAGGGAATAACTGCCGAAAAAATAAAGGATTGCTTTACCGGATTATATACGTTTACAAGCCTGGAGGACGGCATTGTAAAGGATGGCACTCTCAGAAGCTGCAGATATATAGAAAAGGGAAATGTTTTCCACGGCGAAATAATATGCCCCAAGGAGTACAGGGATATTGTCAAAAAGGGCATAAAGGCAATAAAGTATATCGGCACAATGAGGACAAGAGGCTTTGGCAGAGTAAAGGTAAGCGTTGAAGAGGAGGAGTAAAATGACAGTTATTGAATACAGATTTAAAAATATTCAGCCTGTTATTATAAAGGATGAGAATATAGAGGGCAAAAATCAGATAGATACCATAAGATACATACCCGGCTCATCTGTAAGAGGCTTTGCGATAAGCAGAATGGATAAGTCCTTTTTTGATGCCAATAAAAAGGAGATACTTTCGGACAAGGTAAGATTTCTCAATGCCTATCCTATAATAAATGATGAAATATCAATACCCTCTCCTAAGAATTATTATGCCAATAAGTCGGACGACAAGGTCCTTAAATCAATACTTGAGACAGAAAAGGACAACGACTCCAAGAGAGCGGGACTGGGCGATTTCTGCATAATAGACAATACTGAAATAAGCTGTATAAATGTGGGACTGGGAGAATCCCTTAATAACAATGTGCATGACCGCGAAATATTCAGAAGCAGATATATTGCCCCAGGTCAGAACTTCGGCGGATATATTGCAGTAGATGAAAACGAGGAAATAGCCGATAGAATAGTTGACATTATGAACAGCGGAAATATGTATTTCGGCGGATATATTTCTCACGGCTTCGGAAAATGCGAGGGCAGGGCAGAAAAGATCGACAAAATGCCCTACGAAAAATACAGAAGCTCAGCGGCGCAAAGCGAAATGAAGCTCCTGCTTTTGTCCGATACCCTTATGAAAAACGAGTACGGAGAGCCTTGCGGGCTGGATATGGAATATCTTTGTGAAAAGCTGGGCAGCTTTGATATAAGTATGTGCGCCTCCTCCGTGCGGTCTGTTGGACTGAGGAACAGAACATGGAACTGCAGAATACCCTCTGAAAATATGTATGAAAAGGGCAGTATTTTTCTTCTGAAATTTGACAAGGCTCCCGATATGGCTGTAATTGAGGAAATAGAGAATAAGGGACTTGGCATAAGAAGAGGCGAGGGCTTCGGACAGGTGGTATTCACCGACGCGGTACCGAGGGAAGCCCAAAAGATATTAATTGAAAATAAGGCGAAGGCAGAGGTTTACAATACCGATGTAACAGAAGACGAAAATATGCTTAAGGCTCTTGCCGCAAAGTATTATAAAACTCAGATAAATATAAGAATGGTCGATACTCTGGCGGATAAAAAGAAGGGTCCCGACAAATGCTTTACAAAGCTCTCTGCAAGTCAGGCAGGCGTTATAAGAGCAATGGTACAAAGGCTTAAGTTTACCCCCGAAAGGGCGGTTAATGAGTTTGATATTTTCTTTAAGCATAACGGAGAAAAGCAGGTAAGCAAGAGTATTAAATATGAGGATGCTAAAGAGCATATCAATAATGTATTTGACTGGCATAAATTCAAAAATATAATCAGTGAAAAAAACAATACCTATTTCGGCGTAGATGCCGATGCTCTCCTGTCCGACAGGGATAAACTCATGCTGCAGCTGGATTTTATCGATAAAGAAATACAGATGTATCTTTTAGACGAGGGGAGGAGAAAAAATGGCTGAGTTTGACAGAATATTATTATATAAAGTAAAGGCAAAGGCAGCTTTGCCCTTTCATACCGGCGGCTCAGAGAATAAGGAGGAGCTGCTCATAGACAATGAAAACAGACCGTATATACAGGCAAACAGTATATCAGGCGCTTTCGGAGAATATGCAAAGCTCCATTTTCCCTCTCAAAAGGAAAAGCTGTTCGGCAGTCAGAATACCAAGAGCAGTATTGTTTTCTCTGACGGAATTATTAAGGATTTCAATGTTGAAAGACGTCCCGGAGTAAAAATAGACGGAAGAACGGGAACAGCCGAAAAGCACGGCTTTTTTGGCATGAACTTTATCGGGGCGGGCTTTACGCTGGAGTTTGACATAAGCGTGTTTGAAAAGGGCGCCGAGGAGAATGCGGATATGGTAAATGAAATGCTTTCTGCATTCAACAACGGTGAAATACTTTTAGGCGGACAGAAGACAAAGGGCTGCGGAAGGTTCATAATCACCTCTTTGCAGAACAAAATTCTGGATATGCACAGCAGCGCCGATATGAACAGCTGGCTCGATGACAGCTATACTCTTGAGGATATTACCTCAGACCTTGCTCATAAGGAGGAAAAGGATTTTTACGATATATCCATGAAGGGCGATATAGTGAACTCTCTTATTGTAAAGGGCGGCAGCTCAGACAAAATCGATACCGACTGCGAATCCATAAAAACAAACGGCAGATATTATGTGCCGGGCAGCTCCTTAAAGGGCGTTGTAAGGCATAGGACTATGCAGATAGCGGATTACAAAAAGCTTGGAAAGAATTTTGCAGAGTATATTTTCGGACGTGAAAGCAGAGATGATAACGGAGTAAAGGGCAAAATCGTTTTTGAGGATGCTCTTATTGAAAATGCCGTCAGCAAAAAAATGCACAGAATACATATAGATAAGTTCACAGGCGGAGTTATAAACGGCGCTAAGTTTGACGAAACTGTTGTATCCGGAAGCCTTGATATACATATAAAGGTAAGCAAAAATATTGTATTTGAAGGTAAAGACCGCTCCGAGGAGGCGGCGGCTCTTGCTCTGCTGGTATTAAGAGATATAGGCTGCGGTATAGTGGGTCTGGGAGGACTTGCCTCCGTAGGCAGAGGCTTTATAAGAGCTGATAAAATTCTTATTGACGGCGCTGAAAATGGCGAGTTTATAAACAGATGTATACAGAAGCTAAGTATTTATGCAGGGGAGGAAGCGCAATGATAAAAAGAAAACTGAGCATGACAGAATTTGAAGAGGAGTTAGGCAAGGGCTTCGATCATGTTCTTTTGTGCAAGCTCTCTTCTGTGGAGATATTGTCTGCCGGAGAGTATGTCGGCATAGATGACGAGGTGACGGAGGCAAGATTTTTTGACGCCGGCAGAGAGGTAAGGCTTTTTGAGCAAAACGGTGAAAAGAGAGCCGTTCTTATAGAGGATGAGGAAAATGATATTGCCGATATTAAGATTGAACGCCTTAAGGGCAATACACTTAATATAAAGAAATATATTTCCTTCGATGAGGACGGACAGGCGTATATTGAAGCCATAAGGCTTTGCGGCGCGGAATAGGGGTGATATTATGGCAAAAGAAAACAGCGGCGGCAACAATAACATTAGTAAGTATATTGGCGCGCCTTATAATTTTGTTCCGTTATACAAAAGCGTGTATGAAAGATATAAAAGCATGGATGAGCTGCCTGCTCATGATAAAATAAACGACAGTCTTCTGACCGGAGAAATAGAGTACACCTTTGAAAACAAGACGGAAATATATGTATCCAACGGCGAGGAAAATGACAAGTGTGATTTCTATAAGGACATGAAGGGAAACTATGCCATACCGGGAAGCACTGTGCGCGGTCTTATAAGAAGCAATATGATAATACTTGGCTTTGGCTCTGTTAAGAAGGATATACAAAACAATAAATTTATGTACAGACTGGTGGCTATCGAGGACAAGAGCAAGCTTAAGGATGACTACAAATCCACTCTGGGCATAAAAAGTCAGGGAAAAGACAAGCTCACATTAAAGAACATAAAGGCAGGCTATATATGTAAAAAAGGCAAAAAATACTATATTTACAGGACAAGGAATAATGAGAACAAAACAAATTCAGGCTCCAACTTCTATATAGTTAGAGAGGACTATGTACAGAAGGATGAGAACAAAAAGCGCTTCAGATATATTGAGAATAACCTTATGTATTTGGAGGATAATTTCATACCGAGCAAGAGAGGTACTGAAAATAAAAGTCCAAATACGAACTTCAGACCGATGTTTAAGAAAATATCCTATGACCTGAAAGGCAATAAGGTCATTTCCATAGATAAGCCGGGAGCTCTTGAAAACGAAGGCTATGTAGTATTTACAGGCAGGCTGAAAGATATGAAAAAGAAGAGCTTTTACGTTGTGCCCGAGGCAGATATGGAAAACTATGTTGATGTTGACGACAAGCTCATTACATACTTCAAAAATGACGTGTATTTCAAAAAAAATCAGCTTGGCAATAATAAGGAATATTACAGTCTGCCCGAAAGCGATAATGTGCTTAAGCCAGTATTCTATCTTGGAGATGAGGAAATAAACAATTTCGGCTTTACACCGATGATAAGGATATTCTATGACCATACTGTCTATGACGGAATTTTTGACTCTCACAAGAAGGAGTGTATAGATTACAGCTCAGCAATATTCGGCTTCAGCAATAATGATAATTCCTATAAGTCAAGAGTTTATTTTGAAGACGCCACAGCTCACGGAGCAGACCATGCCGTTGAAAAAAGCTATGCCCTTATGGGACCTAAGGCAAGCAGCTATATGGATTATCTTATGGAAAACGACACATATAACAGCGACGATTTCAGAATAAGAGGAATAAAGCAGTATTGGCTGAGAAATGGTATTGAAAGAAATAATTCAGATAAAATAAATGTTTTGACAAAGCTCTGTCCTCTTAAAAAAGGCAGCAGCTTTACGGGAAAAATTAAGTTTACAAATCTTTATCCCGATGAGCTGGGACTTTTGCTTTGGTGCATAAGGCTTGAAAAGGGCTGTGACCAGAATATAGGTATGGGTAAGCCCTACGGCTTTGGCAGAATTGAATTTAAGGATATAAAGCTCAGACTTCTCAACAACAGCAAAATGTACAATAGCAAGAGCTTTACATTCGACGTTTATAACGGCTGTGAGGATACGGACAAATATATAGATAAATACAAAAAACATATAGAGGAAGAATTTCTGGAAAAACCTATCGATATGAAGAGCGGTACCATAGGCAATTTCATAAAGATAAAGAAGGAAACTCCCGATGCCAAATATATAAGATATATGGATATAGACAAAAGCGAATACCAAAGCAGGAATAAATATCTCGACACTATCAACGGTGTTCTGAAAAATATCAAAAACGATAAAGAGGAAGAGGAAAAGGCAAAGAAGGAAGCTGCTTCAAACAATCCTTTCGGTGCTTTGAAGGGACTGTTTGATTAGGTCGCGAGGTATAATATGAATATCATGATATTCAATATGAGTATACTGACACGGGATGTCAGGAACGAATATAAGTGGAAAAACAATGTGTTCGACGGTATACAGACCAACGAGGCGGCTGCCAAGCTCTTTATAAGTACGCTGGAAGAGAAGGGGGAGAGCCTGGATAAAATAATATATACCGCCTCTAAGGAGGTATGCCAATGGGAAAGGAATGTCGAGGGAAAGGAATATCCCTCGACAGAGGCATATTTTAAATATGCCATAAGTCGTTACTGCGCCGAAAATCACTATCATCTCCCTAAACTGGTCAGAGCCTCCGCCAATAAAACGGATATTATTCCCAAAAAGCTGATTAGGGAAATAGAAAAAGAAGAAGCCCCTGTCATATTTATCGATACCACGGGAGGCAAGCGTGACGACAGCGACAGGCTTCAGCTTTTTGCAAGATTTTTGATCTACAAGGGCGTGACAATAGAAATGTCCGTATATTCAGACCAAAAATACGGCATTAAAAACGCTGATATGAATGAGCTTTTGGAAATACTTGACGGCATAAGTCAGTTTACGGCAACAGGACAAAGCGACCTTCTTAAAAATGCGCTGAAGGGCGAAATGCGGCTTGAACCCTTGCTTGGATATATGGATAGGTTCACGCAATCTCTTCAGCTTTGTCAGACCGAGGAGCTGGACAAAATTCTTTCCGACATGGATGACGAGCTTATAAACGTGGAAAAAAACGTTAGGACGAAAAGCAGCAGGCTTCAGATATTCATACAGTTTATACCGCTTATAAGAGAAAAATTTTTTGTTCAGTCGGACAATGAAAGAATAGATTATATATCCATAGTCAAGTGGTGTATTAAAAATGCTCTTATTCAGCAGGCGCTTACGATATATGTTGAGTGTATTCCCTTTTATCTGCTGGATCATGATGTCATAAAATATGAAAAAGGCAGAAAGTACAGCAAAAGCAAGATTGACGCCGCCAATTTTCTGTATAATGATATTTACGGGCTCAAGGATAGAAAAACGGTAGAGGATATAATAAATTTTATTAATGATGAAAGGGTCTTTGAAAAGGGAAACTATATCAAAGCTCTGCAGCAGAATGAAAAAACGGCTGTGCTTCTTGATAAGCTTGCCTCTTATATTGAATATGACAAAAGAAAATTCAATATAGCCGCCTTCAAAAAGGAGCAGCATTTGGACAACATACCCGAATCCCTTTTTAGAAACGGAAAACACGTAGGTCTTAAGATCTTTCTGGAGTATTTTTTCAGAAACGGAAAACTGCAGAAGGAGATGCTCAACAGCTGCAGTATAAGGCAAAAGAGATTGGATACGATAAGGGAGCTGTCGGAGGTTCCATATATTTCATTTAACGAAAAGGTAAGCATAAAGCAGCTTCAGGAGGTTTTATATGATTATATTTATGTAAAGGCAATAAGAAATCAGATAAACCATGCTTCGGAAAACGAAAATATAAGAGACAGCGAAAAGGAGTTTTTTATAGAGCTTGGATATGAGGGAATAAGGGAATTTAATTTAAAAAATATAAAAAGTGATATAAGCAGAGCCGTATCAAGACTTGAGGAAATAAGGAGGAGATTATCATAAATATCTTATGGGTGTCCAGACATTCTATGACAGAGGAACAAAAGACCTCCCTTGAAAGCATTTTTGGAGAAGCTGAAATAACGCAATATGATAAAACGGTTACGGACGTTAAAGAGCTTGTGGACTGTAATGCCGATGTATATGCCGTTGTGCTGCCTGCCGATAAAATAGCCGAACTGTATACGGCTTTGGAAGGAAAAGCAAGGATAATAGCTCCTGTATCCGAAAGAGTATTCAATGGAGAATATATTACAAATCCTGCCACGGGCTGCCGTGAAAAGGAATATGTGTTCAGGCATAAATGCTGGAAGGAATATGTGCATATCTGTATTGAAACAAAGATATTATAACAAATGGAGGATAAAATATGGCAAGACATTATATGGCGATGCTGGGTACTATATCGCCTGAGCCTAAGCAATATAAGTTTAAAGATAAAACTAAAGAATTCAAGTATGTTCAGGAAGCGATATTAAATTTTATCAACGGAGCAGACAAAATAACTATATTCCTTACAAAGGCTGCAAAGAAAAAATGGGTTAAAGAAGGAGATCTGAAAGCAAGTCTTGAGAAAAAATACAAGGACGCTATCGAGGAAGTAGACATAGACGATGGCAATAACGATGATGAGCTTATGAATATATTTACCAAAATATATGAAAGCATAGATGAAAACGATGAAGTGATATTTGATATTACAAACGGCTTCAGAACATTGCCTATGCTTGCCTTTACTGTTATAAACTACGCCAAGACCCTTAAGAACATAACCGTAGAGGGCATATATTACGGCGCATACATAAAGGACGAGCCTGTGGAGCAGATACTGGATCTGAGCATATATATGGACATAATGGAAACAGCCTTTGCAGCCAACTATTTTGTAAGCTACGGCAATGTAAAGCGGTTTGAGGAATTGTCAAAAAATGTAAAGATAAAACTAGGTCAGGAAACCGGAATTTACGATGAAAGAAATCCTATGACGCCTCTTTATGATGCTATCAGCAAGCTTAATGACCTTACAGGTTGCATAAATACCTGCAGAGGAAATTATAATAAAGGTAAAAAAAGAAGCATAAAAGCCGCCTATGATGCCTTTAACAATAAACGAAAAAAGATAACGGAAGAAATACCGAAACAAATTGTGGATGAGAGAGCAAGACCCTTTGAACTTATATTTAAATATGCGGAAGAAAAGGCAGATCAATATTTTAAAAGCGCAGAAAGCAATGTTGAAATGGGTATGGCAGTTATACAGTGGTGTATTGATTACGAACTTATACAGCAGGGACTTACTGCTCTTAGGGAAACCATTGTTACATACGCCCATGAAAATATACTTTTTAAGGGAGAAAACTTTAAAAATGACAAAAAATATTATGATAATAGAAATGATGTGGAAAGGGCGCTTACTCACAAGGAAGAAAGTACAACGGATACGGACGAAATAAAGAAGCTCTATGATAAGCTCATGGAAAATAAGCGTCCTGTCAATGAAAAGGAAATAAGCCTTTGCAATATTTATCAAAAGGCAACGAGCAAAAGAAATGACATAAATCATTTCGGATTCAGAGAAAAACCTGCTGAATTTACAGATTTCAAAGAAAATCTTGAGTCATGTTATAAAGAATTTAAAGAATATATTAAATGCCAAGAGGACTAGACCATGATACGAAGTATAGAAATAAGGTTCTCGGAAAACTGCATAGATTACCTTACCGGTCCAAAGCTGCACGGCGTACTGTTTAAGGTCATGGACAAAAGCTATGCTGATTATGTACACAGATGTAATTTAAAGCCCTTTTCCCAGTATGCTTTAAAAAGAAAAGAGGGTTCTGTATGGAGGATAAATTTTTTGGATGACGCCTCCTTTGAGAATATAGGGCTTCCTATTCTTTCAGATGATTTCAAAAGTATACGTCTCGGGCATATCGACCATGATGTAGCTATATGTGACAAGAGAATAACCGATGAGCTGAGTTATGATGATATTATTGACAGTCAATTCGGAGGCTTTGCAGAGGGAAAGCTCCATATCGGTTTTGTTACGCCCGCCGCCTTCAGAACAAAGAACAGATATGAAATAATGCCTGTTCTTAGACTTATAATACAAAGTATAGCAATAAAGTGGAACCAATTTTCAAATATTTCCCACATATATTATGATGAGCTGTCCGAAGGGGCTGAATATGCTGTAAATATGACAGATATAGATATAAAAAGCAAAAAGTTCTATGTAGACGGCAAAAAATTAAGCGGCTTTGTGGGAAGTGTGGATTATAGTATGCGCAGCAGTCAGGAGGCAGATATGCTTGCGCTTATACTCAGATACGGCGAATTTACAGGCGTAGGTATAAAAACGCCGCTTGGTATGGGTGCCGTAAAATGCGCCATAATGTAAAGCAATATTAATAAACAAAGCCAAAGATTTTACGAATAAGTATTTAATGTAAAAAGCAATAAAATTAAAGCTTCGCACAGCAAAGAGCCTGCAAATTTCAATTTTGCAGGCTTTTTGCTGTGCGTGTTGATTTTATCGATACGCTGAAATTTTGCTTCACATTCCAAGCAGGCTTTGCTCGAAGGCAAACAAAACCTCGTTTATCTCAAAAATATTATAGTTTCCGTTTTTAATAAAGTATTCTATTATAATATCGGACTTGCTGCTGTGAGAAAGAGCGAAGCCCGCATTCATAAGCATTTCCCTTGCCTCGTCAAGGGAAAGCTCAAGAGCTATGGCAAATGCCATTGCCTAGGCTGTCGAAAAAACAATATTTTGACAGTTAATAGGAATTAGAAGAAAGTACAGTCTGCAATAGGTGCGCATGCTTTTGAAGGCTGCACCAATGTGAAACTTATAATGTGTCCTCCAACAGTAAACGGAACAATAAGAAACTTTTTACCTGCTGAAATAAGGGATCAGATCCGTGTTCTCAATATGATTACCACATACCATAAGAATATGTAATATTTGATTTTTATGGAGAAGCAATATTTCCGTAATATGATGGCATAAAAACGGCGCAGCAGTTTTAAACTGCTGCGCCGCAGCGTGTCGATAAAATCGACACGCTTGAAAGAAATGCTTATTGGCATTTCTTTCAGTTAGCTAAGGAAGGAACCAGCCGTGTTTCCCGCAATTTAGGCATAAATGCCTAAATTACAGAAAAGTTCCTGTCCTCGGAGGAAGTGAATTCCTCCTGCGGATTAAAGTCTGCGACGCTTTTTGCAAGCTGTTCTTTATTTTAATTCGTATTTTCTGCCATAATATTATTTTTTTGACAGTCTGCGGCGCAGCAGTTTTAAACTGCTGCGCCGTTAATTCCGGCTTTTGAGGTTACATCAAAATTTCCTCTGTTTTGTTATTATTATTTATCCTTTAAGACCTATTCTTACCAAGGCTCTCTTAAGGGCAAGCTCGGCTCGCATAACATCTACGTTGCTGTCTATGTTCTTAAGTCGCGCTTCGGCTCTTTCCTTAGCCTTGCGGGCTCTTACCACATCTATTTCCTCAGACCATTCGGCTGCGTCGGTGAGTATGGACATACCATTTTCATTGACCTCGGCAAAGCCGCCGAGAAGCGCCGCCTTTTTGTCCTCCTCGCCCTCGTTTTTGAGAGTGAGCACACCATAGTCCAGCACTGTCACAAGAGGCTGATGACCGTGGAGAATACCCACATCGCCGCTTGTAGTCCTCATAATGACCATATCTACCTCGCCGTCGAACATATTTCTTTCGGGCGTAATAATTTTAAGGGATAACTTAGCCATAATATCCCTCCCTGTTATTTATTGGCATTGCGGTACTTTTCTACAACGTCCTCTATTTTGCCTGAGTTAAGGAAGTAGCCTTCGGGAATGTCGTCATGCTTGCCTTCCAGTATTTCCTTGAAGCCTCTTACAGTATCGGCAACGGGAACGTACTGTCCCGGGAAGCCTGTAAAGTTTTCCGCTACATGGAAGGGCTGAGAAAGGAATCTCTGTATCTTTCTGGCTCTGTTTACGACCAGCTTGTCGTCTTCTGAAAGCTCATCCATACCAAGTATAGCGATTATGTCCTGCAGCTCCTTGTATTTCTGGAGTATAGCCTGTACCTGTCTTGCTACGGAATAGTGCTCCTCGCCCACTACCTGGGGGTCGAGTATTCTGGAGGTTGACTCCAGAGGGTCGATAGCGGGATATATACCCAGCTCAACTATGGCTCTTGAAAGAACCGTTGTAGCGTCAAGGTGGGCAAATGTAGTAGCAGGAGCAGGGTCTGTAAGGTCGTCGGCAGGAACGTATACTGCTTGAACGGATGTGATAGAACCGTTCTTGGTAGATGTAATTCTCTCCTGAAGAGCGCCCAGCTCAGTAGCCAAGGTAGGCTGATAGCCTACGGCTGAAGGCATACGTCCCAAAAGGGCTGATACCTCTGAGCCTGCCTGTACGAATCTGAATATATTGTCGATGAAAAGCAGCACGTCCTGCTTAGCCTTATCTCTGAAATACTCTGCCATTGTAAGTCCCGTAAGGGCAATTCTCATTCTTGCTCCGGGAGGCTCGTTCATCTGACCGAATACAAGAGCAGTCTGCTTTAAAACGCCTGATTCCTGCATCTCATAGTAGAGGTCGTTACCCTCTCTTGTTCTCTCGCCTACGCCGCTGAATACGGAATAGCCCTGATGCTCGGTGGCAATGTTGGTTATAAGCTCCATAATAAGGACTGTCTTGCCAACGCCTGCGCCGCCGAAAAGACCTATTTTACCGCCCTTTGAATACGGGCAGAGAAGGTCGATAGCCTTAATGCCTGTTTCCAGTATCTCGGCAGAGTTATTCTGCTCTGAGAAGCTGGGGGCTTCTCTGTGGATAGACCATCTTTCCTCTGTAACGGGAGCCTCCTTACCGTCGATAGGGTCGCCCGTTACGTTAAACATTCTTCCAAGTGTTTCCTTGCCAACAGGCACGCTTATGGGAGCGCCTGTGTCGACAGCCTCCATACCTCTTTTAAGACCGTCTGTTGAACTCATAGCAATACATTTTACAACATCATCACCCAGATGCTGAGCGACCTCGGCAACTATTTTCCTGTCGCCTAAGCGTATCTCTATTGCGTTATTAAGAGCTGGCATATTCTCACCGGAAAATTTAATATCCAATACGGCACCGATAATCTGAATTATCTTGCCGACATTCTTTTCTGCCATTTTTTCACTCCTATTCCTATTCCAAAGCATTGCTGCCGCTTACTATTTCGGTTATCTCCTGAGTGATAGCGCCCTGACGTACTCTGTTGTACACAAGATTAAGATGAGCTATCATTTCATTTGCGTTCTCAGTAGCAGAATCCATAGCGGTCATTCTGGAGCTTAGCTCGCATACTGCCGATTCAATCATAGCGCCGAAAATAACGGTGTTTACATACTTGGGAATAACGTATTCCAGTACCGTCTCCTCGTCGGGCTCATATATTGTGAGAGTAGAGCTGCGAGGAGCGTCGCTGTTTTCAAAATCCTTGGGGTCAAGGGGCAGGAGCTTAATAGACTCAGGCTCATTTGTAAGAGTAGAAATAAACCTTGTGTATACTAAGTATATCTCGTCTGCCTCCCCGTCCTTATACATATCAATTACCTTATTGCCTAGAATGTATGCGTCGGAGTAGTCGGGCTTTTCCGACATATCCCTGTAGGCGGCGGTGATTTTGCATTTCTTGTGGTTGAAAAATTCCCTTGCCTTGTTGCCTACTGTTATAAAGGACGCGCTTTTACCCTTTGAAAGGTTGTATGCCTCCTTGCATACATTGGCGTTATAGCCGCCGCAAAGACCTCTGTCGCCTGTTATCACCACTATAAGAGTATTTTTGATTTCTCTTTCCTCCATAAATTCGTTGGAGATGCCCTTGCTTCCTCTGACTACATTGGCAATTACATTGCGAGTAGCCTGGAAAAAGGGCTTTGTATCGGTGAAGCGATTCTTAGCCTTGGTCAGCTTGGAGCTGGCTACAAGGTTCATGGCCTTTGTTATCTGCTGGGTGCTATTGACACTTTTGATCCTGCGCTTTATATCACGCATTGATGCCATAATATCACCTCTCTATTTATTCAAATTCTTTCTTGAAGGCTTCGATAGCTTCTTTAAGCTCCTTTTCAGCCTCGGGACTTATTTCCTTGGTTTCCTTAATGCCTGTAAGCACATTGTTGTGGTACTTTTCCATATAGTCAAAGAAGCCTGCTTCAAAGTCGAGTATCCTGTCTACTTCAATATCGTCGAGATATTTGTTTGTTACGGCGTAGAGGATAATGACCTCTTTTTCCACCTCAAGGGTCTTATACTGAGGCTGCTTAAGTATTTCCACAATGATTTTACCGTGATTAAGTCTGTCAAGAGTATCCTTGTCCAAATCTGAGCCGAACTGTGAGAAGCTCTCAAGCTCTCTGTACTGAGCAAGCTCCGTTCTGATAGGACCGGCTATTTTTTTCATAGCCTTTATCTGAGCAGAACCGCCTACTCTTGATACTGAAAGACCGGCGTTTATGGCAGGCCTTACACCGGAGTTGAAAAGCTCGCTCTCCAGGAAGATCTGACCGTCTGTGATAGAGATAACGTTTGTGGGAATATAGGCGGATACGTCGCCTGCCTGTGTTTCGATAATGGGCAGAGCAGTAAGTGAGCCGCCGCCGTATTCCTTATCTATTCTAGCCGCTCTTTCCAGAAGTCTTGAATGGAGATAGAATACATCGCCGGGGTATGCTTCACGTCCGGGCGGTCTCTTGAGCAGAAGTGACATTGCTCTGTATGCAACAGCGTGCTTGGACAAATCGTCGTATACAATAAGCACGTCCTTGCCTGCCTCCATCCATTCCTCACCCATAGCGCAGCCTGCATAAGGCGCGATATACTGGAGAGTAGCGGATTCTGATGCGGTCGCCGCAACTACTGTGGTGTAGTCCATAGCTCCCGTGTCCTCAAGGCTCTTAACTATACGGGCTACCGTAGACGCCTTCTGACCTATTGCAACATATATGCAGAGGCAGTCCTTTCCCTTCTGATTGATTATGGTATCTATACAAATAGCAGTCTTGCCTGTCTGTCTGTCGCCTATGACAAGCTCTCTCTGACCGCGGCCAATGGGAACCATAGCGTCTATCGCCTTTATGCCTGTCTGGAGTGGTACGCTTACGCCCTTTCTTGTAATTACACCGGGGGCAACTCTTTCGATAGGTCTTGACTTGTCCGTAACAATAGGTCCTTTTTCATCTATAGGATTACCTAAAGCGTCTACAACTCTGCCTATCATGGCATCGCCGACAGGTACTGAAGCAACCTTTCCCGTGAGCTTTACGGAAGAGCCTTCCTTTATACCCTCGTCAGAACCGAGTATAACTACGCCTACGTTGTCCTCCTCAAGGTTCTGAGCCATGCCCATTACGCCGTTTTCAAACTCCAGAAGCTCACCGCTCATGGCGTTGTCAAGTCCGTAAACTCTGGCAATACCGTCGCCGACCTGTATAACCGTACCGACCTCAGACACATCCAGCTTTGTGCTGTATCCCTTTATCTGTTCTTTTATAACAGAACTAATTTCTTCGGGTCTGATATTCATTCTTAGGTTACACTCCTTCTTTACGCAAGTCTTGTTTCAAGCAGCTTTCCCTTAAGTGAAGAAAGCTGAGTCTTTATTGTGCTGTCTAATACATGACCCTCTACGCTTATTTTTATACCGCCTATAAGCTGCGGGTCTACATTGGTATTAACAATGACCTGCTTATTTAATTTCTTAGACAATTTCTCTTTGATTTCCTCTACGGCAGACTCCTTGAGAGGTACTGCGCTTTCAACTTTGGCATATACTATGCCCTTGTGTTTTTCTGCCATATCCAGAAATCTGTTCATTATATCGGTAAGCTCTGTTTCTCTGTTTTTTCTGAATACTATGTGTATAAGTCCCATAATATCAGCGCTCACCTTGCCCTCCAGGGCAGATGTAAGTATACTGAGCTTCTTTTCAGAGCTTATCTGAGGATGATCGAGTATTCTCATTATTTCGCTGTCCTCAGTAACAGCGTCGCGCATTATTTTTATTTCGTCGCTGTATTTGTCAATACAGTCCTTTTCCAAAGCCAGATCAAAAAGAGCAGTCGCATATCTGACAGATATTAATTGAGCCATTCAACACCCTCCAAATCAGATATGGTATCATCAACAAGCTGCTGCTGCTCCGCCTCGGTCATATTGGCTGCAATAAATTTGCCCGAAACCATAGCGGAGACCTCTATTATCTGCTTCTTGATCTCGTCGCGTGCTTTTTCTTCCTCTCTCTTTATATCGGTCATGGCTCTGTTGTGTATATTGTTAGCCTCGGTCTTGGCGTCGGCAATGATAAGCTGGCTGTTCTTGTTTGCCTGAGCTCTTGCTTCGTCAAGAATTTGTATTCTTTCGGCGTCAATATTCTTTAATTTGTTTTCGTACTCGGCCTTTAAGGCATTTGCTTCAGAAAGCCTTGCCTCGGCGGAATCTATCTGCTCGGCTATTTTTTCCTTTCTCGCATTTATAAAGTTGAGAACAGGCTTATATAGGAGCTTTGACAATGCAAAGCAGAGTACGCATGTATTAATAAGCTGGATAGCGACCAGTACAAGGGTATGCTGATCCAGTATTATAACATAGCCTTCCAATTTGCTGCCTCCTTTCGGTAAAATTTGTTACACCATTTCAAAAATTATCCGGCGATCTTACCTACTAATGGGTTAGCAAATAACAATATCATGGCTACAACAAGACCGTAGATACCTGTTGACTCGGCAACGGCACAGCCTAAAAGCATTGTTGATGTGATAGTACCTCTTGCCTCGGGCTGACGACCTACTGCCTCAGCGCCCTTGCCTGCGGCGAAGCCCTGACCTATACCGGGGCCTATACCTGCTATCATTGCTAAACCTGCACCTATTGCAGAACATCCTAATACAAAAGCTCTTGGATCTAATCCTTCCATTACATAATCCTCCTTGTGTTAAAAAAATATTTGATACGGACAGCGCCTAATCGGCTATCTTGTCCTTAATAAATGTCATTGACAGCATAACGAATATTACTGTCTGAATACAACCGGCAAATACGTCAAAGTATAAATGCAGGGCGGAAGGCACACCGATATTGAATATCTTGAGTATGCTCGGCAGATTGCCCAAAGCCATATATACCATGCCCATAATTATCATACCGCCCAATATATTGCCGAATAGACGGAAGCTCAGCGATATGGGCGTTGCCAACTCGCTTATAATATTAATGGGGAGCAGGACCGGTATGGGTTCAAGGTATCCCTTGAAATAACTTCCTTTGCCTGTCCATATACCCATAAAGTGAATTAAAACGAATGTGGTCAGCGTAATTGCAGCCGTTGTGCAAAGGTCTGCCGTAGGGGGTCTGAAGCCCAGCAGTCCACTGAGGTTGGACACCAGTATAAGCGCAAACACTCCGAAAAACCAGTTGCCGAAATATGCGTATTTCTCGCTCATGGCTGACTTTACAAAGCTGTCCATAGACTCGATAATAAGCTCTATTACGTTCTGAGAGCCTTCGGGCTTGTACTTATAGTTTTTCATTTTAATTCTGAATATGAGAGCAATAAGTATAAGTGCCGCCATTATTATCCAGGTGTTGACCACAGTTTCCGATATCCATACCTCTATCCCGCCTATATGCAGCTTTTCTATAATACGGGATTCTACGTCCAAATCGGAAGAGGGGTTGGTATTCCACCCGATAAGATGACCCACAAGACTTTTGACCTCTAACAAATGAAGTCCCAAAGCAGCTTTTCCTCCTTTCGTCGAGAATAGATAATGCAGCCTAAGACTGCTTATTGAATATAAAATTGTAAATATATACTGCAGGCTGTACCAATATCAGCCCTACAATCACGCCTATGGGGTGCGCCCCCAGTATTATTGCAAGCACGGCTATTACAAGAGTTGCCAAATATCTCAGCATATAGTGAGCCTGAGAAACCTTGCTTGCGGTTTCCTTGTCCATATCCACCGTCTTGCTCAGGGATTTTGTAAGAAGCACAACACGTCCTATGGACAGCGCTGTGCCTACGGCTATCCCAGCAAGCCAGGGAATCGTCTGCTCTGTTATAAACAGACCGACAACACATATTATTATTGCCATTACGGCTGTTGTTATTATAAGTCCGTTTCTGGTCTTTACTACATCAGAAGTCATTGCTTTCGTCCTCGTCGTCTTCGTCTTGAAGTCTTTTCTTTATTTCGTTCATATCTATATAGGAATCCTTGTCCTTCCAGAAGCCTCTGACTAAATAATATATGCTTCTGAAGCCTGCGGCTATTCCCAGTATAAGGAATATTATAAGAAATATGCCGCCTGTGTGGAATATATTGTCCAGCCACCTGCCAATAAGCAGACACAGGAATATGGGTACTATCATGGATATTGCCAGTTGCGTGAACAGGGCAAGAGCCCTGCTGCTTTCCTTAGTGGTGTCTTTCATATTTATGCACCTTATTTTTTATTTTTGCTCCTCTGCCGTAGCAGCCGGGTAAAAGGGTTTGTTTTTTGCCGAAATTCGGAGCGAGATGGGTTTCGGTAATGGTATTCGATACTCAGCCGCTATGTTTTTAACTTATCTTCGACGAAAATTAAAGCGAGCTCTGTTTCGGCTGGGGTGTTCGCTATTCAATCTCAACTTTTTATTTTAAGCCAAGCTGCGCTTGTCTTATTCTGCTATCGCAGAAAGATACTGCGTATCTGAATAAAAAGTTTCGATAATTTATCCTCGCCGAAAATCGGAGCAAGCTCTGTTTCGGCTGGAGAATTCGCTATTCAATCTCAACTTTTTATTTTAAGCCAAGCTGCGCTTGTCTTACTCTGCTTACGCAGAGAGGATACTTCGTATCCCAATAAAAAGTTTCGATAATTTATCCTCGCCGAAAATTGGAGCAAGCTCCATTTTCGGCTTCGGATAAATTATATTATACACCATTTTTTGGTTAAAATCCATAGGTAAATATGAAAAATTTGCCACTTTTCTGATAAATATATGAAAAGAAGCCTTAATTGTTGCATTTTTATTCGTTGATTGTTTGAAATTTGGCATTTATATATAAATATTTTGTCTGCATTTTCACTAATCCGGACATTGTAGCGACCGAACCCATTATCACGACCATAGCCGGTATGAAGCTTAGTGTCCTTGCTATATTCATAATTTTGCTGCAATGCCTGCTCTCTTTTTTCCTTTATTTTTACGAAATAATAATCTAAGTTATTTATTTCATATTTTCTTATGTAATATAATGCCTGTCTGTGAAGCCTGCATAAAATATACAAATCCAAATAATTTTGATTGTACGCATACGCATTCACCGCTTTACACCCGGACATTTATTGAAATACAACAGACAGATAACAACAAAAATTTATTTACATTTTTTATCAAATAGTGTAAACTATATTTATTGTAATAAAAATATGACTGGGAGATGAAAAATTATGGCAGATTGCGATTCATGCCCATCAAAGGGCAAATGCGGAAATGACAGTGGACAATGCGGTGTAGAGAACAATCCGCTTAACAAGGTAAAGAACATAATAGGCGTTATGAGCGGCAAGGGCGGTGTGGGCAAGTCTACTGTATCTACTCTTCTTGCAAGGGAGCTGGCGGCAAAGGGCTTCAGCGTAGGTCTCCTGGATGCTGATATTACAGGACCAAGCGCCTGCAGGCTTATGGGACTTACAGGCAAGAGAGCCTATGCTCAGGACAATCTCATTATCCCTGTTGAGAATGAAAACGGCATTAAGGTTCTTAGCCTTAATCTTATGCTGCCCGACGAGAATCAGCCTGTGGTATGGCGCGGTTCCCTTCTTTCAAGCTGCGTTAAGCAGTTCTGGGTAGAGGCGCTCTGGGGCGAGCTGGACTATCTTATAGTGGATATGCCGCCGGGAACAGGAGATATTTCCCTTACGGTAATGCAGAGCATACCTCTTACGGGCATAGTAATGGTAAGCGTTCCCCAGGATATGGTCAATATGATAGTTTCCAAGTCTATTAATATGACCAAAATGCTTAATATCCCCATTCTCGGTGTTGTGGAAAACATGAGCTATATTATATGCCCCCACTGTGGCGAAAAAATAAAAATTTTCACAGGCGAAACCACCGACGGATTCCTTGAGGAAAACGGCATAGAGCTTCTTGGCGAGCTGCCTACGGACGTGACCGTTTCTGGCATGGCGGATAACGGCTATTACAATGTAAAGGAAGATATAGCCAAGGAATTCGTAAGCATTACGGAAAATGTAATAAAGGCTGTCGAAAGGCTGAAATAATAAATACACAAAGCATAATTTAAAGTCTAATCACCCTCCCTTATTAATATACTGATATTAGTAAGGGAGGTTTTGTATATGGACAAGACATATAAAAATATTACGGCAGACAAGGCCATAGGCTGTGAAAAGGCGCAGCTTATACAGGAGGGTGAAATAGTAGTCCCCGACAGCAAGCCCGACATAGATATAATACTGAAAACAGACGCCTATGTATATCCCGAAATGAAGAGAACGGAGGAAAACCGTCTGAGCTACAAGGGGAATATGGTAGTAGACGTACTGTATATGGGCAAGGATAAGGGACTGCACAGCATGACGGGTGAAGCTCCCATAAGCGATTTTATAAACATAGATGGAGCAGCCGAGGATATGCTCTCCAATGTGGATATGCGTATCGTAAATATGGAAAGCAAAAAGGTAAACGACAGAAAGGTAAGCTACAAGGCTATGCTGGAGACCGAGGGCAGCGTAACCGAGCAGGCGGATATAGACGCGGTAGAGGGCATAGAGGGTCTTCCCGAGGAGCAGCAGAGAAAAACAGCTATTACAACAAACAGAGTTGTTGTAAGCAAGACGGAGGATTTTTCCGTACAGGAGCATATAACGCTGCCTGCCACAAAGCCGCCCATAGCAGAAATACTTTCCGTAGAGGCTGAAATAGCCAATTCGGAGGTAAGAGCGGGAGAGGACAGCGTAAGCATAAGCGGAGATTTGTCCATAACCATGCTGTACATAAGCACCGAGGGCAGCTTTCCCGAGGTGTATGAATTTGATGTTCCCTTTAACGGCACTCTGGAGGCGGAGGGCGCAGAGGCGGATATGTATGCCGACGCCATGCTTTACATAAAGAATGTTTATTACGACGTATCGGAAAACGACGAGGGCGAAAGCGGAAATATAGATATTGACGTTTCAATAGGCGCAGAGCTTACGGTAAGCGAAGCGGAAACGAACCGTGTTCTTGAGGACGCTTATATACTCAACAATACCGTGGATATGACCTCTACGGAGCTTTGCTATACGGCTGTGGTATGCAGGAACAGAAGCCAATGTCCCGTAAAGGAGGTCGTTACAATACCCGAAGGCTGTCCCGATATGCTCCAGATATTCAAGACAGGCGGCAGAGCTTATATTGACAATGTGCAGATATACGAAAACAGGGTAGTTCTGGAGGGCGTTATAAATACCGATATTATGTATATTACAGGAAATGACGAAATGCCTGTGTACTGCTGCAACGAGTCTATACCCTTTTCTCAGAGCGTAGAGGCAAGAGGAGCAAAGGAGGGCATGGATGCCTCTGTGCAGAGCAGTATTGCCCACATAGGCTTTAATATGCTTTCCGACAGAGAGGTAGAGGTGCGCTGCGCCCTCAATACCTCCACAACAGTAAAGGATATGCGCTGCGTCACTCTTGTTACAGATGTGGATATACAGCCTATGGGCGAGGAGCTTCTGGACAGGATACCGGGTATTGCAATATATACCGTAAGAAAGGGCGATACCCTCTGGAAGCTGGCAAAGAGATTCAATACAACAGTGGCGGATATTTTAAAGCTAAACGACAGCATAGAAAACCCCGACCTTATATATCCGGGGCAAAGACTTATTATAGTTAAAAAAAGAGGTTGATACAGACAGAGGTCGGCAGACGTATATTTTGCCGACCTTTTATTTTATCATCTTGCAAAATTTCTCCGATGATTGTATACTATCCTTATAAAGCGCAAAGGAGAAATATAAATGAACTTTTCAGAGAAATTCGGCAATATAAACGCAAATATATTACTGGACCTTGACGACGCCCGCAAGGAGCTGGAGGCAAAGGGCAGAAAGGTCATCAATCTGTCCATAGGCACACCGGATATGCCTCCCGGGGACTTTGTTATGAAGGCGGTATCAGAGGCTATGCTTGAGCCTGAAAACTATAAGTACGGCATGACGGAAAGTCCCGAGCTTATATCTGCAGTACAGCAGTGGTACAAAAGGAGATATAATGTAGAGCTTGAAGCGGAAAACATACTTGCGGTAAACGGCTCTCAGGAGGGAATAGCCCACATAGCCTTTCCTCTTTGCAACAGAGGAGATATTGTGCTTGTGCCCGACCCCTGCTATCAGATTTTTTCATTCGGTCCTACAATGGCGGACGTACAGCTGGAATATATGCCTTTATTAAAGGAAAACAATTACATTATAGACCTTGACGCCATACCGGAGGAAATTGCGCGAAAAGCCAAAATGATGGTGGTATCCTATCCCAACAATCCCACAACGGCTCATGCCGACAGGGATTTTTACGAAAGGCTGGTCGCCTTTGCCAAAAAATACGATATTGCCGTTATACACGACAACGCCTATTCGGAGCTTATATACGACTATGAGCCGGGAATGTCATTCCTTGAGGTAGATGGCGCAAAGGATGTGGGCATAGAATTCAATTCTCTTTCAAAGAGCTATAACCTTACGGGTCTCAGACTTTCCTTTGCTCTGGGAAATCCCGAAATAATAAAGCGTTTCAGAGCCTTTCGCTCTCAGATAGATTACGGCATAAGCAGAGGCATACAGGCTGCCGCCATAGCCGCCCTTACAGGTCCGCAGGATGTAGTGGTAAAAAACAGAGAGGAATACAGAAAGAGAAGAGACGCTCTCTGTAAGGGACTTAACGAAATAGGCTGGAAGGTGCCGCTTACGGATTCCACAATGTTTACATGGTTTCCCATACCGCCCAACTATATTTCCTCTACACGCTTTACATTTGACCTTCTGGAAAAGGCGGGAGTGCTTTGCGTACCCGGAGTTTCATTTGGCGAGCATGGAGAAGGCTATGTGAGAATGGCTCTTGTGCAGCCTGTGGAGGTTCTTGAAAGAGCAGTCGCCAATATAAAGGAAAGCGGCATATTAAACGAATAAATATTGAAATATCGGAGGAATAATATTGTTCAGAGAAATGAGAAGAAGGGACAGAGAGCTGTCCCAGGCAGAAGCAATGGATATACTTGAAAGAGGGGATTACGGCGTGCTTGCCACAATAGGCGAAAACGGCTATCCCTACGGCGTTCCCCTTAATTATGTGTATTCAAAGGGCAAGATATATTTCCATTGCGCAGGAGAAGGACATAAGACAGACAATATCGCCTATGACAACAGGGTCTCCTTTACCGTGGTAACAAGGCACGAGCCTATACCCGATAAATTTTCAACTCGCTTTGAAAGCGCCATAGTATTCGGCACGGCAGTAAAAATAAGCGATATTGACGAAAAAAGATATGCCCTCAGAGAATTGATAAAAAAGTTTTCAAGTGAATTTATGGATAAGGGTATGAAGTACATAGATTCGGCTATGGACAAGACGGCTGTATACGGTATAGTTATAGAAAAAATTTCGGGAAAGGCGAGAAAAAAATGACAGAATTAAAAAAAATGAACGAGGAAGAGCTTTATTACGCAGGAGATGAGCAGCTTTATTTAAAAAGGCTCGAATGTAAGGATATGTGCGCAGAATACAACAGCCTTAAGCCCTCTGAGGAGGACAGGCGCATAGAGCTTATAAACAAAATAGTGGGAAAAGCTGGAAAGGACGTATGGATAGAGCAGACCTTCTGGTGTGATTACGGCTTTAATATTGAGCTGGGAGATTATTTCTATTCCAATCACAATCTTGTGATACTGGACTGCGCCAAGGTGGTATTCGGCAAAAACTGTCTTGTAGGTCCTAACTGCAGCTTCTATACGGCAGGACACCCTCTCGACCCGGAGCAGAGGAAAAATGGTCTTGAATTTGCAAAGCCTATAACAATAGGCGATAATGTGTGGATAGGCGGTAATGTAGTTGTAATGCCCGGAGTTACCATAGGCAGCGACTCCGTAATAGGCGCAGGCAGCGTTGTTACAAGGAATATACCCGAGGGCGTTGTGGCTCTGGGAAGCCCCTGCAGAATATTGAGAAAAATAAATATGGAATAAACTGGGGGATTTAGATTTTTGTTTTGGTGAGTATCGACCCTTCAGTCAGGCACGTTCAAAAATATCTTAATCTGAAATTTTTGACGTGCCTGCCAGCTTCCCTTCTCTGAAGGGACGCCTTAGGTGTACGCTGTCCAAAGTCGCTTATTTACTTTAAAAGACGATACCTAAGCCGCCGCCAATACCCCAGCCTCCCCTTCAGAGAAGGGGAGGGGACCAACCGTAGGTTGGTGGAAGGGTCGATAAAATTCTATTTGGAAAATAAACAAAAATTTATCCATAAACAAAGCTGTCGTATTATGCTTTTTCTCATAACACGACAGCTTCTTATATTATTATTATTCCATTTCTTCCTTTACAGCTTCGGCTGCGTCTTCCGCCTTGTCCTTTATATCCTCCGCCTTATCCTTAATCTTTTCTGCTACGTCCTCTGCCTTGTCCTTTATATCCTCGGCAACGTCCTTTACCTTTTCTTCAACTATTTCAACCTTGTCTGTAATATCCTCGGCAGCTTCGCCTACCGGCTCTGCCACTACGTCATTGTCAAAGTCCGCCTTGCGAGGCTTATTTTTTATTTCAGTAACCCTTGAGCTTATTATATCGGCAGATTTCTTAGCGCCGTCGGCAACTCCTCCGGCAACGTGCTTTGCCACATTAGCCGCCTTTTTGACAATAGGTCTTGCGTTTTGGGAAAGAGCGGTCACCTTTTCCTTTACTGCGGAAAGCCTATCGCTGCCGCCCATAGCCTTCAAGAGCTTGACAGCATCGTCCGCTGTTATTTTTCCGTCGTCCACCATTTTTAAAATAGTCATTTTTTCTTCCTGCATAAAAATATCCTCCTTTTGAATTTATTTCATATAAGGCAGCTTTGCCTCTATAATATCCTTTACTTTCTGAGGCAGCTCTGCCGCTTCCTCCTTGGTCATAAGAGTCGTATCTATTGGCTTGTGTATATATAAATTTACTGTGGCAGGCTTTATTATATAGTGATTGCCCTCCATTATGTTAAGAGTACCGTCTATCGTAACGGGAACAATAGGCTTCTTTGCTTTTGTGGCGAGCTTAAAGCTGCCTGCCTTGAAGTCTGCCATTTTTCCCGTCTTGCTTCTTCTGCCTTCGGGGAATATGACCATATTTATTCCGCTTTTCATCTGTTTTATACCCTCGACTATTATCTGAGCCGACTGCTTTATATCATCTCTGTCCATAAAAAGACAATGTATTCTTTTCATCCATTGGTTTACCCAAGGGAATTTGCCCAGCTCTATTTTGGCTATAAAGCCCTTTGGCACGGGAACATAAGACAACAGCAGAAGAATATCGAAATTGCTCTGATGATTGCATACAAAGAGTATGCCGTTTTCTTTAGGTATATTTTCAAGACCGTGTACATTTACCCTAGCGCCGCAGTCCTCCATTCTTTCCTTTGCCCAGCCCGTAACGGTGGAGTATACAAAATCCTCATATTCCTGATTCTTGCCGAGTGTCAGCATTTTGTCGGCTTTTTTAAGCTCTCCGTTATTAAAGGCAAGGGAAAAAACAAACTTCATATACCATTTTATTGTACGAAACATTATAAACATCTCCCTGTAAATAAAAAAACTCTTTGGAAATACGGAAAAATATGTTAAAATGTATTTACACATATAAGTATACAATATTTTTGACAAAAATAAAAGTTTTTTTTGGAGTAAATAATGAAAGAAAGAGAAATAGCGCTTTTTACCCTTATAGATATACTTGAGGAATCCGCCTACAACAATATAATACTGAGGAAAACTCTTGACCGACACAGCGAGCTGAACGCCGTGCAGAAGGCGTTTGTAACGGAGCTTGTAAACGGCGTTCTGAGAAACCTCATAAACATAGATTATATCATAGACAAATTTTCAAATACCCTTGTGGACAAAATGAAGCCCTTTATAGCCTGTAATTTACGGCTTGGCGTCTATCAGATAATGTATATGGACAAAATACCCGTAAGCGCCGCCTGTAACGAGGCTGTAAAGCTGGCTAAAAAAAGGCACTTCGGCTCGCTTTCGGGCTTTGTGAACGGTGTGCTGAGAGCTGTGGCAAGAAACAGAGAAGCCATAGAATATCCCAAAGACAAAGCAGATTATATTTCCGTAAGATATTCCTATCCCAAATGGATAATAGAATACTGGCTTGAGGAAATGGACATTGATACCGTTGAAAAAATGTGTATTGCAAACAACAGCTCTCCCCGTGTGAGTATTTGCGTAAACACTCTGAAAACCCATAAGGCTGCCCTTGCCCTTATGCTTGAAAAAGAGGGTATGGAAATTAACGGTAATACTTTGCTCGATAACAGCTTATATTTATATAGGACAAACAATATAGCGGAAAGCCCCTCCTATAAAAAGGGACTGTTCCATATTATGGACGAAAGCTCCGTTATAGCGGTAAAGGCTCTTGACCCTCAAAAGGGCAGTACGGTACTGGATGTGTGCGCAGCTCCCGGCGGCAAGAGCTTTGCCATTGCCGAGGCAATGGAAAATACGGGAAAGGTAATATCGGGAGATATATACGAGCATAAGGTAGAGCTTATACGGCAGGGCGCTGAAAGACTGGGGCTTGACTGTATAGAGGCAAGGCTAAGAGATGCTTCCTTGCCCGACGGCACTATGGCGGACTGGGTAGTAGTCGACGCTCCCTGTTCGGGACTGGGGCTTGTGAGAAAAAAGCCCGATATAAAGTATACAAAAAGCAAAGAGGATATAGAAAGCCTTGTGAAAATACAGAGGGAAATACTGTCTGCCGCCGAAAAAAGCGTAAAGGAAAAGGGAGCGCTTCTCTATTCCACCTGTACGGTATCCCACAGAGAAAATATAGACAATGTAAGGTGGTTCTGCGAAAAATTTGACTTTGAGCCTGTGGGTATAAAGCTGCCAAAGGGCGTAAAGTACCCCTCTGCGGAAAAGGGATATATACAGATACTGCCCTGCGATTATTATACAGACGGTTTTTTTATAGCAAAGCTAAGGAGAAAATAATATGGACAAACCGGAGCTGCGTTCTCTCACATTGGAAAGGCTGACTGCGGAGCTTGAAGCCATGGGTGAAAAATCATTCAGAGCAAAGCAGATATTCGGCTGGCTTCACCAAAAATATATAAGGGATATTGACGAAATGACCAACATTTCAAAGCCCTTGAGAGAACAGCTAAAAATTAAATTTACATTAAATAATATAAAAATAGTTGAAAAATTCTCCTCAATGGAGGATAATACAGTTAAGTATCTTTTTGATATAGGCAACGACATAGTTATAGAAAGCGTGCTTATGAGGTATTCCTACGGCAATGCGGTGTGCATAAGCTCACAGGCAGGCTGCCGTATGGGCTGCAGCTTCTGCGCCTCTACAATAGACGGTCTCGAAAGAAATCTGACGGCGGGAGAAATGGCGCAGCAGATATATGAAATACAGAGGGATAGAGGGCAAAGAGTATCAAATGTGGTTATAATGGGCAGCGGAGAGCCGCTCGACAACTTTGAAAACGTGCTGGATTTTCTGGAGATAATACATGATAAAAACGGCAATAATCTGAGCCACAGGCATATCACCCTTTCCACCTGCGGCATAGCGGACAGAATATACGATTTGGCAGAAAGACAGCTGCAGATAACTCTGGCAATTTCACTTCACGCGCCTAATGATGATATACGCCGAAGGACAATGCCCATAGCCAAAAAATACGACTATGATACCGTGCTTAAGGCGGCTAAGCATTATGCCGATACCACAAAAAGGCGCGTTACATTTGAATACGCTCTTATAAAGGGCGTAAACGACAGCGCAGAAAACGCAGAGCAGCTTGCTTCTCGTCTGAGAGGCATAATGTGCCATGTGAATCTAATACCCGTAAACGATGTAAGCGAAGCTGGCTATACAAGAAGCAGCGAGAAAAGTATAAAGGCATTTGCGGACATACTCAAGGGCAGAGGAATAGAAACAACAGTACGCCGCAGACTTGGCAGCGACATAAATGCCGCCTGCGGTCAGCTGAGAAAGAGATATAAGGAAAACAGAGGTGTTTAAGATGTATGGATTCGGAGCAAGCCATGTAGGTAAGGTTCGTCTTAAAAATGAGGATTCCATATTTGTGTCAAACGAGGCTGTGGGCAGACTTGACAACCTCTATATCGTAGCAGACGGTATGGGCGGACATAAGGCAGGTCAGGTAGCAAGCGCCACAGCTATCGAGAGCTTTGTTTCAAGCGTGAAAAAGGGCGAGGACGAGGAGGCTCTTGACATAATGATAGGGGGAGTATCCTCTGCCAACAATGCCGTGTTCACAATGAGCAGAGAGCATGAGGAATACTCCAATATGGGTACGACTATGGTTGCCTGTACCGTAAAGGGCTCTGTGCTGTATGCCGCTCATGTGGGAGATTCAAGGCTTTACAGAATATCAGGCGGCAAAATAACACAGGTGACAAACGACCATTCCTACGTAGCCGAAATGGTAAGAGCAGGCAAAATGACAGAGGAGGAGGCTCTTGTGCATCCTCAGAGAAGCTGCATTACAAGGGCGGTAGGTACGGACAGCTCCGTAAGAGTAGACGGACTTATCGTAAACGTTAAGGAAAAGGACATATTTTTAGTATGCAGCGACGGTCTGAGCAATATGCTCGGCAAAGACGAGATACTTGAAATATGCCTTGAATCAGGCAAAACTCTTGAGGAAAGGGTACATAGGCTTATAGACTGCGCAAACGAAAAGGGCGGACCAGATAATATATCCGCTGTTCTCATAGATATGGAGGAATGGCAATGATATTGGAGAAAAACCGCATTATAAACGACAGATACAAGATAATAGAAAAAATAGGCGTAGGCGGAATGGCAATAGTCTATAAGGCAAATGACCTTAAGCTGGACAGGGATATTACATTTAAGGTGCTTAAGCAGGAGTTTATAGAGGACGAGGAATTTATAAACCGCTTCAGCACAGAGGCAATAGCCGCAGCACAGCTTTCCGACGCCAATATAGTAAGCGTATACGACGTTGGCAACGACGGAGATATATACTATATAGTAATGGAGTACATAGACGGCTTTACACTTAAGGAGCTTATATACAACAAAGCGCCCTTCTCTGACGAGGACGCGGCGGAGATAGCAATACAGATAGCTTCGGCTCTGGATCACGCTCATCTCAACGGCATAGTCCACAGGGACATAAAGCCCGAAAACGTGCTTATCGCCAAGGTAGGCGACGAGGGAAAGGCTATGGTTACGGACTTTGGCATTGCCAAGGCAGCCAAGCTGGATTCCGCTGCGGACGAATACATGGGCTCTATACATTATTTCTCACCGGAGCAGGCAAAGGGAGATGATGTGGACAACAGAAGCGATATATATTCTCTTGGCATAGTGCTTTATGAAATGGTAACGGGACGTCTGCCTTTTGACGGAGATGAACCTCTTGACCTTGCAATGCAGCATATCAAGAATCCTATACCCGACCCCAGAGACATAAATCCCGACGTATCCGAGGAGATAGTCGATATAATAAAAAAGGCTTGCTCAAAAGAGCCTAGAAACAGATACCAGAGCGCAAGGGAAATGATGAACGACCTTAAGCAGGCAATAGGTGTGTCAAAGCTGAGCTGGGAGGAAATAGAAGACGACATAGAGCCGGTTTCCTCAGAAACAAGCGGCACAAGGAAGTTCGACCCGGGCGAGCTTGAGGAAGACAGCTACGATGATGACTACGATTACGACGAGGAGGAGGACAGAGAATACCGCTCCAAGGAGATAAAGGTTATAATAGCGGCTATACTTACGGGAGCGCTTCTTATATTTGCCCTTACCTTCGGAACAAAATATATCAACAAGACCCTTTACGGCGATACCATTAAAGTTCCCGACTTTGTAGGCATGAGCTACGACAAGGCTTGTATAAAGGCGGAGAGAAAGGGCATAACCATTGAAAGGAAGGAAATATACGAGGAGGCTGTGGACTCCGGAGATGTGGCAAGACAGTCTCCCGAAAAGGGCGAAAGAATAAACGCAGGAGATGTTGTTATACTCTATGTAAGTCAGGGCGCAGGCGATATACAAGTACCCTCTCTTGAAAATCTCAGCAAATCAAAGGCGGAGGAGGTTCTTGAAAAGCAGGGTCTTAAGCTCAGCGACAATGTAGAGTACGTACACAGCGACAAGCCTGTGGGTACTGTTATATCACAGTCTCCCGACGCAGGCTCAATGGTAAGCGCAGATACGGAAATTTCCATAAAAATAAGTCAGGGCAGTATTGACGAGGAAATACCTATGCCCGACTGCCGCAGCAAGACCAAGGAGGAGGCGCAAAAGCTCCTTGACGAGGCAGGCATATCAGGCAGATTTATAGAAGGCTACAGCGATACCGTTCCCCAGGGCAGCATTATAGACCAGGGCATAGACCCGGGTACTATGATTTCAATAGGCAGTAATGTAATACTGACGGTGAGCAAGGGTGTGAACCAAGAGGCAAACACCGTGGAGGAAACTGCTCCCGCTCAGGTGGTAATGCCGCCTGTCGTGGAGGTACAGCCTCAGTCCGAATCAGAACAGTCTCAGCAGGAGGAGCCCGACGCCATAGTTGAAGAGCCTGTGGAGCAGGCAGAGCCAAAGAGGGTAAGTATTCCCGTAAATCCAAGCCAGGATTCCCTTACGGACAGCAATTCTCTTAAAATAACCGCGACTACGGACGGAGTTGAAAGAGTGATAAAAGAGGGAAATTTCAGCAAGGAGGACTTCCCCTTTACCGTATCGGACAGCACCTCAGGCACTACCGAATATAAGGTATATGTAAACGGCGAGGTAATACACAGTGAAACAAGGTAATTATGAATAAAGGCAGAATAATAAAGGGCGTCGGAGGCATATATCATATAGCCTCCGACGGCTCAGTATACGAATGCAGCGCAAGAGGAAAATTCAGAAAGGCAGGCATAACACCCACAACGGGAGACTATGTAGGCTTTACTATACTGGACGGCGAAAATAAAAAAGGCTCTCTGGACATTATAGAAAAGAGAAAAAATATTCTCATAAGACCCAGAGTAGCCAACATAGACTGCGCAGTCATGACCTTTGCGGCGGCAAGTCCCGATATGAACAGAGACCTTTTAGACCGCTTTCTCGTATTGGCGGAGGAGAGAAATATTCCGGAGGTCATAATATGTATAAACAAGCGCGAGCTGGCAAGGGAAGGACTTTACGAGGAGCTTGAAGGAATATACGGCGGCTGTTATTCTCTTGTGTTTACATCAGCAGAGGAAAACAAGGGCATAGACGAGCTTAAGGCTATGCTTCGGGGCAAGGTCTCCGTGTTTGCAGGACCTTCGGGCGTAGGCAAGTCCAGTATTATAAACCGCATAATACCCGAAAGCAACAGACAGACAGGGGAAATAAGCCGCAAAATAGAAAGAGGCAGACATACCACAAGACAGGTGGAGCTTATAGAAACCGAGGACAACACCTATGTTGTGGATTCTCCCGGCTTTACTTCGCTTACTCTGGAATTTATAAAGCCCGAGGAGCTTCAGTATTATTTCAGAGAGTTCAAGGACTATATAGACAAATGCCGCTTTGCGGACTGCGCCCACATACATGAGCCGGACTGTGTTATTAAGGAAAACGTAGGAAAAACCATACCCCAAGAGAGATATGACGCCTTTGTGTATCTCTACAATGAATTAAGGAGCTTAAGATGAAATATATATTGTCACCATCATTGCTTTCAGCCGATTTTACAAGGCTTGAAAGGGATATAAGACTATGCGAGGACAACAATGTGCCATATCTGCATATAGACGTTATGGACGGACACTTTGTACCCAACATTTCAATAGGCGTGCCTGTTGTAAAGAGCATAAGAAGGTGTACAGACCTTGTTCTTGACGTACACCTTATGATAAGCCAGCCGGAAAGGTATATACAGGCGTTTGCCGAGGCAGGCTCTGATATTATAAACATACACTACGAGGCGGAGGGGGACAAAAAGGCTATTCTGAAAAAAATAAGGGAAATTGGTAAATCTCCCGCCCTTACAATAAAGCCAAATACCTCCTATAAGGAGGTGCTGAGCCTTGCCGAGTATGTGGATATGTTCCTTGTAATGAGCGTAGAGCCGGGCTTCGGCGGTCAGAGCTTTATAGAAAAAACTCTTAAAAATGCCGAGGGTCTTGCCGAATACAGAGAAAAGCATGGTCTTGACTATGATATAGAAATGGACGGCGGCATAAGTACGGCAAATGCCGTAAAGCCTCTTGACGCAGGAGTAAATGTGATAGTGGCAGGCTCTGCAATATTCGGAGCAGAAGACCCCAAGGGGGAAATATTAAGGTTCAACGATATTTTAAACAGATACGAGGCGGCAAAATGAGAACGATAATAATAGGAAACGGGGATATTAACAATTACGATATAGTAAGAGAGTATTTTGACGAGGCGTATATAATAGCCTGCGACGGAGGTCTGCGCCATTGCCGTGCCATGATGATAACTCCCAACGTAATGGTAGGCGATTTTGACTCAGCCAACAAGGGCGATGTAGACTTCTATGAGGAAATGGGCGTACTCAAGATAAACTATCCCAGGAAAAAGGATATGACCGATATGGAAATAGCTCTTGAAACGGCTCTTGAAAAAAGCTCTGATGAAATATATATAGTGGGCGGTTTAGGCACACGCTTCGACCATAGCCTTGCCAATGTGCATATACTTATAAAGCCTATCAGAAAGGGCGTTAGAACATATCTTCTTGACGAGCACAATATCATAACGCTTGTGGATGACTCCATAGAGATAATAGGCGAAAAGGGGCAGACGGTATCCCTTATCCCCCTTACCACTGAGGTAACGGGCATTGAAACAAGAAATATGGAATACCCTCTCTACAACAGAACTCTTACCGTAGGCGCTTCTTTAGGCGTAAGCAACGTTATGACAAAGGAAGAGGCGTTTATATCCGTTAAGAGCGGTATACTTATAGTAATAATGTCAAAGGAATGATACCTATGAAAAAAATATTGCTGATACTTGCAATATGTATTTTAAGCGTTACTTATGTAAACGCAGATAATAACAGTTACAGGCTTACGGTAAATAAATCCACAAATTGCGTTACCGTGTTCAAGGCAGATGAAAACGGCGAATACAAGCCATTCAAGGCTATGATATGCTCCGTAGGCAAAAACAACTCCACTCCTGCAGGCAGCTTCAGAACACAGGCGAAATACACGTGGAGAGAGCTTTTCGGCAACGTATACGGTCAGTATGCCACAAGGATAAACGGACATATACTTTTTCACTCCGTTTACTATAATAGGACAAGCCCCGATACGTTGGAAACATCGGGCTATAATCAGCTTGGCGCAGCCGCTTCAATGGGCTGCGTAAGGCTTACGGCAGCAGACGCAAAGTGGATATACGATAATTGTCCCATAGGCACTCAGGTGGATATTATAAACGAGGGCGGAGACCCTCTTGAAAAACCGCAGGCAATAAAGCTGGGCGCAAACGCTACATATCCCAACTGGGACCCTACTGACCCCGACCCCGACAACCCTTGGAAAAACGAGGGCGTCAAGTTCCATTATATTGCTCTGAACAAAAGGGTGAAGGCAGAGGGGCTTACATCTGAAAAGCTCGCCGAGGTAGTGCGTTCGGGCATAGTTGCCTTTGATACCGCCAATAATATAATACACTTCGACCTTGCCTACGATATTTCGCCGGATAAAAAGGGCAAATATGATGTAAAATACTTTGCCACAGACGTACTTGGAAATTACGGCGAAATAAACGGTACTGTTACCATAGAATAAAAATTGTAATAAAATAAGCCGAGGATATTGTACTAACCCACCGTTATTTTGGGAAAGGTACAATACCTCGGCTTTAATGTTTTTTACAGTCGGAGAAGCTGTCGCCAATACCCTAGCCTCCCCTAGCCTGCGATAAAACGCAACGTGTTTTATTGCAGGCTAGGGGAGGGGGACTGGAGTGATATACTAAAAGTGGAGTGATATACTAAAAGTGCAGTCGCAAAAGACCCAAAAATCTGATAGAATAGAAATAAAAAGAAGAAAGGAGAAAGGGAAATGAAGTACAGCATAGAATTCAAGACCGAAGCTTTAAAACTATCAGATGAAATAGGGATAAAGAAGGCGGCGGCACAATTAGGAATACCATACTACACATTAGCGGACTGGAGAAAGGACAGAAGCAGAGGGAGCAATGTAAAAAAATCAGAGCTGAGTGATGATGAACTGCGAAGGCGCAACATTGAGCTTGAAAAAGAAAATGCGGAATTGAAAAGAGCAAATGACATATTGAAAGATGCACTAGGTTTTTTCGCAAAAGACCGGAAGAAGTAAAGCCAAGTGAATTATATCTGTTTATCAAGGACAATAAGATTAAATACTCTGTAAATGCTATGTGCAAAGTATTGAAAGTAAGCGAATCGGGATATTACAGATGGCTGAAAAACAAAGACAAACCAAAGGCATGGCAGCTTCTTGCGGTCGAAATAAATGAGATACTCAATGCTCATCCGGACAACAATAATTATGGTGTTAAAAGGATGAAAACAGCTCTTGAGCATAAGGGTATAAAAACAAGTGAAAGAACTATATACAGAGCAATGAAGAAATGTGGTTTGCTTCACAGGATAAGAAAGCCCCATGGTATAACAAAAGCAGATACCGAAACACAGGAAAGAGAAAACATTATAAAGAGGGATTTCTCAGCAGACAGACCTTATGCAAAGCTGCTTACAGATATAACAGAAATACAATGCTCAGACGGTAAACTTTATATTTCTGCCGTGCTTGATTGCTTTAACGGGGAGATAGTGGCTCTTGAAATGCGTGATAACATGAAAAAAGAGCTGTGCATCGATACAATAAAGCAATTAAAAAATATATGTAAAAAAGATAACAAAACGATTTTACATAGTGACAGAGGTTGTCAATACACCAGCTATACATTTAGAGAAGAGCTTGTAAAATGTGGATTGATACAAAGCCTGAGCGGAACGGGTCATTGTTTTGACAATTCACGAATGGAGAGCTTTTTCGCAACATTGAAGAAGGAAAAGCTTTACAGAATACCAACATATAAGATGACACAAGAATAGGTAAAAACAGAGGTTTTTCGTTATATCTTCGGATATTACAATACCATCAGGGTAAACAGCTTTAACCCTGATGGTATGCCTCCTGTTGCTTATAGAAAATCAATGGGTGAAAAACTCTCAGCAGCTTGATTTGTTGCTATTCAGAATTTTGGGTGTTTTTTACTCTGCACTTTTCTTGACAATTCCAAAGTGCAGTCGCAAAAGACCCCAAAAATCTGATAGAATAGAAATAAAAAAGAAGAAAGGAGAAAGGGAAATGAAGTACAGCATAGAATTCAAGACC
>CANRBC010000022.1 GCA_947628755.1 uncultured Clostridia bacterium | reverse complement strand
GAACATGAAAGTAGCTATTTATTGCCGCTTATCCGAAGAAGATAGAAACAAGCAATTTGAAACTGACGACAGCAACAGCATACAAAATCAAAAGGCTATGCTGCTGCAATACACTATGGAACAGGGGTGGGAACTTTACAACATTTACAGTGACGACGACTACACCGGCTCTGACAGGCGACGCCCAGAGTTTAACCGTCTATTAAAGGACGCAGAGCAACACAGATTCGATATTGTCCTCTGTAAAACCCAATCGCGGTTTACCCGTGAATTGGAATTAGTTGAAAAGTACATACATGGGCTATTTCCTATATGGGGTATTCGCTTCATCAGTATTGTTGACAACGCAGATACCGCAAACAAGGGAAATAAAAAATCCCGTCAAATAAACGGGCTTGTCAATGAATGGTACTTAGAGGATATGTCCGAGAATATCCGCAGCGTTTTGACAAACAGGCGGGAGAATGGTTTTCATATCGGTGCGTTTGCCCTTTACGGTTACAAGAAAGACCCCGATCAAAAGGGACACTTGATTATCGACGAGGAAGCCGCAGCCGTTGTCCGCGAAGTATTTACCCTTTTCGCACAAGGTTACGGAAAGACTGCTATCGCCCGTATGCTCAATGACAGGGGCATACCAAATCCAACTGAATATAAGCGCCTGCATGGGTTACGTTATCAGCAGCCGAAGATGAAAAACAGCACTCTTTGGAAATACTTTGCTATTTCTGATATGCTGACAAATGAAATCTATATCGGCAATATGGTACAAGGTAAATACGGCAGCGTATCCTACAAAACAAAGCAAAACAAGCCACGCCCTAAAAGCGAATGGTATATTGTTGAGGGAACGCATGAGCCGATCATTGACCGGGAATTGTGGGATAGAGTACAGGCATTAGTCGCACAGAGGGCAAAGCCCTTTGACGTTGGCACAATCGGTTTATTTGCAAGAAAAGCCCGCTGTGCAAACTGCGGTTATGTTATGCGATCTTCTAAAAATCACAATAAACATTACCTGCAATGCTCTAATCGCCATGTATCGAAAGACGCTTGTATCGGCTCCTTTATCTCTGTTGAAAAATTGGAGCGGCTTGTCATAGACGAGCTTAACCGCCTTTCAGCAGAGTACCTTGATAAAGACGAGTTAGAGCAGAATATCGAGTTTTGCGATAACTTACAGGGGCAAAAATCCCGCCTACTCTCCGATATAACAATCTATCAAAAAAAGATTGCGGAGTATTCAAAAGGCATACGGGAGCTTTACATGGATAAGGTTAAGGGTATCATATCCGAAAGCGATTATGTGGAATTGTCAAAGGATTTTACCGCAGAGCGTGACCGTTTGGAGCGCGTTGTTGCTGACGGAGAAAAGCAGCTATCCGAAATCGACGCCAAAATTGCGGCGGGCGATAATCGCCGCGAACTGATTGAACAATACACCAACTTGGAACATCTTACCCGTGAGATCGTGGAAACACTAATTGACTACATATCCGTTGGCAAGCGTATTCCCGGCACAAAGGACGTTCCGATTGAAATTCACTGGAACTTTTAATCACAAGTTGTTCTTATATGATTGCACCAGATGGTGCCGCTTGATTGGGGCAACATATATAAAAAATTGAAACAGCTATCCATTATTACAGCCTTTTCAATTTATTGTTTTAACTTCAAAAACCCTGCCAAATGCCCATAAAAAGGGCATCGCAGACTTTTACTCATTATGCAGGGTAGGAAAACCATTATCATACAATAAATCATCTGTTTCCCGGATATTCATTCCATGCTGAATAGCAAACAAAATTGCAGCGTCACGGGCAACTCTGGGATAGAGCTCGCTGTGTCCTGCCA
Source organism: uncultured Clostridia bacterium (assembly GCA_947628755.1). GTDB lineage: Bacteria > Bacillota > Clostridia > Lachnospirales > CAG-274 > CANPXH01. The sequence goes on along the minus strand of CANRBC010000022.1, from coordinate 36,378 downwards.
GCTTAAGTGTTCTCTGTGCTTCTTCCTCGTTGAGATGTAAGCCAAATATAATGGCAATCAGTTTGTCACGGGATGGATGCTTTCTGCCGTTGAAAATTTGGTAAACATAAGCTTTATCCTCCTCCGAATCACGGACTACATCTGCGCATATCATATCCTTTTTTACCAAAAGTTCATTTAAGTACACAGAAAGATGTCTTGTCAACATTTTATCTTTATTTTTTTTAAGAAATTTTCCAAAAGAATCTGTCTGTTCGAGATCATTGGCCACATCTGCAGTTGATGGTCTGATTTCTAATAAATCTTTTATCATATTGTTGTTCGCCCCTTTAATCAAGTTATAGCAATACCGCACAATTATATCCTCTTGAAGATATTTTATAAAATAAGGTGATATTGCCTTAATATGCCGTAAAATCATTAATTATTTATTATTATATCATATTTTCTCCTTTTTGCAATATGTGTGCAGAAAAACAGCGTATCAAACCTGCTTGTAATGAATATCGGACAAATAAAAAAAAGTGTGCTGAGAGCAAACTCATTATTGCTTTTGGTATGCTATAATAGAAACTGTAAAAACCATTTTGGGAGCAGAAGGGAATGATCATCTATGAAAGAAACTAAAGGAAAATATCCTTGACGGCGCTTTGCAGAAGCAAATAACGGCAATATCGTTGATGTAAACGATATTGCAGACTTTCGAAAAAACAATATTTTGACAGTAAATATGAATTAAAATAAAGAACAGTCTGCAAAAAAGCGTCGCAGACTTTAATCCGCAAGGCGAGCTTTGCCCGCCTGAGGACAGGAACTTTACTGATATTTTGCACACTTGTCAAAATATCAGTAAACACGGCTGGTTCCTACCTTAGCTAACTGAAAGAAATGCCAATAAGCATTTCTTTCAAGCGTGTCGATTTTATCGACACGCTGCAATATCATTGATGTAAACGATATTGCAAGGCAGGTGTTTGGAGAAATAGATGAGGAGGAGAAAAAATAATGATATATGCTATTTCAGACATACATGGAAAATTTGATAAATATACAAAATTGCTTGAAAAAATTAATTTCTCTCCCAATGACACTTTATACATTCTGGGAGATGTTATTGACCGCGGCTATGATGGATTTAAAATACTTCTTGATGCTGCAAAGCGTTCCAATGTAACTATGCTGATAGGCAACCATGAGGCAATGGCTCTTGACGCGCTCCCGTCAATTATTAATTATATCCGCAAGGGCAAGGATGCCGGAATTACTGTAAAGGACGCCGATGCTGTGGATTTATGGTTTTATAATGGCGGTGAGCCTTCGCTTTTTGATTTTCTGTCATTGAATTCAGATGATATGCAGCTTGCATGGAATTGTATGAACTCCATGCCGCTGTATAAAGAAGTTGAGGTAAGAGGACAAAAGTTTCTTCTGCTTCACGGAGGTTTAAAGAACTTTTCTCCATCCCGTCCAATAGAAGAATATAAACGTGATGAGATAGTATGGTGCAGACCTCAGCCGGATACAACATACTATTCTGATAAGTATGTTGTTGTCGGACATACTCCTACCATATTTCTATATAATGCAGCAGGCATAAAAACAGATGAGTCAAAATTCTTTAAGACAGACAGTTTTATTGATATAGACTGTGGCTGTGGGCATAATGGACGGTTAGGCTGCCTCTGCTTAGATACTATGGAAGAAATTTATGTTTAATTTGCGATAAAATTCACTTACAGTCAAAAAAGGATGTGATAAAATGAAATCCGAAAACAGTCAAAATGAGCAGTATTTTACATTACATATCACTGACGGCTTGCTCTATGACAGTCTTTATCGCTACTCGCAGGAGTATTCTATTCCAATAGAAAAATTCACCACACTTGCTCTGCAACACTTTGTAAATGATATAGAGCTGTTCCGTTCTCTGAGAACAGGCGGAAAAGGCTACTTATGAGCTTCCTCAAAATAAGCAAAAACTGCGCGGAGAACATTTATTGCCATCTGCTTGCGCTCAATAGGCTGACCGTCGATAATTTGTTTAAATTGCTCTAAAATTATAGAATCGGTCGTGCCAACCGTATCGGAGAGCAGATAGTCGACTGTCACTCCAAGCCTTTCGGCGAGCATTACCAAAGTGTCAAGGGAAAGACCTCGCTCCCCGCGTTCGATAGCACCCATATAAGTATCGGAAATGTCAATATCTTCTGCAAGCTGTGATTGAGTAAGTCTGAGATACAGACGTTCTTCTCGTATTCTTTTGCCAAGTTTTTTGTAAACTATGCTTTTCATATAATCACCCTATTATATTATAACTTAAATAAAATTATAATATAATTATCTGATAGGGGTATTAATATTGACAAATAGAGGTATTTGTAGTATAATGTCATTAAACGTTGAGAGCAGACAGAAATGCTATTATCCGTTGCGCAAAACATCAGATGATTTATGCAAAACATCTGTTCGCAACTCACTAAATATCATAAATATCAAATGAAAGGAGAATGTAAAATGGCAACACATCCAAATCCAAAAAGAAATGTATACTACGGAAATATATGCGCTTTCTGCAAGTATATGGAAAACGAGGTCAGATTAGAGCCACACAGTGTCGGAGGAGTAGAATATGATGATAGTATCAGAGGACGCTGCCTTGCCGAGAGAGGAACAAAAAATGTATCTGCCCGAAACCCTGCGTGTGCTAAGTTTGAATTGAGCTATGAAGCAAGCAGATATGCAAAATAACAATAAATATGTGGGGAAAGTGGGTTATCTCCACCTTCCCCACGTTTTTATCTATCTAAATACTATCCGAGAATTAAGACGGTGAGGTGAAAAGTATGCCCCTTGGAAAACGAATCGGTCAATCTTCGCAAAGCTCGTTGTATAAGCCTGCAGAAGCAAACAAATTGCCGAATGAAGCTATGCTTTTTCAGGCAGAAGAGCCAAAATACAGTTTTGACGATATTATACTGAACTGCCGTACATATGATTCCATTCAGGATGTTCTGACAATTTATGAAAAACGGGATTTGTTATTTGACAAATGGGGTTTAGGCGCCGCATATAAACAACAGAACCGTGCCGGAATAAATCTTTACGGTTATCCGGGTACGGGCAAAAGCATGGCAGCGCACGCTATATGCAAGCAGCTAAACCGTAAAATACTGATAGTGGATTACTCGCAGATTGAGTCAAAGTATGTTGGAGAAACGGCAAAAAATCTTGTAACCATGTTCAATTATGCAAAGCAATCACATTCTGTCATATTCTTTGACGAAGCCGATGCCCTTCTGAGCAAACGTGTTACCAATATGTCAAGCTCGACAGATGTCAGTGTAAACCAGACACGTTCGGTACTGCTGGTATTGATCAATGACTACGATGATCTGATCTTATTTGCAACAAACTTTATCACAAATTACGACCCGGCATTTATGCGCCGAATACTTGCCCATGTAAAGTTTGAACTGCCGGACGAAGAAAGCCGATCAAAGCTGTGGAAAATGTATATCCCACAAAAAATGCCCAACAATGCTGACATAAACATTCTTGCAGCAAAATACAGCGGCGTATCGGGTTCGGATATCTCAAACGCAGTGCTCAATGCTTCTTTAAGAGCAGCAAGGCTAAGCGAAAATATCGTTCAGCACTCATATTTTGAAGAAGCCATAGAGCGTATTGTCAAAAGTAAAGCCGACAATAGTGATCTTGGAGAGCTTGTTTCAAGACGTACTGTCAGTGAGGAATATGTTAAAGAACAATTAGGAGGTGAAATTCCACGATGATTCCGATTATGTTAGTTTTGGGACTGTCAGTTGCAGCCATAGCACTGCTTGCAAAATACTGGCAAAATATAGTTAAATGGATAAAAAAGGCTGTAAACAAAATCCAGGAAGTACTTAAGGTTTTGGTAGAAGGAACTCGTACTTTTATATCAAAGCTCAATGGACAATTTGTAAACAAATCAAAATATTACTATAAAAACAAAGTTACCAAAGAATTTGAGGAGGTTATCTATACCAGAGAAGTTGATTTAAACGAAATACCCCCTGAAATAATGGCAAAATTTCTTAATGCCACTGAAGGCACAGATATTTCAACAACCGATGAGTTGAAACTGAATCTTGAAAGTATCGGGAGGTAAAATCTATGAAGGAAGTTATGGGAATATGTGGACAAAAAGCCATGGCATTATGCGAAGATGGGCTGTGCAATGTACTGAAACACTTTGCAGACGAGATAGCTGATGGAATAGCTAATGCAGGACAGGAAATGGTACGGGAAAAATTTGCGGAAAAAAAGCCATTAAAATATTGGGCAAAAATTATTGGCGATGCTGCTGACAAGATTAAAAAACGTCTTGTGGACGAATATGGTTACAAATATATCGGAGGAAGGCTTACATTCACTTTATCTGAAAGCTCTTCCGATGCTGTCAGAACTGTAATGCAGCTTTATTTTTTGGACAATATGGGCAAATGTCAGTTGGCAGAGGCTGAAAAGGATATGCCCTCTTTTCTTATCAAATCAAATTCTATGGATGAATTGATTCGTGAGAAAAAAATAATCTATGATATAAAGTGAGGTAAATAATGATTTACTTAATAATTTTATTAATATTCCTTGCAATTATACGTTGTATATTTGGTCTTATAAAAAATATAATTGGCGCTTTGCTGTTTAGTCCCGTTTTAAATTCGGTTTTATCAATACCTTATTTTGTATTTATTATGATTTTTTTATGTCATCCTATAACAATAATTCTTTCGGCTATTGCAATTGCCGACTGCATCCGTGATATAACATTATCAAAGGTAATATATAGGTACAGCTTTGACCGGGATTTATCAACATACGATAAAAAATATGTAAGGAAAAGTATTCTCGGTATTTTTACATTTGGTTATGTAAGGGTCATCTATGCAATGGTAGTTAATCCAATCATTTACGGTAATATAAAATCCGATATAAAAAGAAAAATACTGCACGGAGATCCTCTGCCATACAACGAAAAAAACTATTCGGGTGACTTAGTTAAAAATTATTACTATTCCAAGTTCATACAAAAGCTCACAAGGCAAGGAAATCTTATATCAAACAAGGAAACCGTTGATGCCGAAATTAATATAATACGTGAACGTCTGGAAAAGATGTATCCCAAAAAGTTTATAGAAAAGGCTATTGATAAATTTGCAGGGGATGAGGAAGTAAAAAGAATGCGTGAAAAAGCGGAGAAAAGGCTCTTATCTTATGGAGTAAAATATTATGCTTACATTCCTGCTTCCCTTTACAAAGTACTGCCCGATAAAGTATCAAAAGCAATGTCAGACAAAGCGCCCATGTCCTTGTATGATATTATGCAGCTTGATGATGTCAGGGAAACGATTCATCCTCTTGTTATTAATGCAAATTGCAAAGACTATGACCAAAACAATAGGGAATGGGGCTGTTTTTTTGTCATTCAGGCGCTACGTCCTCTTGTTGCAGACGGTACATACGAGGATAAGGATATAACCGATAAACCCCTTGAAGTACATATTTATGAATATAAACACAGTACAAAGCAAATTAAAAGTATAAACGCAAACGAAAATCCTGCCTTATGTTTGGATTAACGGCGCTTGCTTGCTGTTAGTATTAAAAACTTATGAAGAAATGAGGGAAACAGAAATGTTTGGAAAACCCAAAAAATTAAAACGCATACCCTACGACCTTGTATCTTATATAACCATAGAAACAGAAGCTATACAAGATGCCAATGATAAAAATATGATATCAAGCTATTGTCTTAGTAATCTTAAAATGGTAGAATGGTATATAGAACTGTTGGAAAGCGGCTCTGAAAAATATATAGTTCCTCATAAATTATCGGAACTGAAAAGTATTCGCGACCAGCTGCGTGAATGTCATAAGGAAATAATGAAGGTTAAAATCGCGCGTCCCGAAGAACGTCCGATAATCGACATAAAATATCCAAAAGGATATGATGGATAAACCTTATATTCTCACTATGGGGAGCAGCATGCTCCCCTGTTTTGTTATTCTTTTACAGAAGGAGGTAAACGAAAATGAAACTTGTAAAGCCATGCAAAAAATGTCCGTACAGGCTTGGGATTGTAAAGACACCTACAAATCCCTGCCCTCAGTGTATTCTTAACAACTATAATATGTACGAAATATTCAAAGATATGAATGTTTCGCAAGATAAGCCATAATACATACCGCAGTACAGCTTGAATCTGCTTGAAATTTATGTTATAATTAGTTAAGGATATTCGTACTACGCTTACGCTGCGTACTCATAACCAGTAGGGAGGTGCTGATATGGGAATATACCTTAACCCCGGAAACGAACTTTTCAAAATGTCCGTTAATTCGCAGATATACGTTGATAAAACCATGCTCATCAAAGAAACCAACACTCTTATTATGGGTGAATCCCGTCATATCTGCATAAGCAGACCGCGCCGTTTCGGCAAATCTATGACGGCTAATATGCTTGCTGCCTATTACAGCCGTGGCTGTGATTCGGGGGAACTCTTTAGCAAGCTTGCAATTTCGGAGGATAAAAGCTTTAAAAAACATTTGAACAAGTACAACGTTATCCATATCAGCATTAAGGATTTTGCAGATATGTCCGACAGTATAGATTCCACAGTAGAGACTGTTACAAGACTGCTTATCAAGGAACTTATCAAGGAATATCCTGACGTTGATTATCTTGATGATACCAAGCTTCCGCTTGTTCTGACAAATGTTTTTATGGACAGCGGTATACCCTTCGTATTCATTATTGATGAATGGGACTGCATATTCAGGATATTTAAGACGGATGTCGAAGGTCAAACAAAATACCTTTCTTTTATGAGAAATCTTCTGAAAGACAAGCCATATGTTGCTCTTGACTATGCAACGGGTATCTTGCCCGTAAAAAAATACGGCGAACATTCTGCACTTAATATGTATGCCGAATATTCAATGGCAAATCAGGCTATGTTTGCACAGTACACAGGCTTTACCCAAGATGATGTTGCAGAGCTTTGCAAAAAATTTGATATGCCTTTGCAGAAAATGTCTGAATGGTATGACGGTTACAGAGTTGGGCGTTACGATATTTACAACCCTCAATCCGTTGTAAGAGCCGTTTCTGCGCGGATATTTGACAGCTACTGGACTAAAACCGAGACCTTTGAAGCACTTCAAATGTATATAAAAATTGATATGGACGGTTTGCGAAAGTCGATAATACGCATGATAGCAGGTGAGCATATTCCCGTTAATACAGCTAAATTCCAGAACGATATGGTTACGGTAAATTCCGCTGATGATGTTCTTACGCTGCTTATACATTTAGGTTATCTGACCTATGATTTTGATACAAAAACAGCTTGGATACCCAATAAAGAGATACAGCAGGAATTTATAAACTGCATAGAGGACGGCGGCTGGGAGGAAGTTACAAACGCTCTGAAACAATCAGATGCGCTGCTTTCGGCAACACTTTCAGGAAACAGCCACAGGGTTGCAGATATACTTGAAGAAGTCCACAGAAAAAATACATCCATAATTGCATATAAAAATGAAATGTCGCTTTCTGTCACACTTGCTCTTGCGTATTATTCCGCTAAAAACAGCTATGAAATTTTTCGGGAGCTTCCAAGCGGAAACGGATTTGCCGATCTGACATTTATTCCGCGAAAAGGCGTAGATGTTCCCGCAATGGTAATTGAACTGAAATACGGACAGACTGTTTCAAAGGCTCTTGAACAAATAAAACAGAAGCATTACACCGAAAAGCTGACTGCTTTCAGCGGAGAGATACTTCTTGTTGGAATAAGCTTTGACGAGAAAAAAGGACACTCCTGCATTATTGAAAAAACAACAAAATAACATAACTGATGGGTCGGGACTTTTGTCCCGATCTTTTTTATTGCATTCAAATCCACAAAAAAGTAAGTACAGCCGCTTAATTTTGAATTTTCAGTATTTTACAGAGAGCTGCATATATATTCTGATAAGGATAATAAACTATATGTAGATATATTATCTTCATCCGAAGCATAATTTTAAGAAAGGAGGTTTTTATATGCTGATAAGTTATTTTAAAACAGAGCCTGCCTGTCGTGAAGAGGTCTTCAACAGGCTGTGGGGAGAGTATATCTCCATAATGGAGGGTAAAAAATTTAACTGACTGCTTTACAACAGCTATCTTATACTATATGGATAGCTGTTTCATTATTATTCTAAGGGAGGAATTATAATGGAAACAGATAATGCACAGCCTTACAAAGCGGCTATATATTGCAGGTTGTCCGAGGAGGACAGATTTAAGACCAACGAAAATGATGACAGCAACAGCATTGTCAATCAAAAAGAGCTTCTTATACGCTACTGCCTTGACAGGGATTGGATGATATACGATATTTACAGTGATGATGATTTTACGGGCAGCGACAGGAACAGACCCGAATTTAACCGTATGCTGAAGGATGCTGAAAGCAAAAAGTTCGATGTTATTCTCTGCAAGACCCAAAGCCGATTTACCAGAGAGATAGAGCTTGTTGAAAAATACATAAACTATCTGCTTCCTATATGGGGAGTGCGCTTTGTTTCGGTGGTAGATAATGCCGATACCGACGTTAAAGGCAACAAAAAAGCACGTCAGATAAACGGTCTGATAAACGAATGGTATCTTGAGGATATGTCCGAAAATATCAAAGCTGTTCTTACAAACCGCCGAAAAAACGGTTACTTTATCGGGGCGTTTGCTCCGTATGGATATAAGAAAGACCCTGAGCAAAAAGGACATCTGATAATTGACGATGAAGCGGCGCAGGTCGTTCGGCTCATATACAGCCTTTACATTTCCGGAATGGGGAGAACCGCCGTTGCCAAAGAGCTAAACGCCCGTCATATCCCCACACCTACCGATTATAAAATAGCCCATGGCGAACGGTACAAAAATAATTATACCGCCACCCATGACCATTTATGGCGTTATTTTATGATAGGGAATATACTCACAAACGAAACCTACATAGGCAATCTTGTTCAAAACAAGGCTCACAGTATTTCCTACAAAACAAAAATTGTAAAGCCTACCAAAAAATCTCAATGGATAAGAGTAGAAAACACCCACGAGCCTATTATAGACAGACAGACATGGGATATGGCACAGCAGATACTTGCTTCAAAAATCAAACCAACATTTGAAAGTCATGAAACAAATATTTTCAGCAGAAAAGTTTTCTGCTCTGAATGCGGGCGGGCTGTTCGTATGTCAAAGGGAGGATCTTCAAACAATTACAAAAGATATTTGCGGTGTTCGACAAAATATTATGCACCCGAGGAATGCGTCGGCGTGAATATAAGCTATGATAAATTGTACGAATTGGTGTTTACCGAGTTCAAAAAGCTTATTTCCCAGATGGTCAACGAGGACAAAGTTTCTTCCTACACAACTATCCGTGATAAATCCCGCGAAATGCTTGAATATTATCAAAGCGAGTACATAAAAACACAGAAGGCTATTGAGGAAAATACAAGATGTCTGAAAAATCTTTATATCGACAAGGTAAAGGGAATTGTTGACAGTAATACTTATACAGAGCTTTCCCAAGCCTTTACTGCAGAAAAAAATGACAGAACGGCTCAGCTTGAACGGATAGAGGAGAGAATATCGGCTATCCGTGAGGAAACGGAAATTGCTAGGGACAAGCTGGAACTTATAAGAAAATATGTTGACTGTGAAGAACTGACTTTTGAAATGGTGAGGATATTTATTGAAAAAATTGTTATCCACCACAAAAAGCCATATAGCAGAAAGGACAAGGTAGAGATATTCTGGAATTTCTGAAACGGCAAGCCGAAAATGTTGCCCTAACCCACTTGCGGCAGAACAAAAGGCGCGCTCTACCTACGAATATCTTATGAATCTTACAGACGATCCCGACGTACTCGATCCATTAAGATTTTTAAGAGAAAGAGAAATAGTTCATTTCCAGAGATTCGGCGAGGCATTGCAGAATGTAAAGGACTATATGGACAGCAAAAGGCAGTTTACAATAGAAAAGCCTGAATTTATGAGCGCAAGCAAAAAATGTATGAAATGCAGATAAAAATGCCAAAAACCGAGGAAAATTCCTCGGTTTTATCAGCTTTAATTATAAAACTTCTTTTAATTGATTTGAAAGCGTCAATATAATCCGCTTTATAAAATAATTTCTTTAGCTCTTACATACGTCTATCCATTCACAGAAGTTCTGCGAATATTTTTCAAGCTCCTCCATAGTCATTTCTATTGCACTGTTTGAGCTGCCTGCAGCAGGAAATACCGTATTAAAGCGCTTCATGGAGCTGTCCAGATATGTCTTTACATTGTCGTTTATACCAAAGGGACACACTCCGCCCACGCCATGACCTATAAGCTCCTCTACCATATCAAAGCTCAGCATTTTAGCCTTTACTCCAAACTGCGACTTATATTTTTTGTTGTCAATTTTCATATCCCCTGCGGTAACGATAAGTATAGGACCTTCATTTGTCATAAATGAAAGGGTCTTTGCAATCCTTGCAGGCTCGCAGCCAAGAGCCTGAGCCGCCAGCTCTACTGTTGCCGAGGACATTTCCGGCTCTTTTATTTTATCTGCCATACCGAATTTATCCAGGTATGCCCTTGCTCTTTCTATTGACATTTATTACACCAGCCTTACCCTATGGAAGGTCTTTTTGCCCTTCTGTATCATTACCGTATTATCCTCCTTAAACATATCGAGAGAAATCACAGTACCTATATCCGTTATCTTTTCGTCGTTTACCTTTACTCCGCCCTGCTGCACAAGACGTCTGCCCTCGCCTCTTGAGGGTATGAGCTTACACTTTTCCATAAGCTCTATTATCTGTAAGCCGTCGCCGTATTCGGCTGCACTTATCTCCGTAGTTGGCACAGAGCCTGCCGCAGGACCGCCGCCAAAGAGAGCCTTTGCAGCCTGCTCAGCCTTCTTTGCCTCTTCCTCGCCGTGTACAAGATTTGTAAGCTCATAGGCAAGTATTTCCTTGGCTTTGTTGAGCTGAGAGCCCTCCCATTTATCCATTTCCTCTATCTGCTCAAGAGGAAGGAATGTCAGCATTCTTATGCACTTAAGCACGTCGGCGTCGGCAACGTTTCTCCAATACTGGTAGAACTCAAAGGGAGATGTCTTGTTAGGGTCAAGCCATACTGCGCCCTTCTGCGTCTTGCCCATTTTCTTACCCTCGGAATTGAGCAAAAGCGTAATAGTCATAGCGTAAGCATCCTTGCCCAGCTTTCGTCTTATAAGCTCTGTACCGCCCAGCATATTGCTCCATTGGTCGTCGCCGCCAAACTGCATATTACAGCCGTATTTTTGATAAAGCTCATAAAAATCATAGCTCTGCATTATCATATAGTTAAACTCAAGGAAGCTCAGTCCTTTTTCCATTCTCTGCTTATAGCACTCGGCAGTAAGCATTCTGTTTACACTGAAGCATGAGCCTACCTCTCTGAGCACATCTATATAGTTAAGGTCCAAAAGCCAATCCGCATTGTTTACAAGAAGCGCCTTTCCGTCAGAAAAGTCTATAAATCTTTCCATCTGCTTTTTAAAGCATTCCGCATTATGGTTTATGGTTTCAACGGTCATCATCTGACGCATATCGGAACGACCTGACGGGTCGCCTACCATAGCCGTACCGCCGCCTATTAAAGCGATAGGCTTATTCCCTGCCATTTGCAGACGCTTCATAAGACAAAGAGCCATAAAATGACCGACGTGCAGACTGTCTGCCGTAGGGTCAAAGCCAATATAAAATGTTGCCTTGCCCGCATTTATCATTTCCTTTATCTCTTCCTCATCGGTAAGCTGCGCAAGAAGTCCTCTTGCCTTAAGCTCGTCAAAAACTGTCATTTTTATTGTCCTCCTTAGTTTTATTATTCGTGAAGAAATACCTTTATTTCTATTTTAAGCCATGAACCGTGCATTTGCTTTGAGGTGATTCTGCCAAACAGCAGTTTGCCTGCATCCATAAGCCTTGCAAATATAACATTATCTTTTCTTGGCACATAGCCGATTTTTATACCGTCTGTATTTTTGATAACTATTGCCTCTTTATCATGCGGATTATCCGGCTCTCTGAAAAAATCCAGCTTATCGCCCTCATTTATATGGGGTTCAAGTTCTTCTATGCCTTCAATATAGCTTGTACCGGCAATATATGTATCAAACAGAAAAATATCCTTTTCGTAAGGCTTAGGTATAGTAAGCTCTCCGCCTTTTCCGTGAAAAAGACCAACTATGCCGCCTTTGTCTGATTTAACAAGCTCTCCCATATTTTAACTCATAGCCTCCTTTATACTTCTTTCATAAAAATCAGCCATTTCCTTGTACTGCTCTGTTATTTTATTGAGTTCTGTCTTTTTCTCCTCTATTTTTTCGGAATCATTCAATATATCTTTTATGGTATAGGGATATTCCTCCTTGATATGCGTTATGGATGTCTTTACCTTGTCTATTGCCTCCTCAAGCCTTTTCTGCTCATTGAGCAATTTTTCCATAGCATTTTCCTCATATATGTCCGGCTTATCGTCTCCGAGCATATCGTATATGATACGCATACTCTCCAAAGAGCCGCTTTTGTAGGCTTCCACGGCATTTATAAAAAGTCTGAGCTGTTCTTCACTTATATTTGGATTCATATCGGGATGGAGCTTTTTAACAATAATGCGATAAAGCCTCTTAAGCTCCTTTGATTCCTCATCGGTAAGAAGTTTACCTTTGCTGCGCTCAAGAGCTTCGTTCATTTTATTTATCTGCATATTGAGTTCTTCCTGATATTCTTTAAATTCACTATCAAGTATTTCTTCTATTTCTGATAATATTATTTTTTCCTGCCTGTTTTTCCTTGCTCTTATAAGCTCCAGCTTTCTTTTAAACCGCAATGCTCTGCATTGTGCTTCATACGCCTTATACTCCAATGCGCCTAAAACAAGCATATATTTCATTTCCAGATTTTTACATTCGGTATATAAAAGCTCATCTCTTTCAAGCACAAGCATTGAAAGCTCAGTACGCAGCTTTTCCACATTTTTCTTGATTTTATCATATTCCGGAAACAGTATGATGTTATTGTTTTTTTCCTTATCCATACCTTTGCTCCATAAAACAAAAAGGGTATTCGCGCCAAAGGACGAGAATACCCGTGTTACCACCTTAATTCACAGATGCTTGATCTGCCTCTTGCGGGCATATAAGGCTGCCCGAACCACTTGCTCCAAGGGTGTAATTCGCAATAATCCTGCTGACAGCCTTGCACCGAACGGCTGACTCTCTGAGTTGTAACGAATTATGCTTAATGCTTCCCTTTTCATTGCAATTAACAATAAAAATAATACCATAGTTATTTAAAATTGTCAAGCCGTTAAAGGCGCTGAATAATTAATGTAAATATGCGGATAATTTACTTTAGGAGGTGTTTTTATGAAAAAAAAGAAAAACAGGGAGTTTATGACGGGTATAACGCCCAGCTCCGATGGAGATCTGCTTCATTTATCGGAGGGAATCACAGATATGATAGGAATATCCTTTTTGGATATAAAAGAGGACGAAAATGAAGACAAGAACTAAACTCTTAATGACGGGCGGCGCCCTTTTGCTTCCTGCCGCTGCCGCCGAGCTGTATTCTGAAATAGACTATATCTTTTCGCTTGTAATAGGCAGAGGGGATAAGATAAGACTTTCAAAATGCGCCGACTTGTCGCCGGAGAAAAAGGCAATAGAAATGGAGGATAAATATGAAGGTAAGAATATCAGGTACTGGAAAAAGTATGCAAGACATACCCAATGCTTTGTTAAAGGATATGACGGAGCTGCCATATACTGTAAGGTCTATATTCAAAAAGAATATACTGATAAATGGGTTCTGGTTGTTCATGGGTATGGCGGTAATGGCGATATTATGGATTATGCCTCAAAAAAATACTATGATAAAGGATATAATGTAGTTATTCCCGACCTTAGAGGTCATGGCAGAAGCCAAGGCAGATATATAGGTATGGGTATACTTGACAAAAGGGATATAGACGAGATAATAGCCCTTATAGTAAAGGGAGATAAAAACGCCGAAATAATACTCCACGGCGTATCAATGGGCGGAGCTGCCGTTATATTAACAGCTGCCGAAAACAAATGGAAAAATATTAAGGCTGTTATTTCCGACTGCAGCTTCGACAGAGCGGATAATATAATAGCATATCAGATAAGCCATAATTTCCATATAATGCCCTACCCTATAATGAGCCTTCTGGATATTATATGCCGCCGTAAGGCAGGTTACAGTCTTAAGGAAAGCTCTCCCATAGAAGAGGTAAGCAAAATAAATGTACCGGTGCTTTTTATACACGGAGACAAGGATTCTCTCGTGCCTTTCAAAACGGTATATCGTCTTTACAGAAAAGCAGGATGCAAAAAGGATATTTTGGTATGCAGGAACGCAGGACATGGTGTTTCCGCACTGGTAGACCGAAGAGGCTACTGGCAAAAGGTCTTTGATTTTCTGGATAAAACTGCATAATGTAAAAATAGCGGCGGCATTTAAAAAACAAGGCTCGCCGCTTTTTTGTACCCTATGAGCCTACCGATTATAAAAGCAACTCAAAGTATAATTATACTATCTTAAATTGACAACTATTCTCTTTTAAGTTATAATTATTTATATTATCAATTCTTTTATATGGTTGAGCTTATAATATAAGAGCCTGTTTTCGTAAGGGGGACTTGGTTATGATAAACAGGAATTTTTACCGCATATCTGCTTTAATAATTATATTTACAATGGTTTTTACGCTCTGCCCCTGCGCCCGAACGAAAAACGACGCTTTATCTTTTTCTCCTGAGGAGCAAAGCTATATTGCTTCACACAAAGAGCCTATTAAGGTAGGCTATGTACAGGACAGAGTACCCGTTTCATTTAAGAACGACAAGGGGGAGTTTGCGGGAATATCAAGATATATATTTGACCATCTCAGCAAAACAACAGGGCTTAAATTTGATTATGTGCCTCTGCCTGCAGGAGAGGTCACTTACGACTATCTTCTGGGAGAAGGCTTCGACCTTGTTACCAGCGTAGAATACAACAAGGAAAACCAAAATGCAAGAGGCATACTCATTAGCGACCCTTATCTTTCAAGCCGTAATGTAGTAGTGGCAAAGAACAATATAGATTTCAGATACGACGCTGCTCTGTCCGTTGCCATATCCACAGGCTCTCAGACAATAAGAAAGGTACTGGGAGCTTCTTATCCCAACTTTGAGCTTATAGACTACGATTCTATAGCCGACTGCTTCGACGCTGTAAATATGGGCAAGGCAGACCTTATGATACAGAATCAGTATGTTGCGGAATACTGGTTCTCAAAGCCGAAGTACGAAAAGCTCCAGGTCATTCCCGTACTGGGATTGGACGATCAGCTTTGCTTCTCCGCAGTTGTTGATTTTAAAGGCATGAACGGTCCTTCTCAGGAGGACGGACGCACTCTTATAGACATACTCAACAAAGCAATAGCAAATATGACCGAGGACGAGGTCGGTACATATACAATACAGGGAATAATGGAAAATCAGTATAAGCTTACTATTTCCGATTTTTTCTATCGTTATCGCTATGTTGCCATAGCGCTGTCAGTAGCTCTTATTATTATACTTGTGCTTGCGGCACTGCTTTTACGTCAGCGAATACGCTATGCGGAAAGCAAGGCAGACGCCAAAGCCAAGGGCGAATTTTTATCTACAATGAGCCACGAGATAAGGACGCCTCTTAACGGTCTTATAGGACTGAACTATCTTATGTCCCAAAGGCTTGACGATAAGGAGCAGCTTGCAAAATATCTGCAGCAGTCCACAACGGCAGCCAACTATCTTCTTTCACTTGTAAACGATATACTCGATACCTCTAAGCTACAGGCAGAAAAGCTGGAGCTTATACTCAGACCCACAGAGCTTGACCATGTGCTGGATACCGTAAGCTCTCTTGTAGGCAACGCAATGGCGGAGAAAAATATTTCCTTTAATATTTCCTCAGAGCTTACATATCCATGTGTAATGGCAGATGAAACACGTATACAGCAGGTGCTTCTCAATCTGTTGGACAACGGACGTAAATTTACGCCCGAAGGCGGAAGCATAGATCTTGCCATTCGACAGGAGCTGACAGAGGATAATAATGTGCTTAATACCGTTACTGTATCGGATACGGGACGGGGCATGAGCGAGGAATTCCAAAAGCATATATTTGATGTATTTTCTCAGGAGCTGGATACTGTATCCAAGGGAAATCAAGGAACGGGTCTTGGGCTGTTTATATGCCGTTCTCTTGCCCTGCTCATGGGCGGAGATCTGACGGTAAGCAGTCTTAAAAACAAGGGCAGTAAATTTACATTTACATTCAAGGCAGCAGCGGCAGAGCCAACCTCCGATACAGAAGAGGAGCAGACAGCAGCGGCAAAGAACCATCCCAACATACTTGTTGCAGAGGACAATGAGCTTAACGGCGAAATACTTATGGAGCTTCTCCATGACGAAGGCTTTGACGCAAGTCTTGCCGAAAACGGCAAAAAGGCTGTTGAAATATTCGCTTCATCAAAGCCCTATACCTACGAAATAATACTTATGGATTTGCTTATGCCCGAAATGGACGGCTTTGAAGCCACAAAAGCCATACGAGCTATGGACAGACCCGACGCAAGGACTGTACGCATATTTGCCTGTACGGCAAATTCCTTCTCCGAGGACAGGGACAAGGCTCTTGAAAGCGGTATGAACGACTTTATATCCAAGCCTGTAAATATAACAGACCTTATAGATAAGCTAAGTAAGTAACCGAAAGGGTGTGTCATTGATATTAATGCCGCACCCTTTTATAAATTAAAAAAAAGGAGTATGTCATGTTGTATTTTTATGAATATATGTCGCCTATAAGCGCACTTACGGTAATAGCCGATGAAAACAATATAAAAGAAGTACGTCTTTCTAAGCAGAGATTTAATAATGGTGAAATCAACGGCATTAATAAAAAAAGCCCCGTAATTAAACAGTGTACAGACTGGCTTGACAGTTATTTTGCAGGAGATAAGCCGTCGCCTTATGAGCTGCCTCTTTCTCCCGAGGGCAGTCTTTTTAGAAAAAGGGTATGGGAAATACTGTGCGAAATCCCTTATGGCTGTGTTATCACCTACGGAGACATTACAAAAAGAATAGCCGAGGAAAGAGGTATTAAAAAAATGTCAGCTCAAGCCGTAGGCGGAGCTGTGGGACACAATCCCATTTCCATAATAATCCCATGTCACAGAGTTGTGGGAAACAACGGCAATCTGACCGGCTACGGCGGAGGTATGCCGACCAAGATATGGCTTCTTGAACATGAAAAACTGGATATGAGCAAATTCTTTGTTCCCAAAAAGGGCACGGCGCTTTAGTAACAAAAAGTGACATATACTATAAAATATGGTATACTTATAAGGTACTTTAAAAAATATAGAGAAGGTGAAAAATCAAATGAAAAAAGTATGGAAAAAGTACAGTGAAACAAACCTTGTAATAAGAATACTTATAGGACTTATAATAGGCTCTGTATTAGGTCTTACGGTACCCCAGATAGGTCTGGGTATTCTGGGCGACGTATTCGTAGGCGCATTGAAGGCTATTGCTCCTATACTTGTATTTGTGCTTGTGGTAAGCTCTCTTGCCAATGCGGGAGAAGGCATAGGCAAAAGATTCAGAACCGTTATATTCCTTTATATGCTCAGCACACTTATGGCAGCATTTGTGGCAGTAATAGGCAGCAAGCTCTTCCCCGTTACGGTCACCTTAAGCGAAACGGCAGAGGGCGCAGCGCCCAACGGTATAGGCGAGGTGCTTCAAACTCTTGTGCTTAACATGGTGTCCAATCCCGTAAAGGCTATGGCAGAAGCCAACTATACAGGCATACTTACATGGGCAGTTATACTGGGACTTGCTCTCAAGCAAATATCAAACGACAATACAAAGATAACTCTTCAGAACATAGCCGATTCCGTTACCAAGGCAGTACAATGGGTAATCAACCTTGCGCCCTTCGGCATAATGGGACTTGTATTCAACTCGGTTTCACAAAACGGATTAAGCATATTCACACAGTATGGCAAGCTCCTTGCGCTTCTGGTAGGCTGTATGCTTGCAGTAGCTCTTATAGTAGACCCTCTTATTGCTGCTATATGCTTAAAGAGAAACCCCTACCCTCTTGTATTCAGGTGCTTTAAGGACAGCGGTCTTACAGCCTTCTTTACAAGAAGCTCTGCTGCCAACATACCTATAAATATGGCGCTTTGCGAAAGACTGGGACTTGATAAGGATATGTATTCAGTGTCCATTCCTCTTGGCGCTACTATCAATATGGACGGCGCTGCCATTACTATTACGGTAATGTCCCTTGCCGTTGCTAACACATTGGGTATGCAGGTGGATATACCTACTGCCTTTATATTAAGCGTAATAGCTACACTGGGCGCTTGCGGTTCATCAGGCGTTGCAGGCGGCTCTCTGCTTCTTATACCTATGGCGTGTTCACTTCTCGGCATAAGCAACGACATAGCAATGCAGGCAGTTGCTATCGGTTTTATAATAGGCGTTGTTCAGGATTCCCTTGAAACAGCCATTAATTCCTCCGGCGACGTGCTCTTTGCCGCTACCGCCGAATTTATGGAATGGCAAAAGGAAGGAAAAGAAATAAAGTTCTGATAAAAAATTCCTCGGTAGCTGTCATACCGAGGAATTTTTATATTGTTTATTCTGTATTGAATTATAAGCCGAGGAGCTTCTTTGCGTCTACATAACTGGATATGCCCTCTACTACCTTCTTGGCAGCCTTCATGGCGAGCACTACGGTAGCAGGCTGATGAACAACATCGCCGCCGGCAAATACGCCGTTCAATGTAGTCATGCCGTAAGGCTTTTCCTTAATTACAAGATAGCCGTTGTCATTTACCTCTATACCCTTAGTGGTGGATATTATTCTCTTGGCAGGCTTAGAGCCTATGGCTATAAGCACCTTGTCGCAGGGTACTACAAGCTCGTTGCCCTCCTGCTCAACGGCAAGTCCCACCAGCTTATTCTTGTCGTTGCCTATATATCTTATTGGCGTAGAATTCCACATAAACTTAACGCCGTCGGCAACTGCGCTGTCATATTCGACCTTTTCCGCAGAAATAGTGTCGGGAGTGCTTCTGTATACAACAGTTACCTTCTTTGCGCCCATTCTCAGAGCCGTTCTGGATGCGTCCATGGCAACATTGCCTGCGCCGATTACAAGAACGTTATCTCCCTCGTGTACGGGAACTTCCTTTCTCTCAATGCTGTTGCTGTTGTAGAGAGCAACCATTCTGAGGAAGTAGTGAGACTTGATAACGCCTCTCAGCTCCTTGCCGGGAATATCAAGCTCTCTTGCCACAGCTGTACCCGTTCCTATGAATATAGCGTCAAAGCCCTTTGCAAAAAGCTGGTCAATAGTAATATCCTGACCTATAATTGTATTGTTTATAAACTGAACGCCAAGCTCGGCTATTCTCTTTGTTTCACGTCTTACAACGTCCTTTGGCAGTCTGAATTCGGGAATACCGTACAAAAGCACGCCGCCCGGTTCGTTTTCGCCCTCATATACCGTTACGTTAAAGCCCATCATTGCCAAATCGCCGGCAACGGTAAGCCCTGCAGGACCTGAGCCTATTACAGCTACATTGCCTCTTGTTTTGGGCGGTATTTTTTCTCTTATAAGATTCATATCCGCATCAAAGTCGGCTACGAACTGCTCCAGCTTGCCTATTTTTATAGGCTTGTTTGCCTTGTTAAGCACACAATGACCCTGGCACTGCTTTTCGTGAGGACATACGCGACCGCATACTGCGGGAAGATTTGTCCTTTCAGCAAGTATGCTTCTTGCCTCGCCGAAGTTTCCTCTTGAAAGCTGATGTATGAATTCGGGAATCTTATTTTCAATAGGACAGCCTGTTATACACAACGGCTTCTTGCAGTTAAGACATCTCTTAGCCTCGGCAAGAGCCTCCTGCATTGTAAAAGGCTGAATATCATAGGTTTCATTTGTGTTCATAAAAATAACCCCCTCATAATTTATTTTAAAATTAGTCTAAACATTTTTTAAGAGAATTAAGCAAAAGAGTATTGCTTTTCTCATCTAAAATACAAAATCTCAGATAGCGGCTTCCCAAATAGGGAAAATCCGAAGCATCTCTTATAAGTATATTGTCCTTTATAAGCTCCTCAAATATCTGAGTGGATGTAATATCCTCTTTTTTTATTTTGCAGAGGAAAAAGTTGGACTGACTTTCATATACATGGATATTTTTAAAGTCCTTGAGAGCTTTGTACATTCTCTTTCTTTCTCTGCCCGTAAGCTCTAATGTTTTTTCTATATACTCTTTATCGGCAAACATTGTCCTGCCCGCTATTTCCGCAAATATATTGACTGACCACGGGTCTTTCATTTTATTAATGCTGTTTAGTATATTTTCATCTGAGCATACGCCATAGCCAAGCCTTAAGCCGGGACAGGCAAAGAATTTGGAAGTGCCTCTTATTACAAAAAGGCTGCCGAATTCCTTAACAAGGGGTATGGCTGATACTTTCCTTTCCCTGTCGGAAAATTCCACATAGGTTTCGTCCAGCATAACGTATGTGCCTGTTTTTGCGCAGCGTTCAAGCAGTCTTCTTATATGGTCACAGTCTATATATGTGCCTGTAGGATTGTTGGGATTGCATATTACAAGCAAATCCGTATCCTCAGTCAATGCAGACATAAGCCTGTCCGTATTGAGTATAAACTCCTCCTCGTCCTTAAGAGGGAAAAGCTCCGCTTCGCCGCCGGACAGCTTTATTTCATTAAGATATTCCGAATAGGCGGGAGATACTATAACGGCTTTTTTAGGAGATATGAGCTTTATGAAAAGTGAAATAAGCTCAGTAGAGCCGTTTCCCACAACAATATGCTCGAAGTCCGTGCCTGTATATTCTCCTATTGCCCTTCTCAGCTCCATATATGAAACATCGGGGTAATTAACAGCCGCATCGGGATGCTCCGTAATAGCTTTTTTTACGGACAGAGGCAATCCCAGAGGATTTACATTGCCGCTGAAATTAAGAATATTACCTTTGTCAATACCGTATATTCTTGAAATCTCGTCCAAATCTCCTCCATGCAGCGTATGAAGGCTCTCTTTTTTCATAAGAATAACTTCCTTTTTTCTTCTCTGCTCTCATTATATCATTAATAAATGAATATTTAAAGGGGAATTTTTACAAAATCACAAAATTTTATTTGAAAATACATAAATCTGTGGTATACTGTATCTGTAAAATATTGTTTAATTTTAATTATTATAGGAGTGTGGTTTTAATGGGCGACTCGGAAAGTTCCCAGTATCTGTCGAGAATTATTGTTTTAGTTGTATGTCTGGCTCTTTCGGGCTTTTTCTCAGGCTCTGAAACGGCGCTGACCTCTCTCAGCAAAATACGCATAAGAGCTATGGTGGAGGAAGGAGCTAAGAATGCAAAGCTCATACAGAAGGTAACGGACAATTCCGCAAAGCTGCTAAGCACAATACTTATAGGCAACAACATAGTAAATATCGCCGCTTCCGCTATGGGTACGGTCATAGCCACCGATTTATTCGGCAGCCAAGGCGTAGGTATTGCCACAGGCATACTTACTATACTTGTACTTATATTCGGCGAGGTCACTCCCAAGACATACGCAAAGGATAACTGTGAGAAAATGAGCCAGCTTGTAATAAAGCCCATAGCCGCTCTTACTATCATATTTACTCCCCTTGTTTTTCTGCTCAATATTATAACAGGCGCATTATTCAAGCTGATAGGCAGAGAAACGCAGGAATCTCCCATGGTCACGGAAAATGAATTCAGAACAATGGTAGATGTAAGCCACGAGGAGGGTGTTCTCGAGGGCGACGAAAAGGAAATGATAACTAACGTGGTGGACTTCGGCAACGCTACTGCCGAGGAAATAATGGTCCCCCGTATAGATATAGTATCTATCCCCGATGATATAAGCTACGAGGATGCAGTCAAGACCTTTAGGGAGAAAAAATTCACCCGTATTCCCGTATATAGTGAAACAAATGACAATATTGTGGGTATACTATCCTTTAAGGATATTATGCTCCTTGAAAACACAGATAATTTCAAGGTATCCGATTACTACAAAAAGCCGTATTTCACATACGAATCCAAGCTGTGTTCAAAGCTCTTCGCCGGTATGAAGAAAAACTCCATATCCATGGCGATAGTCCTTGACGAATACGGCGGAACGGCAGGTATAGTTACTCTCCAGGATCTTATCGAGGAAATAGTAGGCGACATTATAGACGAGATAAGAGATGACGAGGAGGAGATAACTCCCATAAGAGAGGACGAATATCTTGTAGACGGCAGCACAAGGCTTGACGATGTAAACGAAGCGCTTGGCACAGACTTTGAAAACGACGATATAGAGTCAATAGGCGGTTATGTACTTGCTATACTTGGCAGATTTCCCGATAAGGGCGAAGTAGTCGAGGATAGCAACGCCAAATTTTATATAGAAGAAATAGATAAGAACAGAATAGAAAAGCTCAAAATAATATTAACAGCTAAGGATGAAATATCCGACGAAAAGGAGAAGTAGTATATGTTGTTAGGCAATGATATTGGCATAGACTTAGGAACAGCCAGTGTAATTGTATACAGTAAGGGCGAGGGAATAGTGCTTCAGGAACCCTCCGTAGTTGCAGTAGACGAAAACAAGCGCTCTATCGTAGCCGTAGGCGAGGAAGCCCGCAGAATGCTGGGCAAGACCCCTGCCAATATTGTAGCGATAAGACCCCTGCGGGACGGCGTAATATCGGACTTTGAGGTAACGGAAAGAATGATAAGGTACTTCATAGACAAGTCTGTGGGCAGCAACTGGTTTAAAAAGCCCAGAATAGCCGTATGCGTTCCCAGCAGAATAACAGAGGTGGAAAAAAGAGCCGTTCAGGATTCTACCAAAAACGCAGGCGCAGGTCAGGTATTTATAATAGAAGAGCCTATTGCCGCCGCTATTGGCGCAGGTCTTGACATTACGCGTCCCTGCGGAAGCATGGTAGTTGATATAGGCGGCGGCACTACTGATGTTGCCGTAATTTCATTGGGCGGAATAGTTGCATCCACATCTCTTAAAATAGCGGGAGATAAATTTGACGACGCCATTGTGCGCTATATGAGAAGAAATCACAATATGCTCATAGGCGAAAGAACTGCCGAAAACCTTAAAATTATAATAGGTACTGCCGATAAAAAAGCACCTGTCAACACTCTTGAGGTAAGGGGCAGAAACATAACCTCCGGACTTCCCATGACACTTGAGATAAGCTCTACCGAAATAAACGAGGCGCTTAACGAATCCGTAACGGCAATAGTTGACGCAGTAAGATATGTGCTGGAGCAGACCCCTCCGGAGCTGGCAGGAGATGTTTCGGACAGAGGCATAGTGCTTACAGGCGGCGGCTCGCTTCTATCGGGACTTAACAAAGTAATTGAAGAAGAAACAGGCATAAAGTGTATAATCGCCGACGACCCTGTAAGCTGCGTGGCGGTAGGCACAGGCAAGTATATAGAATATCAGGCGATTGACGATACAGGCTTTTTCGCCAATATCAAAAAAATATTTTCACGAAATAATTAAGGGAGCGAACAAGCTCCCTTCTGCGTGTCGATAAAATCGACACTTTGAAAGAAATGCTTTTTGGCATTTCTTTCAGTTAGCTAAGGAAGGAACCAGCCGTGTTTTCCGCAATTTAGGCATAAATGCCTAAATTACAGAAAAGTTCCTGTCCTCGGAGGAAGTGAATTCCTCCTGCGGATTAAAGTCTGCGACGCTTTTTTCAGGCTGTTCTTTATTTTAATTCATATTTACTGCCAAAATATTTTTTTTTGACAGTTTGAAGGGAGCGAACAAGCTCCCTTTTAATTTAGAATTACACAAAATTTGACCTTACTGATAGAAAAATACATTTCACTCCGTAATATATAGTGAAGCGCTTCAAAAGGCAAATAACAAAGGCAGGTGAGCAAATGAAAATAAGCGATGAAAAACTTGCCCGTCTTACGTCAAAAGGAAACGAAAAGGCATTTGAAGAAATCCTAAGGCGATACGGCGGTCTTATAAAAGCAATAGTTTATTATCACTTAAGTAATATTTCAATGTGGCAGGACGACTGTATAAACGACGTTCTTTTGAAAATATGGCAAAACATAGACAGATTTAATCCCCAAAAAAGCACTCTTAAAAATTGGATAGGCGCTGTTGCAAAATACCGCGCAATAGACTACAAGAGAAAATATTGCAGAGAGCTTATAACGGGAGAGCTGAATGAAAATATTGCAGATGAACGCTGCGCCTTGCTGCAAAACGAAATAAAGGAGGAGGTCGACTCGCTTCTTGAAAATCTCTCCGCCGAGGACAGAGAAATATTTATACAGCGCTATATTATGGACAGAACCGTAGACGATATAGCAAGGTCACAGGAAAGAACCACAGGCTATATATACAATCGCTTGTCAAGAGGGCGCAAAAAGCTCCGCAGATTATTTGCCAAAGAAAGGTTGTGAGAATAATTATGAAAAACGAATATGATTATCTCAATGATGTGAAAATGGACTTCAGCGTATATAACGAGGAGGTTCTGACAGAGGAGGAAGTGTATAAAATGTCAGAGTTAAAGAGAAAAAATAAGAATATCAAAAAAAGGCTCGCCATTGTCGGCGCAGCTGCCGTACTGACCGTTGCAACAGGCGTTGCCGCTTCGGAGGGTTATATCGACAGGATAATAAAGACAATTTCATTGGGACACAGCGTTATCATGCAAACTGACCATAATTCGCCCCACAGTCTTCCCGACGAGCTTATAGGCAAGCTGTACGACAGCAACGGAAATGTCCTTACAGCTCTTAGGGACAGCGATTTTAACAGCATTTATGATAAGAATGGCAAGCTGTTGTCACAGGAAGAGCTTATGAAAATGTTTAACGAGGCTTTAGGCGATAATGTAAATATAAATGATGCCGACGCTGCTCAAATGAGCTATGATACTGTTGAAAAGGCGCAGAACGACGTATTGTTCGATATAAAGTCCCCGTTATATATGCCAAACGGTTATGAATTTGAAAGAGCCTATACCTATAAGGATAATAATGGCAATATAAGCGGATATTATATAACCCTTGAGTATAAAAATGCCGAGGATAAAATAATTTCCGTAAGCGAAAGACTTCTGAACGAAGAAACCGCCTTTGAAATTTCAACCGACGGCAATATTGAGGAGATGACAATAAACGGCAGAAAAACCGCTATAATTGATGACAGGACTGCCGGCTTTGAAACCGAAGACAATGTTTCAATCAATATAGCCACAAAGGGTAACGTATCAAAAGACGAGCTTATAAGGATAGCGGAAAGTATGGAATAATAACGGACTGCAAAGCATTTTTGAAAACTGCTTGACCGCATACTAAAAGGGAGTTATAAGACTCCCTTTTAGACTGTCAAAAAAAACAAAATTTTGACAGTAAATATGAATTAAAATAAAGAACAGCTTGCAAAAAAGCGTCGCAGACTTTAATCCGCAGGAGGAATTCACTTCCTCCGAGGACAGGAACTTTACTGATATTTTGCATACTTGCCAAAATATCAGTAAACACGGCTGGTTCCTACCGCAGATAACTGAAAGAAATGCCAAAAAGCATTTCTTTCAAGCGTGTCGATTTTATCGACACGCAAAAAGGGAGTCATAAAACTCCCTTTTTGCGTATCTATATTTACTTGTTCTTTCTGTCGACATAAGTGGTATGGAGAAGCCTATGAGCCTTTTCCTTACCCGGAGCTTCAAAATACTCGTCGTAAACCGTCTTAATAACGGGGCTTTCGTGTGAGCGTCTTATGTCAATATTTTCATCTGCCTTGTAGAGAACAGAGGCGCGTATAGACTTAAGGTCAACATTGTTTCTTACACTGTCGCTCTGTACAGGCTGACCGCCGCCGTTTACACAGCCACCGGGACAAGCCATTACCTCTACGAATTGATAATTCTTTCTGCCTGCCTTAATATCCTCAACTACCTTTCTTGCATTTGCAAGACCTGAAGCAACGGCTACGTTTACAGTAACGCCGCCTACCTCATAGGTAGCTTCCTTTATACCGTCTGTACCTCTTACCTCTTCAAAGTCTATCTTCTTTATATCCTTGTCGAGTATAGAAGCCGCAGTTCTTAAGGCTGCCTCCATAACGCCGCCTGTGGCGCCGAATATGATACCGCCGCCGCTGGCAAATTCAAATGGGTCGTCATAATCCTCGTCGGGAAGCTCTGTAAACTTAATAGCGGATTTCTTTATCATTCTGCCAAGCTCTCTTGTAGTAAGAGAAACATCTACATCAGGCATACCGTTATTCCACTGTTCTTCACGGGTTACCTCAAATTTCTTTGCGGTACAGGGAATAATACTTACTACAAAGAGATCCTTGGGGTCTATATTGTTCTTTTCACAATAATAGCTCTTTAATACTGCTCCGAACATCTGCTGAGGTGATTTACAGGTAGATACGTTGGGGAGCAGCTCAGGATAGTAGTGCTCAACAAACTTTACCCAACCCGGGCAGCAGGATGTGAACATAGGCAGCGTGCCGCCGTTCTTTACTCTCTCTACAAACTCGTGAGCCTCCTCCATAATCGTAAGGTCGGCAGTAAAGTTCATGTTAAATACCTTGTCAACGCCAAGACGTCTTATAGCGGCAGTCATCTTGCCCTCTACATCCGTACCGGGAGCCATATCGAAGCATTCGCCTAATGTAGCTCTTATAGAAGGAGCGGTAAATACTACGACCTTCTTATCGGGGTCTGCAATAGCGTCCCATACCTTGGCAGTTTCGTCCTTTTCTGTCAATGCGCCTACGGGGCAGGCAACTACACACTGACCGCAGCCAACACAAGGAGAGTCATTAAGGCTCTGCTCAAAGGCGCAGCCTATATGCACATTGTAGCCTCTCTTTATAGCGCCTATAACTGAAACTGACTGTACATTCTTACAAGCGGCAACACAACGTCTGCAGTTGATACACTTGCTGTTGTCCCTTATAAGATATGGTGATAAATCGTCAGCCTCGGGATAATTCTCATCTGTCGGGAATCTGTCCTCGTCTACGCCATACTCCAGAGCCAATCTCTGTAATTCACAGTTGTTGCTCTTTACGCAGGAAAGACATTTCTTTCTGTGACTTGAAAGAAGAAGCTCCAATGTAGTCTTTCTTGAAGCACGTACTCTCGGAGTATTTGTAAGCACCTCCATACCCTCCTCTACGGGGTATACGCAGGTGGCTACCAAAGGACCTCTGCCCTTTATTTCAGCAACACATACTCTGCAAGCGCCTATACAGTTTATATCCTTAAGGTAGCAGAGTGTGGGAATTTCTATATTTGCCGCTTTCGCTGCCTGCAAAATGGTAGAACCGGCAGGCACTGTTACAGGAATATTATTTATCTTTAAATTAACCATATTTTCCATAACTGAAGCACCTCCTTAATTCTTTTCTATTGCATTGAACTTACAGTTCTGCATACAAACGCCACACTTGATACACTTATCCTGGTCGATAACGTGAGGCTCTCTTACCTTGCCTGTAATGGCGTTTGCTGGACAGTTCCTTGCGCAAAGAGTACAGCCCTTACACAAATCGGGCTTTATCTCATACTTCATGAGCTTCTTACATACGCCTGCAGGACACTTCTTATCCTTGATATGAGCAAGATATTCATCTCTGAAATAATTAAGCGTTGAAAGCACAGGGTTAGGCGCTGACTGACCAAGAGCGCAAAGTGAAGATGACTTCATGTGCTTTGCAAGCTCTTCTATCTTTTCAAGGTCTTCCATTTCGCCCTTGCCTTCAGTTATCTTTTCAAGAAGCTGATTAAGTCTCTTTGTACCTATACGGCACGGAGTACACTTGCCGCAGGACTCGTCAACGGTAAAGTCCAGATAGAACTTGGAAATATCCACCATACAGGTGTCCTCGTCAAGTATAATAAGTCCGCCTGAACCCATCATTGAGCCGAGAGCTATAAGGCTGTCGTAATCAATAGGAGTATCTATATGGCTTGCGGGAATACAACCACCTGACGGACCGCCTGTCTGAGCAGCCTTGAATTTCTTGCCGTTGGGGATACCGCCGCCAATCTCTTCAACTATTTCTCTTAATGTAGTACCCATAGGTATCTCTACAAGACCTACGTTTGTAATCTTACCGCCCAAAGCAAATACCTTAGTACCCTTTGACTTCTCTGTACCTATGCTGCTGAACCAATCTGCACCCTTTAATATAATCTGGGCAACATTGGCGTTTGTTTCAACATTGTTAAGGATAGTAGGCTTACCGAAAAGCCCCTTTACCGCAGGGAAAGGCGGACGAGGACGAGGCTCGCCTCTGTGACCCTCTATGGATGTCATAAGAGCAGTCTCCTCGCCGCATACAAATGCGCCTGCGCCAAGTCTTATCTCTATATCAAATGAAAAATCCGTGCCGAAAATATGCTCGCCCAAAAGTCCGTATTCTCTTGCCTGATCTACGGCTATCTGTAATCTCTTAACGGCAATAGGATACTCTGCACGAACATATACATAGCCCTTCTGAGCTCCGATGCTGTATCCTGCAATAGCCATAGCCTCTATAACGCAATGGGGATCGCCCTCAAGTATAGACCTGTCCATAAATGCGCCCGGGTCGCCCTCGTCGGCATTACAGCATACATACTTGATGTCGCTTTCGGTAGCCTTGGCAAACGCCCACTTTCTGCCTGTGGGGAATCCGCCGCCGCCACGACCTCTTAAGCCTGATTTTGTAATTTCATCTATTACCTGGTCGCCTGTCATTGTGGTAAGCACCTTAGCAAGAGCCTGATAGCCGTCTACCGCTATGTATTCCTCTATCTGCTCAGGGTCTATAACACCACAGTTTCTGAGGGCAACTCTCATCTGCTTCTTATAGAAAGCCGTTTCATTTAATGAAAGTATGCTTCCGTCTGAGTGGACTGTTTCCTGATAAAGGTATTCCTTTACAACATTGCCGTCTTTAAGATGCTCCTCAACTATTCTTTCTACATGGTCGGGAGTCATCTGACTGTAGAAGCAGCCCTCGGGATAAACTATCATAATAGGACCTAATGCGCAAAGACCGAAGCAGCCTGTTCTGACAACGAGAATATCCTTTTCAAGACCATGCTTTTTAAGAGAATTCTCAAGAGCCTCTATTACTTTCTTTGAGCCGGAGGAGGTACATCCTGTACCGCCGCATATAAGCACCTGCTTTTTATAGCCGGTATGCTTTGCCATTTCCTCGCCCTGCTCTTTTACCAGCTTACGCACCATAACGAGCTCTCTTTTTTCTTCTCTTATTTTATTTAACTGCTCTATTGTCATCATTGCTCGTCACCTGCCTTCGCATACTTATCAATAATTCCGTCTATCTGCTCGGGGGTCAGCTTGCCGTAAACCTCATCATTTATCATCATAACGGGAGCAAGTCCGCAAGCGCCTATACATCTTGTGGAATCAAGTGAGAACAAGCCATCCTCTGTACATTCTCCGCTCTTGATACCCAGCTTCTTTTCAACAGCCTCAAGGACCTTGTCTGCCCCCTTAACATAACAGGCAGTACCAAGACAAACACTTATTCTGTTCTTGCCCTTAGGCGTAAGAGAAAACTGAGAATAGAATGTAGCTACGCCGTACACCTCTGAGAGAGAAATGCCAAGACCGTCAGCTATCATCTGCTGAACCTCAATAGGAAGATAGCCATATATTTCCTGTGCTCCCTGAAGCACGGGCATAAGACCGCCAGGCTGGTCATGATGTTCTTTTATGACAGCCTTAAGCTGGGCTTCCTGTTCAGCCGTACCGTTAAAGGCATGAACCGATTTCTTTTCCATTAAAGAAAACCTCCTTTAAAATTACTTTACATTTTTAGCATACGTCTGTATAAGATTGACAATTTTTTAACTTACCCTTGCAAAACCTCCCGAAACATAAGTAAAATAGAGGGATTGCGTCGTAAATTATGCAAAAATGCAATTCACATCAGATATAATTATACTTCAATTCAACAAAATATGCAACATATTTTATCGTTAAGTTTACGTTATTATTTTATTAAAATTTGTGCATTTTTCTCATAAAGTTAATTATACTTGACAATTATATTTAATTGAGGAATAATTATGCCTTGTTTTTGTATCCGCACCGAAAAAAATATACGTTTCATTTGAAGGCATATAATACCCGACAGAAAAAATTTTTCTTTAATTTACAATAAAAAAATACCATTACCCTTGACAACTTCCCGTAAATGGGGAATAATTAAAATAGAAAGCAGCGGGAGGTATTTTATGAGGGACAGAATAAAGGAATATTTAAGAAAACATTTTTTGGTAAGAGAATTCGGAAGCTCCCTGAAAACGGAGCTGATTGCCGGAATAACCAATTATTTCACAATAATATACGCCGTAATGCTTGTGCCTGAAATACTTATAGAAGCATTTCCCGGCGCTGTTGATATTCACGGCAATATAGTACAGGACGCCATTGTGGCAGGAAATTTCACGGCTTCCGAAATGCTTGTGGCATTGACTGCGGTTGCCTTTACTGCGGCGGGCTTTGCGTCTATATTTATGGGCATTGTTACAAATACGCCCTTTGTACAGGGCCCCAGTATCGCCATAGGCACTTTTGTTGCCTATACTATATGCAAGGGTCTGGGATATACCTACAATCAGGCTCTTGCAATAGTGTTTATTTCCGGTCTGCTTTTCTTTGTGCTTTCCGCCACGGGAGCAGAGGAAAAGCTCCACAGAATCATACCCAACAATATCAAATATGCCGTCAGCGCAGGCATAGGCTTTTTTATTGCGTTTACGGGAATAGAAAAGGCGCATATTATAGACTATTCCGAGGCGGGAGTGCATTTTTTCAATTTTGACCTTTCCGATAAGAACAATCTCAGCGCCGTTCTTGCCATAGCAATAGTAATATTCATTGTCATTATGCATAAAAAGCGTGTACACGGCTCTATATTCATAGGAAAAATAGTGTGTATATTGCTTGCTTTTCCTCTGGGTCTTATAAATTCTCTGGGACACGGCAGCTTTGGCTACAGTATACCCATAACAAGCCTTGCTTTTAAGCTGGACTTTAATATACTGCTGGATACTACCTCCCCCTGGGATATTGGAAAAAGCATTATGACAGTGCTTATAGTCATATTCGCTATATGTATAATGGATATATTTGAAACAATGACACTGCTCATAGCTATGGGAAATTATGCAGGCGTTAAGTTTGAAAAGCTGAAGGAAAAGAAGGAGCTTCCGAGAATACTGGAGGTAGACGCTGTTACAACAGCTGTCGGAGCGCTTTTAGGCTCTACAAGCGTATCCACATATATTGAATCCTCCACAGGCGTAATAGAGGGCGGAAGCACAGGACTTACCTCTGTAATAACCGGTCTGCTTTTCCTTGTATCGGTATTGTTTACTCCTCTTATGAAGGTAGTGCCATCGGCGGCAACTGCCACTACGCTTATTGTGGCGGGAGTAATGATGATGGGAGTTATAAAGCAAATAAACTTTGAAGATATAGCCGAGGCTGTACCCGCCTTTTTCACTATGATGCTCATGCCTATTACGGGAAGTCTTCTCATTGGCATAGGCTTCGGCGTTATAACATACGTGCTTATTCATTTGTTCATGGGATATAATACCAAAATAAACGCCGCCCTTGTTATACTGGGTATATTAATGTTTATAACACTTATGTTCATACCAAGATAAAATGGGACTGCCATATAACAGCAGTCCCATCGGCGTGACGATAAGGCCGACACGCTGACTTAAATCAATCTCCTCTTTGTGACCTTAAAAGTATATATGCCAAATTTTTATAAGCAGCAGAATATATACAAAACAAATTATAATATTCTATTCGCATATTGTCAAGTATTAAATATTCTATTCGCATATAATTCAAGGTAATGACATTTTTATTATATAATTATTTTAAGGATGTGATTATATGGATTTTGCAGATAAGCTAAACGGTCTTTTAGAAGATAGCGACATTTCTCAAAAGGATTTTGCAGCTATTCTGAATATAGCTCCTTCTACGCTGAACGGATATGTCAGAAACAGACGTCAGCCTGATTTTGAGACACTTAAAAAAATGGCAGCTGCGCTAAATGTATCTATTGATTTCTTACTTGATTATAACAACTCCGATGCAGATTTGTCTGTACAGGAGCTTTCGCTGATACTTGAAATGCGTAAAATGAAAAAAGCGCAAAGAGAAATTATATATGATTTGGTAAAAATTATACTTGAAAAACACAACAATTAAAAACGATTCCGTATTGATTCAGACTGTCTGAAAATGCACCAAATAAGCCGAGGAAATTCCTCGGCTCGTTTTATGGGTAAATTCGTTTTTTATTTCAACCCTTTGATTTACAAGTCGTAAAGCACAAGTCCGCCCTTTTTGCTATATCCGCTGTACATCATTTCTCTGAAATCCAGCCAATGATATGTGCCGTAGGTCACAGCCTTTACCATAAGCGCCCCTGCATATTCTGTATAGCCGCCAAGCCAAAACCAATGCCATTCAAAATTGCTGAAGGCAGGGTTTTTGTGCTTCAAAAGAAGAACAGGCACGGGTATATCGCTGTCTATACGTGTGACAACGGCATCTCTTAGCATATTATACTCGCTGTCGCTGTATAGAGCGGTCATTTTTATGCTGTTATCTCCTACGCTGTGCAGATAATCGTACAATCCGTCTATATATATTTCAAGGGTATCTATACCGCTTATTCTGGGACTTAAAAAGGGCTTCATTATTTTTGAAAAAGCCACGTAGTCCTCCTCCGTAAGATTTCTGCAATCGTAGGGATATAGCTTTGTCATTCCGAATTCCCTTGCAAAGTGAATACAGCTGTCGCAGGCGGTCACCGCGCCGCAGCCTCCCAGCTTCATCCAAGGGTCTGTGAACCTATCCTGCCGCCAGCCTATATATTTTCCTATTCTGAATAAGTTAAGCTCTTTTTTCATATAAAAAACAACTCTTTTCCAACAAATCTATATTTTAGATTTTAACATAAGCCGTTAAATTTGTAAATATAATTGAAAAATTTTCGACATTGGTGTATACTGACAATGTAATATATCAAAGGAGAATAACTATGCAGAAAATAAAAAAATATATTATAGGCATTATTGCTCTTATATTAGTGATGTTTGGCTTTTATACCCAAAAGCCCGACAATACCGTTCCCCAAGACAGCGGTATAGAAATACTGTATACATTCCGATACCCTGAACAGCTTGAGAAGCACTACGAAAAGCACGGCATAGCCATGGGGTATGATTCTCCGGAGGCGTATCTCGAGGGCGCAAACAGAGTAGTGGCGTCAAAGGACGCCCTCCACAAGCTGGAGGCAGAAGACGGAGACGACGTATATTATCTGGAGGATACCAACGAATTTGTAATCGTGTCAAAGAAAGGCTATATAAGAACGTATTTCAATCCAAACGACGGTATAGAATATTTTAACAGACAATAGGGAGGAACTATGAAAAAAATTATCTCATCCTTACTTATATTTATATTTACCTTTTCATTTCTGAATTTCAATACATTCTGCGTGCAGGGCGCTGAGCCGACTATCACTCAATGCTATGGCTGGTATGAAGCAATACATATACAGTGGAGCAACGACAGCGAGCCCTCCAAGGCTTCGGTGGAATACAAAAAAAGCGGAACACAGTCCTATACTCCCATAGACGCCGAGCTTATAAGGCGCAGCGGAAGCGGCTGCGTTGCAGATATAGTCGGTATTTCTCAGGGCATATATGATGTCAGAATAACCGCATCATCGGGACAGATAATGGAAAAAAACAATATTTCCGTTGCAAGGCACGACCGTTCTGGATATGGACATTTCCAATATAGCTCCGGAATAGGCGGCTATAACGACAACGGTACTCCCAAGAGCAACGCTCAGATAGTATATGTTACAAATGAAAACAAAAATACCGTAAAGCTGGGCTCATATACGGGAATTACCAAGATAATGCAGAACTGCGGCAAATCTACTCCCCTTATAGTAAGGATAATAGGGAAAATAGATACTCAGGCAAGAGATGAAAACGGCAGTATGGATACGGATAAGAATCTGGGTATAGTTGCCATAAACGGTCTTACCAATACCATATCCACCAAAAGCAACGGCGAAAAGGATTCCTACTTTAATATGCTGGACGTAAGCGATTCCAAAAATATTACGGTAGAAGGCATAGGCACAGACGCCACCATTGAAAAATGGGGATTTACATTTAAGAAATGCAACAGCATAGAGGTAAGGAACATTACGTTTACCAAGTATCCCGAGGACGCCTGCAGCTTTGAGGGCAGCTCCTCATCTAATCAGAAGTACAAGAACTTCTGGCTGCACAACAATTACTTCAAAATCGGTGAAAACAAATACGACGTAACAAAGGAACAGGATAAGCACGAGGGCGACGGTTCATCTGATTTCAAGGGCTGCAGGAATATTACATTTTCATATAACGTATACGAAAGATGCCACAAAACCGCCCTTCACGGCGGCGGAGATGACAGTCTTCAGTACAACTCCACATGGCATCACAATTATCTCAACAATGTAAGCTCCAGAATGCCTCTTACAAGACAGGTCAATCTCCACAGCTATAACAACTATTTCCTTAACGGCGGAAAATGTATTGACGCAAGAGCAAGCGCCTGGGTGCTTTCAGAAGCGAATAATTTTGAAAATTCACAGAGATTTCTCACCACAGCAAACGAGAAATACGGAGACCCTATTGTAAAATCCTATATGGATGTATTTGACAGAGATATTAAGAGCGACGGTGCAGGCACTGTGGTAATAACAACAGACAGAACTCTTCAGATACCTGCGAATAAGGGCAAAAACGCAAACAAGAACCCCTACCCTAATTTTGATACAAATACAGAGCTGTTCTACTACGACAGCGTAAACAAGAAAACAGACGCAGAGTATATTACGGACGGAAACCAAGCCAAAGCAGATGTACTTAAGGCGGCAGGCGTTATGAAGGAAGGGGCTGTACTTTCCGTATATGCGCCCTCAGGTCATGTGGAAGAAAGTACGGAAACAACCACAAATATTACAGAAACCTCTACGGAAGCCACTACATACGCTTCTCATATAGGCGAAAGGCTCAACAGCGGAGCCGGAGATATATATACGCTTGTTCCCGGCGATATTAACCGGGATACGCTCGACAGCAACTGGTCAAAGGCAGGAGGAGTATTTACAGTTACAGCAAAAAGCGATAAAACCGTGACTGTAAACTCAGACAGCATAAATCTGGGCGGACAGGGAACATCAGGCAGCGGCTCTTACAGAGCAATAGCGGTAAATGCCACAGGAGCTGCTCACTTGTCCGTAACATTCTACAACGACGCAGGCCGCGAGAGAATACTTGTATTGGAGGACGAAAACAGCAATTCCTTAACAGAGGTCAGCGATATGAACGGCTCAGTATCGAAAACGGCTGTACTGAAATATGATATTACATCAGCAGGCACATATTATATACATTCCACCAACAGCAGTATAAAGGTAACAAAAGTTACATTAACATATCCTGCCAATGACGGAATACTCATAGGCGACGCTGACGGAAACGATAAAATAGAAGGAGCCGACGCTAAAGCTGTTCTGGAGCATATTTCGGACATTATGCCTATAAAGGATGCGGACAGACTAAATGCCTCCGACGGCAACAGAGACGGCAAGTATACCATACTCGATGTCATAGCGATACTTGATTACATTAAAAATAAATAAGCGCACAAAAAAATCTGCTGAAAATTCAGCAGATTTTTTTATAAGTCGGGGCGACAAGATTTGAACTTGCGACCTCTTGAACCCCATTCAAGCGCGCTACCAAGCTACGCTACGCCCCGACGTATCAAGTACCTTAATATAATACCACAAAACAAAGTCGATTGCAAGAAAAATTTTTATAAAATTATATTTTATTGTTTATGGCAAAAATGAGAGCCAAAACTCCCCTCTGTGTCCATAAGCAAAAGAATAATTTCTTTGAGCCATTAAAAATTTTTGTGTAAACAGTATAAAACAAGTCCTTCTTGGCAATAATGCAAATATCAACAAATGTAA
>CANRBC010000021.1 GCA_947628755.1 uncultured Clostridia bacterium | reverse complement strand
TATTGACAAACAATTAATTTCAATTTATAATTACATTGTAAGCCGAAAAAGTAATTTTCTGGGAATTCAATCAACCCTGTATATTTACTGACCTTTTTACATATACTTGATGTAACACAATTATACATTATGTAAAGTGACAAAAAGCGACAAACATTTCCGTATTGAGATGTTTTTTTTGTTTTTAAAGAAAAAATCGACCCTTCCACCAACCTACGGTTGGTCCCCCTCCCCTCCGACGCCTGCAATAAAACACGTTGTGTTTTATCGCAAGGCTAGGGGAGGCTTGAAGTGGGGAAGCAGCGGCTGCAACATAAGTATTGATTTTCTAAGTATATAAGCCTTTTTGGAGTGCATTACAATCTTTCAGTACAATGGGGAGGTTGAGTTTGCGGGAGGGCTGACTTTTTCTGAAAGCAAAAGTGTTGAAACTTATTGTAGAGCGGTTAGAGAGAAAATAGCTGTCCGTGCTACCTCCTCCCCTCTAGCCTCCCCTAGCCCGTCAGGGCGTCGGAGGGGAGGGGGACCGCCGTTAGGCGGTGGAAGGGTCGGGACTGTCCGATACTTCGGTACAATTAAGCTGTCAGTTACGTCAAAAACTTTACAATAATACGGCATTGAACTGCGTTGACTGAAGGGTCGATATAGGCGGTGGAAGGGTCGATACAGTCAATCCCCTCCAAACAACAAAGGAAGCGCTTTCGCGCTTCCTACATAATTATCACATATATTTCAACCGCCCAGATATGCTTTCTTGACCTTATCGTCATTGAGGAGGTCGCTTGCCTTGCCCTCCATTACGATATTTCCCGTTTCCAGTACATAGGCTCTGTCGGAAATGGAAAGCGCCATTTTTGCATTCTGTTCTACAAGGAGGATAGTCATGCCCTCCTTATTGCAGGTCTGAATAATATCGAATATTTCCATTACTATAATAGGGGCAAGTCCCATAGAGGGCTCGTCTAAAAGAAGCATTTTAGGGTGGCTCATAAGTGCTCTGCCTATGGCGAGCATCTGCTGTTCGCCGCCGGAAAGAGTGCCTGCAAGCTGCTTTCTTCTTTCCTTAAGTCTTGGAAAGGTCTCCATTACCCTTTCATACTCTCTTTTAATAACATTCTTATCCTTTACGGCATAAGCGCCCATATCCAAATTTTCATCGACTGTAAGCTCCTGGAAAACTCTTCTGCCCTCGGGAACGTGACCCAAACCCAGTCTTACAATTTTATCGGCAGTCATATTGTTGATATTCCTGCCCATGAATTCGGTACTGCCGGAGGCAGCCTTTATAAGTCCCGAAACTGCGTGGAGGGTAGTCGTTTTGCCTGCGCCGTTAGCGCCTATAAGTGAAACGATTTCTCCCTCCTCTACGTTAAAGGAAATTCCCTTTATGGCATGGATCATGCCGTAATATACGTTCAAATCATTGACCTTAAGCATTTCTCCGCCTCCTTACTCGCCCAAATAAGCAACGATTACCTTGGGGTCGTTCTTTATTTCATCGGGCAGACCGTCGGCAATTACTCTGCCGTACAACAGCACTATTATTCTTTCGCATATACCCATTACAAGGGACATATCGTGCTCTATAAGAAGTATTGAAACCTTGAATTTTTCCCTTATAAGGCTTATGGTATTCATAAGCTCTGCCGTTTCATTGGGATTCATGCCTGCGGCAGGCTCGTCAAGAAGCAACAGCTTAGGCTCAGTAGCCAAGGCTCTTGCTATCTCCAGCTTTCTCTGCTTGCCGTAGGGCAGATTTGAGGCAAGCTGCTCCGCCTCGTTGTCAAGGTCGAATATTTTAAGCAGCTCCATTGCCCTTTGTGTCATTTCCTTTTCCATTCTGCCGAATTTTGGCAAACGGAATATGCCCGCCGCCATGGAATAGCTGTGTCTGTTCTGCAAGCCTACCTTTACATTGTCTATGACAGACATATTTTTGAATAGTCTTATATTCTGAAATGTTCTTGCAATACCCTTTTTGTTTATCTGAATAGGGGTCTTGCCGTTCATAAGCTCGCCGTTAAAATAGAATTCCCCGTCGGTAGGCTTATAAACTCCCGTAAGGAGATTAAATATAGTCGTCTTGCCTG
The DNA here is from genome assembly GCA_947628755.1 of uncultured Clostridia bacterium. Classification (GTDB taxonomy): domain Bacteria; phylum Bacillota; class Clostridia; order Lachnospirales; family CAG-274; genus CANPXH01. The sequence goes on along the minus strand of CANRBC010000021.1, from coordinate 36,635 downwards.
CGCCGTTAGGACCTATAAGTCCGTAAAGCTGTCCCTCCTCAAGTGTCATATTAAAGTTGTCAACAGCTCTCAGACCGCCAAAGGAGATACCTAATTGTCTTATTTCTACCAAAGCCATGTTAGCCGACCTCCTTTTTACCGCGTGAGAAAATCCTCTGTCTGAGCTCCACAAGTGTGGGATTGGAGCTGAAAAGCATCATAATAATAAGAGCAAGTGCATAGAAAAGCATTCTGTAATCCGCCAAATCTCTCAGAAGCTCCGGCAAAAGCGTAAGTATTACGGCGGCTATTATACTGCCCTTTATATTGCCCATGCCGCCCAGAACTACCATAACAAGAATTTCTATTGACTTGTTGAAGTCAAATGTGGCAGGCTTGATAATACCAAGGTTCTGACCGTAAAGCACGCCTGCTACGCCTGCGAAAAACGCTGAAAGCACAAAGGCAAACATCTTATAATATACTACGTTCACGCCTACGGATTCAGCCGCTATTACATTATCTCTTATTGCCTTTATGGAGCGACCGTGACAGGACTTTATAATATTGCTTATAACCAAAAGCGTAATCATGGTAAGCACATAGGCGACGGTATAATTGCCCGACTTATCTATGCCCTTAAGTCCTCCCGAACCGCCTACAATATCCATGGAATTAAGTATAGACCTTATTATCTCGCCGAAGCCAAGCGTGACTATGGCAAGGTAGTCGCCCTTAAGTCTGAGGGCGGGTATGCCTATTATAAAGCCGAAAACGGCAGCTGTAAGTCCTCCTATTACAAAGGCTATGGGAAGCTCTATAAAAGCAGGCAAATCACAGCTTACGGTAAAAAGACAGCCTGCATAAGCGCCTACGGACATAAAGCCTGCATGACCAAGCGTAAGCTCGCCCAGAAAGCCTACTATAAGATTAAGTGAAACTGCCAGCATAATATTTACAAGCACAGGAACTATAAGATTCTGGAGCTGTCTTGAAGCCGTTCCCGTTTCAACCAAGGCAAATATAAGCAGATATATGATAATGGCAAGAGCCACATATATTATATTCTTTTTATTTTTCATAATAACCACCCTTATACCTTAGTTATTCTCTTTCTGCCAAGTATACCCGTAGGCTTTACAAGGAGAACTATTATAAGCACAGAGAACACAATGGCGTCTGCCAGCTCTGTGGAAATATACGCCTTAGACATACTCTCTATAATTCCCAGTATTATACCGCCAAGCATTGCGCCGGGGATACTGCCTATACCGCCAAGCACGGCGGCGACAAATGCCTTAATACCGGGCATAGCGCCGGAGTAAGGACCTACAAAGCCGTAGGAGCTTACAAAAAGTATACTGGCTATTGCCGCAAGGAAAGAGCCTATGGCAAATGTCAGCGAAATAGTGGAGTTGACATTTACGCCCATGAGCTGAGCTGCGCCCTTGTCCTCGGATACGGCTCTCATCGCCTTGCCCACTCTTGTGAAGTTAATGAAAAGAGCAAGGCATATCATAATAAGTATAGTAACGCCTAATGTTGTAATAGCCTCTCCGGAAAGATGAATTTCCCCTAATGTAAGAGAAAACTTAGGTATAACGGAATCCACCTTTCTCTGATTTGAGCCAAAAATAAGGAGAGCCACGCTTTGAAGAAAATAGCTTACGCCTATTGCCGTAATAAGAACAGCAAGAGGAGAAGCATTTCTCAAGGGTCTGTATGCGATTTTTTCAATAGTAACGCCCAGTACGGTACAAGCGAGCATACATACGACAACGGGGAACAAAATGCTCATAACAGGGGAAAGCCCTGCCTTTACCGCTGCCAAAGAAAGAACATAAGCTCCTACCATGATAACGTCGCCATGGGCAAAATTAAGCATCTTGGCAATACCGTAAACCATAGTGTAGCCAAGGGCAATAAGCGCATAAATGCTGCCAAGACTTAGTCCATTTATAAACTGCTGTATAAAGTCCATACTACACCTCCTGACAAAAACAGTAAATAAACAAATTAAGGGCTGTAAAATTACAGCCCTTGCAGCGTGTCGATTTTATCGACACGCTTGAAAGAAATGCTTTTTGGCATTTCTTTCAGTTATCTAAGGAAGGAACCAGCCGTGTTTTCCGCAATTTAGGCATAAATGCCTAAATTACAGAAAAGTTCCTGTCCTCGGAGGAAGTGAATTCCTCCTGCGGATTAAAGTCTGCGACGCTTTTTTCGCAGGCTGTTCTTTATTTAAATTAATATTTACTGTCAAAATTTCGTTTTTTGACAGTCTGTAAGGGCTGTAATTTTACAGCCCTTACAGTCAAGCGGAATGACCGCATATACTCATATTGCTATGAGATCAGCTCTTAGCTGTGTATGCGCCATTTTCAATAACTGCAACCTTAGCTGACTTGTTAGGCTCGCCATTTTCATCAAATGTCATATCGCCTGTAAGACCGCTTAATGTAATCTTAGTCATAGCGTCGATAAGCGCCTCATTTGAAAGGTCGCCGCCTGTCTGCTCAACTGCGAGCTTTATTGCATAAATAGCATCATAACCATCAGCTGCAAACTGGTCGGGGTCAGCACCAAACTTTTCGTTATACTTCTTTACGAATTCCTGTATCTTCTCATCAGAATCGGTAGGAACGAAAGGTGTTAAGAATGTGCCGCCTTCGATATTTGTAGTGTCGCCGTTTAACTGCTTGATAACGCCGTCCCAGCCGTCACAGCCGAACATAGGAAGCTCTAAGCCAAGAGAAGCTGCCTGCTCGGAAACATAAGCGACCTCTGTATAATAGAATGGGAGGAATAAGCAATCAGCGCCTGAACCCTTTATCTTTGTAAGCTGAGTCTTGAAATCAACATCGCCTGTTGTGAAGGACTCGTCGGCTGCTATTTCGCCGCCAAGCTCTGTAAACTTAGCTACGAAAGCGTCGTGTATGCCCTTGCTGTATTCGTCGCCGTTGTTATATATAACAGCTGCCTTTGAAAGACCCTGCTGCTGTATATATTCTGCCATTACCTGTCCCTGTAACGGATCGGTGAAGCATATTCTGAATGCGTTTGGAGTAGCGGTACATTCCTTGGCTGAACCGCTTGGTGTTATCTGAAGTATACCGTCCTGTGAGCTTTCGCCGCTTACTGCTATGGAGCAAGCGCTTGTAACAGAGCCTACAAGAACGTTGATACCCTGATCCATAAGTGTGCTGTACGCATTAACTGACTTCTGCTCGTCGCACTCGTCGTCCTCAAATAAAAGCTCAAGCTGCTTACCCTCAACGCCGCCTGCAGCATTAATTTCCTCAACAGCTATCTCAGCGCCGTTCTTTGTAGATACGCCATAGCTTGCCGCATCTCCTGTAAGCGGTCCTATACCGCCTATCTTAATAACGTCGCTGCCGTTATCTGCCGCTGCGTCGCCCTCTGCACCGCTGCCGCCGCAGCCTACCATTGTAAGAGCCATTGTACCTGCCATAGCAAGCGCTAAAAATCTTTTTAACATAATATTATCCTCTCTTTAAATATTTATAGAAGCTTTATTATTCCTCTGTGACTTCCTCAACCTTTTCTTCAACTGCTTCCTTGACCTCCTCGGTCTTTTCCTCAGCAGCTTCCTTGACCTCCTCAGCCTTTTCCTCGGCTTCTTCCTTAACCTCGGCAGCCTTTTCCTCAGCCTTTTCCTTTGCCTCGGCAACCTTTTCTTCTGCCTTTTCCTTAAGCTCTTCAGCCTTTTCCTTGGCTTCCTCTATAATGTCGGAAACCTTTTCCTTAATAGCTTCGGCAGCCTTCTTTACCTCGGGAGAGTTTGCAATTTCCTCTACCTTGTCGGCAACCTTGCCTGCAGCTTCCTTAACTGCGTCTACCGCCTTTTCAACCGGTGAAGCATCCTCTTCGGGAGCTTCCTCTGTCTTAGAGGTCTTAGCAGGTCTTTCAAGAGTTTCCTTTATACTAAGGCTTATTTTCTTATTCTCAAGGTCAAGGTCTGTTACCTTTGCCTGTATTTCCTGACCTATTTCAAGCTCGTCCTCGGGCTTTTCAACGTGCTTATAAGCTATCTGAGAGATATGAACAAGACCGTCTACACCCTCTTCAAGCTCTACGAAAGCGCCGAAGGGAACCATTCTTACTACCTTGCCTGTTACCACATTGCCTACTGCATACTTTACGGCAGCTGTGAGCCATGGGTCTGCATTAAGATCCTTAAGAGATAATGATATTTTGCCCTTTTCGGGATTTACGTCAAGTACGGTTACCTTTACGCTGTCGCCTACGCTGAGTACGTCTGTTACCTTCTTTACTCTGCCCCAGCTCATTTCTGAAATATGGATAAGACCGTCTACGCCGCCTAAGTCCACAAATGCGCCGAAGTCTACTATACGGCTTACAGTACCGTCTATTCTGTCGCCTACATTGATAGAAGCAAATACCTGTGCTTTCTTTTCGTCGATTTCCTTCTGAGCGAGAGCCTTTCTGCCCAGAACAACTCTTCTCTTTGCCCTATCAAATTCCAGTATCTCAAAATCAAATTCCTTACCGATAAATGAAGAGAGATCCTCAACATATCTGTTGGAAATCTGTGATGATGGTATAAATACTCTTATGCCGTCTGCAAGGCCTATCAATCCACCCTTGACCGTATCGGTCACCTGAGCCTTAACAGTTGTGCCGTTATTGAAGGCTTCCTCAATAACCGCATAATTCTTATCTGCATCCGCCTTTTTCTTGGAGAGCTGAACATTTCCGTCACCGTCATTTACTTTTACTACGTATACTTCAATTTCGTCCCCCGGCTTTACTACATCAGCAGGATTTACATTTGGGTCGTCTGAAAAGTCAGCTCTGCTGATTAAACCATCTGACTTATAACCCAGGTTGACAGAAACCTCACCGGCATCTGACACGCTGATGACAGTACCCTTAACGATTTCATTTGGTCTTAAAGTAACAAGGGTGTTGTCGATCATTTCTTCAAAAGATTTGTTGTTTTCCATTTCACTCATAACGCTTACAGCCTCCTTTATTATAACCGATGGTGTGGATGCACCGGCAGTTATACCAATTTTAACATTTTTTTTAAAATTTTGCAACTCTAAATCGCAAATTGTTTCACATAAATATACATTTTTACAATATTTTTTACTTATTTCATATAATTTCCTTGTATTTGAACTGCTTTTATCTCCCAAAACTATCATTGCGTCAACCTTTTTGGCAATCTCGACAGCTTCCTTCTGCCTGTCGCCTGTAGCCGAACAGATAGTGTTGTATATCTGTATTTTGTCGCTTTTGTCCTTAAGTATGGCAATTATTTCGTCAAATACGTCTGTCTGAAAGGTAGTCTGAACCACAAGGGCGTATTCGCTGTCCCCGTCAGGCTCGAATTGTCTTGCCTTGTCGGGAGAATCTATTATAAGGGCAGTATTGTCGCTCCAGCCGTTTATACCCACTATCTCAGGATGATGACTGCTGCCTATTATTATTATTTTCTTGCCCAGCTTATGATAATTTTCATTTACTATATTGTGTATTTTTTTAACAAAAGGACAGGTACAATCCTTATACCTTATGCCTCTTTTTTCTATTTCACCATATATGGCAGGAGGTACGCCGTGAGAACGTATTATTATCTCTCCTCCCGAAGCTGCGTCAAAGTCCTCTGTGACTTTAATGCCCTTCCTTTCCAAATCACCCGTTACCTCCTTGTTGTGGATGATAGGACCGAAGGTATATACGTTTTTCTCTCCCACACGGCTATAAGCATAGTCTACTGCCCGTCTTACGCCGAAGCAGAAGCCTGCCGATTTTGCAACAATTATCTCCATACTTCCTACCCTCTTATTATTTTAAGTATAGTATCCTTTACCTCGTCTATTGACATATCGGAGGTATCTATTACATGAGCGTCCTCTGCAACCGTCAGAGGATTCAGCTCTCTGTTTTTATCATACTCATCTCTTTTTGAAATATCCGCGGCTATGGCGTCAAAGTTATAGGCAATGCCCTTTTCCTCCAGCTCCTTGCAGCGTCTTTTAGCGCGCTCATTTACATTGGCGTCAAGATATATTTTTACCCTTGCGTCGGGTATTACGTTTGTGCCTATGTCTCTGCCGTCCATTACCACCTTGTTTTCATGGGCGAGCCTTTTTTGAAGAGCAACAAGCATTTCTCTTACGCCGCCAATAGCCGCTACCTTTGAGGCGCTGTCGGCAACCTCGGGAGTTCTTATTATCTCCGTAACGTCCTGACCGTTCAAATATATTTTCTGCATACCGTCGGAATGCTCAAGGCTTATGTCTATATTGCCCAGAACACTCTCCACAGCATTATTATCTGCATAATTTATATTATTATTAATACAGTACAGACCTACTGCTCTGTACATTGCTCCCGTATCTGCATATATGTAGCCAAGCTCCTTTGCTATGAGCTTTGCCACAGTGGATTTGCCCGAGCCTGCAGGACCGTCTATGGCTACTGCCTCGGTCTTTTTATTGACAAGGTCGGGTCTCAGCACAACTGCGCCCTTTAAGTACACATGCTCCATATCCCTTTGAGCCTTGTCCGTATTTACAGTGACCATTACCCTTATGCACATTTCAAGAGAGCCCTTTACATACATTTCCTGCATACATATAAGAGAAGCCTCGGTTATGCCCATTTTCCTAAGAGCTACTGCGGGATAAGCCGCATCTATATCTCTTGTGGCGGTAAATACTACGGAGATAATATCCTCTGCCGACAAGGAATTTCTCTTTATTATCTCGCTTAGCATAAGCTCCGTATTACTCCATATACATTCCTTTGTGTTTTCCTCTATGGTTATAGCGCCTCTTATACAGCAGCACATTATATTATCCTCCTTAACAGCTGATACCTGCCAGATACCCTGTGGAAAAGGCTATCTGGAGGTTAAAGCCGCCTGTAAGACTGTCTACGTCTATTACCTCTCCCGCAAAGTACAGTCCCTCTACAAGCCTTGAAGCCATTGTAGATGGGTCGATTTCGTCGGTGGATACGCCGCCTCTTGTTACGACAGCCTCATTATAGCCCGTAGTGTCTACGACATTCAGCCTTATATTTTTAATTGTGCGAAGAAGCCTTTGCCTCTCATCTTTGGTTATTGCATTTATCTTTTTGCCGCCGTCTATACCGCTAAGCCTTATGACTACGAGTATCAGCTTTTTGGGAAGCAAATCGTCAAGGGCGTTTCTTATATCCTTGTTGACATATTTCTTGAAATCCCTTAACAGCCTTGCGTCCAGCTCTGCCTCATTGAGCGCCGGCTTCAAATCTATATATACTTCGGGTTTTTCCGCCATTCTTTCGTTTATATATGCGCTTGCGGTAAGCACAAGAGGACCTGTTATGCCGAAGTGGGTAAACATCATCTCACCCATATCGCTGTATATGTCCCTGCCCTTTATTTTTACCGTAAGCCTTATGTTCTTAAGGCTAAGACCCATAAGCTCTGCCATATCCTCCCGAATCTTCAAGGGAACAAGAGAGGGACAGCACCTCGTAACGGTATGCCCCAGAGCCTTTGCAAGAGTATAGCCGTCGCCTGTGGAACCGGTGGCGGGATATGAAAGTCCGCCGCAGGCTATTACGACGCTGTCGCAGGGTATTGCTTTGCTGCCGCATTTCACCGCAGTCACTCTTCCGTCTTGGGCAACAATATCGGATACAGATGTGTCAAGCAGTATCTTAGCTCCGCTTTTTTTAACAAAGCGCTCCATAGCCTTGACTATATCTCCCGACTTGTCTGATAGGGGAAAAACTCTTTTTCCTCTTTCTACCTTAAGGGGAACGCCCAGGCTCTCAAAAAACTCCATAGTGTTTTCGGGAGTAAAGGTATAAAGGGCGCTGTACAGAAAATAGGGATTGCTCATAGCATTGGCAATATGCTCCTGGGAATCTGAGGCGTTTGTCACATTGCAGCGACCCTTGCCGGTTATAAAGAGCTTTCTGCCAACTCTGTCCATTTTTTCAATAAGAGTTACCCTATTGCCTTTTGCGGCAGCCTGTCCCGCAGCCATCATGCCTGCAGGTCCTCCGCCTATAACTACAATTCTTTTCATAGCCCTGTCCTACAAATACTTTTTCTGTATAGATGAGGAATATACCTTGTACTCCTCCCACAAGTCCTCAAGCATATCCAGTCCCTTGGCAATATCGTCCTTCTTTTTCATGCTGACTGCCAGAAGCAGAGCATTTATAAGTGAAAGAGGCGCTACAAGGGAATCCACAAAGCTGACCATATCGCTTCTTGCAATAAGGCTTATGCTGGCGCCGTTTACAAGGGGAGATTTTCTGCTGTCCGTAATGGCAATAGTCTTAGCTCCTCTTGAATGGGCATATTCTATGGCCTGCACCGTCTTTGTGGAATATCTGGGAAAGCTAATGCCTATAAGCAAATCGTTTTCCTCTATTCTGTATATGCGTTCAAAGGTCTCCGCCACAGCCCCTGTTGAAGCGTCTACCACATTATCTCTCATAAGATTCAGATAGAAATTAAGAAAATGGGAAAGAGCAGAAGAGCTTCTTCCGCCTACTATATATACCTTTTCCGCATTTATAATATAGCCTACCGCCTTGTCAAAATCCTCGTAGTTTATATCGTCTATTGTAGCGGATATTCTTTCTGCGTCTGCGCTCAGCACCGACTTGAGCAGATGCTTATTGTTGTTGGACATTCTCTCGTAGGATACCTTCATTCTCTGAGAAGCTGTCAGCTTGTTTTTTACAAGCTCCTCAAGAGCCTGCTGCAGCTTCGGATAGCCGTCGTAGCCAAGCTCTATTGCAAAGCGGACAACTGTGGATTCGCTTACTCCCGCTATATCTCCCAGCTTTGCTGCCGTAAGGTATACCGCCTCGTCATAATGCTCTGTCAAAAAAGAGGCTATCCTCTTCTGACCCTTGCTCAGCTCCGGCATTTTACTGCCTATAACATTGAGCAAATCGCTTCCTTCATTCATTTCCGCACACCTTCTTATGTGAAAAAATAATTTTTGCCATAATAATATAATAATAACATATTTTGCAAGATACGTCAATTAATTATGCAAAAATAAATTGCCTCTCCTTTATGCAGCGAATACACACGTAAAAATTCACAAACCTCGTCAATATACATTGCTCTTGCTCTAAAAATGAATTTTTTCGTCTATATTCCTGCAAAATTTATTACAATTTCATATTGAAATTAATAGTAAATAAATGTATAATTAAGATAATTTTAATTCGGGAGGTCAAAGAATGATTGAATTATATAAAAGCGGCGCTTATCTCGTGGGCAACGAGCTTATAGCCGACGACGGAAACGCCGAAGCAAGGCTTAAAAGCATGGGCGTTACTGCCGATAAGGAGGAGGCTAAAAAGAATACCATCGCCTACGGTATACTTAAGGCGCACAATACCAACGACAATATGGATAATCTTATGATAAGGTTTGACTGTATGGCAAGCCACGACATAACCTATGTAGGCATAATACAGACCGCAAGAGCATCGGGAATGACCTCTTTTCCCATTCCCTATGTGCTTACAAACTGCCATAACTCTCTTTGCGCAGTAGGCGGTACTATTAACGAGGACGACCATTTATTCGGTCTTTCCGCTGCCAAAAAATACGGCGGTATATACGTTCCTGCTCATCAGGCTGTAATACACCAGTATATGAGAGAAATGATGTCCGGCTGCGGCAAAATGATACTGGGTTCTGATTCCCATACACGCTACGGCGCACTTGGTACTATGGCCATAGGAGAAGGCGGTGGCGAGCTGGCAAAGCAGCTGCTCTGCCAGACCTACGATGTCGCCATGCCCGATGTAATAGGAATTTACCTTACGGGAAAGCCTGCGCCTTATGTAGGCCCACAGGATATAGCTCTTGCCATTATAGGCGCAGTATTTGAAAACGGCTATGTAAAGAACAAGGTCATGGAATTCATAGGCGACGGCATAGAGGGTCTTGGCGTTGAATACAGAAACGGTATCGACGTTATGACCACGGAAACCACTTGTCTTTCATCTATATGGAAAACCGACGAAAAGGTAAGGCAATACTACAAGGCTCACGGCAGAGAAGAGGATTACAAGGAGCTTAAGCCAAAGGACGTAGCATACTACAACGGTATTGTATATGTAAATCTTTCTGAGATAAAGCCTATGATAGCTATGCCCTTCCACCCAAGCAACACCTATACAATAGACGAGCTTAACGCCAACCTTATGGATATACTTGACGACGTGGAAAAGAAAGCCGCAAAGACTATCGACAATCCCGACATACAGTTCAAGCTCAAGGATAAGGTAAGAAACGGCAAGCTATATGTAGACCAAGGCGTCATTGCAGGCTGCGCAGGCGGTACTTACGACAATATATGCGATGTTGCCGATATTCTGAAGGGTCATACCATAGGCGCAGACGAATTTGCTCTGAGCGTATACCCCTCAAGCCAGCCTACGTTTATGTCCCTTGTGGAAAACGGCGCTATATTCAATATTATGCAGGCAGGCGCTACGGTGCGCTCTGCTTTCTGCGGTCCATGCTTCGGAGCAGGAGATGTGCCGGGAAATCAGGGTCTCAGCATAAGACATTCCACAAGAAACTTCCCCAACAGAGAAGGCTCTAAGCCCGGAAACGGTCAGATAGCAGGCGTAGCTCTTATGGACGCCCGCTCCATAGCGGCTACTGCCGTAAACAAGGGTTATCTTACATCAGCGGAATACATAGACGTTGAGTTTACAAAACCCAAGTATTTCTTCAACAAGTCCGTATATGACAACAGAGTTTACAACGGCTTTGGAAAGGCTGACGATTCCGTAGAGCTAAGAATGGGTCCCAATATTACAGACTGGCCTAAGATGAGTCCACTTACGGATAATCTGCTTCTTAAGGTGGTAAGCCTTATTACCGACCCTGTTACAACCACAGACGAGCTTATACCCTCGGGAGAAACAAGCTCATACCGCTCCAACCCTTTGGGACTTGCCGAGTTTACTCTTTCAAGGAAAGACCCTAACTACGTGCCAAGAGCAAAGGAAATACAGCTTGCCGAGAAAGCAAGGCTTGCAGGAAAAGACCCTGTATCCGCCTGTACGGAGCTTAAGCCCATTATGGATACTCTCAACGGTAAATTCAATATAAACAACGGCAATACGGGTATCGGCTCTGTTATATTTGCTGTCAAGCCCGGAGACGGCTCTGCCAGAGAGCAGGCTGCAAGCTGCCAGAAGGTACTTGGCGGCTGGGCAAATATAGCCAACGAATATGCCACAAAGAGATACCGCTCCAACCTTATTAACTGGGGTATGCTGCCTTTCCTGTATAACGAGGAGCTGCCCTTTGAAAACGGGGATTATATATTTATACCCGACGTTTCAAAAACCATTGAGGAAAGACGCTCCGAATTCAATGCCTATGTTGTTAAGAACGGCGCTGTAAAAGAATTTACTCTTAAAATGGACGCCCTTACAGACAACGAAAGACGCATTATATTAGAGGGCTGCCTTATAAATTACAACAGAATGCTTAAAATGCACTCTCAGATTTAATATTCTAAAAGAAGCTGTCACGTTATGACTTATTGACAAATAGGTCGTAATGGGACAGCTTAATTTTGTTTGGGGATGAATTTTTGTTTAGGTGAGTATCGACCCTTCAGTCAGCGCAGTTCAAAGTCTTATTGTTTCAGAGTCTTTGACTGCGCTGACAGCTTCCCTTCTCTGAAGGGACGCCTTAGGTTGATAATCCTCAAATACTCTAATAATGTTGTAAAGCTGACATTTCCAACTAAATTATAAAATGAGCGGTATCTATACGAAAGCCTCCCCTTCAGAGAAGGGGAGGTGCCCGCCCAATCATTTCATTTGGACATAAACAACATTGTGTTGGGCGGGCGGAAGGGTCGATTCTACTCATACAAACAAAAATTTACCACAGCAACCCTTTCTTCAAAAAACACTCTTATCTGAAATAACAGATATATTATATACATACACATAAAAAGAGTGCTGCACAGCAGCACTCTCATATTAAATATTGATTATACAAGCTCGATAATAACTTCCATAGCGCCGTCGCCACGTCTGTTTCCGACCTTTATTATTCTTGTATATCCGCCGTTTCTGTCGGCATACTTGGGAGCTATTTCCTCAAACAGCTTATTCGCCATATTTACAACAGTAGTATTGGCTCTCTTCTTCTTGCCGTCTGCAGGAACTTCAACTACGGGATAAAGAACGCTTAATATTTTTCTTCTTGCATTCAGTCTGCTGGGAGAGTCTTTCTTGATAGTCTTTTCAATAGTCTCGCCGCCCTTCTTGGAGGTAACCTTTACCTCCTCGAAGTTATCCTTTTCCTTTATTGCCGTAGTGATGAGCTTCTCAGCAATACTTCTTATTTCCTTAGCCTTAGCTTCGGTAGTCTTAATCTTGCCATGGTATAATAAATTAGTTACCTGGTTGCGCAACAGAGCCTTTCTCTGGCTTGAAGTGCGACCCAGCTTTCTATATGCAGCCATTGCTAATCCTCCTTTAAAATATCAACAGTAACTGGATAAAGGGGAACTTGTCCCTTAATCCTCATTGGGACTTAAGCTCAAACCAAGCTCAGTCAGCTTATTAAGTACTTCCTCAAGGGACTTACGTCCGAGGTTACGTACCTTCATCATATCGTCCTCTGTCTTTCTTGTAAGATCCTCAACAGTATGGATACCTGCTCTCTTTAAGCAGTTGTAGGAACGAACAGTAAGATCCAGCTCCTCGATAGTCTGCTCGAGAACCTTTTCCTTTGTTCCGACTTCCTTCTCTACAAGAATTTCAGCATTTCTGGCACTGTCAGACAAATCTACAAACAGATTAAGATGCTCGTTAAGTATCTTAGCGCCTAAGCTCACAGCGTCGTCGGGAGATATAGTACCGTCTGTCCATACCTCAAAGGTGAGCTTGTCATAATCTGTTATCTGACCTACTCTTGTATCCTCAACTTTAAAGTTTACTCGTCTTACGGGAGTATAAAGTGAGTCAACAGGGATCATGCGAAGGGGTTGGTCAGCTCTCTTGTTCTTAGCAGCCTCTACATAGCCACGACCCTTGGTGATAGTGATTTCCATAAACAGCTTGCTGTCAGCTCCGCCGCTTAAGGTAGCAATGTGCAAATCGGGATTAAGTATCTCAATATCTGAATCTATCCTTATATCGCTTGCCTTTACCTCACAATCGCCGGAAGCGTCAATATATGCAATTTTAGGCTCTGTGCTGTCATTATTCACCTTGATGGCAAGATTCTTAAGATTAAGAATAATGTCCGTAACATCCTCCTTAACGCCGGGAATGGTAGTGAACTCATGAAGCACACCGTCAATTTTGACATTACTTACAGCAGCGCCCGGAAGTGAGGAAAGAAGAATTCTTCTCAATGAGTTACCAAGTGTAGTGCCGTAGCCTCTTTCCAAAGGCTCAACAACAAAGCAACCATACTTATCGTTTTTTTCAGTAATTTCTATACGAGGTTTTTCAAACTCAAACACTCAACCCAACCTCCTCATGGTTATAAAAATATTTACCGCAATGTCTATAAAAATGAATGTATTACTTAGAATACAACTCGACAATAAGTGTTTCGTTTACAGGTAAATCCAGCTGCTCTCTCTGAGGCAGAGCATTTATGCTGCCCTTGAGACTGTCATGGTCAGCAGATAACCATTCGGGAACGATACGGGTAGAAGTAACCTCGAGAATATCCTTGAATCTCTGGAGATCCTTCTTGGATTCCTTGATTTCAATAACATCTCCGACCTTTAATGTAATAGAAGGAATATTAGCCTTCTTGCCGTTTACTCTTACAAGATTATGTCTTACGACCTGTCTTGCTTCCTTTCTTGTACGGCCATAGCCTAATCTGTATACAACGCTGTCAAGTCTTAACTCAAGGAGCATAAGTAAGTTTTCACCTGTGATGCCTGGCATCTTGTCGGCTCTCTCGTATAAGTTTCTGAACTGCTTCTCAAGAACGCCGTAAATAAACTTTACCTTCTGCTTTTCCTTTAACTGAACACCGTATTCACTTAACTTACGCATATTTCTCTTACGTCTGCCCATCTTCTTTGATGAACCGAGAACGCTTGGCTCAATGCCTAAGTATCTACATCTTTTAATGATAGGACCAATCTCTCTAGCCATTAAATAGTACCTCCATTTATATAATCAAACAAATAGTCAAATAATAATTAAACTCTTCTTCTCTTAGGCGGTCTGCAGCCGTTGTGAGGAACGGGAGTAACATCCTTTATCATAGTTACGTCAAGACCTGCTGCCTGTAAAGCTCTGATAGCAGCCTCTCTGCCGCTTCCCGGACCCTTTACAAATACCTCTACGGTCTTTAAGCCGTAATCCTTAGCTGCGCCTGCTGCCTTCTCGGCTGCCATCTGAGCAGCGTAAGGAGTAGACTTCTTAGAACCTCTGAAGCCTAATTCGCCTGCGCTTGCCCATGAAAGAGCATTGCCTGCAGCATCAGTAATAGTTACGATAGTATTATTAAAACTTGACTGAATATGAGCCTGACCACGTTCTACAACTCTCCTGTCGCGACGTCTGCGGCCTCCGGCTTTCTTAACTGTCTTCTTAGCCATTTAATTAACCTCCTTAAATCAACACAAATTGATTATTTCTTCTTATTCGCAACAGTTCTTCTTGGACCTTTTCTTGTTCTGGCATTGGTCTTGGTCTTCTGTCCTCTTACGGGAAGACCCTTTCTGTGACGAATACCTCTGTAACATCCTATTTCCACAAGACGCTTGATGTTAAGAGCGGTTTGTCTTCTTAAATCACCTTCAACAGTCTGAGATTCAGCAATAATATCTCTTATCTTTGCTACCTCGTCGTCTGTAAGATCTCTTACTCTTGTATCGGGATTAACGCCTGCCTCAGCCAATATTCTCTGAGAGCTGGATCTGCCTATACCGTATACATAAGTAAGACCAATTTCAATTCGCTTTTCTCTGGGTAAATCTACACCTGCGATACGAGCCATAATTGCACCTCTTTCACTTAAATAGTATTTTATCAGTTTTGCTCGGTATTTTTCGTTCTAAACAATTAAAATGCGTATTCCGAGGCAGCCGCGTCCCGGAACGGTACTAAGGCCTGCAAGGGCATTTGACCCTCTAAAACCATAAAAAATTATGTTTAAACGAGAAGCTACCAAGAATAAAGTATACCATAATATTCATTATTAAGCAATAATTTTATTGTAAACTTTTTGTGAACAATTTAATAATTTATTCAAAATTTCGGGAATAGTACAGGCTTCGACAAAAGGTCGTCGTATTTTATTATGTTTATATACAGCGCTGCCCTCAAAATATGCCCCATATCCCGAATTATGTCAATGGCGCAAAAAGACAAGGCTGTGAACCTTGTCTTTTTACATATATACCATAAAGAGATTAGCCCTGTCTTTGCTTATGCTTGGGATTTTCGCAAATAATTCTTACTGCGCCCTTTCTCTTTATTACTCTGCACTTTTCGCACATGGGTTTAACAGATGGTCTTACCTTCATTGTTCATTCTCCTTTCTCATTTGCCTCTCCAGGTAATTCTGCCCTTTGTAAGGTCGTAGGGTGACATTTCCAGCTTTACTCTGTCCCCCGGTATTATCCTTATAAAGTTCTTTCTGAGCTTACCTGAGATATGAGCAATAATCTTATGTCCATTGTCCAGTTCAACCTGAAACATAGCGTTGGGAAGTTTATCAAGGACAGTGCCTTCTACTTCAATTACATCGTCCTTTGCCAAGGCTCTCTACCTCCTTCAAATCTGTTACATATCGCCGTTATATCTTGCCAGAGCTTTTCTTATATGGGCGTCTAATATTGACCCCTTTTCCAGCTTATCCTTTATGTCCTCGTCGAGCATATTGGTAGGCTGTATGTGTATTATTTTCTTTTTCTTCGGTTTTTCCAGTCTTCTCTCTTTGCCGTTTACAAGGTAAACATAGTCTTTGTCACAGTCATATACTATAAAAGCCAGTCCCTTGTCCCGTCCCTTTTTGGAGAAAACTATCTGACCCTTTGAATACATATTCTTCACCCCGCAGCCCTTAAGCGGCTCGGAAGTAAAAAATTCTATCCAAAGCCTGCCTATACCAGTGTAAAAAGCTCAGGCTCACCATCAGTAATGAGAACCGTATTTTCATAATGGGCTGAGTCGCTTCCGTCTCTTGTTACGACAGTCCAGTCGTTTTTGAGAGTGCGTACTCTGAAGCTGCCTGCCGTAAGCATAGGCTCTACGGCTATTGTCATACCCTTTATGAGTCTGGGACCCAATCTTCCCCTCCTGTAATTGGGGACCTCCGGATCCTCGTGCATTTCTCTTCCGATGCCATGCCCAACGTAATCACGAACTACCGAAAAACCGCTGCTCTCGGCATAGTCCTGTATGGCAGCTGATATTTCAGATAAATGATTACCTTCTTTTGCATATTCTATACCTCTGAAAAAGCTCTCCCGCGTTACATCTATGAGCCTTTGTCTTTCCGGTGAAATTTCACCTACCGCAAAGGTCCTTGCCGCATCACCGTGAAAGCCGTTTATATAAGCTCCTGTGTCAATGCTTATAATATCGCCCTCCTTAAGCCTTCTGCCGTCGGGTATGCCGTGTATTATCTCATTGTTCACCGAAGCACATATAGAGGCGGGATAGCCATATAGTCCTTTAAAGGAAGGAACAGCGCCTTTCGACCTAATATATTCCTCGGCGATATTGTCCAGCTCGGCAGTTGAAATGCCCGGGCGAATTTCCTTTGCCATAAGGTTAAGGACCTCTCCGGTTATTCTGCCTGCCAATCTCATCGCCGCTATATGTACATCCTTCTTAATTGTAATAGACATGAGCTTATACCTCAAGAGCAGAAGCCACGGTGTTGAAAATATCGTTTATATCTCCGACGCCGTTTACGACCATGAGAATTCCCTTGTCCCTGTAATAGTCGATTACGGGAGCTGTGGATTCATGGTAGACCTTTAATCTGTTCTTAACAGTGTCCTCGTTGTCGTCCTTTCTCTGTATAAGCTCTGCTCCGCAGTCGTCGCACTTGCCTTCAACCTTTGGCGGATTGTAGGCTGTGTGGTACATTCTGCCGCACTTGGGACAGCTTCTTCTGCCTGTCATTCTGTCAACTATAACGTCGTCTGCCACATCGTAGCATATAACCCTGTCAAGAGGTCCTGTTATAGCCTCAAGTCCCTGTGCCTGAGCAACGTTTCTGGGATAACCGTCTAATATATATCCCTTTTTGCAGTCGTCCTCCTTTATCCTTTCCGCAAGCATAGCAGAAACTATATCGTCGGATACAAGACCGCCCGAATTCATTATTTCACTGACCTTTTTGCCAAGCTCGGTACCTCTTTTCATCTGCTCTCTCAGAAGGTCGCCCGTAGAAATGTGAGCTATATCAAATTTCTTTGAAAGCATTTTTGCCTGAGTACCCTTGCCTGCGCCCGGACAGCCTATAAGCACTAATTTCATTATAAATCCCCCTTTTCAAATATGTCGTATTTGTCTGAAACGAAAATACGTTTCAGACAAGACATATTTTGAACCTTCTAAATCAAAGTACAGAGCTTAGTCGTTTAAGAAGCCCTTGTAATGACGCATGATAAGCTGAGTCTGGAGCTGCTTTACAAGCTCAAGAGCAACGCCTGATACGATAAGGAGGGTAGTGCCTCCAAATCCCATATTCATGCCCGTTACCCACTCAAGCACTATTGGCAGAAGCGCTATAAGAGCGTAAGCAATAGCACCGATAAGTGAAACTCTGTCAACAATAGTCTGAATATAATCGGAGGTCGGCTTGCCCGGTCTGATACCTGGGATAAAGCCGCCGTTTTTCTTCATATTCTCCGCAACCTCAATAGGATTGAATGCAAATGAGGTGTAGAAGAATGTGAAGCAGAAAATAAGAATAACATATAATATAGTTCCGAATGGCAGGAAGCCCTTTATAAAGTAGTCAAATGAAAGCCATCTGCTTATTCTGCCCAGAAGATTGCTCTGTATAAGCTGATTGATAGTCTGGGGGAACTGTAAAAGTGAAATTGCAAAGATTATAGACATAACGCCTGCTATATTTACCTTAATAGGTATATATGAGCTCTGACCGCCTAAATATCTGTTGCCTACCAGCTTCTTTGAATACTGAACGGGAATTCTTCTCTCGCCGTCCTGTACAAATATAACAAAAGCCATTGCAAGCACTAAAACTGCAAGTATTACAAGCACCACGAGCCAGCCCATGGAACGACCCTGCGCCTCAACTGCAAGAGCCTTGATGCCGTCGTCCAGATTTTCAAGAATGTTGGCAAAGATGATGAAGGAAGCGCCGTTGCCTATACCTACATCTGTGAGCTTTTCACCTAACCACATTATGAAAATAGTACCCGTTACCATTGTAATAAGACCTATGATATACACGAACCAGTTAGGATTATTGAAGGCAGTGTGTATAGTATATATCTGACCTGAGCCCTGTAATATAGACAAAAGCACAGCAGATATTCTTGTATACTGAGATATTTTCTTTCTGCCTTCCTCGCCGTCCTTGCTTATTTCCTCCAGCTTGGGAATAGCAACTGTCAACAGCTGCATAATGATGGAGGCGTTGATATAAGGTCCGATACCCATAGCAAAAATCGTACCATAGTTACCGCCTGTTATAAGTGAATATAATGTGTTGGCGTTACCTGTATTTGCAAGGGCGTTCATATCTATACCCGGTACGGGAAGATGTGTGCCTATACGTACTATGAAAAGTACCAAAAGCATATAAAATATTTTTATACGGATTTCCTTAACTGCAAATGCATTTCTTAATACGCTGAACAATTAAATCACCTCAGCTTTTCCGCCTGCCGCCTCAATCTTTTCCTTAGCTGAAGCGCTGAAATAGTTTACCTTAACAGTGAGCTTCTTAGTAATTTCGCCATTGCCTAAAACCTTGATACCGTCCTTAACATGACTTACGATACCCTTATCCTTAAGAGCCTTAGCGTCTACAACGTCGCCGTCTTCAAATCTGTCATTTAAAAGGCTGATGTTTATGGCAATAATTTCCTTAGTATTAATGCACTTGAAACCTCTCTTGGGAATTCTTCTGTAAAGAGGCATCTGACCGCCCTCGAAGCCCGGTCTTACACCGCCGCCTGAACGAGCGTTCTGACCCTTGTGTCCCTTACCTGCAGTCTTGCCGTTGCCTGAGCCATGACCTCTGCCTGTTCTGAACTTATCGGATCTTGAACCTTCTGCCGGTCTTAATTCGCTTAATAACATTTAAAACACCTCCTTACTAGATTTCCTCTACCTTGACCAAATGTCTGACCTGGTCTATCATACCTCTGATAGCAGCATTGTCCTGCTGCTCTACAACATTGCCGGGTTTTCTTAAGCCAAGAGCCTGAACTGTCTTCTTGTGCTTAGGGATAGCGCCTATTGTAGACTTTACTAAAGTAATTTTCAACATCTCAATATCCTCCCTTAACCCATTATCTCTTCTACAGTCTTACCGCGAAGTCTTGCAGCCTTTTCAGGTGACATAGCTGAAGCCAGACCCTCAAGAGTTGCATTAACAACGTTCTTCTTGTTTCTTGAGCCTAAGGACTTAGTCCTTATGTTCTTGATACCTGCCAGCTCTATTACGGCTCTTGCAGGGCCGCCGGCAATAACGCCTGTACCCTCTGGAGCAGGCTTAAGAAGAACTCTTGAGCTGCCGAATTCACCATGGATTTCGTGGTAAATACTGTCGTTTTCATTTCTTTCTACATATACAAGATGCTTAGCTGCATCCTCCTTACCCTTGCGGATAGCGTCGGGAATTTCCATAGCCTTGCCTAAGCCTACGCCTACGTGACCATTTTCATCGCCAACAACTACTAAGGCTGCAAAACGGAAGGTACGACCACCCTTAACTACCTTTGTTACTCTTTTGATAGTTACAACCTTATCTTTTAAATCAAGGGTACTTGCATCGATTTTATTTCTCACGTCTTTCCCTCCTAATTAGAACTTAAGACCTGCTTCTCTGGCAGCATCGGCTAAAGCCTGTATCTTGCCATGATATACAAATCCGCCTCTGTCGAATACCACGGTAGTGATACCCTTTTCTATTGCTTTCTTAGCTACAGCCTCGCCTACAGCCTTTGCAGCTTCTACGTCGTTGGTCTTTTCCAGCTTAGCCTTTATGTCCTTTTCAACTGTAGATGCAGCGCAAAGTGTGTTGCCTACTGTATCGTCTATGATCTGTGCATATATATGCATATTTGATCTGAATACTGCCAATCTTGGTCTTTCAGCCGTGCCTGAAATGTTGTTGCGCAGTCTGTAATGACGCTTCATTCTTGCAGCAGCACGTGATGGCTTTCTAATCATTGCACATTCACTCCTTTATTATTTCTTACCGGTCTTGCCGACCTTACGTCTTATCTGTTCGGTAGTATACTTGATACCCTTGCCCTTATAAGGCTCAGGAGGTCTCTTGGTTCTTATCTCTGCGGCAAACTGACCAACCTTTTCCTTGTCGATACCGGATACGGTTATTTTATTGCCCTCAACCTTAGTCTCTATACCTTCGGGGTCTGTCATTTCAACGGGATGTGAATAACCCAGAGTAAGAGTCAGCTTGTTGCCTGACTTTGCTGCTCTGTAGCCTACGCCGTTTATTTCAAGCTGCTTTGAATAGCCGTTTGTTACACCCTCTACCATGTTATGGATAAGAGTTCTTGTAAGACCGTGAAGCTGCTTATTTCTCTTTAAGTCGTTTGGTCTTGTTACGGTAACCTCTGCTGCGCCTACCTCTACCGTCATCTCATCAACGAGCTTACGGGTAAGAGTGCCTTTAGGTCCCTTAACTGTGATTACGTTGCCGTCCTCGAGCTTAACCTCAACGCCAGCCGGAATAGCAACAGGTAATTTACCTATACGTGACATAATAATTTACCTCCTTCTATTACCATACGTAGGCGATAACTTCGCCGCCGACGCCGAGCTTTCTGGCTTCCTTGTCGGTTATAATACCCTTGTTTGTAGAAACGATAGCCGTTCCCAAACCGCCTAAAACTCTTGGCATTTCTTCTGTGTTAGCGTAAACTCTAAGACCGGGCTTTGATATTCTCTTGATACCTGAGATAACCTTTTCGTTCTTGTCCACACCATACTTAAGTGTGATTCTCATAGTCTTCTTTACGCCGTCCTCTATAATTTCAAAACCTGCAATATAGCCTTCATTTAAAAGGATGTTGGCAATAGCCTCCTTCACTCTGCTGGAAGGTACATCTACGGTGTCGTGCTTTGCAGTATTTGCATTTCTTATTCTTGTGAGCATATCTGCGATAGGATCACTCATTGACATTTAAAAAACCTCCTTTCAAATTACCAGCTGGCTTTCTTAACACCCGGTATCTCGCCCTTATAAGCTAATTCACGGAAGCAAATTCTGCATATACCGAACTTTCTTAAGTAAGCGTGGGGTCTTCCGCAGATTCTGCAGCGAGTATAGCCCTGTGTTGAAAACTTAGGTTTTTTTGCCTGCTTTATCTTCATTGATGTCTTAGCCATAATCTCATTGCCTCCCTTACTTCCTGAATGGCATACCGAATAATCTGAGAAGCTCTCTTGCTTCCTCGTCGGTTTTAGCTGTTGTTACAAATACAATATCCATACCTCTTATCTTGTCGATTTTATCGTACTGGATTTCGGGGAACATAAGCTGCTCCTTAAGACCTAAGGTATAGTTTCCTCTTCCGTCAAATGACTCGGCGCTTACGCCTCTGAAGTCACGAACTCGGGGGAGAGAGATGTTTATCAGCTTGCTTGCGAAGCTGTACATCTTTTCGCCTCTTAATGTAACCTTGCAGCCGATAGGCATACCTGCACGAAGCTTGAAGGCAGCTATTGACTTCTTAGCCTTTGTGATTATAGGCTTCTGACCGGAAATGATAGCCAAATCAGACGCAGCTGAATCAAGCGCCTTGGCATTTTCCTTAGCTTCGCCAAGACCCATGTTTATAACTATCTTTTCAATCTTTGGAACTTCCATTATATTCTTGTAGGAAAATTTAGCCTGCATTGCAGGAACTACTTCCTTCTCATAATATTCTCTGAATGCGTTCACGAATAGTCCTCCTTTTCAGAATTAATCGATTACTTCGCCGGTTGCCTTGGCAATTCTCTGCTTAACACCGTCTACTATCTTGTAACCAATTCTGGTTGGCTTACCTGCGTAAACTAACATAACGTTAGAAGCGTCAATAGGAGCTTCCTGCTCGATGATACCGCTCTGAGGATGAGCCGGAGATGGCTTAACGTGCTTCTTTACCTTGTTGGCACCCTCTACGATAACCTTATTGTTCTTCTTATCTACAACAAGTACCTTGCCTTCCTTGCCTTTATCTTTACCTGCGATAATCTGTACCTTATCGCCCTTTTTAATCTTCATATCGGTTCTGACCTCCTATTATAATACTTCAGGAGCAAGAGATAATATTTTCATATACTGCTTTTCTCTCAGCTCTCTTGCAACAGGTCCGAAAATACGAGTACCTCTTGGGTTCTTATCTTCCTTTATTATTACGGCTGCGTTCTCGTCGAACTTGATGTATGAGCCGTCAGGTCTTGAAGCGCCCTTCTTTGTCCTTACGACAACTGCTCTTACAACCTCGCCCTTTTTAACAACGCCGCCGGGTGTTGCGTCTTTAACGGTAGCAACTATAACATCGCCAATATTGGCATATCTTCTGGTTGAGCCGCCTAATACTCTGATACATAATAATTCCTTAGCACCTGAGTTATCAGCAACAACAAGTCTACTTTCCTGCTGAATCATTGTCGATTTCCTCCTTTATCCAGGAATTACTTAACCTTTTCTACTATTTCAACCAATCTCCATCTCTTGTCCTTGGATAATGGTCTTGTTTCCATAACCTTCACTCTGTCGCCTGTCTGACACTCATTATTTTCGTCGTGAGCCTTTAATTTATAGGTAGTCTTCACGATTTTGTTATATAATGGATGTCTTACATTGTTCTCGACAGCCACAACGATAGTCTTATCCATCTTATCGCTGATAACTCTGCCAATCCTTGTTTTACGAAGATTTCTTTCCATAATGTCCTCCTTATATAACTATTAAAGTGCCTTCTGCTTCTGTGTGATAACAGTCTGAATTCTTGCGATATTCTTGCGTACAAGGCTGATTCTTGCAGTATTGCTCAACTGATTTGTGGCATTCTGGAATCTTAAGTTAAAAAGCTCCTTCTTAGCCTCTACCAATTCATTGTTAAGCTCTTCAACAGTCTTGTTTTTTAATTCTGCAACATATTCCTTAGTCTTCATTAATTGTCACACTCCTTTTCAAGCTCGGCGCGTGTAACGATCTTACACTTGATAGGCAGCTTATAGATAGCAAGTCTTAAAGCCTCTCTTGCTATATCCTCTGTTACGCCTGCAATCTCGAACATAACGCGACCGGGCTTAACTACTGCTACCCAATATTCGGGAGAACCTTTACCTGAACCCATTCTTGTTTCAGCAGGCTTCTCTGTAATAGGCTTGTCGGGGAAGATCTTTATCCAGACCTTACCGCCTCTCTTTATATATCTTGTCATGGCAACTCTGGCTGCCTCTATCTGTCTGGAAGTTATCCAGCTTGGCTCCAGAGCTACAATACCGTATTCACCGTAGGTTATCTTATTGCCTCTTAATGCCTTACCTGTCATACGGCCTCTGAACTGCTTACGTCTTTTAACTCTCTTAGGCATTAACATTACTGAACACTTCCTTTCTTATTCTTCTTCTCAGGAAGTACCTCACCCTTATATATCCATACCTTAACGCCGATCTTACCGTATGTGGTGTTAGCCTCGGCAAAGCCGTAGTCTATATCTGCTCTTAAGGTCTGAAGAGGTATAGTACCGTCGTGATAGCTCTCTGAACGCGCCATTTCAGCGCCGCCAAGACGACCGCTGCAGGCAGTCTTTATGCCCTTTGCGCCAAACTTCATAGTAGTCTGCATAGCCTTCTTCATGGCTCTTCTGAAGGTCACACGGTTCTCAAGCTGTCTTGCTATATCCTCAGCAACTAACTGAGAATCCAGCTCAGGTCTCTTTATTTCTTCTACATTTACCATTACCTTCTTGTCGGTCATCTTCTGTAAGTCGCTGCTTAATTCCTGAATGGAAGAGCCGTTCTTACCGATTATTATACCGGGCTTTGAGGTATGGATAGTTATTTTAACTCTTTCATTAGTTCTCTCAATGGCGATTTTGGAAACGCCTGAGTTTGCTAATCTTGTTCTTATATAATTTCTAAGCTTATTGTCCTCTACTAAGAAATTAGCGTAGTCCTTCTTGTCAGCATACCATGTGGATTCCCAATCCTTAATGATGCCGACTCTTAATCCATGCGGATTTACTTTCTGACCCATGGTTGACCTCCTTATTTCTTCTCGTCTAAGTATATTGAAATGTGAGCAGTCTTTTTATTGATTCTGTAAGCTCTGCCCTTAGCTCTTGGGCGTATTCTCTTGAGAGTGGGACCCTGGTTGGCTACTACATCTGCAACATACAAATCATTTACATCTAATTCAAGGTTATTCTCTGCATTTGCAACAGCAGACTTTAATACCTTTGTTATTATTTCAGCAGCATATCTCGGTGAATAAGCGAGTATTGCCATAGCTTCACCTATGCTCTTACCTTTGATTTGGTCTAAAACAATTCTGGCCTTAGTGTCAGAAACTCTTACATACTTAGCATGAGCCTGCGCTCTTCTGTCTTTGTTGTTAGCGTTTCTTTCCTTCTTTATCTGGCTTCTATGTCCTTTTGACATTAAGGTAACCTCCTTCCGAAACGTAATTATTTAACCTTTGACTTCTTTTCGGCGTCCTTGCCGTGACCTCTGTAGGTTCTGGTCAAAGCGAATTCACCTAACTTATGGCCTACCATGTCCTCTGTAATATATACGGGAACGTGCTTTCTGCCGTCGTGTACTGCAATAGTATGACCTATCATCTCGGGAAAGATAGTAGAACGGCGTGACCAAGTCTTTATAACATTTTTTGTATTGGCCTCATTCTGGGCTACAACCTTCTTCATAAGGTGGTCGTCACAGAAAGGACCTTTCTTAAGTGATCTACTCATTATTTAGGCCTCCTATTATTTATTTCTACCACGAATTATATACTTGTTGCTAGCCTTATGCTTCTTTCTGGTCTTAAGACCAAGAGCAGGCTTACCCCATGGAGTACATGGAGCCGGACGTCCTACGGGCGCTCTACCCTCGCCACCGCCGTGGGGGTGATCGTTAGGGTTCATAACAGAACCTCTTACAGTAGGTCTTATACCCATGTGACGCTTCTTGCCGGCCTTACCGATATTAATAAGCTCGTGGTCGGAGTTGCCAACCTGACCGATAGTTGCCTTACAGTTAATAGGTAATAATCTCATTTCGCCGGAGGGAAGTCTTACAGTAGCATACTTTCCTTCCTTAGCCATAAGCTGAGCTACATTTCCTGCTGAACGAACAAGCTGTCCGCCTGCGCCCGGAACCATTTCTATATTGTGAATTTCTGCGCCTACGGGAATGTTCTTCATAGCAAGAGCATTTCCTACTCTTACTTCTGCAGTATCGCCGCTCATAACAGTATCGCCAACCTTTAGGCCGTTGGGAGCAAGTATATATCTCTTCTCGCCGTCAGCATAGCATACAAGAGCTATATTGGCTGTTCTGTTAGGGTCGTACTCAATAGCGGTAACCTTTGCGGGGATACCGTCCTTATTTCTCTTGAAATCGATTATTCTGTACTTTTTCTTAGCGCCGCCGCCTATGTGACGAACGGTTATCTTACCCTGATTATTTCTGCCTGCAGTAGTCTTGATATGAACTACAAGGCTTTTTTCGGGAGTTGATTTTGTAATTTCAGCGAAGTCAGAAACTGTCATCTGTCTTCTTGAAGGTGTATAAGGCTTAAATCTCTTAATACCCATTTTTTACACTCCTTTTCCAAATATTTGCAAACACGCTTTGGTGTCTATACTTTATTTTCATCTGTGGGATGCGGTTTTATTGTATCATATATAGCTTTTATAGCTTTTCGTACCGCACCTCTGCGGTCTTATCAGCATTATTGCCTTTCGTACCGCACCTCTATGTTTTTGTCAAGATGCTGCGCATACGAATGCTTGCGCATTCTCCGATACTGCGTATCGGGAACAAAAACATATCGTTAAATTTCCTGCGGTAAAAATCGAAGCGAGCTTCATTTTTACCTTTAGGAAATTTACATTCCCTGGAATATTTCTATTTCCTTGCTGTCAGCTGTAAGCTGAACTATGGCCTTCTTTCTGGCATTGGTTCTGCCGAAGGTATATCCTCTTCTCTTGACCTTGCCAACACAATTCATTGTGTTTACCTTGGCAACCTTAGCGCCGTCAAACATCTTCTCGACAGCCTGCTTTATCTGTATCTTTGTTGCCTCGGGGTGTACATAGAAAACATACTTTTTTGTAGCCATGTCGTTCATAGACTTCTCTGTAACAACAGGCTTTAAAATAACGTCATAATACTTAATATCTGCCATTATGCGTACACCTCCTCGATTTTCTTGACTGCTTCCTTGGTAACTACCAGAGAATCGTACTTTAAAATGTCATATACATTTATAGTGCCTACTGATGCAGTCTTTACAGTGGGAAGGTTTCTTGCAGCAAGTACGGCATTGTCGTTGCCTGCCTCTAAAACGAGGAGCGCCTTATTTACCTTTAAGCTGTCCATTACCTTTGCCATTTCCTTAGTCTTGGCATTTACTGTAATATCGTCTACTACTATCAGCTTATTGTCGTTTACCTTAGAGCTCAAGGCTGACTTAAGAGCCAGTCTCTTTACCTTTTTGTTGAGCTTGAATGAATAATCTCTCGGCTTCGGTGCGAATACTACGCCGCCGCCTGTCCATTGAGGTGAACGGATAGAGCCTTGTCTTGCTCTGCCTGTATCCTTCTGTCTCCATGGCTTTCTGCCGCCGCCTCTGACCTCTGCGCGAGTCAGAGCGCTCTGAGTACCCTGTCTCTGATTAGCAAGATACTGAACGACTGCCTGATGCATAACGTGAGTGTTTACCTCAACTGCAAAAATATCGTCACTTAAATCTATTGTACCAACTTCGCTTCCGCTCATGTTGAACACTTTTACATTTGCCATTAGGTCTTCCTCCTTTCGTAAAGATTAATTAAGCCTTTACGCTATCCTTGATTACTACTACTGAGCCCTTGCTGCCGGGAACTGCGCCCTTGACAAGGAGAAGATTCTTCTCAGCGTCGGCTCTTACTACCTCAAGATTCTGAACGGTAACGTTTACAGAACCCATGTGACCTGCCATCTTCTTGCCCTTCTTTACCTTACCGGGAGTAGTGGCAGAAGACATTGAACCGACTGCTCTGTGGAACTTTGAACCATGAGCCATAGGTCCTCTGTGCTGACCGTGTCTCTTGATAGGACCCTGGTAGCCTTTACCCTTGGATACGCCTGATACGTCGACCTTGTCGCCTGCTGCAAATACATCGGCCTTGATCTCCGTACCTACCTCAAGACCCTCAAGTGATTCAAGTCTGAATTCCTTAAGGACCTTCTTGGGGTCTGCCTTAGCCTTGTCGAAGTGACCCTTCATAGGCTTGTTGACCTTATTAACCTTTACATCGCCGAAACCAACCTGAACTGCGTCATAGCCGTCGTTTTCAGCTGTCTTTACCTGAGTGACAACACATGGTCCTGCTTCCAGTACGGTAACGGGAACAAGTAAGCCTGCCTCGGTGAAGATTTGTGTCATACCAATTTTCTTGGCAACGATTGCTTTCTTCATTGTTTTACCTCCATAATAAACTCTACAGCGGATCGCCCTTGGGGACGATCATTCTAGGTCTACATAAGGCTTTCTACTTATATAAACCAAATTTGTCTGTTTTTGCTTTTTTAATGTTCAGCCTTACATCACCTTGAGGGTAATATCAACGCCTGCAGGTAAGTCGAGTCTTGATAAAGCGTCGGCTGTCTTGCCTGTGGGCTGTAATATGTCGATAAGTCTCTTGTGAGTTCTGAGCTCGAACTGCTCTCTTGAATACTTGTACTTATGAACGGCTCTTATGATAGTAACTACTTCCTTTTTAGTAGGAAGCGGTATAGGACCGCTTATTTTAGCACCTGTTTTCTTAGCTGTTTCAATTATCTGAGCAGCTGACTGATCGATTAACTTGTGATCGAATGACTTAAGACTGATTCTAATCTTCTGATTAGCCATAAAAAAAGTCGCCTCCTTTTCGTACTTTTGAAAAACTTAGCACGACAAGTGGTGACTGTACACTCATCCGTGTGTTTCCTCTTTGCAACTCTGAGCCTAAGCTCTTGATTCCACACACAAACATATTCGCACAGTGACCTTGTCGCCCGGTGTCTTGACCTGGACATTGCTCCGCAGAAAAACCTGTAAAACCTATGTGTTTATCAGCGTTACAGCAACCTTCTGCATCTACGCTCTTAATGTCACAACACGAATATATTACCATATTTTTGGCTTAAATGCAAGCCTTTTTTTAATTTTTTTTATAAATTTTTGACTGAAATTTCAATTTTTTACATTTTATTTTTTCAGCACTTTATACAATAGGCGCAAAGCATACTCCCAAAGCGCCGACAGCCTTTGTTTTCCCCGCCCCTTGTCATATTCGGAAATATATTCCAGCAAGCCGTTTTTTGGTATCAACCGCCAAAAAGGGGCATACTAACTGTATATTTGATATTTCATTTAATACAGGCAGAATAATAACCGCGCAATATATACGGCAAGGAGGAAATTTTTATGTTAAACAGCCAGAAAGTGAGAGGTCTTGCTCCGGAAATGGACCCTCTCAGAATGGGCATGGGCTGGAAGGTAAACGACCTTTCAAAGCCCCAGGTTATTGTTGAAAGCACCTTCGGCGACTCTCATCCGGGAAGCGCGCATCTTCTTGGACTTGTGGAAGCCGCCGTAAAGGGCGTAAACGACAGCGGCGCAAAGGCAGCAAGATATTTTGCCACGGATATATGCGACGGTATGTCGCAGGGTCACGACGGCATAAACTATTCCCTTGCTTCAAGGGACTCTATATGCAATCTCATTGAAATGCACGCCAACGCTACCACATTTGACAGCGGCGTATTTATAAGCAGCTGCGACAAGGGAGTTCCGGCTCATCTTATGGCAATAGGACGTATCAATATTCCCTCTGTGGTAGTAACCGGCGGCGTTATGGAGGCAGGACCGGAGCTTCTTACCCTAGAGCAGATAGGCGCATACTCCGCTATGCAGCAGAGAGGCGAAATAACCGACGAAAAGCTAACCTATTATAAGCATAACGCCTGTCCGAGCTGCGGAGCGTGTTCATTTATGGGTACTGCCTCCACAATGCAGATAATGGCAGAGGCTCTTGGACTTATGATACCGGGCAGCGCTCTTCTCCCCGCCACCTGCGAGGATTTGAAAAAAATGGCATACGAAGCGGGAGTAAAGGCGGCGGCTCTTGCCACAAAGGGTATTACCGCAAGGGATATTGTTACAATGTCCTCCTTTGAAAACGCCATAAAGGTACACGCGGCTATATCCGGCTCTACAAACTCTCTCCTCCATATTCCCGCAATAGCTCACGAATTCGGTTATTACATTGACGCAGACACATTTGACAGAATACACGCCGACGCAAGCTATCTCCTCGATATAAGACCGTCGGGCAGATGGCCTGCGGAATATTTCTATTATGCAGGCGGAGTTCCAAGGATAATGGAGGAGATAAAGGACCGTCTTGACCTTGACGCCATGACTATAACGGGCAAAACATTAGGCGAAAATCTTGAGGAGCTTAAAAAAAGCGGCTATTACCAACGCTGCGACGAGCTTCTTGCCAAAACAGGGCTTAAGAGAACGGACATTATAAGAAGTATTGACGAGCCTATTGGCAAAAACGGAACAATAGCCATATTAAAGGGCAACCTTGCGCCGAATGGCTCTGTGGTAAAGCACAGCGCAGTGCCAAAGGAAATGCACTATGCGGTATTGAAGGCAAAGCCCTTTGACTGCGAGGAGGACGCCATAGCGGCAGTCCTGCACAGGGATATAAAGCCGGGCGACGCCGTAATAATAAGATATGAAGGTCCAAAGGGCAGCGGTATGCCCGAAATGTTCTACACCACAGAGGCTATATCCTCTGACGAGGAGTTGGGCAAGTCCATAGCTTTGCTTACCGACGGCAGATTTTCGGGAGCTTCAAAGGGTCCTGCCATTGGTCATATTTCTCCGGAGGCTGCCGAGGGAGGACCCATAGCTCTTGTAGAGGAGGACGACCTTATAGAAATAGATATTAAAAACAGAGTGCTGAGAATAATAGGCGTAAAGGGCGAAAGGCTTTCTCCCGAGGAAATAGACAGTATACTTGAGGAGAGAAAGGCAAAATGGCAGCCAAAAGAGCCTAAGTATAAGTCCGGCATACTCAAAATATTCTCCGAGCACGCCGTATCTCCCATGCAGGGCGGTTATATGGAATAAAAATATATCAAAACAAGTCCCGAACACGGGAAATAATGCCTCCGTGAACGGGACTCCTAAATTACAATACCTATGAAATTTATAAATAAGGAGGTCAAAATATGTACGATCCTACGCTGTCCAACGCAACGGCTTCCACAGGTCAGCTTGTGTTTGCGGCTCTTGCAGGCCTTGCGGTATTACTGATACTCATAATAGCAGTCAAGCTCCACGCAATGCTTTCCATACTTATATCTGCCTGTGTTATAGGCTTCTTATCGGGTATGGATATACCGACAATAATAGATTCCGTAGGCGAGGGCATAGGCTCTACTCTTAAGAGCATAGCTCTGCTTATAGGGCTTGGCTCAATGTTCGGCGCAATACTGGAAATATCAGGCGGCGCTCAGCGAATAGCCTCGACCCTTGTAAACAGCTTCGGCGAAAAAAAAGCGGCATGGGCATTGGGAATAACAGGTCTTGTAATAGCCATGCCCGTATTCTTTGACGCAGGCCTTATAATACTCATACCTCTGGCGCTTTCACTTGCCAAAAGCACAAAACGTTCATCTCTTTACTATGTAATACCTCTTCTTGCAGGTCTTGCGGTAGGTCACGCATTTATACCTCCCACGCCCGGACCTATACTTGTGGCAAGTCTTTTGGGCGTTGACTTAAGCTATGTAATAGTAGTGGGTCTTATTTGCGGAGTATTCGCCATGATACTGGCAGGTCCTGTGTTCGGCTCTTTCATAGGCGGCAAAATATTTGTGCCTATTCCGTCAAATATAGCGGAAACTCCCGAATACGACGAAAGCAAGCTGCCTGGCTTCGGTACGGTTGTGGGAATAATATTCATACCTATAATACTTATAGTTTTAAAGACTATTGCAAACGTAATAGCTCCCGAATCAGCCGTAATGCCGATACTCACATTTCTGGGCGAGCCTTTCGTGGCTCTTTCTATCGCAACTATAATCGCCATGATAATACTTGGCATAAAGCACGGCTATACGAGAGAAGAGCTTGAAAAGGTCATGACAAAATCCCTTGAGCCAACAGGCATGATACTTCTTGTAACAGCCTGCGGCGGCGTTCTCAAATATATACTCCAGTCCTCCGGTCTGGGCGACGTTATAGGAAACGCCGTATCCGGCGTAGGTCTGCCCATGGTAGTTGTGGCATTTGTTATTGCCGTGCTGGTAAGACTTTCAGTAGGCTCTTCCACCGTTGCAATGACAATGGCGGCAGGCATAGTTGCCGCCATACCCGGCATAAAAGAGCTTTCCCCTCTCTACCTTGCCTGCTGTACGGCAGCGGTGGCAGGCGGCTCTACCGTATGCTCTCATTTCAACGATTCGGGCTTCTGGCTCGTAAAATCTCTTCTACAGATAGACGAAAAAACAACGCTTAAATCCTGGACAATTATGGAGACCATAGTAGGCGGTTCGGGTTTTGTCGTAGCTCTTATTATTTCATTATTTGTCGGCTTTTTCGGGTGACTTTATCACCCAAAAAGCCGTTTTTGAATTTTATTCAAAGCCGTTTTCAACCGCCTTGTTTACGCTGTCCTCACAGGAGCGCATGGCATATATAGTCTTTTGGAGCAAATCGCTTAAATCCCAGCCCAGCATTTCAGCGCCCTTTTCTATTATCTCTCTTGAACAGCCTGCCGCAAAGGCAGAGCTTTTGTACTTCTTTTTAAGAGATTTAAGCTCCATATCCTGTACGCTCTTTGAGGGACGTATAAGAGCCGCCGCCCATATAAGTCCCGTCAGCTCGTCTGTGGCATACAATACCTTTTCCATTTCGTGTTCCGGCTTTATATCGACGGTAATACCATAGCCGTGAGAGCATACGCCGTGTATAATATCCTCGCCTACTCCGCCCTCTCTCAGCAGTTCGGGAGCTTTTATACAATGCTCATCGGGATACAGCTCAAAATCTATATCGTGGAGAAGTCCCACTATGCCCCAGTATTCCTCGTCTTCGCCATAGCCAAGCTCCTTTGCATACCACCTCATAACGCCCTCTACCGTAAGAGCGTGCTGCAAATGAAAATCCTCCTTATTGTACTTCTTTAAAAGCTCAAATGCCTTTTCTCTTGAAATGTGTTCTTTCATTTTTTATCATATCCTTTCTTATTTTAATGATACCGCAGGCTGATATGAATGTCAATAGCTCTCAAATATGTTGACTTGCCCCTGTTTTTAAATTATAATGGATATGCTGAATTTGTAAAAACGGAGGTTATTATATGCTTATTGTAAAAATATGCATAGGAAGCTCCTGTTATCTCAAGGGAGCGCAGGATTTGGTGGAAATGTTCCAAAACGCCGTAAGGGAAAACAATATAGAAGGCAAAGTAGAGCTTTCGGGCAGCTTCTGCACAGGCAGATGCAACAGAAACGGCGTGACCGTACAGGTAAACGACACTACCTACACAGGCATCACAAAGGAAAATTTCAATGATTTTTTCAAAGACTACATATTAAGATATGCAATTCAATAAAAGGAGAACGATATGGCTGAATGGCTCAAACTAAAAAAATCCAACTGTAAAAACTGCTACAAGTGCATAAGGCATTGTCCCGTAAAGTCAATACGCTTTTCCGCAGGACAGGCGCATATTGTAGGCAACGAATGTATACTCTGCGGTCAATGCTTTGTGGTATGTCCTCAGAATGCCAAGGAAACTATTGCACAGACTGAAAACGTAAGGGTGATGATAGCAAGCGGAGCCCCTGTAGTCGCAAGTATAGCGCCTTCTTTTATTGCCAATTATGAGGGCGTGGGAATAAACGCTATGAAAAAAGCTCTTAAAAAGCTGGGCTTTCACGACGCCGAGGAAACGGCTATTGGCGCAACCATTGTAAAGAACGAATACAACAGAATGTTGAAGGAGGAAAACAGGGATATACTCATATCCTCCTGCTGTCATTCCGTAAATCTGCTTATACAGAAGTATTTCCCCTCAGTGCTGCCTTATCTGGCAGACACAGTATCTCCAATGATGGCTCACTGTATGGATATAAAGAAGAGAATGCCCGATGCAAAGACGGTATTTATAGGTCCGTGTCTTGCCAAAAAGGACGAAGCAGACTATTACAAGGGTCCTGTAGACGCTGTTCTGACCTTTGAGGAGCTTTCACAATGGCTTGAAGCCGAGGGAATAGACCTTGAAAGGGATATTGACAATACCGAGGAAAGCAAGGCTCGTCTTTTCCCTACCACAGGCGGTATTTTAAAGACCATGGGAAATGAAATCGAGGGCTATACATATATGGCTATAGACGGTACACATAACTGCATTGCCGCCCTCAGAGATATAGAAAAGGGAAGTATACACAAATGCTTCATAGAAATGTCTGCCTGCAGCGGCAGCTGTGTTTCCGGACCTGTTATGGAGAAATTCAATCTATCTCCCGTAAGGGAATTCAAGGCTGTTACGGAATACGCAGGAGAAAAGGATTTTGACATAAAGCAGCCTCATTATGCGGATATTAAAAAGAACTTTGAGCCCATAGACAGGAAAAATGCTATGCCTACGGAGAATGAAATACGCGCGGTGCTTAAGAATATGGGCAAAACAAAGCCCGAAGACGAGCTTAACTGCGGTTCTTGCGGCTATAACACCTGTCGCGAAAAGGCTGTCGCCATATATCAGGGCAAGGCGGAAATTTCAATGTGCCTGCCCTACCTTAAGGAAAAGGCGGAGAGCTTTACCGCCAATATTGTAAATAATACGCCTAACGGCATTATTGCAGTAAACGAGCAGTTTGAGGTGCAGCTTGTGAACAAGTCTGCAAGAAAGATATTCAATCTCAAGCACGCCTCCGACGTACTGGGAGAGCCTGTCGTAAGGATAATGGACCCTGCGGATTTCATAACGGTATACAATACCAACAGCCGTATTGAAAACAAGAGGATATATCTGGCGGAATACGGCAGATATGTAGAGGAAACGATTATTGCCGACAAGGAATTCCATATAATTCTCTGTATACTCAGAGATGTTACCGCAGAGGAACAGGGACAGCAGAAAAAGGACAAAATAAGCTCCCATACCATAGAGGTGGCGGATAAGGTAGTTGACAAGCAGATGAGAATAGTTCAGGAGATAGCTTCTCTTCTGGGCGAGACTGCAGCGGAGACTAAAATTGCCCTTACCAAGCTCAAGGAGATGATTTCCGATGAATGATCTGTGCGCAGATATTGGCTACATAAGTATAAATCACGCCGGAGAGCAGCTCTGCGGCGACCATATAGATGTTGTGAACGATGATGAAAATTCCGCTATAATCGTTCTTGCCGACGGTCTGGGCAGCGGTGTAAAGGCAAGCATACTCTCTACGCTTACCTCCAAGATAATATCCACTCTTATGGCGGCGGGACTTTCAATAGAGGAATGTGTTGCGACAGTTGCGGCTACATTGCCCGTATGCTCTGTAAGAGGCGTTGCCTATTCCACGTTTACAATAATACATATTGTAGACAACGAGTATGCCGAAATAATACAATACGACAATCCCAGAGTGTTTGTGCTTCGGGACGGCAAAAATTTTGACTACTACAGAGAAGAGCTGAATATTGACGACAAGAAAATATATAAGGCTAAAATAAAGCTAAAGGAGGGAGACCTTTTTGTTGCCATGAGCGACGGCTGTCCTCATGCGGGAATGGGACTTTCATATAACTTTGGCTGGAAGCTGGAGGATATTATAGAGTTTATGGAAACCATAGAGTGCGCAGGCTACAATGCCAAAACTCTTGCTACCATACTTATAAACGAGTGCGACAAGCTCTACGGCGGCGAGCCGGGAGACGACGCCACCGCCTGCGTTGTAAGGATAAGAAAAAGAAATCCTATGAATATTCTATTTGGGCCGCCTTCGGACAGAAACGACTGCAACAAGATGATGGCATTGTTTTTCTCAAAGGCAGGCAAGCATATTATATGCGGAGGCACTACCTCCTCCATTGCCGCCAAATATCTTGGCAAGGAGGTACGCCCTACTCTTAATTTTGAAGCCGAGGGTATACCGCCTGTTGCCGAAATAGACGGAGTGGACCTTGTGACCGAGGGCGTTATCACAGTAAACAGAGTGCTGGAATACGCTAGGGATTTTATTTCCGACAACAAGGAGTATGAAAACTGGGGCTTCAGCCGTGACGGAGCTTCTCTTATAGCAAAGCTCCTCTTTGAAGAGGCTACGGATATTAACTTCTATGTAGGCAGAGCTATAAATCCCGCTCATCAGAACCCCGACCTGCCTATTACATTCAATATAAAAATGAATCTGGTTTCAGAGCTTTCCGAATGTCTTAAAAAAATGGGAAAGCATATTAAGGTAAGCTATTTTTAATTTCTGAATACACCGACCTAAGACCCTGCCATAACAGATATTCTTATCTTATTGATTCTGATGCTGTTTATTATAATTTACATAAAATGCCATATTGTCATACTTTCATATCTGTGATATACTTTGTGTGAGCCGAAAGGCTTGCACAATGGAACAGCGGGCGGTTGTTCCTCCCTTGTAAAATCATTTATCACAGCAAGTATATAAAATAGTTATTGACAGAAACATATATTTGACATATAATGATAATGAAAGGTTGACAACTAGCCAAGACAAGAGAGCTACTGCTTTAGTGTAGAGATTTAAGACAAGAGAGCTACTACTTCAGTGTAGGGATTTAAGACAAGAGAACTGCTACTTTAGTGCAGAGATATAGTTGTATCAAGGAGTGATTAATTTCACTCCTTTTCTATTAAGTATTGACATAAACACATATTTAACGTATAATAATGTTGGAGGTTGACAACTAGCCAATCAAGAGAGCTGCTGCTTTAAGTGCAGAGATTTAAAACAAGAGAGCTGCTGCTTTAGTGCAGAGATTTAAAACAAGAGAGCTACTGCTTTAGTGTAGAGATATAGTTGTATTAAAAGGAGTGATTAATTTCACTCCTTTTTTAATTATGTTGAGGTACAATAGATAGGTAACAATTAAATAAAAAAGTAAGGTTCAACTTTTTGTGGTATAATTGAGTTGCCAA
>CANRBC010000020.1 GCA_947628755.1 uncultured Clostridia bacterium | reverse complement strand
CGGTATCTAACTAATTAACAAGTGTACAAAGAGACTGTGGTCAGAGCCTTTTTTGAAACCATCATGTGGTAGGAGGTGTTTACTGATCCACAGTATCTTATACATTATAACATAAGTCCTGATTCAGGGCTTTAAACACTATAACTATATAATACGAGGAGGTATTGTTTATGTCTGAACATACTAAAGTTTATGAGGAAAAAATGGGAAAGTCCGTAAAGAATTTAACAAACGAGCTTCTTGGTATCAGAGCCGGCAGAGCCAATACTCATGTGCTAGATAAGGTAGTTGTAGAATGTTACGGTATGGAGATGCCACTTAATCAAGTAGCGAATATTTCCGTTCCAGAGGCAAGAGTGATAATGATACAGCCCTTTGATAAATCAACAATAAAGGCTATCGAAAAGGGTATCAATAAAGCCGACATCGGTATTAATCCCAACAGCGACGGCAATGTAATAAGACTTGTGTTCCCGGAGCTTACAGAGGAAAGAAGAAAGTCCCTTACAAAGGACGTCAAGAAAATGGGAGAGGCTTCAAAGGTCGCTGTAAGAAATATAAGACGCGACGCTATGGACTATGTTAAAAAGCTGGAAAAGAAAAGCGAAATAACAGAGGATGAATTAGACGATCTTGAAGAAGAGATTCAGGAGCTTACAGATAAATTCACAAAGGAAATTGACAAGGCTATCGATTCAAAAAACAAAGAGATAATGTCAATCTAAATAATCCGAATAATAAGTCTGACATTGCTGTGTCAGACTTATTTGCGATATGAGAAATGAGGGATACTATGGCAAACGCAGTACCTAAGCATATTGGTATAATAATGGACGGAAACGGTCGCTGGGCGCAAAAAAAGCATTTACCGCGTGTAATGGGTCATAGACAGGGCGCAAGGACTTTGGACAAGCTCTTAAACGACGCAAAGGGTCTTGGGGTCGAACACATTACGGTATATGCCTTTTCAACGGAAAATTGGAAAAGAGCCGAGGAGGAAGTCAGCGGTATTATGGGAATACTGAGAGAATACATAAATAAGTATTTCAGAGAATATGCCAACAGCGATTTCAGAGTGGACTCTGTGGGCGATTTGTCTGCTCTTTCCGAGGATCTCCAAGCGGACATAGCAAGACTTAAGGATGTCTCAAAGGATAGGACAGGAATACATCTGACAATAGCTATGAACTACGGCAGCAGAGATGAAATTAAAAGAGCCGTGCAGAAAATAGCCTGTGAGGTCAAGGAGGGAAAGCTGGATATTCCCGATATAACCGAGGAGCTTATTTCAGAACATCTTGACAGCGCAGGCACTCCCGACCCGGAGCTTATAATAAGAACCAGCGGCGAGCTGAGAACAAGTAATTTCCTCTTGTGGCAAAGCGCTTATTCCGAATACTATATTACAGATAAGCTATGGCCTGATTTTACAATAGAGGATTTGAAGGACGCCATAAGCGTGTATCAGAGCAGAGACAGGAGATTTGGCGGCAGAAATGAGGTAGTGAAGTAATGGTAATAAGAATAATATCCGCAGCGGTAGGAATACCCTTTCTGCTGTTTTTCATAATAATCGGCGGTATTCCTCTTAAAATAATGACGCTTCTCGTTTCTCTCATAGGTATGTACGAATTATACAGAGCTGTTTCCGGACGTTTGAAGCCTGTGCATATAGTAGGGTTTTTACTTAATATAGTATATTTTCTTATAACCTTTGCGGAAAACGTATATTTATCCTCAAATATATTTATATATATATCCGTGCTTATAATTATGATGATAACCGTTGTTTTCCACAGGACAAACAATATTAACGACGGAGCAATAACAATATTCGGATTTTTTTACGTAGGCGTAATGCTCAGTCTTATATGCAGAATACGGGATTTTTCAATAATATTTGCATGGCTGCCATTTATATTTGCATTTGCAAGCGATACGGGAGCTTATTTTATAGGCTCTGCTTTCGGAAAGCATAAGCTCACTCCGCAGCTTAGTCCTCACAAGTCCATAGAGGGCGCTGTCGGCGGTGTTATAACAACGGCTGTACTTTCTGCTCTGTATGCTTTTGTATGCAACAGAATCTATTCATTGGATATTAAATACATACCGGCGCTTGCGGTAGCGGGAGCGATAGGCTCTGTGTTCGGTCAGTTTGGTGATTTGGCTGCCTCTGCAATAAAAAGACACGTCGGTATAAAGGATTTCGGCAATATAATGCCGGGTCACGGCGGCGTTATGGATAGATTTGATTCTGTGCTTTTTACGCTGCCGCTTGTTTATATAGTTATGCTTATTATGGCTTAAGGAGTGTTTATCTTGACTGAAAATATTGCAATACTTGGCTCAACAGGCTCAATAGGTACGCAAACTCTTGAGGTAATAAGAGATATAGGCGGTATAAAGGTCTGGGCAATGAGTACAAATACGAGAATAGACTTGTTTGAAGAGCAGGTAAGGGAATTCCGTCCCGATATTGTATGTGTAATGGACGGCGAAAAGGCTGAGGAGTTCAGAAAAAATGTAGCCGATCTGCCTGTAAAGGTATATACGGGCATGGAGGGACTTATTGCCGTTGCCACATATAGCAAGGCGGATACCGTAGTGAATTCCGTAGTGGGAAATATAGGACTTGTGCCTACCACCGAAGCTATTAAGGCTAAAAAGAATATTGCTCTTGCCAATAAGGAAACTCTTGTGACATCCGGCGAGCTTGTAATGAGGCTGATTAAAGATAACGGAGTAAAAATGTACCCTGTGGATAGCGAACACTCCGCTATATTCCAATCTCTTCAGGGAAATGAGGGCAATAAGATAGCCAAAATTTTTCTTACGGCTTCAGGAGGTCCTTTCAGAACATATAAGGATGTGTCTAAGGTAACTGTTGACGACGCTCTCAGGCATCCTAACTGGGATATGGGTAAAAAAATCACCATAGACTCTGCTACACTTATGAATAAGGGACTTGAGGTCATAGAAGCAAAATGGCTCTTTAATGTAGAGCTGGAGCAGATACAGGTGCTTGTACACCCTCAGAGTGTAGTTCATTCCATGGTCGGCTATGAGGACGGCGCAGTAATAGCGCAGCTTGGCGAACCCGATATGAGAGTCCCCATACAGTATGCTCTCACATATCCCAAGAGGGTGAAAAATTCATTTCCCAAAATAGACTTCTTTGAGAGAAATGACCTTACTTTTGAAAGACCTCATGCAGACAGATTCCCTTGTCTTGGGCTTGCCTATAAAGCAATAAGGACAGGCGGCACTATGCCTGCCGTACTCAATGCTGCCAACGAGGTTGCTGTTGCTAAATTTATAGATAAAAAAATAGGATTTTTGGATATTCCCCGGCTTATAGAAAAGACAATGGAAGCATATACTGTTAAGTATAATTATAATCTGGAGGATGTTCTCAATGCCGATAAATGGGCAAGAGAATACGCCGAAAGCATAGAGGTGGATTAATTGTCAATTATATTAACTTTGCTTATTTTTACCGTAATAGTTGTCATCCACGAGGCGGGACATTTCTTTATAGCAAAAAAATTCGGCGTTCTTGTGGAGGAGTTTTCCGTAGGTATGGGACCGAAGCTGTGTGGCTTTAAAAAGGGCGATACCCAATATAATATAAGAATACTGCCTTTAGGCGGTTTTTGCAGAATGGCAGAGGAAGTAGAGAATAGAGATGACGTTATTTCCTTTAATGACACAACGCCCTTACAGAGAATATTAATATGCGCCGCAGGGCCTATTATGAATTTTGTACTGGCATTTATCGTTTTGACGGCAATAGCTTTGTGTTCATATATGCTTACAACGGATATTACAGCTGTCAATGAGAATTCTCCCGCTGCCGAGGCAGGAATACAGGCAGGAGATATTATTACAGCCGTAGATGGTCACAGTGTACACAGCAGGAACGATTTTAATTTCTATACTGCTCAAAGCAATACGGAAAGATATGTTATCACTGTAAAAAGAAATGGAAAGAAAATGAATTTTGCCGTAACTCCCCGTTATGATGAAAATGAAAAGAGAACTCTTTTCGGCTTTTCTCTCGATATAAAAGCGCCGTATTTTGACGTTATGGATTTAGATAAAAGTAATATGCTTGAAAAGGACAGTATTTTTCAATATATTTCCTACGGATATTTCAATATGATAAGTATTGTTAAAATGACGGCTTACGCCTTTGTAGAGCTTATAACAAGCAAAATTGCCATAACGGAAATGTCGGGTCCCATAGGAATTACATCGGCTGTGGGAGAGG
Source organism: uncultured Clostridia bacterium (assembly GCA_947628755.1). Taxonomy (GTDB): domain Bacteria; phylum Bacillota; class Clostridia; order Lachnospirales; family CAG-274; genus CANPXH01. Next base: position 40,502 of record CANRBC010000020.1, on the reverse strand, counting down.
TATATAACGAAACGGTAAAGGTAAGCGGCTGGGCTGTACTTTTCTCAATGCTTGACCTTACTGCGCTTCTCAGCGCAAATCTTGGCGTTATTAATCTTTTTCCGCTGCCTGCCATAGACGGAGGACGTATTGTAATAGCGTTCATAGAGCTTATAACGGGAAAGACAGTACCCAAAAATATAGAAGGGATAATACATTTCATTGGTTTTGCGCTGTTAATGGCGCTGGGAATTTATATAGCGTTTAACGACGTACTTAAACTTATTTAGAAGGTGATACAGATGACAGAAAGAAGAAAAACACGCGTAGTAAGAATCGGAGACGTACTCATAGGCGGAGATAATCCTATAGCTATACAGTCTATGTGCAATACAGAAACCTCCGATGTAGAGGCGACGGTAAGACAGATAAAGGAGCTTGAAGATGAGGGCTGCGAAATTATAAGAGTTGCAGTACCCGATATGGCGGCTGCCGAGGCAATAAAGGATATAAAAAAGCAGATAAGGATTCCTCTTGTTGCTGATATACACTTTGATTATAGACTTGCGCTTAAAGCTATAGAAAACGGCGTTGACAAGCTGAGAATAAACCCCGGAAATATCGGCAGCGAGGACAGAGTAAAGGCAGTTGCTGATGCTGCAAGAGAAAAGGGCATACCTATTAGGATAGGCGTAAACTCCGGCTCTCTTGAAAAAAATATTATAGAAAAATATGGCGGAGTTACTCCCAAGGGGCTTGTGGAAAGCGCCCTTGGTCATGTGAGAATACTCGAAAAATATGATTTCCACGATATTGTAATATCAATAAAGGCATCTAACGTACCGTTTTCATTGGAAACATATTCTTTGCTTTCAAGGACGGTAGACTACCCCATTCATTTGGGAATTACAGAAGCGGGTACTAAATGGAGCGGAACTATCAAATCCTCTGTAGGTATAGGCGCTATACTTGCTATGGGTATAGGCGATACTATAAGAGTTTCCCTTACCGGAGAGCCCGTAGACGAGGTACGTGTTGCAAAGGAAATACTTAAGTCCCTTGGCTTAAGAAAATTCGGTATAGAATTTGTATCATGTCCCACCTGCGGAAGAACGTCCATAGACCTTATAGGACTTGCAAACAAGGTAGAGGAAAGATGCAGAAACATAAATAAGGACATAAAGGTTGCCGTAATGGGCTGCGCCGTAAACGGACCGGGAGAGGCAAGAGAAGCCGATATAGGCATAGCCGGCGGAAAGGGTTACGGTCTTATATTCCGAAAGGGCGAAATACTTAAAAAGCTCCCCGAAAACGAGCTTTTAAACGCTCTTATGGAGGAAATAGACAAGTTATAGATTGGTGTGGTTTAAGTGAAGAATATAGAATTCAATAAGGCTTTTGAAAACGTATCTTTATCTGCAAATGTCAGAACGAACCTTAAAAATACTTTTGTAAACGATATTAGGGTTTGTAAAGAAAACAGGTCAATGGAGCTGTTTCTGGCTTCCGAGCAGATTATAGATGAGAGCTGTATACCCGATTTGGAGGAGGATATTATAGATAACTTCCCTGCTATTAAAAGCGTAAAGGCGAATATTATATATGTCATGGATTCCGATGACAATGAAAAAATTGCTCTTTACTGGGATAAGCTCTGCAAAATTGTAAAAGATACGAACATGGTATGCTATTATTCATTTAAAACCGCAGATTGGAAGCTGCGTGACGACAGGCTCGAAATTTATGTTGAAAATAATAATGCGTATTTTTTCGAGGCTTTCCATATAGATAAGAAAATAGGGAAGGTTCTGAGCAGCAGACTCAATATAAACGTTAATGTTGTATTTATGAATAAGGCTGTCGACAAAAAACAGCTTGAGGAAAACAACAGAGTAATTGCCAAAAGAAGCGAGGAATATATTGAAAGAGCGACTGAAAATACAGAAGCCGTCCCTGTCAAGGCGTCTCCCATAGTAGAGGACAACAGCTTCAGACAGCGTAGGCGCGTAAGTATGTCAGCTCCGTCTCTTGCCGCTATAAGTGAGGAGGCTGTTCCCATTGCCGACGCATATAAAAGTGAAGGCGAGGTCGTAATAGAGGGCAGAGTTTATATAGAAGCCGAAACAAGAGAAACAAAAAAAGGAAAGCTGATAGTTAAATCTGCAGTTACAGACGGCACAGATTCCATATTTGTAAAGGCATTTATGGAAATAGACGATTATAAGGTCTATAAAAAGCTGCTCAGTAAGGGCAAAAAGCCTGTGTACATAAAGGCAAAGGGCAGAATTGAGGTAGATCCCTTTGAAAAGGGCGAGAAGGTTCTTATATTGAACACAGTCAATGAAGGCAGCGCTCCAAAAATAAAGACCGACGACGCTCCCGAAAAGCGTGTAGAGCTTCATTTGCACACAAATATGAGCATGATGGACGGCATCACAACAGCTGCCGAATATATAGACAGAGCCATATACTGGGGTCATAAAGCCATAGCGTTTACGGACCACGGTGTAGTTCAGGCGTTTCCCGATGTAATGAAGGCTATATCAGGCAAGGATATAAAGCCTCTTTACGGCTGCGAGGGCTATCTTGTAAACGATATAGAAGCCGTTGTTAAAAATTCACACAGTCAGCATACGGACGGTAAATTTGTGATATTTGACCTTGAAACAACGGGACTTGATAAAAAGAACGATAAAATAATAGAAATAGGCGCAGTAAAGGTGGAAAAGGGCGTTATAGTTGATAGGTTTTCTACCTTTGTAAATCCGCAGCAGCCTATTGACATAAGAATATCAAAGCTCACGGGAATATATGACGAAATGGTGAAAAAAGCGCCCAAAGAGGATGAAATACTTCCGGAGTTCATTAAATTCATAGGCGACAGCGTTATTGTTGCTCACAATGCTTCCTTTGATACGGCATTTATAAGAAGATTTACGGCAGAAAAGGGCATTAATATGGATAACACAATTATTGATACGGTTGGACTTGCCAGAATGCTTTTGCCCACTCTTGTAAACTTTAAATTGGATACAATATGTACAGAGCTTGGCGTATCTCTGGAAAATCACCACAGAGCCGTTCACGACGCCGAAGCTACTGCCTTATGCTTTATTGAGTTTATCAAAATGCTGAATGAAAAGGGCATAACTTCCGTAGACGATATAAATGCGGCAGGAGTTGACTCCATAGACAAGTCTAAGATTCCCAGAAGATACCATATTATAATTTTTGCCAAAAATCAGGCGGGTCTTAAAAATCTGTATCAGCTTGTATCGGCTGCTCATACGAAATACTTCAGCACTAAGGGAAACAGACCCCATTTCCCCAAATCCGAATTGCTTAAGTACAGAGATAACCTTATACTTGGTTCGGCTTGTGAAGCCGGCGACCTATATGAGGCTGTATATAACGATGCTCCCGAGGAGGATTTAAAGGAAATAGTGGACTTTTACGATTACCTTGAGGTTCAGCCCATAGGCAACAACAGATTTATGATAAACAATAAAAGAAAAAGCAGTAAAAACGGCAAAAGCAAAAACATTAAATCTGTAAAAAGCGAACAGGATCTTATAGATATTAATAAAAAAATAATCGCTCTCGGCGAGAAATACAACAAGCCTGTTGTTGCAACAGGCGACGTACACTTTATAGACCCGGAGTGCGCGGATTTCAGAAAAATAGTACAGATAGGCGAGGGCTATAAAATAGAGGACTGTGAGAATCAAGCGCCTTTGTATTTCAGAACAACTGAGGAAATGCTCAATGAATTCTCATATCTTGATAAGGGAAAGGCTTATGAAATAGTAGTTACAAATACAAATCTTGTTGCGGATATGATAGAAGACGGTATCGTGCCGATACCGAATCAGAAATGTCCGCCTAAAATCGAGGGCGCAGAGGAAGACCTCAGAAGAATAACTACGCAAAAAGCCAAGTCCATATATGGCGACCCGCTTCCTAAAAATATAGAAACACGCCTTAATAAGGAGCTTGATTCTATAATAGGCAACGGATATGCCGTATTGTATATAATCGCTCAGATGCTGGTTAAGGATTCCAACGACCACGGATATATTGTCGGCTCAAGAGGTTCTGTAGGCAGCTCGTTTGCCGCAACAATGGCAGGAATAACTGAGGTAAATCCTCTTGACCCGCATTATGTATGTCCGAATTGCAAATATTCCGACTTTACCTCCGAGGAGGTACAAAAGGTAGCCGGTAATTCCGGCTTTGATTTGCCAAACAAAAAATGTCCCGTATGCGGAGCTGAAATGAACAAGGACGGTCAGGCGATACCCTTTGAAACATTTTTAGGCTTTAAGGGAGATAAGGAACCGGATATTGACCTTAACTTTTCGGGAGAGGATCAGACAAGAGCTCATAAATACTGCGAGACACTGTTCGGAGAGGGCAATGTATTCAAGGCAGGCACAATATCCACGTTACAGGATAAGACTGTTTACGGTTACGTCCTCAAATACTGTGAGCACAAGGGAATAGCAATGAAAACAAGCGAAATACTTCGTCTTGTAGAGGGCTGTGTAGGCGTAAAACGTTCGACAGGACAGCATCCGGGAGGACTTGTTATAGTACCTAATTATACGGATATTCATAATTTCTGTCCCGTGCAGCATCCTGCGAATAAGGTCAGCTCCGGCGTAACAACAACCCATTTTGACTATCATTCAATAGATTCGTGTCTGCTTAAGTTGGATATGCTCGGTCATGATGTGCCTACTATATTAAAAATGTATAAGGATATTACAGGCTTCGATCCCCTTGACGTACCTATGAATGACAAGGCTACAATGTCGTTATTTACAAGTCCCGAAGCTCTTGGCGTTACCGAGGAGCAAATACATTGCAAAACGGGTACACTGGGACTTCCGGAGTTCGGCACAAACTTTGTTATAGGTATGCTTATGGAAACACAGCCAAAGTCTTTTTCCGGTCTTGTAAAAATTTCTGGACTTTCCCACGGTACAGACGTATGGAACGGCAATGCCCAGGAGCTTATAAAAGAGGGCACTTGTACTCTTAACGAGGTAATACCCACAAGAGATGATATTATGGTATATCTTATGCTGCACAATGTACCGGATTCAGACTCATTCAGCATTATGGAGCACGTAAGAAAGGGAAAAGGTCTTACCTCCGAGGAGGAAGAGCTAATGCGTAAGCACGATGTTCCCGACTGGTACATAAACAGCTGTAAAAAAATAAAGTATATGTTTCCAAAGGGACACGCTGTTGCATATTGCACAAATACGTTCAGAATAGGTTACTTTAAAATAAACTATCCGTTAGCATTTTACGCAGGTCATTTTTCCGTGAAGTATGAAACATTCAATTATGAGTATATGTGTTTTGGGCTTGAAAGGGCAAGAAACAAATATAATGAAATAATTGAAATGGGAAAAAGTGCTTCAGACAAGGATAAAGCCGTAGCAGATTTGATGAGACTTGTTATGGAAATGTATATCAGAGGCTATAAATTTACAACAATAGATATATATGAATCGGAAGCGACAAAATTTAAGGTCGTAAAAAACGAAGACGGCGAAGATGTGCTTTTGCCGCCGCTTTGTACAATAGATGGTCTTGGTCTTACTGCTGCAGAATCAATAGTTGAGGCAAGAAAAGACGGTGAATTTGCAACGCTTGAGGATATGTCTGCAAGAACAAGTCTTGGAAAAAAGCTAATACAACTTTTAAAGGATACAGGCGTAGTAGATGGAATAAGAGATACTGACCAGCTGACGTTATTCTGATAATATACAAATATAATATACAAAAAAGGCATTATCATTGATAGTGCCTTTTTTTGATGTAATAATTGTGGTAGGGAAGCCGTTACAACTATTCGCAAAAGGATAGTTTTGCGAATAGTTGGGGTAATATTTCAACTAAATTCGCAAAACTATCACAAATATTTAAATAGTTGTTGGTTTAAGCATAAATTCGACTATGTTTATTAAATAATATTTTTATGCAAGTATTCCCTTAATATATTCAGCTATATCGTTGTCCTTGCAGTTTGCAAAGAAATACTCGCTGAATTTTTCGCCGCTTACAGCGCCTTTAAGTAAATCCTGGTCAATTTTTTTAAGTATTGTAAGCATATCAGTGTGAGTGACCTTTTTTACCTCGTCAAGTATTTTCTTATTTCTCTGCTCCGGTACTACTCTCTCCTTGGGATAACCCTGTCCGCTTTCCCCTGAGAACAGCTGCTCAAAGGTATACTTAAGATTAAGCTCAGCACCCCAGCCAAAGCCTTTTGCAAATGGGAATGCAGCGCAGTTGCCATCGTTGATTTGAGCAAACATATATCCGTCGGACGGGTCTACGATATGGCCGCAGAGAACACCGGGAAAGCTGTTGCAGGCAAGCATAGCGCCTTCGCCTGTGCCACAGCCTGTTACAACAAAGTCGGCTGCGCCTGAGTTAAGGAGTATTGCGGCAAGTATTCCGCATTGTACATACGTAAGCTGAGTCTTATCCTCGGCTGTATACATACCATAGTTGAATACCTCATGTCCCTTTGGCTCTACAACGCTTTTAAGCGTAGAACATATAAGCTCATTCTTGGCAGCCTGACTGTTTTCATTGATTAAAGCAATTTTCATAATTATGCACCTCTCATATTTATTTCTATTAATAAATATAAATTAAAACGCAGTATTTGTCAACCGTATAAATAAAAATGACAGACCTTACGAAGCTGTCATTTTTTCGGTGTATCCTAGCAGGCTTTTTTGTAATAGCCTAAAGCAATAAGACTGTCGAGATATATGATATTTTCTTTCCTGCGCATTGCTCTTTTTCTTATTGCTTTGCGTTTTGCAGCGTTTTCCTTCTGAATCCTGTCAGCTATTATTCCGAATGCCAACCAGCACACTGACGCTATGCCTATAAAAGGCATTGTTGCGTTAAGCATACTGTTGAACGCTATATTGCCGCTCCAGCCTATAAAAAAGTTTACGCAGAACATAGCCGTAGCCGCTGTTATTACAAGCAAAAGTCTGATACAAAATTTTCTCATATTCATATAAATACCTCCAATGCGATAAAATGTTCGCAATAAATTTTAATTAAAACAATGAAAATATGTATTTTTCATTTGATTTAAATACATTATAGCACACATTTGTTTGTTTGTCAAATGTTTGTTCGATATTTTTGCGAAAATTTTTTCAGACTTTTATTTTTTATATACCTATGCTATACTTTAATTGTATAGTTATACATACAGGGGGTGTTTTAAACATGAAACTTGTCACTTTTATTCATCTTGGAAAAAAATATGTCGGCGCAATTACGGACAGATACATATATCCCTTGCCCTTTTATTCTATGAACGAGCTTATAATATCAGGAAGCAATATAGAAAAGCTTGTTGCAATGGCAGGAAATCCCATTGCTTTACAGGAGGCGGATATTCTTGCGCCTATTCCCGAGCCAAGGCAGGATATAATATGTCTCGGAATTAATTTTCTTGAGCACGCCGTTGAATCTGCCCGCTATAAAAAGGAATCTTTCGGAGGTGACAGACCCTACGCAGTTTACTTTTCAAAGAGAGTAAACGAATGTCTTCCCGACAAAGGTGTTCTTCCCGATTACAGAAGTATTGTCGACAGTCTTGACTATGAGTGTGAGCTGGCGGTGATAATAGGCAAGGATGCCAAGAATGTGCCAAAGGATAAAGCCTTTGATTATGTATTTGGCTATACTATTATGAATGATATAAGCGCAAGAAATTTACAGACACGCCATAAGCAATGGTATTTTGGCAAGAGCCTTGATGGATTTACGCCTATGGGACCTTGTATCGTGACTGAGGATGAGTTCCACAGACCGCCTGTTTTATCAATAAAATCCTTTGTGAACGGTGAGTTAAGACAAAACAGCACAACAGAGCTGTTTATATTTGATATACCTCATGTAATATCAGAGCTTTCACAGGGTATAACTCTAAAAGCAGGTACAATTATTGCAATGGGAACGCCTTCCGGAGTAGGTATGGGCTTTCAGCCGCCTAAATTCCTTAAAAAAGGCGATGTTGTGGAATGTGTAATAGAAAATATAGGAACGCTTACGACTTATATAGATTAATTTATATAGGTTCCTAATAATATAAAAAATAAACCGAAGAAATCTTCGGCTTATTTTTTTACCTTGAAGTATGAATATTATTTTAGGCTTTTAAGGAGCTTATAAAGGTTTTTAATATCCTTTTTTTCGGCTCTTTCAGAAAACATTATTTTTTCGGCAAGAGTTACCGCCGCCTCTGCTTTTTTCGGTGAATTGCCCTTTTTTACCATGTATTCACCGAGTTCTTTTAAGGAATTAGTATTGATTCCTCTTTTGGCGCTGTAATTTTCTATAAGCATAGACGCCTTTTGCGTATTATCTGCAAGCATAAATCTTATCAATTTTCTTATCTTTTTATACAATATGGCAACAATCGGCACAAGGAGCAATAAAGCGACTAAAATGCACAAGATTTTCAGTGTCAGTGTGAACATACTGCGTTTAATATTATCGATTGAATATTTTGACTTATCAATGGTTCTGAAATAGCTGTTTATATCGGTATTGGGTTCTTTTTTTTCGGACTGTTCATCTACTGTTGCTTCCATCGGCGGAGGTTCGGAAACATTTACCGTAGTCCACCCATCTTGCGGTGTGTATACCTCTACCCATGAGTATGCGTTTGCCGCAGAAATGTCTACATTGAATTCACCCGAGCTTCTGTCATATTTTCCCGTGACTATCTGCTCGTAATCGATTCTGTATCCGCTTACATACCTTGCGGGCATTCCCAGGCTTCTGTACAGCAATACTGCCGCAGAAGCAAAGTGAGTGGCATTTCCCGATTTTGTATCCTCAAGAAAGTAGTTTACAAAATCCTTGCCGTAGGGAATTTGTTGAGGCTCTGTTGAATATTCGTAGTTTTCTATAAGATAATCCGCTACCGACTTTACTATATCATCTTTTTCATTAAAGTTCTGTTGGGCGCATATTTGGTCGAGTATTTTACTGTTCCTTTCGTCAATATTAAGGTATTGTGAATCGTTTTCAACTGCGCCGTCAGTCCACATATTCATTCTGTATACATAATCCTGTCCCGTAAATTCCTTTATAAGGACAGCTTCATTCCCATTCGGTTTTATACCGATGGATTTTATTTTTTTTGCTGTAGGTCTGAAATATAACTGATAGCCTACCTGTCCGCTGTCAAATTTATCTGGAATGGCAAATTTTTTATACTCAATATATTTCATAACAGCTATATCTCTTGCAGTTACTTTTAAATTGTCGCTATATGTGTTTTTAAAGCTCTTTTCAAAGGTATCTACGGTGTATATTCCCGAAATGCCCCAAAAAAGTATAATTCCCGCAGCAGCAGAAGCAATACACAATTGTATCAAATATAGACTGTCTTTTTTATTTATGTAAATATGTCTGAGCTTTTTACTGAATCGATTGCCCAACATTGCCCTACCGTTTCCTCCGATACTCATAGCGCATATCATGAAAAATATCAATATAAGAACAATAATATAACCTTGGTTTAACTTGCAGCCGGCAAGGGTAAGTATGCCAAGCATAAGTGAAATAATTGCTCCGTAAAGTATTTTTGACATAAGATACCCTATTACAAAGGCTATTATTACAGAAGCTACAACGGTTATTATCCCTGCCACCATATTTACGGTGATTTCACTGTTTTGCATAACCTTATCAAAGCCGTCTGCTTCGGGAAGTACAAGAGAATCCTTTACGAGAGGATATGCCATATTCATAATTGTCATAATACCGTTTTTAAGCAACTCATAATTATTCTTGATATAGCCCCGGAGCATATATATAAGTCCTGAATTTACAACGATTGCCGAAGCTATATTCATATCGGAAACGGTAAGAACAAGGGAAACGAGCAAATCGATTTTAACGAGCATACGCCTGTCAACGGCTATATTAAAGCTGTCAAAGCATAAAGCTACTATTATATATACGGTAAGTACAATAAGCAAATATTTTACAATAAAGCCGGTAATATTAAAATCAGAAATCATATAGCTTTTCTTATTAAATATGATTCCCGTAACATCTTGTTTTTTTCTTTTCATAAAACAGCCGACCCCTTATCGTTTATATATATAAATCTGTGTCCCTTGTACAGTCTGTTATATTCGTTAAGGCTTCTGTCCTCAAGCACATCCGGAGCAGAGCTGAATATATCCAGAAGCATATTATATGCCGTTTCGTCATCGGAAACATATCTGCTTTCAAATTCCTCAGCACCGCCGGGAAGCCAGAGTACATAAAAATTTTTGTTACGGCAGACCACAGACCATAGATTATCCAAGGCGCTATCCAGATTTTTGCAATACATATCGAACAAAATAACAGCTTCATCCACGCTTGATTTTTCAAGCTCTTTTACATATACCTTATCCATACGGGCAGAGAGCTTCCAATTAATACTGTTTAGCTTGTCTCCCTGCCTGTACTCTCTGAATCCTCCAACATCGCCGCTGCCTGCGGAATATACGTTATCAGAGGATATATCGTCCGTATCCGTTGCGCCGCATATATCCGAAGAAATATCAATATCCTCTGAGGGCATTACGATAAAGGAATAAACCGATGAGCAGCTGCATTTTCTTTTAAATAAGCCAAGCATATCGGAATATTCCGCTTCGGCAATACTAATGTCATATATACCGCTGCGCATAGCTTTAAAGGGAATATTTATCCTCTTTTTAAATATCATGCCCAAGGGGAAAATATAGCTGTTACTATTGTCCTTGTAAAATCTGTTTTTTACGGATAAAGTAATATTTACTCTGCTTATAGGGTACAGACATCTGTTTTTTACAGCTAGCCTTATAACGCCATTGCTTTTCTTGGAATATGTATTACGCTCTGTTGAAATATCCGTAACGCAGCCTTTTGACAATAAAAAAAGAAATATATCGGCAAACACAAATATCAACGGCACAAGGGCAGCGATAAACAAGGCATATATATTAAAATAAATGGCAAAAAATATAAGCATTGCCGTAAGCGCCAATATTGAAAAAATTTTAAATATACCCATGAATATTCCTCGCTGCTTTAAATTTTAATACTTTTTGCAATATCGTTTATAATCTTTTTTTCGTCTATGCTCTTTGCCCTTGCTTCGCTGCTCAGCTCTATTCGGTGACACGCCGTACATTCAATTATATCCAGAATATCGTCGATAGTCACATAGTCTCTGTTATTATATATGGCGTTTGACTTTGCCATTTTCAGTATGGCGATACTGCCTCTCGGACTTATTCCTATTTCAATATATTTGCTGCTTCTGGTAGCATTTACAAAATCAACTATATAATTATATATATTATCCTTTACATATACATTTTCTGCCATAGTCCTATATTCCATAAGCTCTGAGGCTGAAATAATATTATTGACAGCGTCTGTTTTGTTGTCTTTTACGCCTTTAAGTATGTTTATTTCCGCGCTTTTGTTCGGATAACCTATGGAGGTACGAATCATAAATCTTTCAATCTGTGACTGAGGCAGTCTTTGAGTACCTGCAGAGCCAAATGGATTTTGGGTAGCGATAACAATAAAAGGCGTAGGCAAAGCTCTTGTGACGCCGTCGACTGTATATTTGCCTTCCTCCATAAGCTCAAGAAGAGCCGACTGTGTTTTGGACGAGGTTCTGTTTATTTCATCTGCAAGAAAGAGGTTGCAAACTGCGCTTCCCTTTACATATTCAAAATTGCCTGTCTTCTGATTATACATATTAAAGCCTATAACGTCGCTTGGCATTACGTCCGGAGTAAACTGCATTCTGTTATATTCAAGTCCAAGAGTTCCGGACAAGGCAAGAGCAAGCGTCGTCTTTCCCACACCGGGAATATCCTCCAGAAGTATATGTCCGCCTGCGGCTATTGCCAATACAGTATTTTTAATTATATCCTTCTTTCCCAGAACAACCTTACTTATTTCATCTGTAATCAGACTTAATTTAGTCATATTTATCCTCCTGTACCTAAAATAACTATTATAAGTATAGCACAATAAAAAAATGGTGTAAATATTTTTATAAAATTGACATTCATCATTATTTGTTGTAAAATATTTATAATAATTTTATAAAGTGAGGTTGCAGTATGTTTGGTTTTGGCAAAAAAGGTATTTCCAAGAGAGAATATAACGAAACGTCCAATATTCCCGAAAAAATAGTTATTACGCTGACGATTATTATTTTAGCTGCCGTTGTTGTGCTATGTATATTACGGCTTGTTTTCAAAGAAGAACCGCCGGCGAAAATAACTCCCGATGATTTTACGGAATTTTCTCACGAAAGCGATTTCAATAAAAATGTATACGGCGAGGTACAGACGCCCAATATGGAGAATACTCCATCCGACCCTGACGGACCTACGCCTATATCCTGCTGGGGAGATTCATTTACTATGGCGGCAGATTATTCTACGCCGTCGTATGTGGCATATCTGTCCAAAAATGCAATAAGGATATGCTATAATTTAGGTATAGGCACGGGAACTCTTGAAGATATAGCCGCAAGACAGGGTGGCGTACCATTGTATGTAGCGCCTATGGATATTCCCGCAAGGATGAATTACAGAGAGATAGCCATATCCAATGCCTACGGTAATGTACCCGATATTGATTTTGACAAGAATGCAGGCTTCAATCCCTGTAAGATAGCAGGTATCGAAGGCATTATATCAAATTTCTACGGAACATATAAGTTTACAAGAAGCGCAAGCGGATATGAGCAGATAATACTTGAGCCTACGCCTGTTGTTACAAAAGCAATGGAGCTTAGAAAAGACGATATTACGATATTTTTTATCGCCAGCGAAAAAAACCTTGCAGACAGCGCCAAAACTGTGGAGGTTTACAAAAAAATGGCAGACTTTCTGAATACGGACAAATATCTTGTAATAGGACCGATAACGGGAAATGTTGAAAGAGTAAAGGAGCTTAACGAAGCCCTTGCTTCAGCCTTTGGCAATAAATATCTTAATCTGTACAGCTATCTGTATAACGACGCTCAGAAGGAATACCAAATCACTATAAACGAAGAGGATAAGCCCCTTATAGCAGCAGGAAATATTCCCGCAAACTTTATTAGCAACAAGAGCTTTAGCAAGCAGGGAGCCGAAATAGTCGGTAAAAAGGTATCCGATACACTTGCAGCACTTAAATACTATAACTAAAAGAGGTATACTATGAAAAAATATGCTTTAACAGCCTACATTATTATGGGCATACTTGCTTTTATAACAATTATCGCTCTTATATTGGCTCATATTAATATAAACAGCAACAAAGCCATAATCAATCGCAATGACGAGAATATAATGGCTCTTGTAGAGGACGCCATTAATCTGTGTCTTGATGATTATTCCGCTATAAACGCATCGGAAGAGGATATGAAATCCATTGATGAATATATAGAAAATATTGAAGAACAAAGCAATGTCAGAACAAAGGCGAATATTGCGCTTTCAATGCTTACGCACACCGGAGACCATATAACCTCTGAAAATGCCAAGGGAAATGTATCTTATTCAGACAATGAAAATATGCAAAAGGAAATAGCGCCCCTTATTCTGAGTATCGAAAATGCCCTTGAAATAAATCAATCCAAAGGAGAATAAATATGATTAGAACAAGATTTGCACCAAGTCCTACGGGATATATGCATATAGGAAATCTGAGAACAGCTTTGTATGAATTTTTGATTGCTAAATCTCAGGGCGGTAAATTTATACTCAGAATTGAGGATACGGACAGAGAAAGATATGTGGATGACGCCACAGATATAATTTATAAAACACTTGAAATGGCGCATATACCCCATGATGAGGGTCCGGATGTAGGCGGTCCTTACGGCCCTTATGTGCAAAGTGAAAGAAAAAACAACTATATAGACTATGCAAAACAGCTTATAGAAAAGGGAGAAGCCTATTACTGCTTTTGTACAAAAGAAAGGCTGGAATCCCTTAAGGTCGAAACGAGCCACGAGGCAGTAGCAAAATATGACAGACATTGCCTTTCTCTTTCCAAAGATGAAATAGAGGAGAACCTTAAAAACGGAGTACCCTATGTTATAAGGCAGAAAATAAGAGAGGGCACTACTACCTTTCACGATGTTGTATACGGTGATATTACAGTTGAAAACGAGGAAATGGAGGATCAGATACTCATTAAGACAGACGGCTTTCCTACCTATAATTTTGCCAATGTAATAGACGACCATGAAATGAATATTACTCATGTTGTCAGAGGCGCGGAATATCTTTCCTCTACGCCTAAATATAATCTGCTTTATGAGGCGTTCGGTTGGGATATACCCACATACGTTCACTTGCCTGCCGTTATGAAGGACAAGCACAACAAGCTGTCAAAAAGAAACGGCGATGCATCTTTCCAGGACCTAGTGGCAAAAGGATATTTGCCAGAAGCCATTATAAACTATATTGCCCTTCTCGGCTGGTCTCCTTCTGTAAATCAAGAAATATTTACTATGGAAGAGCTTATTAAAGAATTTAATGTAAAGGGTCTTTCAAAATCGCCTGCTATATTCGATATAGATAAGCTCACATGGATGAACGGCGAATATATAAAGAAAATGGACTTTGACAGCTTCTACCGCTGGGCTGAGCCTGAGCTTAAAGCTGCAATAAAAAGAGCGGATATTGATTTCAAGAAAATCGCAGGCTATGTACAGTCCAGAATAGGAACTTCAAAGGATATAGCGGATATGGTCGACTTTGTAGACGAGCTTCCGGAATATTCCACAGAGCTTTACGTACACAAAAAAATGAAAACAACAAAGGAAATGTGTCTTGAAAATCTCAATAAAATACTCCCCGTTCTTGAGGGTATAACAAAATGGGACAACGATACAATATATAATTCAATGCTTTCCGTAATACAGGAAATGGGCATAAAGAACGGACAGATGTTCTGGCCTGTAAGGACTGCCCTTTCCGGCAAGCCTACATCTCCCTGCGGCGCAAGCGAGCTTGCTGAGCTTCTGGGCAAGGAGGACTCTGTATCCAGAATCAAAAAAGGAATAGAGCTTCTCTCAGAACAAATTTAAGAAATATTCACAAATAGCTATTGAAATTTAAGTTAAAAAGAATTATACTTAACTTATAAAATTTTCAGCGTAAGAAAGAAGGATAAAAATGCTCGACATCAAATACGATTTAACAAAGAATCCAAAGGAAAAGCCTGATCAGAATAATCTTGGCTTTGGTATTTATTACACAGACAATATGTTTGCTATGGATTATACAGAGGGCAAAGGTTGGCATGACGCCAGGATAGTTCCTTACGGTCCTATTTCTCTTGACCCTGCGGCTATGGTGCTGCACTATGCTCAGGAGTCCTTTGAGGGATTAAAGGCATACAGAACGCCAAGCGGTGATATTCAGCTTTTCAGACCCGAAAAGAATGCCGCAAGAATGCAGAATACCAACAAGAGAATGTGTATTCCTGCCCTTCCCGTTGAGGATTTCGTACAGGCTTGCAAGGCTCTTGTATCCGTAGAGAAGGACTGGGTACCTTCTGCAGAGGGTACTTCTCTTTATTTAAGACCTTTTGTAATAGCCACAGAGCCTCACTTAGGTGTACGTCCCTCTGCTACCTATACATTCTATATAATTGCGTCACCGGTAGGCGCTTACTATTCTACCGGCATCAATCCCGTTAAGATATACGTAGAGGATGAATATGTAAGAGCAGCTCCCGGTTTAACAGGCTTTACAAAATGCGGCGGTAATTATGCTGCATCACTTGCAGCCCAGGTAAAGGGTCACGACTTAGGCTACGAGCAGGTGTTATGGCTTGACGGCGTTGAGAGAAAGTATGTTGAAGAGGTTGGCTCTATGAACTGCTTCTTCAAAATCGACGGAATTATATATACCGCGCCAACAGTCGGCACAGTTCTTCCCGGCATTACAAGAATGTCTTGTATAGAGCTTCTTGAAAAGTGGGGTTATAAGGTTTCAGAGGACAGACTTGCAATAGTCGATATTATAAAGGCTTCTAAGGAAGGCAAGCTCGAGGAGGTATTCGGCACAGGTACAGCTGCCGTTATTTCTCCCGTAGGCGAGCTTCGTTATGAGGATGATGTATGTATCATCAACGACGGCAAAATCGGTGAGGTCACTCAGAAGCTGTATGATACACTTACAGGCATACAGTGGGGAAAGCTCCACGACGATATGGGCTGGACAACAAAGGTCGAATAATTGCAATAATTTTGGGGTGTCTCAGAGATGCCCCATTTTTTTATTGAAAATATACCGAATAAAGGTTATAATAAATACCTATGGAGGTGCTTTTGTATGGCATTTGACGGCGTAACCATCTCCGCCCTTATTTCCGAAATCAAAAATAAGACCATAGGCGGAAGAATAGACAAGATATATCAACCGGAAAGAGATGAAATTATATTGGGTATAAGAAGCCAAGGTACAGGCTACAAGCTTTTGCTTACGGCAAATCCCTCAAACCCCAAGCTTCATTTTACACAGATAAGCAGAGAAAATCCTCTTGACCCTCCTCTGTTCTGTATGGTTATGAGAAAGCATATACAGGGCGGTAAAATAATCGATATAAAGCAGCAGAACTTTGACAGGATAGTAAATATATATATAGAAGCTCTTGATGAAATGGGGGATTATTCCGTTAAAAATCTTATCATTGAGATAATGGGACGTCACAGCAATATTATATTGACAGACCATAGCGGAACGATACTCGACTGCATTAAGCATATTACTCACGATAAAAGCTCCGTAAGAGAGGTGCTTCCGGGTAAACAGTATGAAATGCCTCCTGCCCAGAACAAAATAAACACGCTTATGCTGGACAGACAAAATTTTATGAGCCTTATGGGGGAAAACGGCGCAAAAAAGGCGCAGGCTTTTATTTATCAAAATTATTCAGGCATAAGTCCCATAATGGCAACGGAAATATGTACAAGAGCTGATATATATTCAGACGATTTCATAGAAAGCCTTACTCCCTCACAGGCGGAAAGGCTCTATTTGTCATTTGAAGCTCTTGTAAAGGATATTAAAGACGAAAATTTTTCTCCATGCCTTATTAAGGACGAAAAAAATAAAGCTGTTGATTTTTTCCCAATAACGCCACATTTCGGAATTGTTGAAAAATATGAAAGTATGTCGGCTCTTGTTGAGGATTTTTATAAATCAAGGGATTTTGCATACAGAATTAATCAGAAAACACAGGATTTGAAAAAGCTCATTACACAGAATATAGAAAGATGTGTAAAGAAAAAGGAAATTCAGCTCAGAACCCTTAAGGATATTGAAAACAGAGATAAACTGCGGCTTTACGGAGAGCTGATAACAGCCAACATTTATTCAATTAAAAAGGGTATGACTCTTGTAAGCCTTGTAAATTTCTATTCCGAAAGCGGAGAAACCGTTGATATTGAATTGGACGGAGATCTGTCACCATCTGAAAACGCACAAAAATATTTTAAGGCGTATAACAAAGCGAAAAGAACTTATTTGGCGCTTCAGGAACAGATAAGCTCCAATGAAGAGGAGCTGACTTATCTGGAGGGAGTGCTTACCTCCGTAAATAACTGCATAAACGAACAGGATATACGGGAGATAAGGCAGGAATTAATAGATGAAGGCTATATTAAGAAGGTAAAGAACTTAAAAAACAGGACTGCCAAAAGGAAATCCTCGCCCATGCACTTCGTTTCATCAGACGGATACGATATATATGTAGGCAAGAATAATGTGCAGAACGACGAGCTAACGCTTAAATTTGCAAAGCCCAGAGATATGTGGCTTCATACCAAGATTATTCCGGGTTCTCATGTCATAGTGGTAAGCAAGGGAGAAAAAATACCCGACACTACCCTTAACGAGGCCGCCCTACTCTCCGCATATTTCAGCAAGGCAAGGAATTCTACCATGGTACCTGTGGATTACACGGAAAAACGCAATGTGAAAAAGCCAAACGGCGCTAAACCGGGCATGGTGATATATGAGACCAACAGAACTGCCTATATGAATCCCTCCGAAGAAGAGGTAAACAAAATAAAAAGAGTAGATTAATATGACCCCATTTCCTACAAAACATTTGGAAATGGGGTCATTAATTAATGCGATAACTAAACGTTAAAACAGCTTCCGCCTATAAATTCTCTCATAAGAGAATTGGGCGGTATACTATCCGCAGGAATATTCAGAAAGCTGTTGAGGAAATTGAGAAGCCTTTTTGCCTCTGTATATCCGCTTTCCGAAGGCTCTATGTTGAAAAGCAGAGGTTCTGCGTATGTCTTAAGCACACCCAGTTCATAAATAAGAGCTGAATTAAACATAGCGTCAGCCTGCTCCTGATAAGGAAAAATGTTCTTATTTTCCCCGTCAAGCACCTTATTCCACATATCTATTGTGTTCTTGGCGCTAAAGCCTCTGAAATTATTATCTCTTACTATTCGTCTGAGCAGTCTTGTATCGGTAGTGGATATTCTGCTGTGCTCGTCTATATTAAGCTGAGTAAGAGCGCTTATATAGACCTTGAATTTTTTATCCTTTGGAATTCTGTGAGTAAGGTTTTCGTTTATACCGTGTATACCCTCTATAATAAGAATACTGTTCGTATCCATTTTTATCAGCTTGCCCTTTGACTTTGTTTTGCCTGTAATAAAGTCATAAAGCGGAGTTTCGACAGCCTCGCCCTTTAAAAGTCTGAGAATATCGTCATTAAATCGTTCTACCTGAAGAGATTCCAGACATTCAAAGTCCTGTCTACCATCCTCTCCCACAGGTATTTCAACTCTGTTTTTATAATAATCGTCCAACGAAATTATACAAGGTGAAAGACCAAGCACCTTAAGCTGAATACCAAGCCTGTTTGAAAATGTTGTTTTTCCCGAAGAAGACGGTCCTGCTATAAGCACTATCCTTTTACCCTGTCTGAATATTTCATCTGCTATATTGGCAATTTTCTTTTCCTGTAGCGCTTCGGATATAAGTATTATTTCCTTGAGCCTGCCATGGCATATAATATCGTTAAGAGCGCCTGCAGAGGAAACCTCCAGTATTCTGGACCAGTTTGTGTATTCTGCAAATATCTGGGTCAGCTTGGGATATGCCTTATATTCGTTTATAACGCCCTCTTCTTTTCTGCTCTCAAACTGCAGCACGAAGCCGTCGCTGTGTATATGGAGGTCAAAGGTTCTTATGTAGCCTGTCTGAGGAACCATTGTTCCGTAAAGATAATCGTAGTAGTTATTCATCTTATATACAGTCACATTAAGGGATTTTACATACTTAAGCGCCTTTTTCCTATGCTCCAGCCCATATTTATCAAATATTTCCATAGCCTCGCTTACGGGAATATTGAGCTTTTCTATGGAGTAGTTCTGACGAACTATATTCTGCATTTCCTTTTTTATATCGTTAAGGAGCTTTTCCGTTATATGGGTTTTATCTATATGGCAGAAATAGTTATTGTTTATGGTATGCTCTACCCACACAGCCTTATCGTTGCCCAGTATCCTTGCCACAGCTGCCAGCATTATAAAGGCGCAGCTTCTCTGATATGTCCTGTTGCCGAACTCAGAGCTTACGTCCAGAAATTCCACCGAACAGTCGCCCTCAATAATATAATTAAGGTCTCTTTCAACGTTATCGACCTTGGCAAGAAGTATACGCTCGCTTTTATCTCCTGCAAATTCCTTGCTCAACTCCATAAGGGTTGTTCGGGAATCCGCCTCGGTATATGTGTTGTTATTTATAATGTGAACTTTGTAATGCTCCATAAATATTTCCCCCTATATTTTCATTAATGTCTGTCCGTTTACATGGGATTCTATTACCTCTATATCCTTGAATTTTTCTCCTATATATCTGCAAAGCTCGGGTACTGTTATTGCCTCCGTAAGATAGTGAGTGCCGTCTATAATGCACAATCCCATATCCTCTGCATTCTGGGCATCATGATAGCCTATATCTCCGCTTATATATACGTCGCAGCCCTTTTCGGCTGCTGCCGTAAGAAAGTCAATATCGCAGGCTTTGCCTGTACAAAGACCGACCTTTTCAACTATCTTATCCAAAGGTCCGTTTATGGTCAGACTTTCTGCCTTCAGTTTTTTCTTTACAAAAAGGGCGAACTCTCCAAAGGTCGTTTTTCTTTTAAGATAACCTGTTCTGCCCAGATATTCGTTATCCCCTGCAGGAACAAGACCCTCCGTAGCCTCTAATTCAAGAAGATTTGCCAAAACTGTGTTTGTACCGCCCTCGGCTATGTCCAGATTGGTATGGGCGGAGTATACAGCTATATTGTTTTTTACTGCCTTTACAATTTTTCTTGAAAGCGGCGTTTTGCAGTCCAGATTTTTGATACCCTTGAAAATTAAAGGATGATGAGTAACTATAAGCTCTGCGCCTGTTTCTATTGCCTCGTCTATTACCTCATCTCTGCAGTCCAGAGCCACAAGCACTTTGTTTACCTCTGCATTTTCATCACCTATCATAAGTCCCACGTTATCCCAGCTCTCTGCAAGATATTTAGGGGCTAATATTTCTATATATTCCGTTATATCCTTTATTTTTACAGACATCTTAAAACCTCCTTATAAAGAGCAGAAAGTTTTTTCAGCTCAATATATTTTATATCCTCCCTTTTATTGTTGTATTCCATTGTACGTAGTACATTCTCTGTTTTTTTGTATTCCTCGGCAGCAAATTCTTTAAGCGCAGGCGATTTTTTTTCTATAAGAATTCTGCCAAAAAAGTTCTCAAGCTCGTTGTAGCTTTCTTTTCCCTTTACCGCCTTTATTACCGTATAATACTTGCCCTTTTCTTTTATCATATCCTCATTTTCTATTTTAAAGCCCTCTGAGTGTATGTATCTTCTTACCTTGTCAATATCCCTCTGAGGCTGTAAAATAAGCTGAGAAGCTCTCTGAACGGCGTTTTTATTGGTTTTAAGAATATCTATGGCAAGAAGACCGCCTGTACCGGCTATAATTATACAGTCAACAGATTCATTTTCACCTATTACCTCAAGACCGTTTCCGCACCTTACATCAATACGGTTATCCATATTATACAGCATAACGTTACGCCTTGCCTTATCGCACGAGCCTTTGCTTATATCAGCCGCAATAGCCCTTTTTGTAATATTGTTTTTAATAAGGTATATGGGAATATAGCCGTGGTCTGTTCCTATATCGGCAAGGGTTTCGCATTTGTCGACCATAGCCGCAACCATTTGTAGTCTTTTGGAAAGCATATTATCACCTAAAAATATAAGGCTGTCAAAGACAGCCTTACTACTGAATTTTATAAATAATCCTTGAGCTTTTTGCTTCTGCTTGGATGTCTTAATTTTCTGAGCGCCTTTGCTTCTATCTGTCTTATACGCTCTCTTGTTACTTCAAATTGCAGACCGACCTCTTCAAGAGTTCTTGCCTTTCCGTCCTTAAGACCGAATCTCAGCTTAAGCACCTCTCTTTCCCTTTCGGTAAGAGTGTTGAGCACCTGGTCAAGCTGTGTCTTAAGAAGTGAAAATGCAGCGGCATCTGCAGGAGCGGGTATATCCTCGTCGGGAATAAAATCGCCTAAGTGGCTGTCCTCCTCCTCGCCTATGGGCGTTTCAAGAGATACAGGCTCCTGAGCTATTTTCCTTATTTCTCTGACCTTTTCAACAGGGAGCTGCATTTCTCTTGCAAGCTCGTCGTCGGTAGGCTCTCTGCCCTTTTCCTGCAAGAGCTGTCTTGAAACTCTTATTATTTTGTTTATATTCTCAACCATGTGGACAGGTATTCTTATTGTTCTTGCCTGGTCAGCTATGGCTCTTGTAATGGCCTGTCTTATCCACCAAGTCGCATAGGTACTGAATTTAAAGCCCTTTCTGTAATCGAATTTCTCAACGGCCTTTATAAGACCTAAATTGCCCTCCTGTATAAGATCGAGGAAAAGCATACCTCTGCCCACATACTTCTTGGCTATGCTGACAACAAGACGAAGATTGGCTTCGGCAAGTCGTCTTTTTGCCTCCTCATCGCCCTGCTCTATCCTTTCGGCAAGCTCTATTTCCTCCTCTGCGGAAAGAAGAGGAACATTTCCTATTTCCTTAAGATACATACGAACATGGTCATCAATATTTATATTGTTCTCGGAAACGGACAGATCCAGTTCTCTGTCGTCAGGGTCATCCTCTTCCTCAAGAGGTACTGCTCCTATAACGTCTATACCCTGAGCTTCAAGATATTCGTAAACCTTGTCTATCTGATCGGGGTCCAGCTCGATATTGGACAGGCTATCCATAATTACGCTGTAATCAAGAGTATTCTTTTTTTTCTTGGCAATAGCAATGAGTTCCTTCATTTTGTTGGTAAAAGTAACGTCATCTATGGATTTCATTGATACCCTTCCTTTCTCACTTGTAAATATTTTAACCATCGGATAATGATATATACAAATTGTTTGCTTTTCTTTTACTTTCTATTAGCTGTGAAATATTCGGATTTGTATAATTATCACTTATAATCTTGTCATAATAAGCGTTTTTTATGCTTCTGACAATATCGTTTATTGCCTTTATAATTTCATTTTCGTTGAATTTTATTCTTTTAACGAAAATTGCGGTAAATTTGCTTTGCTCCTCCGGCGTTTCAATACAGTCAAGTACGCTTTGAGTATTGACCGTCTTGTCCGCCTCATATAGCTTATATATTATTTTCAGTATTTTTATGTAAAATGGGTCGAGAAGCTCCTCAGGAAGCAGATACCGACTTATTATATCGTAATATCTGCGGTTTGCCATAACTATGTTTATTATATCCTCTCTTGCCCCGTCAATACCTTTTTTATTGGTGTTTCTGCGGCTTGCAACGGCTTTGATGTCCTGTACGCCGTTGCTTAGCTTATTTATTTCGGAACGAATGGCAGATATGTCTATTTGTGTAAGTCTTGATACCTCTCTGAGATAAGCGTCGACCTCTATACTGCTGTCTACCTCTGACATGAGCTTCGCTATATCCTTTGAAAATTCTATTTTTTCCTCCAGATTATCCAAATTATACTGCTTTTGCAGCTGCTCTGCTCTGAAAAGAATATGACTCTTGGCGCTGTTAAGAAGTTCGCCAAAGGCAGCCGCCCCGAATTTTTTAATAAATTCGTCGGGGTCTTTGGCATTTGTAACCTGCAGTACCTTTATCTTAAGTCCTGCTGCCTTAAGAACGGGAATTGCCCTCATTACAGCCTTTACACCGGCTTCATCGCTGTCAAAAAGAAGTATAACGCTGTCCGCGTATGCCTTCATGACCTTAGAATGATTTTCGTTAAATGCCGTTCCCAATGATGCGACTACATTTTTAAAGCCTGCCTGATATATGGCAATAGCATCCATATAACCCTCTACCAGTATAAGCTCACGTTTATGCGCCTGCTTGGCAAGATTCAGATTATAGAGATTTTTGCTTTTGTTAAATATATCTGTTTCCGGCGAATTAAGGTACTTAGGTTGACCGTCTCCGAGTATTCTGCCGCCAAAGCCTATAATATTGCCGTATACATCGATTATGGGAAACATAAGCCTATTAAAAAACTTATCGTAAAATGTGTTTGCGTCTCTCTTATAGGCAAGTCCGCTTTTTACAATGGAATCGTCGTCAAAACCTGCTTCCTTTAATTTACTGTATAAAGCGCCTCTTGATATAGGAGCGTAGCCCAAGCCGAATTTACGCCTTATGCCTATGCTTACCTCTCTTTTATCCAGATATTCCACGGCATTTTTGCCCTCGTCGGACATAAGACAGTCATAATAGAATCTTGCTGCGATTTTATGTATATCGTAGAGCTTTTGCTTAAGCTCTCTTTTTTGCCGCGCGTCCTTTGTAAAGGCGACCTCCGGCAATGTATAATTTATTCTGTCGGCAAGATATTTTATTGCATCGCCAAAGCTCAGGTTTTCATGCTCCATTATAAAGCCTATAACATTTCCTCCTGCGCCGCAGCCAAAGCAATGATAGAACTGCCCCTCCCGATTGACATGGAAGGACGGAGTTTTCTCATTATGGAATGGGCAAAGACCAACATAAGAGCTGCCGCTTCTCTTAAGCGTTACATATTCGCCTATTACGTCAACTATATCGTTGCCTGAGCGTATATCATCTATGACCTCGCTTGGATAGTAGCTCATAAATTACTCACTCCCTTGAAATAAAAACCTCCGCTATATTTTATTATTCGACATCAAAATCAAATATCCTTTTTTAAATATATTTTTTTAGTTTATCTCCCAGCTCATCTCTCGTCTTTACCGCAAAGCGGTCTGTCATGCCTGCTATGTAATCCGCAATTATTCTTTCTTCTGTTTCAGCGCCTTCGCGGCTTGCGTACATATCCTTGAATTCCCGGGGGAGCTCTTCAAAGTTATCTGAATAGTAGCTGTAAAGTATACTTAAAAATCTGCTGTATTCATGGCGTTCAACACTGAGCTTTCCGGAATTGTATACATTATCGAACATATATCCCCTAAGATTGTACATAGAGGTCCTTACCTCTTTGGTCATTATAATATCGTTTTTATCCATACTGTTTTTCACAATATCCCTAATGAGGAAATCTATTCTCTCCTTGGAATTTTTACCAAGCATATCTATACAATCCTGGGGTAAATCGTCATCTGTTATTATCCCTGCCCTTATTGCATCGTCAATATCGTGATTGATATAGGCAATTTTATCGGAAAGCTGAACCACCTTGCCCTCAAGGGTACCGGGAGAGCCTGCGCCTCTGTGATTGAGTATACCGTCAAGCACCTCTCTTGTAAGATTAAGACCCTTTCCGTCCTTCTCAACTCTCTCAACAACTCTTATGCTCTGTACATTATGCTCAAAGCCTCCGGGTATGACCCTGTTAAGGTCCTCCTCGCCAAGATGTCCAAAGGGCGTGTGTCCCAAATCATGACCAAGAGCTATTGCCTCTGTAAGATCCTCGTTGAGCTTAAGAGCTGTGGATATTGTTCTGGCTATCTGAGAGACCTCCAGGGTATGCGTAAGTCTTGTCCTGTAATGATCTCCCTCTGGAGAAATAAAGGCCTGCGTCTTATGCATAAGACGTCTGAAAGACTTGGAATGAATTATCCTGTCCCTGTCTCTTTGGTAGCAGGTCCTTATATCGCAGGGCTCTTCTTCCTTTATTCTGCCTCTGCTGTTTTTGCTCTTGGAGGCATAGGGACTTAATATCATTTCCTCAAATTCCTCATTACGCTCTCTTATTGTCATAAAATCACCTCTATTATATATATTTCATTATTTCTGCGGAAAATCCTTTTTATTTCAAGGACAAAATAAAGGCGACCGAAAAATCAGCCGCCAAAAAATATATGCTCTATTAAAATTTTAATACCTATTATTATAAGTACGCAGCCGCCTATTCTTGCCGCATAGGATTGAAATACTCCGCTTATTTTCTTGCCCAGCATAACGCCGATATAGGATATGACAAAGGCAACTATACCTATTACAAAGCATGAAAACCATATATTAGTGCCGGGCATAAGAGCAAGTGTCACACCGACTGCAAGGGCGTCAATACTCGTTGCTATTGCAAGGCTTGTAAGATTGCCAAAGGACATTATTTTGCTTTCGGTCTGCTCGGCAGAGGCTTCATTTTGCTCAAAGCTGTCCTTTATCATGCCTCCTCCTATTATTGCCAGAAGCAAAAAGGCTATCCAATGGTCGAAGCTGACTATGTATTGACTGAATCGGCTTGCAAGAGCATAGCCTATAAGAGGCATTATAAACTGAAAAAAGCCGAAAAAGCCGCCGAATATGACAGCGTGTTTTATCTTTATTTTAGGGAGCATAAGTCCGTTTGAAACAGATACGGCAAAGGCGTCCATAGCCAGACTTACGGCAACAAAGAACAATTCTATAAAGCCCATATAATCCCTCCAAACAATTTATTTTTATAATAATACATTATATTTTATGCCCTGTCAACACAATATGAGAATAAAATAAAGGAGGATAAAGCCTCCTTTATTTAATAGTTTGTATCCTTATCATAAAATTCAGTATAGGCATCCTGGAGTTTTTTTAATGTTTCGGAATCCTTGCCGCCTATAGGCTGACCGTCAAGCTCGTCTGCTCTTATGCACAGTCCGCCTGAACTGCTTACTATTATTTCATCGGCATTTTTAAGCTCCTCCATAGTAAAGGGAGCTTCCTTTACAGGTATGCCGTTTTTTTGAGCAAGCTCCAGAAGATGTTTAAGCGTTATTCCCGGCAGTATAAGATTATCTCTTGGAGGAGTTTGCAAAACTCCGTCTTTTATTATGAGAATATTGCTGTGGGCGCATTCCGTAACTTTTTCTCCTCTGTGAAATACTGTTTCCTGACAGCCCTTTTCTATACAGCGCTGATATGCAATAACGCTTGGAATAAGGTTAAGCGTCTTGATATTACAATGGAGAAAACGGGTATCCTCCATTGATATCAGCTTAAATGTAGTATCCATAGGAATAAGCTCACAGGGTACTGTGAAAATCATAAGATTAGGCTTTATATTTTCGGGCGGAAAATTATGATTTCTGAAATATGTTCCTCTGGAGCATTGCCAATAGAGCATACCGTGCTCCTCTTCATTTGCGTCTATACAGCTTTGCAGCGCCGCAGTAAGCTCTTCTCTTGACATATCAAAAGGAATTTCAAGCATACGACAGCTGTTATAGAAGCGGTCTAAGTGGTCCTTTGCCGCAAATATGTGATTATGCGCAAAGGTAGTGGCGTCATAGCAGCCGTCTCCGAAGTACACGGCTCTGTCGAGCATCGGTATTTTCATTTCCTCAAGAGGACCTATTTCGCCGTTATAGTAACCTACATATTTCATAAAAATTCCTCCCGTATCAGTCCTTGTGTTTTATTATCTTATATCCGCCTATAATAAGCGTAGGCAGAAGATAGAACAGAATAAATCCGTAAGAAAGAATAGTATATCCCTTTTCTATAAGTGCAACAACGCCAACTCTTGAAAGTATAAGGGCAAGAGTAAGAGTGATAACGGTGATAATGCCTCTTTTGGCATCCGTAAGCCTTTCACTACCCTTTTCCTCAAGGGCAACGTCAAATCGGTCTATTATCATGTGTATACAGCCTGTTGCCGTTTCCAAAAGAGTCCAACCCATAACTATGCTGAAAAGTGCAAGTAAAGGCGCGCCGCCGTTGGCTGCCTTTATCATCTCTACCCATGGCGTTTCTACCTCAGCGCCTACAATAGACGTGTTTCCGTAGAAGCACATCATAGCAAAGTAAGACAAAAACCATGGTATTACCATAAGCAGACCTGCAAATATACCGGAAATGATGGTTTCCTTACGTTTAGTTTGCCTTGTAAGTGAAAACATACCCATAGGTATAGCATTGATGTTGTAGGCAACATATAATATGCCTGTCCATACGCAAAGACCTATACCTACATTTCCCTCAACGGCGCTTGTATCGCCTGCTGCAAACACCTTGGGAATATTGCCGCCGAATTTTACAAGCACTATTATGGTAAACAATATGTATCCGCCATAGAGAAGTATCGTGCCTATGCTTTCAAATTTTTCAATAACTCTTGAGCCCTTGAAGTTGAGAAGACCGCAGGCAAGCACAATAAGTACAGAGCCCAGTATATTAGGCAGATTTATCTGCTCAAAAATACTTCCCGTTGCCGCTGCCATAACAGCAATAAGCATTATGGCAATAAGCACTGTAAGTATATCCATTACAGGCCATAACGGTCCTATTACCTGCTTGATATAATTTTTGTAGTCATATACCTTGTATATACGGCATATTTCAAAGGATAAAAACGCAAAAAGCGCAAAGCCGATACCTATGGTGATACCGGAGAGCCAACCCATAGCGCCGAATTTTGCGCCGTAGGAGAATATCTCGCGTCCTGTGGCATAGCCGCCGCCAATAAGCACTGACTGCAAAAGCACGCCAGGAAGAATATATCGGGTGTAAGCGCTTGCTTTTGATTGTTCTTTCATAATCCACCTCATAATTTATATTTATTTTGCTTTAGCAACACAAAGCGCTAAAGCCTATACTTATTTTACCATATCATACTGAATTTTACAACATAAAAAAGAACGAAAGCGATATATATTATTTTCTGCACACTAAAAAAAGAGAGCATATCGCTCTCCTCTGCGTGTCGATAAAATCGACACGCTTGAAAGAAATGCTTATTGGCATTTCTTTCAGTTAGCTGTCAGAACTTTTACCTTCGGTAAAAGCAGGGCTTACGCCCTGTCGGATCAATCTTTCCGATTCAATGGTAGGAACCAGCCGTGTTTACTGATATTTTGACAAGTGTGCAAAATATCAGTAAAGTTCCTGTCCTCGGAGGAAGTGAATTCCTCCTGCGGATTAAAGTCTGCGACGCTTTTTTGCAAACTGTTCTTTACTTGAAATTCATATTTCCTATCAAAATGTTGTTTTTTCGACAGTCTGAAGAGAGCATATCGCTCTCCTTTTTATCTATACTGCTTTTCGTGAGGATAAAGGGTCTTGTCGTTACCGACAATAGCTGTACCCACACCATGTATCGTAAAAAATTCCAGCAGAACGCTATGCTCAATAGAGCCGTCTACAATATGTGCTCTGTGTACGCCGTTATTTACGGCGTCAATAGCGCATTTTATTTTGTTGTAATTGCCTATGCTCATGGACTTGTTTTCTATAAGTCTTCCTGCCTCCTCGACGGTTATCATTGACTGAGGCAGACTGTTGTACACATCGTCGTTTCTCGCAAGGAAAAGGAGCTTTTCAGCACCAACAGCCTTTGCAACAGCGCCTGCCACATCATCTGCCTTCAGATTATAGCTTTCAAAATCATCGCTTATTCCTATGGAGGAAATAACGGGAATAAAATCCCTTTCTATAAGGTCGAGTATAAGCTCGGTGTTTATTTTCTCTATTTCACCGAAATAGCCTATATCCTCGCCTTCAACTATTTTCTTGGATACCTTTATCGTTCCGCTGTCCTTGCCGCATATACCTACGGCTTTACAGCCGTTTTTTTCTATAAGCTGCACAAGGTCTTTGTTTATCTTACCGAGAACCATTTCAACAATCTCCATTGTTTCCTCGTCCGTTACCCTGTTGCCGCCTATGTATTCAATATCCTTGCCTATGGCTTTGAGCCATTTGTTTATTTCATCACTTCCGCTGTGTACTATAATGGGCTCCATACCTATTAGCTTAAGCAGAACTATATCCTGCATAACGCTTTCTGCCACCTGTCTGTCGCCAAGCACCTTGCTTCCGTATTTTATAACTATTCTTTTGTTGTGGAAATCTCTTATATATGGCAAAGCCTCTGTAAGAAGCTGCGCCTTTTCCACAACCTTTTCCAAATCACTCATATATACACTTCCTTTTAAGGCAGTAAATATCCCTTTTCAACACATTCGTTAAGCAAATCAAAAACAAATTGCCGTACTTTTTCGTCTACATTCCTTGTTTTCCAACTGCCCTTTTCTATTACCTGTGAAATATGGATATTATTTTCCTTCCACTTTTCACCCTTGCTTCTGTAATTGAGAATAATGGGTTGAAGTCTGTCACAGGCATTGGCAAACTGAGCTTCGATAGTTTTGCCCTCGTCAAATTCATGCCATAGAGCCTTTAATTTCTCGCCCTGCTCTCCCAGAACGGAATAAAGCCTTTGGGCGGCATTTTCTTCTCTTTCTCGCTTGTCGGAATTGGCTTTTTCATCATAGAGATACGTATCCCCTGCATATATCTCCACAAGGTCGTGGAGCAAAAGCATTTTTATACATTTGAATATATCCGTACCCTTTGGCGCATATTCCTGCAAAACAAGAGCGTACATACATATATGCCAGCTATGCTCTGCATCGTTTTCACGCCTTATTCTGCCATTGTCCTCCAGAATAGACTGTCTGTATATTCTCTTCATTTCCTCAACAGTTGTGAGAAAATCCATTTGTTTTTTTAATTTGTCCATATTATTTATTCAAAAGAGCAATAGCTCTATTAACTACATTGTCAACTGTAAAACCATAGTGCTTGAAAAGCACGGAGTATGGACCGGATGTGCCGAATTCCTTCATTCCGATTATTTCGCCCTCAAAGCCCACATATCTGTACCATGCCATATCAAAGGAAGCCTCTACAACTATTCTTTTTCTTACATTTGGCGGAATAACGGTATTTTTGTATTCTTCGCTTTGCTCCTCGAACCTTTCAACACAAGGCATACTTACAACCTGGGCTGAAATGCCCTTTTCCTTAAGCACATCGTATGCATCGTATACAAGGCTAACCTCAGAACCGGTAGCTATAAGTACAATATCGGGAGTTTCCTTAAAGGATTCTCTTATTATATAACCGCCCTTAAGAGCTTTTCTTCCGTCTATGTGTATATTTTTTGTTGCCTGTCTTGTAAATACAAGAGCAGTCGGCGTAGTCTTGTCCATTACGGCAGAATACCATGCAGCGGCAGTTTCATTCACATCACAGGGACGCCATACGTTGAAATTAGGCGTGCTTCTGTAAGCAGAAAGCTGCTCTATTGGCTGATGTGTAGGACCGTCCTCGCCTACGCCTATACTGTCGTGAGTAAGTATGCTTATAACAGGAAGACTTGAAATAGCAGATACTCTCAGACCCGGTTTCATATAATCGCAGAAAACGAAAAAGCTTGCTATGTAAGGTCTTATACCGCCATGATATGCCATACCGTTGGCAATAGCCGTCATAGCCATTTCCCTTATTCCATAGTGTATATTAGAGCCTTCGCGACAGTCCTTTGTAAAATATGGTCTGCCCTCCATTATTGACATATTTGAAGGAGAAAGGTCTGCTGAGCCGCCGAATAAATTAGGCATTTTCTTTGCAAGCTTGTTCAGTATAATGGCTGAACAGTTTCTTGTAGCCATATCTCCGTCATTGAGCCAGAAGCTGTCGTCATCTATAAGGTCGGAAATAAAGTCATCCTCATGCCATGCCTTGAACTCAGCCGCAAGCTCAGGATAAGCCTTTTCATACTCTGCATACATTTTTTTCCATTCATTGGCGTCTGCTATGAGCTTTTCTCTGAGGGGTCTGACATTGTCCCATACCTCCCGGGGAACATAGAAATCCTCTTCGTAATTCCAGCCAAGAGCCTTCTTTGTAGCCTTTACCTCATCCTCGCCCAAGGGCGCACCGTGAGAGGTCTCGCTGCCTGCCTTGTTAGGTGAGCCGTAGCCTATAACGGTCTTTATCTCTATAATTGAAGGCTTGTCCTTAACGGCTTTAGCCTTTTCTATCGCCTCGCCTATGGCGTCTATGTCAGTACCGTCCTTAACAAATTCCGTATGCCAGCCAAGAGCCTTGAATCTTTCCAGAACATTTTCCGTAAATGTAATATTTGTATTGCCTTCTATGGTAATGTCGTTTGAATCGTAGAGTACAATGACCTTTCCAAGACCAAATGTGCCTGCAAATGAAGCCGCTTCGTAGGATACGCCTTCCATAAGACAGCCGTCGCCACAAAGAGCAAATGAATAGTGGTCTACAATATTAAAACCATCTCTGTTGAACTTAGCCGCAAGATGAGCCTCTGCAATAGCCATACCCACAGCATTGGCAATACCCTGACCAAGCGGACCTGTGCTGGCGTCTACGCCTGCAGTCTTGCTCACCTCAGGATGACCGGGCGTTTTTGAGCCGAGCTGTCTGAAATTCTTAATATCATCTATTGTCATATCATAACCGAAGAGATGGAGCAGAGAGTATAAAAGCATAGAACCGTGACCGGCTGAAAGCACGAATCGGTCTCTGTTTATCCAGTCGGGGTCTTCGGGATTATGGCTCATGTGTCTTGCCCACAGCTCGTAAGCCATAGGCGCTGCGCCCATAGTGATGCCGGGGTGACCGGATTTAGCCTTTTCAATAGCCTCTGCGCTGAGTATTCTCATACAGTTGATTGTTAATAATTCTGACGAATTCATTTTAGACCTCCAAAATCTATTTCATTAATATATAACGAAAAATACCTCTCAATATTAAAAGTCATTCCATATTAGTATACACCATATTTCTACACAATACAAGACAAAATGAAAGAAAAAAATTTTAAAAAAATTATCAAATTTACTTCAATTTTCACAATAATTGTGATAGAATATAGAAAAAGATATATAGATAGGGAGGTATATTTTATGTATGTACATCAAAGAATGACAAGAAGACCCGTTACAGTATCACCTGATTACTCCGTATCAAAGGCATATCAGATGATGACAGAAGGTCGCTACTCACAGCTTCCCGTTGTAGACGGAGACAACAAGCTGATAGGGCTTATTACGGAAAAGCTCCTTGCCGAGGTCAATCCTTCAAGCGCAACTTCCTTAAGCGTATATGAGATAAATTATCTGCTGAGCAAGACCAAGGTAAAGGATATAATGAAAACGGGCATATTCAGCATAAATAAAGACGCGCTTCTGGAGGACGCTGCTCTCGTTATGAAGGAGAACAGAATAAGCTCTCTGCCCGTAGTCGAGGGGAATTATCTTGTGGGCATTATCACCCGTACAGATATATTCAGAGCCTTTATAGACATTATGGGCGTTAAGTCAAAGGGAACGAGAATAGCGGTATCCGCAGAAGACAGAACAGGCGTATTTGCCGAAATTACTCAGATATTTGCAAGCCTTAATATCGATATTAGGAATATAAGCAATATCAATGAAAACGGCAGACTTGAAATGGTCATAAAGGTAAGGTCCTTTGATGTGGATAAGGCTATTGAGCAACTTATCGAAAAGGGATATACCGTAGAATCAGTTAAGAAAATAAATTAAAATACATAAATCCATAAAAGGATAATGCACAATGGGGTGTTTCATGAGTGCATTATCCTTTTTTTATAAAGGAGTGGTTATATGAAAAAAACCGTAATCGGCGTTACGCCTTTATTTGACGATGAAAGAAACAGTATATGGATGATTCCCGGATATATGGATATGCTTACGTCCTGTGGAGCATTGCCTATTATACTGCCATTTGACAACGGTAGTATCAATGAAATGCTTGAGATTTGCAGCGGCTTTTTATTTACAGGAGGTCATGATTTAGCTCCTGCCTTGTACAGTGAAGAACCCATAGTTCAATGTGGCAAAGTATGTCCTAAAAAAGACAATATTGAAAGACAGATTTTTGAAGCCGCATATACGAACGATATTCCCGTCTTTGGTATATGCAGGGGAATACAATTTATAAATGTTATGCTGGGCGGTACGCTTTATCAGGATATACCGACACAAATGGACATATCCATTTCTCATAAAATGATTCCGCCTTATGACAGAAAATGGCATAATGTAAATATTATAAATAATACGCCTCTTTACAATCTTTTAAAAACCGATTTACTTGCTGTAAACAGCTATCATCATCAAGGAATAAAGAGCTTGTCACAAAAGGTATTGCCTATGGCATACTCGGAAGATGGTCTTGTTGAGGCAATATATTGTCCGGATAAAAAATATATTTGGGCTGTTCAGTGGCATCCCGAATTGTCATGGAAAAACGATAAGGCGCAATACCGTATTATAGAGAATTTTGTAGAACATTGCAAATAAAAACTCTTTTCAGACAATATCATTAAATCAATCATTAAATCAGAAAGCACCGTTAAAGAATAAATCTTGTATGAAATCAATTCCTTTTATAGCTTTTATATTAAAAGCTATAAAAGGAATTATGCTCTCGGCAGTTCATAATTCAATTAAATGTTGCGTCTTGCTGTAATAATACTGCCCAAAACTGTGAAAATCATAATATATAAAACACAAATAAAAATAAATTGTACATAGCCGCTTTTTACAAGCTCTTGCGGCGCATTTGCGTTCATGCCGTAGGACATAAGCGAATATGGCCATAGGTGTCCAAAGCTTTTTGCCAGAAATCCAAGTCCTGTAAGTCCGCCTGCAAATGCTATACCTATCGGTATTGCAAAGCTGTTTACACATATAGAAATTAGTATTTGTATCGCCACTATGACCATTCCGCCAAGAGTACCGAATATACACCAATGAGCTATTGTAAGCCACGGCGGGTCTGTAAGTCCCGCAATATATCCGCTTATTACAAATAACGCGCATATCCACACCATGCTGAAAAGCAGCATCATGGCTGCGGTTATCAGCTTTGCCAAGAATATTGACGAACGGCTTACGGGCATGGTAAAAACCTTATTTAGATTATTGTTTGCGTTTTCCAAACGCATTATATACGCGCAGTAAATACCGAGCATTATCGGCAAAAAGAAGTAATCTGTAAACAGCGTGTGCTGTGTCCACAGGCTCAGCCATTCGCGGGTCAGTATTGCCTTTTGATACAGATAATTTGCAGTTCCCAGTACCGCCGGAATAATAGGCATAATGAAAAAAGCAAGCCATACCGGTGAGCGTTTTAGCTTCATACGCTCTGCCTTCAATAACTTAAGTAACATGGTCTAAAGCTCCTTTCTCTTGAATATTTCACGACCTATAATATACATTGCTATGCAAATAAAAAGCAATATAATAAAAGAATTCCTATCGATTCCCATAACTTCAAAATGCGCTTGCTTGTAGCGGTTTTCCTTTGTCCAACCAAACAGTCCGACAAAGCTAAGCGCGCCGTAATAGCCCCATACAAGTATTCTGCGAAGCCACGGAAGCTGGGGGAAAAACAATGATAACGCTCCCAAAAATGTACCTATTGTTCCCGAAAAGAATGTAACTCCTTGATTTTTGAAGCAAAGAGATAGCGTATGCTGTAAAATGTATACAGCAATTGTCGGGGTAGCTGTAAACAGGAAATACAAAAGATATAACCTTATCGGTACTTCACCCTCAAAGCCTGCGATATAGCCGAACGTTATAGTCATTCCCCAGCTTAAAATCAAGCAGAATATCATTATTATAAGTCCGTATATCAATTTAGCGTCGTATATCTGACTGCGCTTTTTAGTTACCGCTAGCTGCTTAAGCATTACGCCCTTATGCTCAATATCGCACAAGCGTGATGAAACGATTATTGACAGCAACGGCATAAATATTGAATTTATAAGGGGAAGCTCATATAAATTTGCCATCCAGCCAAGCCGAATCAAATCGGCGCTTTGGTGTCGCGGATATATCCACGCAAGCATAGCAGCCGTTACTGTAAGGGCGGTTAAAAATACATAGCGGCGGCGTGTCTTCATAAACTCGCATTTTATAAGTTTTATCATAAGCTCTGCTCCCTTCCCGTAAGGTCAAGGAATATTTCTTCAAGTGACTTGTTTCTGTCAATATTATGCAAATCCTCAAGCTTTCCTTGATACATCATTTTACCCTTTGCGATTATACCTATATCCTCTGCCATTTGGTCTATTTCGGAAAGCAAGTGGCTTGATACGATTACAGTCATGCCGAATTGTGTCGGCAGGGATTTGATAAGCTCTCGCATTTCCTGTATCCCTGCAGGGTCAAGACCGTTTGTAGGCTCATCAAGTATAAGCAGCTTGGGAAACGCCAGCAAAGCTCCTGCAAGACCAAGACGCTGCTTCATGCCCAGCGAATATGCCGACGCCTTTTTGCTGCGCTGATTGTCTAGCCTTACTATTTTCAATACCTTGTCGATATTCATTTTAGGCACGTCGAGAAGAGTTTGTAAAATACGCAAATTTTCAGCGCCCGTAAGATGCCCGTAAAAGGACGGCGATTCTATAAGAGAGCCGATATTGCGAAGTATTTCGATACGGCTTTTTGCTTCCATACGCCGTCCCATGATTTCAATTTCACCATTTGTAGGGCGGATAAGGCTAAGCAGCATTTTAAGTGTAGTAGTTTTGCCTGCGCCGTTCGGGCCGAGAAAGCCGTATATTCGCCCTTTCCTTACGCTCATATTCAAATCACTGACTGCTGCTACTCCCTTGTAGAGCTTTGTAAGTCCTGCCGTTTTTACTATTTCGTTCATATTATATCCCCTTTCTGTTTCGGAATATCCCCATTGTATCACACCTACCTTTCACTAAAATGAATTTAACCTTACGCAAACCTTAAAAATTAATTTATAATGTTTAAAATTCATTTTCCGTATGTTAAAATAAAATCGGTGATAATCATGAAGGAATTAAAGAACAAAAAAATATTAATTGTGGATGATGAAAAAGAGCTTTTAAAAATTTTGTCGGAAATTTTGTACAACAATGGCTTTTACAATATATATACCGCGCCCGACTGCAAAACGGCTCTGAAAATTGCCAATGAACAGTCTATTGCCCTTTATATTCTCGACGTAAATCTACCCGACGGAGACGGCTTCACGTTATTTAAGAAGCTACGCAAAATATCCTCCGCTCCCGCAATTTTCCTTACGGCTCGCGGCGAGGGAAACGACCGTATAAAGGGTCTGGGCTTGGGCGCAGATGATTATATAGTAAAGCCGTTTCTGGCTGACGAGCTTATTTTACGCATAAATGCAGTATTAAAGCGTATTTATGGAATTGTTCAAAAGAAATCGTCCTTTGATTTATCCGGCGTTACGGTTAATTTTGAAACCGCTTCTGTCAATAAAAACGGCAAGGAAATTCTGCTTACGGCAAAGGAATATATTTTACTTAAAAAGCTGTGTGAAAATAAGAATAAAATTGTTACCTCCGACGCCCTTTGTATGGCTGCGTGGGGCGAGGAATATTACGGATATGAAAACACCCTTATGGTACATATAAGACGTCTGCGGCAGAAAATAGAGGCAGAACCGTCAAAGCCAAAGCATTTAATGACTGTAAAAGGATTGGGGTACAAGCTGGTGATAAATGATGAATAAGACAAGCCTTAAAATATTTATTTGCTTTACGCTTACCTCGGCGATAATCGCAGTTATTCTGTTATGTGTAAATTTTTTGGGATATGCCTATATTGCAAGCGATTCAGACGGCGAAAGTCCTAAAAAAGAGCTTGCTCTCATAAGCAAAAATCTGACGCAAAGTGAAGACGGCTTTGAGCTTAAGGAAAATGTGCTTACCGACAACTATTGGTGTATTTTGCTCGATGAAAACGGCGATATTATATGGTCGCAGAACAGACCCGACGATATTCCGTCACACTATTCCATAAATGATGTGGCTAAAATGACACGTTGGTATTTGAATGACTATCCCGTTTACGTTCGTACAGAGGACTACGGACTGCTGGTACTCGGTATACCTAAAAACGCAGTCGGCAAGTATGAAATGATTTATTCTATGCGCTGGTTTGATACGTTGCCCAAAAGAATTCTGACTATACTTGCCGTTAATCTATGCTTTGCCTTTATACTGGCGTGTATTTTCGGCTTTCACCTTTACCGCCGACTGCGGGCGCTTACCGACGGAATAGCCGATTTGCGGAAGGAAAAGCCTGTAAGGCTGCCGGAGAGAGGGATTTTTAAGGAAATTTCAGCAAACATAAACCGCGCGTCGGGGGCTTTAGAGCGCAAGAACACCGCTCTTGCCGCTCGCGACAGCGCGCGGTCAAATTGGATATCCGGCATATCACACGATATTCGCACTCCGTTGTCGGTAATAGTCGGATATTCTGACGAGCTGTGTAAATCAGAAAACCTCACGGAAGCAGAGCGCAATAAAGCCGAAGCAATAACTATGCAGGGTGTTAAAATAAAGAAGCTAATTGAGGATTTGAATATTATTTCGTCCTTGGAATACGATATGCAGCCCTCAAAGAAATCGGCTGTCAGGATATGCCCTCTTCTTCGACGCGTCGTATCAGACATATTAAATAGCAAAATCGCAGAAAAATGTACAATAGACCTTGATTTAAAAAACGAAAAATCAACTGTTGCGGCAGATGAAAATTTAATTGAAAGAGCTATGTTTAATTTGATAAACAATAGTATAAAACACAATGAAAAGGGATGTAATATTACGATAAAGCAGTATGAAGAAAAAGGAATGGTCATTATTGGAATATTTGACAACGGCAAGGGAATAGAGCAAAATGTTATAGACAATATCGATAAAATACCAAAAACAGCCCACGGTCTTGGACTGCCTATGGCATACAGGATTATAAAGGCTCACGGCGGAAAGCTAAGCATAGAAAATAATAACGGTGTAAAAATACAAATAAAAATTCCCTCGGCATAAAATATACTTATAAAATTTGGTTTAATATACAAAAATAAGCGGCATGAAACAAATCGCTTCTGTTCCATGCCGCAAAACTCTTCTAATTATTTAAGCAAATCCTTTACCTTGTTCATAATACCGCCTTCTATGAGCTTTTCGGCTTCGTCCTTTATTTCATCGACGATGTCGCTGCCCTCCAGCTTAGCTTTAGCAGTATTGATGACCTTTTCTACCATTTCGTCGGGAAGATCAACTCCCAGAATAGAC
The DNA here is from genome assembly GCA_947628755.1 of uncultured Clostridia bacterium. Taxonomy (GTDB): domain Bacteria; phylum Bacillota; class Clostridia; order Lachnospirales; family CAG-274; genus CANPXH01. The sequence goes on along the minus strand of CANRBC010000020.1, from coordinate 2,028 downwards.
TCAACAGACTTAACAGGGTCTTGTCTGAATGCTTCCTTTGCGCTTTCGTCCTTAGTCAGCTTTTCAACAGCCTCCTTAATTGCATTGATATCCATAATATACCTCCTAAAAAAACAAATTTTCTATTTTAAGAATACCATACTATACAAAAAATGTCAATATTATATAAAAATATTGCCTTTTTTATTCGGATATTGTATAATTATAATAATAAAAGTAATAAAAACGAACAGGAGGGAAATTATGTATACAAATACCGGTGAATTATGGATAGCCACAGGAGAATCTCCCATATATCTGAACCCCTCAATGGCTAACAGACATGGTCTTATTGCGGGAGCTACAGGAACAGGCAAGACAATAAGTCTTAAGGTAATGGCTGAAACTCTCAGCGACGCAGGAGTTCCCGTATTTATGGTGGATATAAAGGGAGATGTTTGCGGTATCGCCCAAAAGGGTGACGAAACCAACGTCCATGTAGTAGAGCAGCTTAAAAAATGTAATGTAGAATGTGAATTTCCATGTAAGGAATATCCCGTTATGTTCTGGGATGTTTTCGGCGAAAAGGGTATACCCGTAAGAACCACTATTTCCAATATGGGACCCGTTCTCTTATCAAGACTTCTGGACCTCAATCCTACACAAAGCGGTATACTGGATATAGTTTTCAGACTGGCAGATGATAGGCAGCTCCTTCTTATAGATATTAAGGACCTTAAGGCAATACTTCGTTATGTTGCGGATAATGCCAAGGAAATACAGACGGAATACGGCAATGTATCTTCTCAGAGCATAGGCGCTATAACAAGAGCGCTTCTCTCTCTTGAAGACGCAGGGGGAAATATTTTCTTCGGAGAGCCCGATTTGGATATTAAGGACTGGGTAAGGCTTACAAACATGAGCAAGGGCGTTATAAACGTTCTTGACTGTGTAAAGCTAGGCAACAATCCGAAGCTGTATTCCACATTCCTTCTCTGGCTTCTTACAGACCTCTACGAGACCTTCCCCGAGGTAGGAGATATGGATAAGCCCAGAATGGTATTTTTCTTTGACGAGGCTCATCTGCTTTTCAACGATGCGCCCAAAGCGCTTTTGGAAAAGCTGGAGCAGGTAGTAAGGCTCATACGTTCAAAGGGTATTGGAATATACTTCATAACACAAAGCCCATCCGATATTCCCGAAACGATACTTGCGCAGCTGGGCAACAGAATACAGCACGCTCTCAGAGCCTTTACGCCTAATGAACAGAAGGCAATTAAGACTGCCGCTCAGACATTCAGACCCAATCCTGCCTTTGATACAACTGAGGCAATAACGGTGCTAGGCACAGGCGAAGCTCTTGTATCGTTCCTTGATGATGACGGTTCTCCCTCTATGGTACAAAAGGCATTTATACTTCCTCCTCAAAGCTATATGGGAGCTTGCGAGGAAGGCGTAAGACAAAATCTTATAAACAGTTCAGACCTTTATATGAAGTATAAGGATGCTGTTGATAACAAATCAGCCTACGAAGATTTGGAGGCGATAGAAGCCGAAGAAGAGGCTGCCGAGGAAAAGGCAAAGGAGGAAGCCGAGGCTGCAAAGGAAGCTGCAAGAAAGGCTAAAGAAGAGGAAAAAGAGAAAGAAAGAGAAGAGCGTGAAAAGGAAAGAGAAAGAAAACGCCACGCCAATACCATAAGCAAGATTGCCACAAGTACCGTCAAAAGCACCTTGGGACAGATAGGCAGAGATGTCAGCCGTAATCTTGTAAGAGGACTATTCGGCAATCTTAAGAGATAAATATATAAGGAAATAAAGACACTTCAAATACAGAAGTGTCTTTTGTTATGGATAGAATGTTATAACTGTCAATACGCAGTCAAATATTTTGCAAAAGCAAGTCATTGAACTGCGTTGACCGAGGTAGTAACAAGATAAACACCCCTCAATTTTCACCTAAAATGATAATTTTTGTTAAAGTGTCAATGATTGGTAACACTTTTTTTGAAAGGCAGGTTGTCAGGGGAAAGGTGGAGATTTTGCAGTGCA